>JBFMFR010000051.1:0-53250 GCA_040752025.1 Chloroflexota bacterium | reverse complement strand
CAGCGTCTTCACAACTTTCGTGTATACTTTATGGCGATCAGTCATGGCTTGTCTCCTCTTTGGCTTTGTTCACCTTGAGGATACCACGTCATGACTGATCTTTTACATCATTTTGTACGGTAGAGAAGGAGAGAAAATAATGACCGACGAACAAGATCTGGAACCCATCGAAATCGATGAGAGCATTGTCTTGCAGCCTGAAGATGATGCCTTGGGACTGATGGAAGACACTCTGGACAGCCTCCTGGCGGTTGCCAGCGTAGATTCTGTTTACGGGGACCCGGTTGAAAAGGATGAAAACATGATCATCCCGGCCGCTGAAGTGGTGGCGGGCATGGGCTTTGGCCTGGGCGCAGGCAGCGGCGGGGACGCCGAGGATGCCGGCGGCAGCGGCGTGGGCGGCGGCGGCGGCGGGCGCTCTTTTGCTCGCCCGGTAGCGGTGATCATCGCCTCGCCGCAAGGCGTGCGCGTCGAGCCCGTCATCGACCTGACCAAGATCGCCCTGGCAGCCCTGACGGCTGGCGCCTTCATGCTCACCACGCTGGCGCGACTGCGCAACCCGGGCAAGAACCTCAAAGAACTTCAGGAAGGCAATTGGGATTGACCCACTTCTCCTGAAATGCACACATCCGAATGCAGGTGCCGGAGGCCGGCAGGAATGCACTCCGGCATCTGTGTTTTCCCCTCACAGGACACTTTCGGTTGTAAGATCGGGCTTGACAGTCTCCCCCCCATGCGATAGCATTTCCCGGTATTCAAACCACACTTACGGGAAAGGTAGACACAGTTTTCGTGGAACACGTGACAGAAACAAAACAACCCCTAACACTTACAGATTTAATGCGGGTGCGCTTCAAAGGCATCCTGGACCCTATCGGCGCATTTTTGAACCGGCTGGGATTGATGCCCAATACCATGACTATCCTGGGATTGGTGGGTAACACCATCGGAGCCTATTTCCTGGCCCGGGGGAACATGACCCTGGGCGGCATCCTCATCCTGCTGATGGGACCGGTGGACGCCCTGGATGGCACCATGGCCCGCCTGCGCGGCATGGCGGGCCAGTTCGGGGCTTTCGTCGATTCGGTTACCGATCGCTACTCCGAGTTGGTGATATTCGCCGGACTGCTGTATTATTACACTCAAACTGGAGATAAACTGGCGTGCATGCTGGTTTACGCCGCTGCCGCCGGTTCTGTCCTGGTATCCTACGTGCGCTCGCGCGGCCAATCCCTGGGCTGGGATACCAAGATCGGGCTGCTCACCCGACTGGAGCGCTACCTGGTGCTGGCGCCTTCCTTAATACTGAATTTCCCCATGATCGGATTATGGATCCTGGCGATTTTTGCCAACCTGACCGCCGTGCAGCGCATCATCGATGTGCGCCGGCAGGCCTACCAGGATAAACCGCGCCAGTAGTCCAAAACACCTGAGCGTAACTGCTCAATTTCGGAGGATCTCTATGCTACTACCCGGGTTTGATATTGGACCCCTGCACATCACTTATTATGGAATCATCTTGATGTCAGGCGCTCTGGCAGCCGCCTGGCTGGCCAGCCGGGAAGCCACCCGCCGTGGACAGAACGTCGAACTCGTCTGGGATGGGCTCATCTGGGTTTTGATCGGCGGCATCGTCGGCGCCCGCATCTGGCACATCCTCACCCCGCCGCCCTCCATGGTTGAGCTGGGCATCACCACCCAGTATTATCTCACCCATCCGCTGGACGCCATCAACATCCGCAACGGCGGCCTGGGCATCCCAGGCGCAGTCATCGGCGGGGGCCTGATGTTGTACTTCTTCTGCAAACGCCGCAAGGTCAACTTCCTGCTGTGGACCGATATTGCCGCCCCCGGGGTGGCGTTAGGCCAGGCCATCGGGCGTTGGGGCAACTTCATCAACCAGGAACTTTACGGCAAGCCCACCGGCGTGCCCTGGGCCATCCGCATCGACCCCGATTATCGCCTGCCAGGCTTCGAGAACATCGAATATTATCACCCGCTTTTCCTGTACGAATCCCTGTGGAATTTCGCCAACGTGGCCCTGCTGCTCTGGCTGGGGCGCCGCTACCCCAAGAAATTGATCCATGGCGACCTGTTTTTCATCTACCTGATCACCTACCCGGTAGGGCGCTTTCTCCTGGAGTTCCTGCGCCTGGATCCCTCCATGGTCGGCGGCATCAACGCCAACCAGACTCTCATGGCCGTTGTTGCTTTGTTCGCTGTGGGGATGCTCTATTGGCGTCACAGCCACCCCCCTGCGCTGGCAGAACCTCAGGCCGAGGTGATGGATGAAGCTGAACAGGACGAAACTGCCTGATCGACTTTATGGGCTGCGCCTGGGCCAACAAAAAGGCCTGTAAGCGGAATGCCTGCCAGCTTGCATGGGTGTAAAGCCCATCCGGCCCGGTTTGATGTATGATTGTGATTCATGATCACAACACAAAATCTGAGCAAACAATTCGATGACTTCCTGGCCGTAGATGGGGTTTCGATGGAAGTCAAGCGCGGCGAGCTGCTAGCGCTGCTTGGCCCAAACGGCGCCGGCAAGACCACCACCGTGCGCATGTTGACCTCCATCTTGCGCCCCACGCGCGGCCAGGCGCACGTCGCCGGCTTCGATGTCATCACCCAGCCGGCCCAGGTGCGCGCCTCCGTGGGCGTGCTGACCGAGCACCACGGACTTTACAACCGCATGCCGGCCTTCGAATACCTGGATTTCTTCGGACAGGTTTACCAGCTCGATTCGGCCACGCGCAAGCAGCGCGTCCATGATCTATTGGAAGACTTTGGCCTCCTGGAAGCAGGCAAGCGCCCCATCGGCGAATATTCCAAGGGCATGCGCCAAAAACTGGCCCTGGCGCGCGCCTTGCTGCACAACCCGCCGGTTCTGCTGCTGGATGAACCCACGTCTGCCATGGATCCCGAAAGCGCCCGCCTGGTGCGAGACTCCATCAACGAACTGCGCTCAGCCGAACGCACCATCGTAATCTGCACCCACAACCTGGCTGAAGCGGAAGAACTGGCCGACCAGATTGCCATCATCCGCCGCGGCCGCATCATCGTTCAGGGCAGCCCGCAGGCTCTCAAACAACGCTTGCTTGGCCCGGCAGAATACGAACTGCGCCTGGGCGCAGATCTAAACGGCGCATTTGCCACCCCTCTGCCCCACGCCCGTCTCACCGCTTCTGGGCCAAACTGGCTGCGCTTTCAGGCCGATGATCCCCTCCAGGCCAACCCTGCCATCTTGAACCACTTCCTGTCCCAGGGCTTGCCCGTGATGAGCCTGCAAGAAGTGCCGCGCAGCCTGGAACAGGTTTACCTGCAAGCCATCTCTGCCCCTGATCAGGCGGAGGTGCTGTATGCGTGAGAACCTGCGCATGGTATCAATCGTCGCCTGGCGCGAAGTGCGCGACCAGTTCCGCGATTGGCGCATCATCATTCCCATCATCGCCCTGACGGTGTTCTTCCCCGGCCTGATGAACTTCACCGCTCGCCAGGCGGTAAACTTCGTTGAAGATTACGGCGCTCCTGTCATCGGTGAGCGTCTCATTCCCTTCCTGCTCATGGTGGTGGGCTTCTTCCCCATCACCGTCTCGCTGGTCATCGCTCTGGAGAGCTTCGTAGGCGAGAAGGAACGCCGCAGCATCGAACCCTTGCTGAGCAGCCCGCTCACCGATGTGCAGATCTACCTGGGCAAATTGCTGGCAGCCATGGTCCCCAGCCTGTTCGCCAGCTACCTGGGCATCACCGTCTACCTGATCAGCGTCAACTTGCAGATCGGCTGGAAACCTGATCCGGTCTTCCTGATCCAGATCCTCCTGCTCACCACCATCCAGGCGGTGGTCATGGTCAGCGGGGCTGTAGTCGTATCCTCGCAAACCACCTCTGTGCGCGCCGCCAACCTGCTCTCATCCTTCATTATCATCCCCGTAGCGCTGCTGATCCAGGGTGAGAGCATCGTCATGTTCTGGGCGATTTACTCGGCCCTGTGGTGGATCATGCTGGCGTTATTGTTAATCGCTGGCCTGTTGATCCGCACCGGCCTGGCGCATTTCAACCGCGAGGAGCTGCTCGGGCGCGAGTTGGATACGCTCAACTTCAAATGGTTCTGGCAGGTATTTAAGAACGCCTTCGTTGGTCAGGCTCACTCACCGCTCGAATGGTATCGCCATGAAATTCCGCTGGCTTTGCGCAAACTGGCCTTGCCCGTGGTTTTCACCCTCTTGATCCTGGCAATCGGCGTGTGGATGGGCATCAACCAGGCGCAGGTATTCGAACTGCCCAAGGAAGTCTTCAAACCCGAGAAGCTGAATCAAGGCTTTCTGGAGGGATTGAGCCAAATCCGCTTTATTTCCGCCGCAGGTGTGCGCGCCATCTGGCTGCAAAATCTGCGCGCCGTTGCCCTGGCAACCATCCTGGGCATCTTCTCCTTCGGCGTGTTCGGCATGCTGGTAGTGATGCTGCCGGTTGCTTTTATCAGCTACATCACCGCCAACGTGGCCGCCTCGGGCATCTCGCCCGTCATATTCCTGCTGGGCCTGGTAGCGCCTCACGGCCTGCTGGAGTTGCCAGCCATCATCCTTTCCGGAGCAGCCATTCTGCAAGTAGGCTCCACCCTGGCTGCGCCAGCGCACGGGAAAACCATTGGCGAAGCCTGGCTGTGCGCGCTGGCCAATTGGGCCAAAGTGATGCTGGGGGTTGTGGCGCCCCTGTTCCTGTTAGCCGCTGTGGTCGAAGTATTCATCACCCCCCAGGTTGCCGTGTGGCTCTTCAGCCGCTAAACCGAGAAATAGAGAGATACCTACCAACATATGACGCACCTGATCTTTCTGGGCACCTCCAATGCCATCCCCGACGAACAGCATGAAAATACCCACTTGATCGTTGTTGGGGATAAGACTCGCTTGTTGATCGACTGTGTAGGCAATCCCCTCTTGCGCCTGCGGCAGGCTGGTATCGATATGCTGGACGTGACCGATCTGTTGCTGACCCACTTCCACCCCGATCACGTTTCCGCAGTGCCCAGCCTGCTCATGCAAAGCTGGCTGCTGGGGCGGAGCGCCCCTTTGCGCCTGTATGGCCTGGCGCACACGTTGGATCGCATCGAAAAGATCATGCAGTTCTATGATTGGGAGTCCTGGCCGAATTTCTATCCCGTCGAGCTGCACCGCCTCCCTGAAGACGAGATGGCGGCTGTGTTCGAAAACAAAGAAATGCACGTATTCGCCTCACCGGTGCACCACCTGGTGCCAGCCATTGGCCTGCGCATCGAGTTTCCTGCTTCTGGCAGAACTCTGGCCTATTCTTGCGACACCGAACCCTGCTCTGAAGTGGTGCGCCTGGCGCAGCGTGTAGACTTTTTGATCCACGAAGCCACCGGCGCGATGTACGGGCATAGTTCTGCCGCCCAGGCAGGCGCGATCGCCGCCCAGGCGCAAGCCGAAACGCTGTACCTGGTGCATTACAACCCCAAAACGCCCTCAGATCTGTTGATCTCTCAAGCCAGGGAGACATACAAGGGCCAGGTTACCCTGGCCACCGATCTGATGCACATTGACCTTTAGAGAAAGCCAGGTCACCAGCCTTCAACGAAGGGCATCCAGTCTTGATTTTCGCGCAGATGCCGGGCGAAGAAGTAAGACGCTGAGGCGGGCGGTTCTTTGGGTAAGTGCAGCAGGCGCATCTGCACCTGTTCCAGTGTCCGACCACCCTTGCGGTGGTTGCAAGCCGGGCAGGCAGCCACCAGGTTGTCCCAGGAATATTCGCCCCCCAGGCGGCGCGGCACAACGTGATCAACCGTCAGGTATGTGACATGCTGTCCACAATACTGGCAGGTATAATCATCGCGCCGCAGAATTTCACGTTTGGTCAGCCGTACGGTCGGGCGTGGGCGTTTTACCATCATATCCAACCGGATGACGGAGGGGCGTGGGAAGGAGCGCTTTACCGTTCGAATTTCCCCGCGCCCGTTCAGCACCAGACTGGCCTTGCCACCCAGAACCAGGCTGATCGCCCGGCGCATGCTGCACACATGAATCGGCTCGAAATTGGCGTTTAGCACCAGAACCGGCTCTTGCACGGCTTCCTCCAAAATTGCGCCCATTATAGCATGGGAGGTCAGAATCAACAAAGAAGCTCGCTCTACCAAATTTTCGACAAATCTTTTATAATCCAGGCATGAACTCGCAATGCCTGTCTCCTTTATTCCAGTCTGCATACGCCTACAATTGAGCGCCCCTCTGCGGTGAGATGCCTGCGCCCTCCCCGCCGAGGGCGCATTTTTTATTCCCATCCGGGTGCAGGCATACTCGCCAACGGTTGTTGCCGGAACCGTTCGCAAGGAGATTAGAGATGAACCACAGACTCAAAAGCATCGAAGAACAAGTCGCCTACCTGATGCAGGGCACCGAATACGGCGATCTAGACATCAAACAAGCTATGGCGGACGAGCTGCGCCAGCGCCTGGATGAAGCTGCCCAGGCGGGTCGACCGCTGCGCGTCTATTGTGGTTTCGACCCGCGCACCAGCGACCTGCACCTCGGGCATACCGTCCCCATGCGCAAGCTGCGCCAGTTCCAGGAATTGGGCCACGAAGTGTTTTTCGTTGTGGGCAACTACACTGCATTGATCGGCGATCCCTCAGACCAGGATCGCCTGCGCCCTCATCTCACGCCAGAACAAACCGAGCACAACGCCCGCACCTACGCTGAACAGGCTTTCAAAGTATTGGAGCCTCAAAAAACCACCATCCGTTACAACGCCGAATGGCTCTCACAGCTAACTTTCGAGCAGTTGATCCACCTGGCTTCCAACTTCACCCTCCAGCAGTTCCTCACCCGCGAGAACTTCAAGCTGCGCTGGGAGCGCGGCGAGGCAATCTACCTGCACGAGACCTTCTACTCGTTGATGCAAGGCTACGATGCCTTCGCTCTGCGCGCCGACGTACAGGTTGGGGGCAGCGATCAATTGTTCAACATCCTCACTGCCGCCCGCAAAGTCATGACGTACCTGGGCCAAAAGCCCAACATCGCCATCATCCTGGGCATCCTGCCAGGCACCGACGGGCAAATCAAGATGAGCAAATCGCTGGGCAATCACATCCCCCTGCTTGCCACGCCCGAGGACATGTACGGCAAAGTCATGAGTGTGCCGGACCAGGCAATGGGACAATTCTTCCGCCTGGTCACGCCCTGGACGCCGGGAGAGATCGAAGCTATCGAGACACAGATGCGCCAGGGGAGTTTGCATCCTCGGGATGCTAAGATGAGGCTGGCGCGCCAGATCGTCTCTACCTACCATTCCGAACAGGCCGCTGCTCAGGCCGAAGACCACTTTGTGCACATCTTCCAACGCGGTCAACTGCCCGAAGAGTTGCCCGAATTCAACTTTCTGCCGGGCCAAAACGTGCTGGAAGTATTGCTGGCCAGCGGCCTGGTCGCCAGCAAAAGCGAAGGCAGGCGCATGATGGCCCAGCATGCCGTTCGCCTGGATGGCCAAAGCCTGGTCGACCCCAACCAGAGCTTTCCTGGCGCTGGCGTTCTACAAGTTGGCAAACGGCGCTATCTGCGCGTAAAGCCGGCCCCCTGACGGGCCATCACCCTCCCGGCGCTCTCGCCGACCAGGCGCCAGATCGCCGGGAGGCTATCCCGATCACTCCAGCGCAGCACCCAGGAGTTGCTCTCCGATTGCCATCGCCAGTGCGGGGTCAGGCTCCTCCAGCAAGACCGCCAGGGCCAATCCTGGCCCCTGGAAATCGGGCAGCGTACCACCCAGGTACCAGGTCAGCCCCTTGCCATTCGCTTCCTGGATAACCGCAACTGTTTCCCAGATACCCAGGTCAGGCCGCGCCGCTGGCAACGCCAGGTCTCGCACCGCCTGGGATCCCAGCAAACGCCTGGGCGCGCCCAAAGAGACCAGGGGCGCCCAGGTCGCATCCGGCGTTTTGTAACCTGTAACCAGCAGCGGAGCCGGCCGCACACCCCCAGAGCTTACCACGCCAGCCAGCAGCGCCATCTGTAATGGGCTGTAGCCGGGACCAGCCTGTTCCTGCTGCGCCGCTTCCCCGCCAGGCAGGCCGATCCACCCGGCCACATCTGCTTCCACTTCGGGCAGCAGGGCAGCAAACATGCCCGTTTCCAACGCGCCCACCGGGTAACGTCCCAGGGTAGCCCGGTTCAACAAGGGTGCGCCAGGGTCTTGCACCAGAGATGGCCAGTCCGTCTCCAGATGGTTGGCGTCAAAGGTAGGGTGTGAAGCCATCGCCAGGATCTCACCGCTGTCCGCATCCAATAGAACCAGAGCCGCTCTGCATTGGCCCAATGCAGCATCCGCCAGGCTTTGTAGACCCAAATCCAGGCTCAAACGCACGTCCAAACCTGGGGGAGGCTGCCCGTAGAGCATATGGTTCCACCAAATCGTCAGATCCGAATACCCGCGTAGGCCGCGCAGATAGACATCCAGGCTGGCTTCCAGGCCCGACTGTCCATAAGTCGGGTCCGTATACCCGACCACATTGCTCAAGGCCGGGTAGTCCGCGCGGCGCACGAATGCGCCTGGCTGTCCCTCCGTGATATTGATCGGCGTATCGTTGCGATCCAGGATTGCCCCCCGGCGCACGTAGCGGTCGGCAATTGCCCGGCGCGGGTTATCTGTACGGGTGAGCAAATCTGGGCCGCGAACCATGCCCCACCAGCCATTCACCAGCGCAGCCGCCGCCAGGCTGCCCAACAACAAAACGCCCAGGTATTGGAACGTCAGCGCGCCTGGCTGGGTCGCGGGCCGCGCTGCACGCTGATTGCTGATATGCAGCAACAGCAGCAGCGCCAGGAAAGACGTTAGCAATGACGAACCCCCGTAAGAAACAAACGGCAGCGTTACCCCGGTGAGAGGCGCCAGGCGCAAATTGCCGCCAATGATCAGCACCGCCTGTCCCACCAGAAAGGCCGTCAGGCCAGCCGCCAGGTAGCGCCGGTAGGCATCCGCCGCGTACAGCCCTATCATCAAACCGCGTCCCGCCAGCAAGGCCAGCAGCAGCAGCAAACCCAGGCTGCCCACCAGCCCGTGCTCCTCAGCAATCGCAGCAAAGATCAAGTCAGAGTGCGCCAGGGGCACCAGCCCCGGGCTGCCCAATCCTGGGCCGCGCCCCCACATGCCGCCATTGGCCACTGCCAACAGCGATTGGACGATCTGGAACGAGCGCCCGCTGGGATCCAGCCAGGGATTGAGCCAGGCATCCACCCGCACGCGCACCACGTCGAACAGGCCGTAACCTACGATGCCCGCTGCCAGCGTGCCCAGCACAGCCACGGCTGGCACGTGCCACTGCCCCACCGCAGCATACACCACAACCGCGTACAGGAAAAACAGGATAAATGCTGTGCCCAGGTCGCGCTGCACCACCAGCACAAACAGCGCCAGCCCGGTCATGATCAAAGTAGGCGCTAACAAGGGCAGCAGGGAAGACTTCTCGAGCCACTCAACCAGCCGGGTCGGAAATTTTCGCCCAGAACGAGCCGATGTGTTCATCAGGAGCAGGAACGGATAGCGGTCCGCCAGGTAAGCCGACAGATACACCACCAGCAGCAGCTTCAAGGGCTCCGATGGTTGAAAATACACGCCATAACCACCCAGCCACATACGCGGCCCATAACCCAACGGGTTGGTGCCCCAAAGCAGAGTCAGGGCCGTCAGGATCAGGCTGCCAGTCAGCCACAGATATTTGAACCTGCGCAAGAAACTCAAGTCGGAAGGCAGGCGCAATCCTGCGATCAGAACCCCCAGGCTGATCACCATCCACAAACTTTGGCGGGCGCCGAAAGCCGGCCAAAGCCGCCAGACTGTCAGCATCCCCCACCCACACAGCAGCATCGCCACTGGCAGCAGGTAAGGGTCGCGTTCCGGCAGCCAACGAGAGCTTTGCCGGTGCGCCAATACCGCCGCCAGCACCCAAGCGAACCAACCTGACCAGTGCTCCCAATGGTAGGTTACCTGCCATGTCCGCTCCCGCACTGCCGGGGCCAGGCTCAGAGCCACGGCGTACACGCAGAGGAATAAAGCCGCCGCGAGGAACAGGCGGCCCTGAACGCGCCGGGTGGCAGACGGGGAAGAGGACAAACACAGAGGCTGCAAAAACGGAAACTACCGCAGGTATCGATCTACCAGCAAACCCAACTTCTGGCGCGTCTCTGCCGGGATCACATCCGGCCGCGTGATCAACGCAGTTGCCAGTGCACTCTCGCACTCGCACGCACGATCTTCAGGCAAACTGCGCGCCAGGTTGCGCACGGCTTGCTGTGCGGTTTCTGTGTTGCGGTTCAGGATTTCGATCACCCGGTCCACAGTGACCGGCTCCTCACTGATGTGCCACACATCGTAATCCGTAACGTGCGCCATCACACCATAGCAAAGCTCCGCTTCGCGCGCCAGGTAAGCTTCCGGGGAAGTGGTCATCCCAATTAGAGACATTCCCCAGGAACGATACACATTCGATTCGGCTCGCGTCGAGAAACGCGGCCCCTCAATCGTGATAAAGACCCCACCCTGGTGAACCCTGGCTCCGGTTGCCTGAGTCGCTTCCAGGATTAACCCGGAAAGCTCTGGGCAAAACGGATCGGCAACGCTGATGTGAGCCACAAAACCCTCGCCAAAAAAGCTGCGCTCGCGGCCGCGCGTGAAATCGAACAGTTGATCCGGGATAACGATATCCCCTGGAACGTAATCTTCACGCAAGGAGCCGCAGGCGCTGATACTCACAACGCGCTGCGCGCCAAGCTGATTCAGAGCGTAGATATTCGCCCGGTAATTCACTTCGCTCGGCGCAATGTGATGGCCTTCGCCATGTCTTGCCAGGAAGGCCAGGCTGCGCCCCTCTAGAATGCCGACGATGATGGGAGCACTGGGCTTACCAAAGGGCGTTTCCACATCATGAACCTGCACTTCTTGCAAATCGGGCATGTCGTACAGCCCAGATCCACCAATGATGGCCAGGGTAGGTTTTAATTGCATGGGATCTCCTCTCGTAGGGCCGCCGCTTCACCCAAAACGACTTGAAACGCAGCCTGCCCAAAACGTATTTGATCTCCGGCAGCCAGCACTACCGGGGTAGATAAAGCCTCTTCATTGAGGAAAGTACCATTCCTGGAATGCATATCTTCCAGCCACCACTGCCCGTGATGGTAAGAGAGACGGGCGTGCCTGGTCGAGACCGTGCGTTCATCCAGGTATAAATCGCAGGCTGGATCACGTCCTACTAAAACTTCTGTGCCCGTAAATTTGCGCACAACACGCTCACCTTCGACTTGAGATGCCAGGGCCAAGGCAGGTATCGCCGTAGAGGATATTCTACCCTGCTGTCGCAAGTCTTGCCATAAGATCCATAGGGCCCAACCCAGAAAAGAATAGAGCAATACCGCCAGGATCATACGCAAGATTAGAAAAATCAAGCCGCTCATGCAAACTTTTCCACTTCAATCCGCTACAGGCATATCCTGAGTGTCTTCCTGATCGGCATCCTGTCCATAGACCAGGGGAACGCCTGCCAGCGAAACCACATCACCTGGGAACAACGTGTGCTGGCGCACGCGCTTGCCATTCACCCAGGTGCCGCCCCTCGAATCCAGGTCGAAAATGCGGTAGCGCCCATTGACCAGGCGCAACTGTGCGTGCAAGCGCGAAACGCGTGGATCATCGATGATCAACTGGTTTTCTGCGCTGCGCCCAATATTGACGATCGTTTTAGAAAGTGAGAAAATCCGCGTTCCATCCACAACCAAAAAGGCCGTCCGAGGCATAGCGCGCTGCCCTGGGTGCACGACCTGCATACCCGTAGTTTGCGACAGGTTATCCAGGCTGTGTTGGGCCAACACCCTGATCTGACCTGGAGCGAGTTCCGGGGCCACCGCCACGCGCACCATTGGAGGGGTAGAAAAACGCCAGCCTGCCTCCTCGACCGCCAGGCGCAGATTGCTCGCCAATTCATGCCTGAGCATAGGACTGTCCTGCAAAATACGCGCCTGCTCAGCAGGCAGCAGCAAAACGTACAGATTAGGCGCCAAGGCCGAGCCATTTGCAGAAGGCCGCAGGCCCTCTTGCACAGCCTGGCCAAACTGCAAAGCCAGCGTCTGAAATGCTTGTTGTCCGGGGAACAAACGCGCCGCGCCGCCTTCGATCCACCCTTGCAATCGTTTTTCCAAAGAAACGAGGACTAATTTGAGCGAGTTCATCCCGATCCCATATCTAACAGGTAAATAATTATAAGGCGAAAACCGGGTAATCAGCAAGTCCACAACCTCGCTAAATTGTAAGACAAACCAGGGTTGTCAAAAGATAGGGATTGGATTAGAATAATCTCACATAACTCGCGGGTGTCGCCAAGTGGTAAGGCAGTAGCTTCCCAAGCTACTATTCGTGGGTTCGAGTCCCATCACCCGCTCTCGGCTTGGCATGAAATGTTTGCATGGCGCGCTTAGCTGCCTGGGCAGCGTTTGGACATTAGAATATATGGCTCAGGCAGAATGCTTGCGGCAAGCAAGCATTCTGCCTATTTTAGATATGTTTGGCATAAAAAAAACCTAACGAAAGTCATAACCGCCACGAAAACCAGTTTTTTGTTGTAAAATTGTATTATGAACTTTCCGATCTCTGAAAACCAACGAAGAAGCGCAACCATTCTGTATGTAGAGGACAATCCTGATAACCGCATGCTTGTCCGGCGCATCTTGTCGGCCGAGGGTTTCAGCGTCCTGGAAGCTGGTACCGCGGCCCAGGCTTTGAAAACCCTACAGACTCAAACACCAGACCTGATCCTGATGGATATCAACATGCCGGACATTGACGGGTATACCTTGACTGCCCGGTTGAAAGGCTTGCCAGGGTTAGGTAACGTACCGATCATTGCCCTGACCGCCAATGTGATGAAAGGCGATCGCGAGCGCAGCCTGGAAGCCGGCTGTGATGGCTACATTCAAAAGCCGATCGACGTTGATACGATCGGTGATCAAATTCGCCGTTTCCTGGCGTTGAAAAGCAATTCCCGGATGCCATAAATATGACAGGACAAACCCCTTTCCAGCCGGACAATGCCTCATCTACCCAGCCGTCTAGGACACCTACGGATCCAAAAGGCGCTACCGTGCTGGTAGTGGAAGATAACGTCGCCAATTTCGTTCTCATCGCCCGCTTGTTAGGATATATGGGGATCCACTGCGAGTGGAAAACATCCGGTTATGAGGTTGTGGAATACGCCGATACCCTGCCGCGCCTCGACCTGATCCTCATGGACATCCGCCTGCCTTATGAAGATGGTTATGGTGCATTACAAAAGATCCGCAGCGCCCCACGCTTGAAAGAGGCGCTGGTGGTGGCAGTTACTGCGGAAGCCAGCCAGGATCAAATCCGCAAAGCGCGCGAGGCCAGTTTTGATGGCTTTATCGGCAAACCTCTGGATCCAGATCGATTTCCTGAACAAATCCGGCGCATCCTTTCAGGAGAAGCAGTTTGGGAATTGAGCTGACCTTGCGCAAGCAGCCGCCTGCTGACATTTTCCAACGCCCTCCGCCGCTCACTGGTCTGGCGAGTCGCTCGCTGATTGCGGATTGCATCCGAGGCGAGAGGCTTCATAAAATAAACCCAAAAACGTGTTCTTGAGGAGAGAGCTTTGATCGCTTCGGCCCCCGAACCCAGCGAAGGTAGTTTTGGATTAGCAGATGCCAACGCGGCTGGAACGGCAGGCGGAGCAGCAGGCTCCACAGCCCCGGAGCCTGCCTCAAGCCCAGCCCGGCATCAACGCAGCCCGCGGCGGCTTCCCTGGATACTGCTGCTGCTTCTATTACCACTCGCCCTTGTCCCGCTTGCCCTGGCTGGCAGCTTCGCATACTTTTTCGGTCGCCAGGTCTCCCAGCAACAGTCCCTCCGCTACATTTCGGATGTCGCCTCCAACCAGGCCGATCTGTTAGAAGCCAGCATCGAGCACCAGCATAGCCTGCTAACCACGTTCTTGAATCACCCCTCCTTGCAGAGTTCCCTGGAACGCACCCTGGGTGCTGCCGATCCTGCTGCCCCTGGGCTGCAAACCGAACGCCAGGCGATTGTGCAGGAACTGCAGCGCCTGAAAGAATCCAGCCCATCAATCGATGAATTTGCCCTGGTCCTGCTCGGTGGGGAACAGGATGGCCGTGTACTGCTCGCCAGTCGCACTTCCTGGGAGGGGCAGTTGTTGGGCGCAGGGCCCATCCTGGGGCTGATACAGCGAGCCTCCCTGGAAAACGCCGGCAGGGCTACCAGCCAGGCCGTTCTAAACCCGCAAGACCTCCCTGGCCTGGTGGGCTCGTCAGGCTCGGGCGGAGATCCCAATCTGGTCATCTTCACCGCTATCCCCTGGCATGCAAGTGCTCTCCCAACTGATCAACGGCTTCGCCCGGCTTCAGCCGCCTTGCTTTTACTGGCAAGCCCAAGAGCTGTCCAGTATATGGTATCTCAAGCGCAGTCTACCTCCTTTGCGAACCAGGAAAACACTCAATCGGTCACGGTTTTCTTCGTAATTCCGCAAGAGCAAGCATTTATTGGGGTGAATCCCAACCTGGAAACTGCCACCAAATTGTTCAATTTTCAGCCCCCCCAGGGTGGAGCTTCCCAAATCTTCCAGGATCTCCAGTCTGGCGGCGCCGCGCCAGGGTCTCTCAGCCTGATCGGCCAGCAAGGCACACCCGTATTGCTGGGTTTTGCCTGGCTGGATTCGCTCCAGGCTGGTTGGGCTATCCAGGCGCCGGAGAATTTGATCGAGGGGCAAATGGGTTTACCCAATTTCGAACAATTGCGACAGCTCGGGCTGGTGGCTTTTGGGATCGTGGCCTTACTGATAGCCATCCTGCTGGGTTGGGCCACCTTGCGCCTGACTGCCCCTCTGGACACGCTTGTCACAACCGTTCAAAGCTACGCAGATGGCGAGCGTGGATCGGGCCCAGCTATCTTACCTGAGCAGATGCGGTTATCTGCAATCACAGAACTAAATGGATTAGCAACTGCTTTCAACCAGATCGCTGACGAGATGCAGTCTTTGCACCAACAACTCGTACGGCAGAATGCCCTGCAAGCCGAGCTGGCTCAAACCCACTTACAGCTAAGCCGTTCGGCTTCGGTAGCCGCCTCAGTGGATGAATTTCTGCGCCAGGCCCTCAACCTGATCATCAAGCGGCTGGGCTACCCACATGCAGCCATCTTTATGGCCCGGGGAGAATTGAAGATGGGGGCAGAGCTTGAATCAGACGAGCGCGTCAGAGCCATGCCGCGCGCTCTAGCAGTGCTCCGGCACGCCCTGAGCGCGCCAGACATCGCGGGAACTCAGACGGACGCAGGGCAGGCTACACAGGGCGCCGGGCTGCCTGCGGCAGCCGAGCGAAGCCGATCGTTCCCCCACCCACGCGAACTCGTTTCACAAGCCATTGCCACCAACCGTGTACAAGTCAAAGCATTACCGCCCCAATCAGGACAAATTTCGAACACCGGGCGCGCTTCTAGTATGCCAACAGCCAGGGATGCGGGAAAGACAACCACGCCCGAAGCTGAGGCAGCCAGCGCTCAATTCCAGACCACCTTGTATCAAGCTGCACTGCCCATCACTTCGGGCAGCCAGATTCTAGGCGCCTTGAGCGTTATCGCCAGCCGGGCGGATCCCATCCAAAGCGAAGCAGAATCGCCCAATGGTTTCTCCGATACAGAACTGGCGGAATTAGGCGCTCTGGCCAATACGTTGGCGTTGGGCATCCTGCAGCTTGAGACTGTAGAGGCAAAACAGCTCTCTTCCTCGAAAGCAGAAATTACTCCCCTGCCATCGTCATTATCAGATTGGGGAGAAGGGCAAGAAGTACAGCGCAGACTGGCCGAATTGGAAGCGCTTTGGACGATCAGCCAGGTGATCACTCTGGAAACCGATTTGACCAAGCTGTATCGTACCATCCACGAACAGGTGATGCGCTTCACTGGTGAGGTCAGTTCCTTTGCCATCGCCCTCTATGATGCCAGCACAGATCAGATTCGCATCCCTTACATGTACGAAGAAGGGAAATATGTAAATATTCAGCCCTTCCCCTTAGGTCAAGGTCTCTCTTCAATCGTAATCCGCAGTGGGCAGCCGCTCATGTTGGTTGAAGACACGATCAACAGAACCAGGGCGCTAGGAGCGATCACCTATGGTGAACCCGCCAAGTCCTGGCTAGGGGTGCCGCTGCGCATGGCAAATGAAACCTTTGGCCTGATCATCGCCCAGGATCTGGAACACGAGCAGCGTTTCGACGAGGAAGACCTGCGCCTGATCTCAGCAATTGCCGCCCAGGTATCCGTAGTAGTGCGCAACGCCCGCCTGCTCGAAACTTCCCGCCGCCAGGCGGAGATCGAACGGCTGGTGAATGAAATCACCGCAAAGATCCGCCGGGCAGTGAATCCGGAGACGATCATCCGGACAACCGCTGAAGAATTGGTTTCCGCCCTGGGCGCACAGCGAGCCAAGGTACAGATCAACCTCAAGCCGGATGAAGCTGGCCCGGGGCTCGCCCAGGCGGATCGTACCCACACATCTCGGCCTGGAAACCAGACCCAGACAAACGATAGCAGGGAGCGTGATCGGTGAGATTCAGGCTATTCCCCCTGGTAAGTTTCCTCCTCGGACTGCTGTTCCCCATCGGCTCGTTCCTGATTCTGGCCTTCGAAAACAACTTGCCCCTCGGAAGCTTTGCAGCCGTTCTGAACAGCCTGGCTAAAGCACACCAGTTAGATAAAGTGCAATGGCTGATGGATGCGATCCCGATCATCATGGGATTGCTTGGGTATTGGGTCAGCGCCAGACTGCCCCAAATCTCTGCCCTCGAAGCTGCCCTGGAAACGGCGCAAGGCCAAAAAGAAGAACTGTCCAACCAGGTCGAGAGCATACAGGCTTCTCTGCAACAACGCATCGAAACAGCCACAACCCAACTGCGCAGCGCCGCTGAGCTGGCGCAGCAGGCGAACCTGATCCGCCAGCCCGAAGAATTGATGGAGCAGATCGTAGAACTGATCTCCGACCGCCTGGGGTTCTATCATGTAGGCATCTTCCTGAATGACCGGGAAAATCGCTATACCGTTCTGCAAGCCGCAAATTCACCGGGAGGGCGTCGCATGCTGGCGCGTAGGCACCGCCTGGCGATTGGAGAAATGGGGATTGTGGGCTACGTCGCCAGGCAAGGCGAAGCGCGCTTGGCATTGGATGTCGGCCAGGATGCAGTCTATTTCGACAACCCAGATCTCCCAGACACGCGCTCGGAGATGGCTCTACCGCTGCGCATCGCGAGCAAGCGAGCACAACCCGCGCCCACGCCGGTGCAGCCAGCAGAAATGCAAGGGATGCAATCCGCGGGCGGAGCAGCGACTTCGTTCAGCTCCGCAACGAACGTGATCGGTGTATTGGATATACAATCCACACAATCGCAGGCTTTCGATGAAAGTGATCTGGTTGTAGCCCAGATCATCGCCGACAGCCTGGCAAATGCCATCGAGAATGCCAGGCTATTTGCCGAAGTGCAGGCCAATCTGGAAGAAATCCGCGAATTGCACCGCCAGTACATGCAACGAGCATCGTGGCTGGGGTTGGCCAGCGGCGACTCCCTGGAGTACACCTTCCAGGCAGAGCATCTCAACGCCAGGCGAACTTCGGAGCCCGAGATTGAGAAAAGCGAGAAGCGTACTCTGGAGGCACCAATTCGCCTGCGCGAGCAGTCCATTGGAAAAATTTTACTGGAGGCTGCGCCACGCCAGGAAGCCGGTCAGGCAGCCCTGGAATGGCTGCCGGAAGAACTGGCAATGGTCGAAGCCATCACCACCCAGGCTGGGCTGGCATTAGAGAATGCCCGCTTGCTGCAAGAAACACAGCGGCGAGCAGAACAGGAACGGCTGGCGGCAGAAATTGCAGCCAGGTTGTGGGCCTCGGGCGATCCAAATACCATCCTGCGTACAACTCTGAAAGAACTGGCTGATGCACTTGGTGCCAGCGATGGCATGATCCAATTGGAGGTTAGGGAGTGATGTCAAGCGCGCTAAGCCCGAACCTGATCGAAACACTACAGCTCATCGCCTGGTTGCTGGCTCTGATTCAACTGATCCTTTCCTTGTACGTATTGGGACTGAACAGGCAAAACAGCGCTCACCGCATGGTCAGCCTCTTCCTGGCAATACTGGCAATTAACACCTTCGCCCTGGGCACTCTGACCGGCGCGCAAAACGCCGACCAGGCCCGTCTGCCAACTGTTCTGCTGGCGATCACCATTCCGAACATCCAGGCCGTGCTGCTGCTCGCCTCCCTGACCCTGCTAAAGCCAGAAATATTCGGATCGCAGCCCCAGGCGGCGCAGCCCGCGCCGCACAACCAGGAACACAAGCAACCAGCCTGGGCGCTTTGGATCTTGCGCTTTCTGTGGCTGGCAGTGCTCTTGCCCGTGGCGCTCGTCCTGTTCGATGCCTGGCTGGCGCCTCTACTGGGCATCACTCCATCAGGCGCTGGTGGCCCACTGTGGTTCAGCGGCCCACCAGCCGACTATGCCAGGGGGTATCTGGCGCAAGCTTCCTATACACAGGGGATTTTGAGCACCTACCTGGTAATTCTCTACTTCGCCATCTTGGGCATTAGCAACTTGCTGGTGCTGTTGTATTTGAGCCTGTTCGACCGCAACATCACCCCCATCGCACGGCGATTGGCCAGGATCTTGTTCATCGCCAACCTGGTATCCGCAGGCGCAGGTCAGCCCTTCCTGGATGTGATCCAACCCATCCCGTTCCTGATGGGAAACCTGCTGTTTGTATTGTTTTATTCTTACGCGATTTTCCGGGCGATGAGTGATTACGCCATTTTCACCCCACAGGATCGCCCTCAAGATAGTCTGCAAGTGCGCCTCACCTGGCTGGCGCTGGCGATCGCCCTGCCGCTATTGGCTGGCATGGGCCTTTTCCTGACCGACCAGGCCCGTAAAGAATTACAAAACGACGCCAATCAAAGCCTGGCGACTCTGAACCAATCCGTGTATGATTCATCCTGGTCGTGGTTGAAGAGCCAAGAAGACCTTGCAAAGAGCCTGGCCGGATTAGATACCATTCGCAGCATGCAGGCCGGGCAGCAGCAGTCCCCCCTGGATGCCATCCTCGCTGCCCTCCCCAACGCCTATATGGCAATTACCCTGGATGAACAGGGGCGCGTCGTTGCCGCTGGTCGCAGCACTCGCCCAGGCATTAGCAGCACAGTTGGCTCAGCCGTTACCGATCAAAATTGGTTCCAGGCTGTCATAGGCGGGCAAACGGTCACTTACCAGCCGCTCATCCAGCGCGATATCTGGCTGCCCGATCTGCTCCTGGCAGCCCCGATTCAAAACGAGCAGGGAGAGACCAGCGGGGTCGTGCTGCTGGCCAGCAGCCTGGCGCAAATCAACGCCCAACTTCAAGGCCTGCCCCTGGGCACCCAGGGCATCGCATATGTGGTCGACGATCAGAACCGGCTGGTAGCCCACTCCACCTGGAACAAGCCCGAACAGCGCCAGAATTTTTCCCTGCAAGACCTGAGCAACTACCCTCCGGTAGTTGCCCTGCGCCAGGCCAGCGGCTCGAGCGAGCCCCACGGGGGGGGGCATTTCGACTTCGTAGATGACAGTCAACAAAACTGGCAATCGCATCTCAGCCAGATGCCGAACGGGTGGGGCATCATCGTACAAATCCCACAAAGCCAGTTGCTGGCGCCGATCCAGGATTACCGGCGCATCTCCTGGATCGTGCTGGGCATCGGCGTAGCTCTGCTGTTAGTCCTGACCTGGGTGAGCATCTACCAATCCTTGCTGCCAGTTCGCAGGTTGACCGTCGCCGCGGCCACCATTGCTGCCGGGGAAATCGACCAGCCCCCCGTGCTGGAGGGCGATGACGAGTTGGGCCTGCTGGGGCACGCCTTCAACAGCATGACCAGTCAGCTCAGGCAATTGATTACTGGTTTGGAACGCGGTGTGGCAGAACGTACTGAGAGTCTGGAGCGCCGTGCTTCACAGATTCAGGTAGCTGCCGAGGTCGCTCGCCAAGCCAGCGCCGCCCGTCACCTGGATGAATTGCTGCAAAACGTGGTTCAGCTCATCACTGAACGCTTTGGACACTATCACACCGGGATTTTCTTGATCTCAACCAGTGGCGCTGGCTCACCGACTTCGTTCGGCGGCGGTGCTGAGGTCCCCAGCCAATCTGCAGGGGACCAAACCAGTGGCGCTCCAGGAGAGCCTGGCACAGCCCTGGGCGGTGCCAGATCTTCCTATAGCACTGTTCCAATTCTGGGTTCTTATGCTGTGCTGCAAGCTGCCTCATCCCCAGGCGGCAAGCGCATGCTGGCCCGCAACCACCGGCTAAAAGTAGGTGAAACGGGAATCGTGGGCTTCGTGGCGGCCACAGGCCAACCACGCATCGCTTTGGATGTAGGCGCAGATGCCGTTTTCTTCAACAACCCCGATCTTCCCGAAACGCGCTCGGAAATGGCTATCCCGCTACGGGCTCGTGGCCGTGTCATTGGTGTGCTGGATGTACAATCCATCCAGGAAGCTGCCTTTGGTGATGAAGATATTGAAATCATGCTCGTGCTGGCTGACCAGTTGGCCGTAGCCATCGATAACCTGCGCCTGTTGGAGCAAAGCCAGGCTGCCATGCGCGAGTTGGAGCGCAGCTACGGACAACAGGTGCGGCAGCGCTGGAAAGAGCGCCTGGCAGGCCGTACCATCGCCTTCAAATACGATGGCGGCAGCATCCGCCCCGCAGAAACGGACGCCGCTTCCACCAGCATGCAGCCCGGCACGGCGGATTGCACCCGGCTGGAATTACCTATAGAGTTGCGCGGGCAACACCTGGGCAAACTGGTACTGCAGAAACAGCCTGGGAGTGGTGAAGGACGCTCTGATAGAGCGTTGGTGAGTTCCGAGCATGACGACACTTCCACCTGGAGCCAGGAGGAGATAAACCTGGCGCAGCAAACCCTGGCGCAACTGGCCCTGGCGCTCGAAAACGCCCGCCTGTTGGAAGAAATTCAGCAAAGCGCCAGCCAGGAGGCGCTCATCAATCAAGTATTGAGCAAAGCCCAAAGCTCCCTGGATTTGGAAACCGTGTTACAGATTGTCGTGCAAGAAATTGGTTATTCCATAGGCGCCTCCAAAGTTCAGTTACGCCTGGGCTCACACCCGATGCAATCTGCCAGTGATAGCCAGGCTGATCAACCAGCTTCGCTACAAGATCAAGAGCGCAACCCCAAGGCAGGCAATGGGAGCAGATTGAATCCGAGAGGTGTTCTATGAGACGCGCCCCCAGAGAGCAAACACACAATCTGGTTTTCCCTCCCACGCATCGCCAGAGCCTGGCGCGGCGCATGGCCATCTCTGCCCTGGCGATCTTCCTGCTGGTAGCTTCTGCCCTGGCAGGTGGTTACTGGTACACCAGCAACCTGCAAAACAGCGTGAATACGATCCAACAGAGCGCCGAGCTGAGCCAGAGCGCCACCCAATTGCAATTTCAGTGGAACCGCCTGGTGGAAACCATCGACAGCCTGCTGTTGACGCGCTCCACCAGCAGCCTGAGGAGCCAGTTGCAGCAGGCCGAGACCGATTTTAACCAAAGCCTGCAATCGCTCTCAGAGCAATCTATGGGTCTGACTTCTGAGAGCATGGCTGTTAACCAGGAAATATTGGCCGAGCTGCGCCTGGTCAGCCAGGAGATGAGCGGATTGTTGGAGGAGTTTTCGACCTACGCCACTTCCGGACGCTGGGGCAGCGCTCTGACCCTGCGGCAAACGCGCCTGGCTGAGCTGCAGCGCCGCCTGGAAAAGCTCCTGGATGAATTGGGGCAAAATATCCAGGCCGATATTGCCGCAGCTTCACAAGCCACGCAACGCTCACAACAGGCCACGCGCATCTTCTGGGGTATTGCCGCAGTGCTGACCCTGTTTTTCCTGCCATTCACAGCGGCGAGCCTGGTCAGGGATATCGTCCAGCCCATTACTCAATTGATCGAACGTGCACAGCGTATCGCGGCTGCCGCTACGAGCACCACAGAAGCAGGTCGCCTGGGCGAAGCTCGCCTCTCCGGGGATGCATTCACGGCCCTGGAGCGTCAGGATGAAATCGGCGATTTAGCGCGGGCCTTCAACACGATGACTGAAAGGTTGAACCTATCTTACGAAACGCTCGAACAGCGCGTGGTCGAACGCACGGCTGAACTTCAGCAGCGCACCAACCAGATGGAAGTGGCTGCCCAGGTGGCACGCGACATCACCATCAATCGCAACCTGGAGACCTTGCTGGAGCACGCCGTCAACCTGATCCGTGAGCGCTTTGGTTTCTACCACGCAGGCATCTTCCTTGTGGATGAAAACAACGATTACGCCATACTCCGTTCGGCTACCGGACAGGCGGGCGCAGAACTGCTGCGGCGGGGGCACAAATTGAAGATCGGTGAAACCGGCCTGGTAGGCTATGCTGCCCAAAGCGGCGAAGCGCGCATCGCATCCAACGTAGATCAGGATGCTGCCCACTTCAAAAACCCCCTGCTGCCGCACACACGTGCAGAGGCGGTGCTGCCGCTCAAGGTTGGCGAACGCGTCACTGGCGCCCTGGATGTACAAAGCCAGGAGCCGCAAGCCTTTGACGAGCAGAGCCTGACCGTGCTACAAATCATCGCTGATCAATTAGCAACCGCCATCGAGAGCGCTCGCCTGTTCCAGGAATTGCAATTCAATTTGAGGCAGGTGGAACAACTCTACGCGGGTTACAGCCGCCAGGTATGGGAGCGTTTTACCCAGACCAGCCCCTTTGTTGGTTACGAGTTCGATGGCATGCATACCCGTCCACTCGAAGTCGGGAGTGCATCCAACGTTGGCGAGGAGGAACGGCCGCACTCATCCACCGCCCCCCTGCCGGCCCTTTTCCCACTCGAATTGCGCGGCGAGCAGGTTGGCAGTTTGCAGGTGTGGGGGCAGTCGGGACAACTGCCGGCGGCAGACATACAATTGCTCGCTAACCTAAGCCAGCGCCTCAGCCAGGTATTAGAAAGCGCCCGGCTCTTTAATGAAGCCCAGGCGCGTGCCCAGCGCGAGCAGAACCTGAACCGCCTGACAGCCAGCCTGGTGCGCTCTCTGGATACGGAAGGCGTGCTGCAAACCGCGGCGATCGAATTGGGTCAGCTTCCTTCCATTCTAGAAGCCTCCATTTACCTGAGCCCGGAAATCGCCGAGGGCGACGAGCAGGAGACAGGAGCGCAGCGGGCGCTCTCACCGCAGGAGGCCAACTCATGACCGTTGCCCGTAAACTGCTCATGCCCACGATATTGCTCTTTGCTGCCGTGTTGATCGGTCTGGTTTCTTATTTCAGCACCTACCAGATCCGCTCTGCGCAATTGGAACAGGAACGCCAACTGGAGCGCCTGTCTCAAGCCCTGCAAGCTCAACTGATGAACATGGAAGAATTGGCGATCGGCATGGCCACCCAGACCTCCCAGAATCCTCAAATCCAGTCTGCCCTGGCCAACAAAGAAGGCCAACTTCTGGTTGAGACCAGTCTGCCGGCTTACCTGCGCATGAAAGAGCTTTACGACATCCCTGTCTTTGATTTCTATACCCCTGACTCCGCCTTGTTCTTGAGTCCAGCGCAGCCTGACTTGACCCGCGAAGCAACCGATGTAATCCGTATCAACATCCTGGCGGCGAACACACAGTTCCGCAATGTCAGCGGCATAGAACTCTCCCCCCAGGGTTTGCTGGTCGTGGGGATTGTGCCCATGCGCTACCAGAACCAGCACATTGGCTGCGTGGAATACGGCCTGCGCGCCGATAAGACCTTGCTCTCCCGTCTAAAGGCCCAATACGGCGCAGACTGGCAGATATTGCTCAGTGCTCGAGCTATCCAGGCTGCTCGCTTGCAGCTTGGCGTGGGCAACCAGCCAGGGCCACTGCCAGAACTGCTGCTCCAGGCCAGCACGATGACCAGTCCAACCTATGGCGCGGCGGAGGCCTACCAACAGGCTCTATCCGGCGAAGCGACTGCCTCTCAGGTCACTGCTCAAGAACCACCGGCCAACCTGGCTTTCTTCAGCGTGCCACTGCGCGACTTCGCCGGCAGCACCCTGGGAGTTGTCGATATCGTCATCGATCGCAGCGACGTAGCCCGCCAACTGCGCAACCAGGTGATCGTATCCATCTCCCTGGGCCTAGCTGGCCTGGCCCTGGGTGGAACCGCCCTGGTATTGATCACCCGCCAGATCCTCCGGCCAGTTCAGGAACTCACCCTGGCTGCCGGTCAGATCGCCCAGGGTGACCTGAGCCGCTCGCTGCCAGCCACCCAGCGCCGTATCCCCGACGAAATCTCGCAGCTCACGGCCAGCTTTGCCAGTATGACTCACCAGTTGCGGGCCCAGGTAGGTACACTCGAGGAGAATATTGCCCAGCGCACTCAGGAATTGCAGCGGCGCTCCCTTCAGCTCGAGGTTGCCGCGGATGCAGCTCGCCAGATCACCACCCTGACCGATCCGGATACCCTCCTGGAGCAGGCGGTTGACCTCATCCGCCAGCGCTTCGGTTTGTATCATGCCAGTGTCTTCCTGGTCGACGATCGCCGCCAGTACGCGGTCATCCGGGCTGCCGCCGGGCCGGCTGGAGAAGAACTCGTCTCCCAGGGTTTCCGCCTGCGAGTAGGGCAGGTTGGCATGGTGGGCAGCGTGACATCCAGCGGCGAGGCGCGCATCGCCTCCGACGTTGGACTGGATGCAGTTTATTTCAAGAACCCCTTACTGCCTGAAACGCGTTCCGAAATGACGCTGCCTTTGCGCTCTGGTGAAGTTATCATCGGCGCCCTGGATGTCCAAAGCACTCAGGAAGCGGCTTTCGGGCCAGAAGACATCACCGTTCTGCAAGTCATCGCCGATCAGCTCGCCATTGCCATCCAGAACGCTCGCCTGATCCAACAATTGAACCGCAGCGTTGCAGACCTCGAACAGGCCTCCGGGCGCTTCACCCGCCAGGCCTGGCAGGCGCACGTTGCCCAGGCGCAATCCGGCCAGAGGCCCATCGGCTACCGCTACCAGTTGTCCGCCGTGCAACCCATTTATATCCCCTTAGGAGCGCAGGGTTCTGCCTTGCCGCCCGAAGCACAGGAAGCTCTGCGCCGCGGAGAAACTACCCTATATGCCAGCCATCGCACCTCACTCGAACCCCAGGCTGGTGGCCAGCAGGCGTCCCCCAGACAAGCGACCAACGCTGAGCGGGCCAACCTGGCCGTGCCCATCAAGCTGCGCGACCAGGTAATCGGTGTACTGCACCTGAAGCTAGATGCCGACAGCGTACCGGATGAGACTCGCTCACTGGTTGAAGAAGCCGCTTCTCGCCTGGCGCTGGTCCTGGAAAGCACACGCCTGCTCAGCCAGGCTCAACAGCGCGCCCAGCGTGAGCAGTTGGCCGCTGAAGTGACCAGCCGCATGCGCGCCTCACTCGACATGAACACGGTCCTGCAAACCGCTGTACGTGAGATTGCCGAGCGCCTGGGATTGGAACAGGCCGAGGTGCATTTCATCGCCGAGCAGCCAGTGGATGCCAATCCCGGGGATAATCATCCCAGGGATGATCATCCCAAGGATGAAGTCTCAGGTGGACAGCCGCTATGAACGATAAACCCAGCACCCAATCCCCTGCGGATACTCGCATCACGCAAAACGCTGCGCGGGCTTCCCGCCTGCCTGGCTGGATGCAGGCTCCCCAGTTCGATGATCCTGAAAAAGCTCGCATAGGCAAGGCGCTCAACACGATCCTGTTGCTGCTCATGCTGGCCACCTGCGCGGCATACTTCTCCCTGCTCGTTTCCGCTGCTCCGATCCGGATTTTCACCATCACCGGCCTGCTGATTGTCGAAATGCTGGCTTTCGGCATGTTGCGCCTGGGATGGGTGCGTCCCGCGGCCATGGCCCTGTGCAGCGTTGCCTGGGCCCTGTTGGTAATGGCGATCGCCTTCACCGGCGGCGTGGGAGCCACGGCCAATTCTGTCCTGACTGTGGTTGTCCTGGCTGCCGGACTGCTGATGGGCAGCGTCGCCGGGGTGGTGTTCGCCGTGCTCAGCACCCTGGCCGGGCTGGTGATGCTCTTGCTCGAGATGAATGGCATGCTGCCGACCGCATTGCTGGCCGCGGATTCGGTTACCTTCTGGATTTTTGTCAGCCTGACCTTCCTTTCCAGCGCCGGATTGATCACGATCACCTCACAGAGCCTGAACGAGGCGCTGCAGCGTGCTCGTCACAACGAACAGGCGCAGCTTGAGGCCAACCGCCAGCTCGAAAGCATGCGCACCTCGCTGGAGGCCGTGATTGAACAACGTACGCACACCCTCGAACAGCGCAGCCGTTATCTGCAAGCTTCCGCAGACGTCAGCCACGCCGCCGCTTCGATCCTGGATATCGAACTGCTGATGCAGCAAACCGTGGACCTGATCCGGCAGCAGTTCGAGCTGTATTACGTGGGCTTGTTCTTGCTGGATCCGGAGGGTGACTGGGCTGTATTGCGATCCGGAACCGGCGAGGCCGGCCGGGCTATGGTGGCCCGCGGGCACCGCATCCGCCTGGGCACAGGCATGATCGGCTGGAGCATCGCCAATGCGCAGCCCCGCGTGGCCTTGCACGCCGGCGAAGATGCCGTGCGCCTGGCCATACCCGACCTGCCCGAAACCCGTTCAGAAGCCGCCATTCCACTACGCTCGCGCGGGCGCATTCTAGGCGCACTTTCAGTGCAATCGCAGCGGCCAGATGCCTTCGGTGAAATCGAAATCAGCGCCTTTCAGGCCCTGGCAGACCAGGTGGCACTGGCCATCGATAACGCCCGTCTGTTCCAGGAGAGCCAGAGAGCGCTGGATGAAATGCAGCGCGCCTATGGCGAAATCGGTCAGCGCGGCTGGCAGGAACTGCTGCGAAGCGGTCAATGGAGCCAAACGCCCCGCTCTTATCGTTACGATCGCCGCCAAAGCCAACCCGATCGCCCTGCGCCAGGTGGGCAGCCTGCGCACGCGGCTTCCGCTGGAACGCCCTCACCCACAGGGACGCCCATTACCACCGAGATGCCCGAAAGCGCTTACCAGGCTTTGCGAGCGAAGCCCGCCAGGCCAACCCAGGATCAAGATGCGCTCTTCGTACCCATCAACATCCGAAACCAGCCAGTGGGCGTGCTCAAACTTAAAAAAGGATCGCCTGAAGGCTCCTCCGAAGGTGGCTCCCTTTCATGGAGCCAAACAGAAATCGAGCTGTTACAGACGATCAGTGAACAGCTTGGCATCGCCTTGGACAGCGCCCGGCTTTACCAGGATGCCCAGCGCCTGGCGCAACGTGAGCGCCTGACAGCCGAAACCACCAGCCGCATGCGCCAGACGTTGGACATTGAAACCATCCTGCGTACCACGATTGAAGAAATCCAACGCAACCTGAGCTCACCCCAGGGGGGCCTGCCCCAGGTGATTATCAGTTTAGGTATGGGCCCGCAGGGCCCACGCCCCACAGATGCTCACCAACCCACCGACCTACCCGAAGCGGCGCAACCCATTCTTAGGCGTGGGCAGTCGCCATCAGATGGAGACCTATGAGCGATCAGCGACTACGTTCTGAACGAAGCGAGCGAAGCCAATACAGTCCACCTGCTGCCCCCCCAGAACTGGCCGGCACGCAGGCCATGCAATCCACCCCGAATGCTCCAGTAGCGCAGGCCGCACCTACCCGCCAAATCGGCTTCAGCCGTCCTCCCCTGCCCGTTGAAGACCTGCCCACGCCTGAAGAGGTTTTCAAGACCCGTCGCGTCGGACTGCAAGAACTCTTGCTCTTCATTCTGGGTCCCAGTGTAATTGCCCTGGGGATATCGTTGGGCAGTGGGGAATGGTTACTGGCCCCTCTGAATATCAGTCGCCTGGGGTTCAGAGGCATTGGCTGGGTCATATTTGCATCGATCATCCTGCAAGTATTCTATAACATCGAATTGGCGCGCTACACCCTGGCAACCGGCGAGTCACCCATCGCTGGCTTTGGGCGAGTGCCGCCGGGATACCTGTTGTGGGTGCCGCTGGCGTTACTGTGCTTCTTCACAGCTTTCTTACTGGGCGGATGGACCGTCAGCGCGGGTGAGGCCCTGTTTGCCCTGTTCAGCGGGCGCAGCTACCAGCCAGGCGAAGAACTCGGGACAGTGCGCATCCTGGGTCTGGGCCTCATGGTCAGCATATTCTTGATACTGATGGCTGGCGGCACCAGGCTGACCGGTGGGTCACGAAAAATCGAAAGACTGCTGGAAGCCATCCACGCCATCTACCTGCCCTATATCCTCATCGGCCTGTTCCTGATCACCCTGGTCGTTGTCCCCTTGAATTTCTGGGGGCAATCGTTATTCTGGTTCGTAGTACCCGCCCGCCCGCCAGGTGGCAGCGATCCTTCCACGCTGGGAGCCCTGGCTGGTTTTGCTGCCCTGGCCTCGGGGCTGAATTTCATGTTCATCGGCTACTATCGCGACAAAGGCTACGGCATGGGTTCGAAGACTGGCTTTATTGCTCCTTTGCTTTCGGCCAACCAGCCCTCCATGCCCAACGTAGGAGTGACTTTTCCTGAAAACGAGGTTAACGCGGCTCGTTGGCGGCGCTGGTTCCGCTATCTGGTAATCGACCAGTGGGGCATCTTCTTCGTAGGTGCAGTCCTGGGCATCTTCCTGCCCAGCTTGCTGGTGGCTTACCTCACCTCCTCGCCAAGTGTTACGCCTGCGCAGTCGGCTTCGATGATGACTTACGCGGCTCAACTGCTCAGACAAACCTACGGGCCGATCGTTTCTGGCTGGATGCTGTTGACTGGCTTCTTACTCCTTTATGGCACGCAGATGATCGTTCTGGAACTACTGGCGCGCAACTTCACCGATGCCGCCTTTGCCGTTAGCCCCAGGTTACGCCGCCTAGCCAGACAGGACCCACGTCGGCTGTATTTTCCCGCACTGATCGGAATCATGGTGTTGGTAGGACTATTCATCCATATCCAGCCTCCGGCCCAATTGTTGCTGATCTCTGCAAACCTTTCCAATTTTGCTGCATTACTCTTTCCCCTGGCCCTGATTTACCTGAACAGCCAGTTGCCACGCCCGGCGCGCCTGCGCTGGTGGTCGGTCCTGACCCTCTTGCTCAACATGGCTTTCTTCGGCTTTTTCTTTATCAACTTCTTGTGGACTCAGATCAATGGAACGCCTTTAGTGGTTTTCTAGTCGCCGTAGCCAAACCTGCGCCGCCTGAACGAAGTCCGAGGACTGTGGAACGAAGTCAATGAATGTTAAAACTACTGAACGAAGTCAAACGAAGTCGATGAAATCGGCACGGATGCAATCGGCACTGATCCTGGCTTTTGTGGCTGTGGCCCTGCTGCCCTTCGCAGCCATCAGCTTCATCATCACCATCTCTCAGGCCCAGTCTGGCCAGGCGGACACCATCAGTCAGTTGCAGGTTGTTTTGGGTTACAAACAAATCGCGATACGTGACTGGAGCAATACCCTCAAGGCCGACCTGGGCAACGCCCTGCTCGGCCAGAATATGCTCGAGGATATCACCCTGATCTTACAAACTTCGCCGGCCTCGCCCGAGTACCAGGAGGTGCGCCAGGTTTACACCCGCGTGCGCACGATCTTCCTCAACTTGCTGGCTCAGTCCAGCTATTACGATCAGCTCCTCTTGCTCAATCAGGATGGCGTGGTGATGCTTGGCAGCGAGAACACGCAAGAAGGGCAGGTATACAATACCCGAACCTTTTTCAAGGAAGGTATGCTCAGGCCCTACGTGGACGCACCTGCCTATTCGATTGCATTGGGACGAACTGTGATGTACGCCAGTTATCCTGTTCACGATGCGAACGGACAAGTGGTCGGGTTATTGGTAGGCAGAGTTCGCTTGCAATCGCTGCAATACATCCTGGCGGACCGCAATGGCCTGGGACAAACCGGTGTGACCTACCTGGTCGGCGCCAACAGAGAACTGCTGGTTGGCCTGAACCAAGCTGATCACGGGAGCTTGATTCAAACAGTGGGTGTCCAAGAAGCCTTCGCTTCGCCGAACCGGCGCAGCGGCAGCCTGGGTAACTACCGCAATTACGCCTCCGTACCCGTGATCGGGGCGTATATCTACCTACCCGACTTGCAAGCCGCGATCATCGCCGAGCAAAACCAACAGGAATCTGCTCGGGTGACCTATGCAGCATTAGCGGTCATCGGCAGCGTGGCGATCGCTTCGATCCTCTTAGCGCTTTACATCGCCATGATGGTCACCTATAACATTGCCCAGCCGCTGACAGAGCTGACCGAGACGGCCTCACGCATCGCCCGGGGAGAATTGCCCGGGCAGAGTGACACGGCCATCGATGGGCCTGTGGTTGAATCCAACAGCTATTCATTTGGCGAGATCGAGCAGCGCCAGGACGAATTAGGCATCCTGGCCAATGCATTCGACAATATGACCACCCAACTGGTCGAATTAATCAACAACCTGGAACAGCGTGTCAACGAGCGTACGCAAGATCTGGAAATTCGTTCCAACTACCTGGAAGCTTCGGCGCAGGTCAGCCGGGCAGCGGCTTCGATCCTGGATCTGAATGAATTGTTGAGCCGGGCGGTGGAGTTGATCCGCGAACACTTCGATTTGTATTATGTCGGCCTGTTTATGATCGAAGAAAGCCCTGGCACGCCGTCAGCAGGCGTATCTGAAACGGATGCAATCCGCTCCCGCAATCGCTGGGCGGTGCTGCGAGCCGGGACAGGCGAGGCCGGTAAGGCTATGTTAGCCCGGCGACACCGGCTGCCTGTCGGGCGCTCATCCATGATCGGCTGGAGCATCGCCAATGCACAGGCGCGCATCGCGCAAGAGGCCAGCATCGACCTGGTGCGCGTTGCCACCAGCGAGTTGCCCGAAACACGCTCGGAAGCCGCGATCCCCTTGCGCACGCGTGACAAGGTGCTGGGGGCACTATCCGTCCAATCCAGCCGCAGCAACACCTTCGATGAAGTCTCGGTGAGCGCCTTGCAGTCGCTCGCAGACCAATTAGCGGTAGCCATCGAAAACGCGCGCCTGTTCGCTGAAAGCCAGGAAGCTCTGGAAGCTGAACGGCGCGCCTATGCCCAGCAGACCCTGGCCTCCTGGCAATCTTATTTTGCCTCGCAACCGCAATTCAGCTACGTGAGTGACGTGGGTGGGATCGAACGTCGCGCGGCGGTCTGGCGGCCCGAGATGCAGCAGGCCATCGCCCAACAGCGCAGCATCCTGGCGGATGAAATCCGCGCGCAAGCTGAGGTAAGGGATGAAATGGCTACGCTGCGCAGTGTAACCCCCGCATCTCCGGTTGAAAGTGGTGCTCGTGTTGCCATCCCCATCATGGTGCGCGGTACGGTGATCGGTGTGTTAGATATCGCCCGCTTTCCGACAGAGCAAGGCTGGACGAACGAAGAGGTTAACTTCTTGGAAGATGTTTGCGAGCAATTGGGCATCGCCCTGGACAGCGCCCGCCTGTACGCCGAAACTCGCCAACTGGCAGATCAAGAACGCGCCCTTGGAGAAATCGCGGCCCAGATGCGCGCATCCCTAAATGTAGAAACCGTGATCAAAACCGCTGTTGAACAAATCTACAACACCCTGGATCTGGAGCAAGTGGTGATCCAATTGAGCCCGTCCCCGCGGCCTTCCCCGGAACTTCGACTTCGTTCCGATAGCGAGTTCACCAGGAGTGAGGCTCCTGAAAGAAACGATGACTTCGTTCAACGACTTCGTTCTGGGGAAGAGGAGTTTTCCCAATGACAACACCCATGCAATCCGCACGGATGCAATCCACCTCCGCACCAGACCCGAACCACGATTCGAACGATCAAAGCGGAATGCACCCGGATACAACTCGGCAGGAAGTGCGGATTGCATCCGGCGCATCTATGCATGTCGGGCGCATCACCTCCATCCGCACCTGGATGCTGCTGCTGCTGGTTGCCTTCACCCTGATCCCGGCCATGATCGCCGGAGGCATCTCGGCCATCCTGGGTAGACGCGATGGCTTGCAGCGTGCGCAAGAGACCCTCAATGCCGTGGCCATTTTAAAAGAAGCCCAGGTGCGCACCTGGGGCCAAAACCTGCAGCAGGCCCTGAACGCCGAGATTCTGCGCAACTCTGACAACTTGCGCCTGACCACCTTACTACGTTATGAACCTGGTACGGCTATCTTCACCACGGTCTACGGTGTACAGCTTTCGGCATTTGAAAACTTGATCGCATCGAACAGCGTGTTTGACGAGTTTCTTCTGCTCGACTCGGACGGGGTCATCCGGCTTTCCACCCGAGCCAACCAGGAAAATCTCTCCATGCAAACCCGCGAGTTCTTCCGCCGGGGCTCGTTAGGCCCTTACATCAGCTCGCCTCAATTCGATGTAGGTCTGGGCTATTCGGTGGTGGTAGTAGCTCAGCCGATTATCGATGATCAGGGTGAGACCCTGGGCGTCCTGGCGGCGCGCGCCAGCCTGAAAGAATTGAACCAGATCATGCAAGAGCACACCGGGCTGGGCGAGACCGGTGAGACCTACCTGGTCAGCCGCAACCTGACGCTGCTGACACAAACCCGCCGGACAACCCTGGCCATCGACCAGTACACCATGCGCACCGAAGCCACGCAGCAAGGCGCCGCCGAGCGCCAGAGCGGCGCGGGCAGGTATTTGAACTATCAGGGCGAAGCCGTGATCGGTTCCTACCGCTATATCCCTGAGTTGCAGATGGCGTTGATCGCCGAGCAAACTGAAGCGGAGGCGCTCAGCGGGGTGCGCTCCACCACCAGCGCCATGGTGAGCGCTACGCTGGGGGCGGTTTTGCTGGCATTGGTGGTGGCCCTGTTTGCCAGCCAAAACCTGACCGCCCCCCTGGTGCAGCTCACCGATACTGCCCGGCGCATTGCCGCTGGCGACCTCAGCCTTCAGGCTCCCACCCTGCGCAACGATGAAACCGGCGCCCTGGCTGCCGCCTTCAACGCCATGACCGAACGCCTGCGCGCCCTCATCGAAAGCCTGGAGCAGCGCGTCAGCGAGCGCACCCAACAACTGCAAACCCGCAGCGAGCAGCTCCAAACCGCCAGCGAAGTCGGCCGTTCGGTTACCACGATCCTGGATACCAACCAGCTCATCCAACAGGTGGTCGACCTGATCCAGGTGCGCTTTGAATTGTATTACGTCGGGCTCTTCCTGGTCGATGAAACCCGCCAATGGGCTCTGCTCAGAGCCGGCACCGGGCGCGCCGGACAGACCATGTTGGAACGCGGCCATCGCATCCGGTTGGGAGAGGGGATGATCGGCTGGAGCATCGCCAACGCGCAGGCCCGGATTGCCTTACAGGCCGGGGAAGATCCGGTGCGCCTGGCTACTCCCGACCTCCCCGATACACGCTCGGAGGCAGCCATCCCGCTGCGCTCACGCGGTCAGGTGTTGGGCGCCATCTCGATCCAAAGCACCCAGGAACAGGCTTTCGATGAAGAGTCGATCACTGTCTTCCAGACGATGGCCGACCAGGTAGCTGCCGCCTTGGACAATGCGCGCCTGTTCGGCGAAGTCCAACAGGCCCTGCAGACTGCCCAGGAGGCCTTCGGGCAGCTCAGTCGTCAGGCCTGGCTGGAACGGCTGCATCAACGCCCTGTCAGTTACCACAAAGAGCGTACCTCCAGCGGGGTTTCGGCCGTCAGAGATCCATCCCAGATGCGGTCCGCCGAAGAAACCAGGCCAGGTGCGCCGTTGCAGTTGCCCATCCAGGTGCGTGGCCAGCGCATTGGCTACTTACGAGCGCAAAAGAGCATCAGCGTATCCGCGCCGGCTGGAGAAGCGTCTACCAGCACAGTCTGGCAGGCACAGGAAGTAGGCTTGTTACGCGGCGTTGTGGATCAATTGGGAGTGATGCTGGAATCTGCCCGTCTCTTCGAAGAGACTCAGCTCCAGGCAGAGCGCGAGCGCCTGGTGGGCGAGATCACCGCTCGCATGCGCGCCACGCTGGACCTGGATAACGTTCTGCAAACAGCCGCCCGCGAAATGCAGGCCGCCCTGAACCTGGCCGAAGTCGAGATCCGTATGGGACCCTTCGATCAGGACGGCGCTAAGGCAGGCGGCCAGGACAGCGAACAAATCGAACAGACTGTGGAGTGAGAAGTATGCCTGATGATGAGGTTCTCGCCAACGAAGTCAAAGTAAGCCAGATGCCATCCGCAGAGATAGGCGCACAGCCCTCGCCGGCCACCCAGAACGAAGGCGGTGGGGGAACCGCCGTCGTTGATCGCCCAAATCGGAAGAAAACCGGTCTCTCTGCTCACCTGGCGAAATACTTACCCGGGTTAATTCTGGTTCTGGTGATAGGCCTGGCAGCCTATCGCCTAGCCTCACTGCACCAATCCCTGGATGCCCTGGCTTTAGCCATCATGCTGAGCATCACCGTGCGCCTGTTGGTGAGTTCCGTCCCGGCCCTGGCACGTCCAGCGCAGGCTCTCCTGCCTGGAGCGCAGTTAGGCGTGCGTGTCTTGATCCCGGTTGGCATTATTCTCTACGGAGTCAACCTGGACTTCACCCGTCTGGTTGGCCTGCCTTTGCCCACTATCGCTTTGACCTTGCTTTCCATGGGCGCCTTCTATGTGTTGATCTTCTGGTTGAACAGATTCTGGGGGCTTTCCAGCAAACTGAGTGAATTGATTGCAACTGGCTCTGCCATCTGCGGCGCTTCGGCCATTGCCGTGCTCTCGCCCAGCATAGACGCCGAACCTGAAGATACCTCCGTTTCTCTGCTGGTCATCACCGCCGCGGGTCTTTTGGGAGTAATGATCTACCCATTGTTGAAAGAATTACTGGTCATGAGTGACAGGAACTTTGCCGTCCTGTCAGGAGCGACGCTGCACCAGACAGGCCTGGTACGCGTCGCCGTCTCCTCCCTGCCGCCCGACACAGCCAACCTGGGCATGGCAGTCAAAACGCTGCGGATTGTAATGCTGGCTCCCGTAGCGCTGATTACGGGCTTTTTCCATGCTTTACGCCGCACCTCCGAGCGCGGATTGCATCCGGAGGGTGCTTCGACCGGCAAAACCTCTCCTGCGGCTTTCGTAGCTGGGTTGCTGAGAGTCTGGTTCTTACTGCCCTTTGTATTGGTCGGTTTCTTGATCTCATTCGTGCCTGCCAGCCGCAGCTATCTGACCGTGCTCAGGCCCTGGGCCACAATCGCCTTCTCCATCGCTCTGGCCAGTATTGGCTTCATGGTAGACATCGAAAGTGTTCTAAATACAGGCAGCCGCCCCCTGCTGATTGGGTTGATAGGCTGGCTGGGAGTGATCATGCTCTTTTTTGTGCTGGCGCCATTCTTATTGTAACGGTCCCATTCCATTCGTGTGCGTGTGCGTTTGTGTGAGTGGTATCATGTGACTACGTTCGACGTTCGGAGCTAAGTTATGAGTGAATCAGTGCGGACACCGTCCGACAATCCATCGGCTTCGCTTAGACAAATTACGCCGGTCAGGCAGCGTGGTTCGCTGTTCTACAAGATTTTGCCCATCTTCATCTTGTTGAGCCTGGTTCCCACCCTGCTCACCAGCGCGCGCTTGCTGAACTTGAACGATCGCCTGCTGCGCGCCGGTGGTGGTGACCCTGTCAGCGGCACAGCCTGGAACCTGCCAGCCAATGCCGTCGTCGAGATCAACCGCACCCTGGCGGTCGAGGCCGGTACATACCTGGTATACACTTTCCTGACCATCGCTATTATCGCCATTTTCGCCTCGGGCGGGATCATCCAGCCCCTGCGCAAGCTAGAAAACCTGATCGAGGCCTTCCGTCGCACTGGCAAACTTGCTACAGACATCAGCGGCGAGGGAATCGCCGGTGGCGGGGGAACCGCCAGCACTGAAGAGATTGTTCCTGAAGATGAAGTCGATGCCCTGACGATTTCGTTCAGCCACCTGGCGCAGGACCTGGTCGCATTGCAGGGCGATATGGCCGCACAGATTACGCAACGCACGCGCGCTCTGGAGCGCAGGGCAGCCCAGTTGCAGGCAGCCGCCTCCGTGGCGCAGGTCACGGTCTCGATCCGTGATATGGATCAATTACTCAACCAGTCTTGCGAACTGATCAGCCAGAACTTCGGCTACTACCACACCGGCATTTTTCTACTGGACATGACCCATGAAAACGCCGTCTTGAGGGCCGCCAACAGTACCGGCGGCACGCAGATGCTCGAACGCGGCCACAAGTTGCCCCTGGGCGAGACCAGCATTGTCGGGCACGTAGCCAGTACTCGCCAGCCACGTGTAGCCTCGAACGTCGGCGCGGATGTCGTTCACTTTCGCAACCCCTTCTTGCCCGATACTCGTTCTGAAATGGCCCTGCCATTGGTAACCGGTATCGGTAGTGGGTCAGAACAATCTGCCCGTATGTGGGGAGTCCTGGATGTGCAAAGCACCTCTGAAAATGCCTTCAGCCAGGATGATATCGCCACCCTGCAAATCGTGGCCAACCAGTTAGCAGTCGCTATTGAAAACGCCAATCTTTTCATCGAAAACCAGGCTAACCTTGAAGAGTTGCGCGCCACACTGGATATGAGCCGCAAAGTGTACGGTGAACTCAGTCAGGATGCCTGGCGCAAGCTGCTGCAATCTCGCCCTGGTATGGGCTACCTGTGCAAAGCCGAAACAGGTGCACACATCTCGGCTGGTGCATCTGGCGATGCAACAGTAGCCAGCGCCCAGCACCTGGGGGCCCAGTACCTGGGGCGCGCCGATGATCTACCCATCCAACCCAGCATGCAGCGCGTGATTTCTACCGGGAAAGCCTTGCATCCGGATGATACCACCCTGGTGCTACCCATCCAAATCCGCCAGCAAACTGTTGGAGTGGTGCGTCTGCGCAAAGACAATGACGCTCCTTCCTGGTCGGAAAGTGAAATCGAGTTGCTCCAGACCTTGAGCGAGCAGTTGAGCGTTGCCCTGGAAAGTGCCCGTCTCTTCGAAGAGACCCGTCGACGTGCTGAGCGCGAGCGGCTGACGGCAGAGATCACTGCCAAGGTGCGTTCATCCGATGATCCACAGGTGATTCTGCAAACCGCGGTGAGCGAACTGCGTCGCGCCCTGCAGGCCAGCCGGGCTCAGGCCCTGATTGTAGAGACCAAGCCAGTCGCACCGCCGGAAACGCACACGCACACGAATACATCTCCAGGTGAAACACAGGTTGAGTGAAACGATGGAAAGTCAGAGTGGAGAAAAACAACACGGATACAATCCGCCCGGAGGCAATCCGCAAATCATTGCCATAGCCAACCAAAAGGGCGGTGTGGCGAAAACCACCAGTGTGGCTTCCCTGGGCGGTGCCCTGGCCAGCCGAGGCATTGAGACTTTGTTGATCGATCTGGATGCACAGGCGAACCTGACTCTGGCTCTGGGTTTCGAGCCAGCTCGCCTGCGCGGCGCCGTCAGCCAGTTCTTTTTCAACTCCGCCAGCCTGTGGGGGTTGAGCCGCCCAACCGCCACCCCATTTCTGGATCTGGTGCCATCCAACACCGATATGGAAATGGCCGAGCATTTCTTGCCTTTGCGTAAAAATTACGAAACCATGCTGCGTCGCGCCCTGGGGCGACAGCCTGATGCCAAGGATGATGTCCGTCACAACTCAGCGTCTGCCTGCCCCTACGATTTTATTATCTTGGACTGCCCACCTGTGCTCGGCGCAGTCACTACGAACGCCCTGATTGCAGCCGATTTACTGATCATCCCCACCCAACCGGAATATTTTTCCGCACATGCTCTGCGCACGATGCTCGGTTACGTCCGCCAGGTGCGCAGCCAGTTCAACCCGCAGCTATCTTACCGCATTCTGATCACGATGCACGATCAACGTAACCGCATCCACCGTCAAATAAGCCAGCAAATTCGCCAGGCTTTCGGCGCAGGTGTTTTTGAAACTACGATTGGTATCGACACTCGCCTGCGCGAAAGCGCCTTGCAAGGCGTGCCTATCACTGCTGATCAGGTTTCCGCTCAGCAGCGGAATAGCCGCAGCGCTCAGCAGTACCGGGCTCTGGCCAATGAATTGGTAGCAAGTAGCGACCCCAACGAGTCGCTCAGCGACCCCATTCGTGAGCGTGAGCGGTCGCCGATGGGAGTCAGACAAAATGTCAAATCCTGAATCGCCGCGGACGCCGTCCGATAATAGAGACGGAACTTCCCGTTCCGCCCCTGTCGATGCCGGGAAAACACCCGCCGGCAAAAGTAGGGGCGCAGGGCCTGCGCCCGGTTCAGAGGGCGGCCCGCCCTCTGAAGATACCCAAGAGCGCTTGAAGCGCCTCTTCGCCGATATCGAACCTGGCGATGTAAATCCAGATGGTAGCCTGATCGGTGAGGCGCCCACGCCCTCCTCGGAGCGTGCCAGGGCCTCTGCTGCGAAATCTGGCAGACGGGAGAAGCCTGCGCAGGCGCGACCTGCTCCTGTTCGCGATGCAAGCCTTTCAATGCACAGCGGCGTTCAGGTGATCTCTGCAGGAACGCCATCTTCTCAGGCACTAACATCTTCAGAAACGGAGCCGGCTTCATCCTCCGAACAATGGCAGCCAGCCGATTCGATCCTCACGGCATTGGGTTGGCGTAGTTTGCGTGCCGTCACCCCCCTCACACAAACCCAGGATCCGCCTGCAGTAGCCTACGCCCGTCCTTTCATGCAGCAAGAAGTAGGAAAACGTTCTGGAGCAGAACAGGCGGATACAGATAGTCTACTTTCACCCGCAGCGCAGTCGCTGTTGTTGGAAGTGCTCGACGAAAACAACCCCACTCGCCTGTGGAGCGAAGATGAACTCTTGCTGCTCGAACAGGTTACCGACCAGCTCAGCCTGGCCCTGGAGAATGCTCGCCTGCACGCTGAAACTCGCCAGCAGCTGCAAATGCAGTTGGCCCTGCGTCAATCTACCGCGGCGATCAACGCCTCCCTCGAACTGAAACAAGTTCTCTCGCAGCTTGCCGAGCAGATCGTCGTCGCCCTGGATCTCACCAGCGCATATGTGTGCGCATTAGAGGCACACCAACCTGACACAGATGATGTCAGCAGCATGCGCTCCACGGTCCTGGCCGAATACTACAGCGTGCAAGCCAGCTCTGAAGAGCGCCTGCCGGATGTCGACCAAACCTATCTCCAGACGGACGCAGTCCGTCACGGGACCGGTCTGCTGGAGCAACTGCGCCAGGGCGAGATGTGGGTCGAACAGGCCAGTGATCCTGATTTGCCCGAAGTGCGCCGCCAGCATTACCAGAAACTCGGCGTTCAGTCAGTCCTGTTTGCCCCCTTGTTCGTGCGCGGCCAGTTATACGGGTACATCGAGATGTGGGAAAGCCGCGCCTCGCGCCAGTTCAATGTGCAGGAAAGGCTGCTGTGCGGCGATATTTCCCAGCAGGCGGCCACGGCTATCGAAAGGGCGCGCCTCTTCGAAGAAAGCCGCCGCCGCGCCGAACAGCTCGCCGTTCTGAACGAGATGAGCCGTACGCTGTCTTCACAGCTCGAAGTTGAAGATGTGCTCAACACGGTCTACACCTATGCTACCCGCCTGATCCCCCTCCCCAACTTCTACGTAGCCCTGTACGACAGCCAGGCCGAACAAGTATCTTTCCCCATTGCCTACGAAATCGATCCCGGCGCCGCCGACGGTCCGCCCCAGCGTCTCCACTGGCAGCCCCGCACCCTGGGCAATGGTCTGACTGAGTACATCATTCACAATCGCCAGCCGGTGCTCATTTCAAGAGATGTAGATCAGTTCATCCACCAGGAATTGGGCATCGAACTGGTCGGGCGCGAACAGGCCCAATCCTGGCTCGGGGTGCCTATGCTCTACGGCGAGCGCGTCATCGGCGTCATCGGCGTGCAGAGCTACACCCAGCCCGGCCTGTACCAGGAAGAACACCGCGACCTGCTCAACGCCATCGCCAGCCAGGCCGCCGTGGCCCTCGAGAATGCTCGCCTGTTCCAACAGACCCAGGACGCCCTGGCCACCGTCGAAATCAGCGCTCGCTACCAGAAAAGCGTGGCCCAGGCAGTTGCCACCCTGACTGAGCGCGGCATGGCCGCCCTCCCCGAAGTTCTGCGCATCCTGGGCCAGGCTGCCAACGCCAACCGCGCCTACTACTTCGAAACTTTCGAGACAGAACCTGCCAATGAAACCGCCCCGCGCCGTTTTTACTGGCGTCTGGTATCCGATTGGTTTACGCCAGGACTTTCGTCGCAGACCAACAACCCCGTCCTGCGCAAGCTGTCCACGCGCTTCATCCAGCCCTGGCTGGAGCGCTTGAGCAGCCAGGAGAGCGTGGCGGTCATCATTAGCCAGTTGCCAGAACCCATCCAGGAATTCTTCAAGCCCTTTGGCACCCGCTCCATCCTGCAGTTCCCGGTCACTGGCCGCTACGAAATCCCTGGTTGTATCGGCTTCGAGCAGGTCGATTCCGACCGGGTCTGGACTGCAGATGAAATATCCGCCCTCCAGACTGCTGCTTCAGCGCTAGCGAACACCCTCGCCCGTGAGGACCTGTTCAACCAGGTTCAAATCAACCTGGCCGAAACAGAGGCCTTGTACCAGGCCAGCGCCCGGCTGAATACCGTAGCCAGCTTCGATGACATCCTGGCGGTTCTGCGCCGTCATACCATCCTGGGCAACATCAACGCCGCGCATATCACCATCAACGTTTTCGATACGCCTCAGACCACCGTAGGGGCAGGTCTGAGACCTGCCCCAGATCAATCCACGCCCGCTTTTACCGCCAAATCTCTCATCCCCGTTGCCTTTTGGGATAACTCGCGGCCTGCCGGCAAAGCCACCAGCAACTTCCCGGCTGCCATTTCGCTCGATCGATGGCCCAATGCCGATCAGGTTATCTTCCCCGACCGCCTGTCCACCATCCTGGATGCTGGCGGCGATCCGCGCCTGGGTGACAACCTGCGTGAACGTTATGTAGAAGCTCTGAAGGTCCACAGCCTGCTGCTCGTGCCCCTCAACGTAGCCGGGCGCTGGATCGGTGAGATCATCGCCGCCTACCAGTCCACGACAGCCTTCCCAGAGAATGAACTTCGCCGCCTCTCCACTGTTTCTGGACAGGCTGCCATCGCCCTCGAGAACCTGCGCCTGCTCGAAGAGACTCGCCAACGCAACGAACAGTTAGCCGCCCTAAACCAGATCACCTCCGCTGCCAGCCGCACCCTCGATCTGAACCAGATGCTGGCTGAGATTCTGCAGCGCATCCTGGACCTGTTCGATTTCGGCTCCGGCCTCGTCAGCCTGGCCGAGCCAGACAGCAGCGAACTGCGCCTGGCCGTGCATCACAACCTTCCAGAGCACCTGCTCGCCCGTCTCAGGCAACTTAGTTCCGCTGGCAGCATGGCCGGCAGCGCTTGCGAGCTGGTTTATCTCGAAGCCCACAGTATCTACGCGCCGGATATCCTCGACTTGCCTGCTGAACTCACAGCTAGCATAAAGCCAGAAGCCCTCCAGACAGCCTTCGGCGCTCTCCAGGAAAGCGGTTTCCGTTCCTACCTGGGTGTGCCCCTCGAGTCGAAGGGTGCCATCCTGGGTGTCGTTAGTGCCTTCCACTCGCAAACCTCCAACCTCACCCCCGACCGCCTTTCGCTGCTGCAAGCCATTGGCCAGCAAGTTGGCGTGGTCGTTGAAAACGCTCGCCTGTTCCAGAGCACCCAGCGCGCCCTGATGGAAACCGAAAGCCTCTACCAGGCCAGCGCCGGCTTGAGCGGTGTGCGCAACTATGAAGAAATCATCAGCACCCTGGACCTCTTCACTGTCCTCGGCCACGCCGATAAGCTCCTCAGCCTGGTACTTTTCGACCGCCCCTGGCAGGACAGGAATGATCCTCCCGAATGGATGACTGCTGTTGCCTATCGCACCCTCCTAGCAGAAGAACGTCTGCGCCATCGCTATGCCACCCGTGACTTTCCTGCCATCCGCCTGTTGTCCGCCAACCAGGCTGTCATCGTGGTCGATATCGAAAACGACCCGCGCCTGGACGAGAACGTTCGCCAGCTTTACCTGACAAACTTCGAGGGCCGCAGCACCCTCTTCGTTCCCCTGGTCGTCGGTGGTCAGTGGATCGGCTACATCAACGGCATCTACGGCGAACTCACCACCTTCGCCGAGGCCGATGTACGCCGCTTGCTGGCCCTGGCCGGCCAGGCAGCCGTGGCTGTACAGAACCTCAGCAGCCTGCAGCTCGCTCAACAGCGTGCCCGTGAGGCCCAGGAGCGCAGCGAAGAGCTTGCCCTGATCAACCGCATCGTTTCGTCTGTAGCTACCTCCCTCGACCTGCGCTCCAGCCTGGAAGTCGCCGCCAGGGAAATGGGCCAGGCTCTGAACGCCCAGATCGGAATCGCCTTGTTCGACGAGATCGCCAGCGCCACCCAAGGCGCCGAAGGCGGCCTGGTTGTGGTTGCCAGCTACAGCCCCCTGGCTGAGGCTCCCAGCCCCATCGGTGTCAAGATTCCCATTCGCGACAACCTCTCCACTGAAGAAGTCATCCGCACACGGCGTACCCTGGTGATCACAGACCCCCAGCACGATCCCCTGACCGCCAGCGTTCACGAGCTGATGCGCAACCGCCAGGTGCAAACCTTGATGATTATCCCAATCATCGCCAGCAACCAGATCATCGGCACCATCGGCGTGGATATTCTCGAGTTGGATCGGCAGCTCACCCCGGATGAAATCCGCCTGGCCGAGACCATCGTGCTGCAAACCGCCACCGCCATCCAGAACTCGCGCCTCTTCGATCAGACCCAGACCATCCTGCAAGAGACCGAGGCTCTCTACCAGGCCAGCGCTAAATTCCAGGTTGCTCAGAATTTCACCCAAATCCTGGAGGCGCTGCGCCAGTACACCGTTCTCGGGCAAGACTCTTTCAGCGTTTCGATCGACCTGTACGATCAGCCCATCCCGCTTGAGACAGGTGGGGACCAGATCGATGCAGCCGCACCCGCTATACCTGAATGGGCGCACACGAATATTCCTGAGTGGGCCACTACCCTCGCTCGTTGGGGCTCACCCCCGCCTGACACGCTGGCTGATTCCACCGGCATGGAACGCTACCCCCTGCGCGCCTTCCCGGCCCTGGCAGCCGAACTCAGCCCGTACCACGTCACGCTGATCGAAGATATCGCCAACGATGCTCGCCTGGATGGCGAGACACGCCGCCTGTACGTTGAATTGTTCATGGCGCGCAGCACTGCCTTCGCTCCACTGGTCGTAGGTGGTGAATGGATTGGGCACATCAACGCCCTGTATTCAGAAAAAACGGTTTTCGGCCCCCAGGAAAGCCGCCGCCTGATGGCCCTGGCAGGCCAGGCAGCCGTAGCCGTGCAAACCCTGCGCCTGCTCGAGGAGACCCGGCGCAGGGCTGGCCAGTTGCAGACCGCCGCCGAAATCGCTCGCGACACTTCTTCGACCCTGGCCCTGGAAGCCCTGCTCAATCGCGTGGTCAACCTGCTGCGCGAGCGCTTCGGCTACTACCACGCCTCGGTCTTCCTGCTGGATGAAAGCCAGACACAGGCCCTGATTTACGAATCCACAGGCCTGGCCGGGGCAGAAATGAAACGGCGTGGCCACCGCCTGGAAGTTGGCAGCCAGTCCGTGATCGGCCAGACCACGCTCACCGGCGCGCCAGTGGTGCTCAATGACGTGCGCCTGAGCGAAGCCAAGATGTCTGGGAATCTGATTCACCGCTTCAACCCGCTGCTGCCAGATACGCGCGCTGAGCTTGGCCTGCCGCTCAAGATTGGTGAACGCGTGATCGGCGCCCTGGATGTGCAGGCCGATCGCCCGAATGCCTTCTCTGAAGACGATGTGGCCGTTCTACAAATCCTGGCCGACCAGGTGGCTGTAGCCGTAGATAACGCCCGGGCCTATGAATTGACCCAAAAAGCGGTGGAAGAGATCCGTGAAGCCGATCGCCTCAAGACGCAGTTCCTGGCCAACATGAGCCACGAGCTGCGCACGCCGCTTAACTCGATCATCGGTTTCTCGCGAGTGATCCTCAAGGGCATCGATGGCCCGATCACCGACCAGCAGCAGCAAGATCTGAACGCCATCTACAACTCCGGCCAGCACCTGCTGGGTCTGATCAACGATGTGCTCGATCTGTCGCGCATTGAAGCGGGCAAGATGGAGATGGCCTTCGAAGACGGTGTCAACCTGGCCGAGATCATCAACGGCGTCATGTCCACGACGATCGGGCTGGTGAAGGATAAACCGATCCAGTTGCGCAAAGATATCCCGCCTGATCTACCTCTACTGCGCATCGATCCAATGAAAATCCGCCAGGTGTTGCTCAACCTGTTAGCCAATGCGGCGAAATTCACCGAAGAAGGCTCGATCACGGTGCAGACCCGGGTGCAAAACGGGCGGCAAGACCAGCCTGAAGTTCTCGTCAAGGTGATCGATACCGGCCCAGGCATCGCCCCAGAGGATCAGAGTAAGCTGTTCCAACCCTTCTCACAGGTGGACGCTTCGCTGACTCGCAAGACGGGCGGCTCAGGGTTGGGGTTATCCATCTGCCAACACCTGATCCGTTTGCACAATGGGGAAATTGGCATCCAAAGCGAAGTCGGCAAAGGCAGCAGTTTCTACTTCACGCTGCCGCTGACGGCGGAGATTGTTCCGCCGCCTGATGAAGCGGGTGCCACCCGGCTGCGGGGAGACGGCGCTCAGCCTGAACTGCCCGAAACGCCCCACCTGAGGCAAGATACGCCAGACAGCTCCAAGCCGCCAGCGCCAAAACCAGAGGCGACTCCGAACGCTGCAGCGGAAGCGGCTGCTCAACCCAAAGTAGAGCTGCCTTCTGGAGGGGCGGCTCCCAATCCATCCGGACAGGTCGCAGTACCTTTGCCCGCTGAGGCAGAAGCACAGCCCGTAAGTGCGCCTGCACAGGTTGAACCTGCGCCAGGAGCTTCGTCTGTCGCAGGCGATGCCGCAGACACCGCCAGCAGTTCCTCTGCCACCACCATCCTGCTAGCCATCGACAAAGACCCCCAGATTGTCGATCTCTACCGGCGCTTCCTATCTGGATACAATGTCACCGTGATCGCCCTCAACGAGTTGGATCAAGCCGTCACCGTTGCCCGCGGCATCCAGCCTTTCGCCATCACCCTGGATGTAGCCATGCGCTCAACGGTGGCAACTTCTACTGGGTTGTTGGATGGCTGGCAGGTGCTCAAAGCACTGAAGCTCGATCCACAGATCAAAGACGTCCCCGTGATCGTCTGCACCATTCTAGATGAACAAGAACGTGCCATGCGCCTGGGCGCCAACGACTTCTTGCTGAAACCTATCCTGGCAGATGACCTGGCACAGGCTATCCGCCGCTTGAGAGAAAATCGCTCCAAATCGAACCCACCCGAGCGTAGCCGATAACCGGCCCCGTACACCCCAACAAGGAACCAATCTGACCCATGCCCCGTTCCCGCTCCACGAACAGCAATCACGCCCAACAACGCATGCCATTCAGTATTCAGGCTGAATGCCTGGACTGTGGCCACACCGCCCCCTACTCGCCCACCCTATTCAACTGCCCCGCCTGTACCGGCCAGTGGTTACAGGCGTGCTACGACTATGCCACCATCGCTCCGCTCTTGCTGGAGCAACTCCCACAGCGCCCCTTCAACCTCTGGCGCTACCGTGAGCTGCTTCCGGTTTTCGAATACAATCCCAACCTGAGCATGGGTGAAGGCGGCACACCCCTGGTGCACGCCGCCAACCTGGGTATGATGCTGGGCTGCCCCAATATTTTCATCAAAGATGAACGCCAGGGTCCTACCTCCTCGTTCAAAGATCGCCAGGCGGCTGTAAACATCGCCGCCCTCAAAGAAGCCGGCATCAATGAGGTCGTCCTGGCTTCCACCGGCAACGTCGCCATTGCCTACTCGGCGTACGCAGCCCGTGCCGGCATCAAACTGTGGGCATTTCTCACCAGCCTGGTTCCGGCCGAGAAGATGCGCGAGACCGCCATCTACGGCACCCAGGTGGTAAAAGTCACCGCCTCCTACGACCAGGCCAAGAAAGTCGCCGCCGAGTACGCCCGCCAACGCGGCCTGTACCTCGAGCGCGGCGCTCGCTCCATCCCATCCGTAGAAGCCATGAAGACGATTGCCTTCGAAATTGTGGAGCAAATCAGCCAGGAATCACTGCCTCTACCACAAGAGCAACAAGAAGCCCCCTGGCGGGCGCCCGACTGGTATTTCCAATCCGTCAGCGGCGGCCTGGGACCCCTGGGTGTGCTCAAGGGCTTTTACGAGCTGCGCGAAATGGGTCTGATCGATCGTATCCCTGCCATTGCTGGCATCCAAACCGCGGGCTGCTCGCCTATGGTTCAGGCCTGGAAAGCCAACCTGGATACCGCCGAACCGGTTGTTTCGCCGCGCACTCACATCGCCACCCTCTCCACCGGCGATCCCGGCCGCACTTACACCCTCTTGCGCCAGCGCATGCAGGCGGGCGGCGGCGGCGCCTTTGAAAGCGCCACCGATGAAGAAGCCTTCCGAGCCATGCACATCCTGGCCAAGCTGGAGGGCATCTCGGTTGAGCCGGCTGCCGCCGTGGCTTTCGCCGGGCTGATCAAGCTCGTCCGCGCCGGCGTGGTCCAGCCCGACCAGGTCATCGTGGTCAATTGCACCGGCCATACCATGCCCATCGAGCGCACCATCCTGGGCGAGGGCTGGGCGCGCAACGTCATTCTGCCTACCCGCACGCCGGCGGCAGGGGAACTGCCAACCGCCATCCAGTCCGAAACGCCCCAGGAAGGCCTGCTGGCTGCCCTCAGCCGTGTCACTGATGACCGCTTCCCCCACATCCTGATCGTGGACGATACCGAGGAAGCCCGCCGCCTGGTGCGCCGCATCCTGCAATCCCAGGGTAACTACACCATCTTCGAAGCCGCCAACGGTCGCCAGGCCCTCGAGGTCGCCCGCAAAGAACTCCCCGAACTCATCATCCTCGATCTGATGATGCCCGAACTGGATGGATTTGCCGTGCTGGATGCCCTCAAGGCCGACGCCCAAACCGCCCCCATTCCTGTCATCGTTGTCACTGCCAAGGACCTCACTCCTGAGGAACGCGCCCGCCTGGCTGGCAACATTGAAGCCCTGATGCAGAAGGGCCAATTCATGAGCGATGAACTCCTGGACGAGGTCCGCTCCCTGACTGACAATCCATAGAGAGCCCATATCGCATGTCTCGCCTGCGCCTCCCAGGGAACTTCATGTTCCGCCGCAGCTCGTCGCAGCCCAAGCCTCCCAACCGCGCTGCCATGAAAGGTGTCTATGCCGCCCTGGCATCGGCCTTCTTCCTGGGCATGGCGCCTATCTTCGGCAAGCAGGCCATTCTGCTGGGCATCCCCCCCTTGGCTGTGGTCGCCCTGCGCACCCTCTTGGCTGCCCTGCTGCTCTTCGCCATGATGCTCATCTTTTACCGCCCGTTCCTGTTCATCTATCCGGCAGGGCTGTTGGGCTGCCTGTTGGCAGGTTGGGTCAATGGCCTGGGCTCGCTGTTCTACTTCTCGGCCCTCGGGCGCATCGGCGCCGGGGTCGGCCAGTTGCTCTATTCCCTCTACCCGCTTTTCCTGGTCCTCTGGCTGGCTCTGGATAACCAGCCTCCCAGCCGCCTGACGATCGTGCGTTTATTGCTGGCTCTGCCCGCGATCTACTTGCTCACCAGGGGAAAAGACCAGCACATCGACCTGCTCGGCGTGCTGCTCATGCTGGTCGCCTCCGCGCTTTACGCCCTGCACCTGCCCATCAACCAGCGTGTTTTGCTCGATATGCCCGCCCCCACCGTTACCCTCTATACCTTACTCTCGATGAGCGCCATCGTTGTGCCGACTTTCCTGTTCTCTGGATCGCTGAATGCGAACATGCTTTCGGCTGCGCCATCACCCGCCTCGACCTGGATGCATTACGCCTGGCCGGTGCTTGGCCTGGGTCTGGTGACTTTCCTCTCCCGCCTGACGCTGTTTCTGGGAGTCAAACACCTGGGCGGCATGCAGACTGCCTTGCTGGGCCTCAGCGAAGTACTGGTCACTGTCTTCTTCGCCCATTTCTGGCTGGGAGAGCGCTTCACTACGTTCCAATGGACCGGCGCGGTGCTCCTGATCCTCAGCCTGGCCCTGGTCGGCCTGGAGAAATCGCCGCCTAAGAAACTCACCACCGGCGGCTTTCTAAGCTGGCTGCGCCCCGCCGGCGTACCCACCGACGTCTGGCAGCCCCACGACTGACCCCGCGCCGGTCACACCTCAGCCAGGTGCCTCCGCCCACCGGCTACCGGCTCCTGTCTGCTCTCCTGACACTTCTTCGTACAGACGCGCCACCCGCTCCGCAATCTTCTCCCAGGCATAAGCCTGGGCAGCCTGCACTGCTTGCAGGCTCAGGCGTTCCCGCAGCTCTCGATCCTGCAGCACCTGCGCCAGGCGCTCTGCCAGCGCCTGCGGATCGTCCACCGGCACCGTAAAACCGTTGACCCCATCCTGCACCAGGAAAGCCAGCCCTCCTACCTGCGAAGCCACCACCGGTGCCCCGCAGGCCATCGCCTCCAGCGCCACCATACCGAACGACTCGTAGTGCGAAGGCATCACCACCACCTCGGCTGCCGAATAATAATAGGGCAGCGTATCCTGCCCGCGCTTGCCCAGGAAGGTTACCAGATCGGTCACCCCGGCAGCCTGGCGCATGGCCTGCAAGCGCTCCATTTCGGAACCGGTTGCCGGCGCTGTCCCTCCTTCCGGCTCGCCCCCGATCACCACCAGGCATACTTTCACGCCCTGCTGCTGCATCAGCCCAATCGCCTGGATCAGTGTATCCAGTCCCTTCAAAGGCTCGATGCGCCCCACGAACAGCAGCATGCGCTCGCACGGCGGCACCCCGATGTATTCCTTGGCTTCGTCTGCCGGGATCGGGTAGAACCGGCTCACATCCACGCCTGGAGGGATCACCACCACCTTGCGCGTGTCGGCCTGGTACAACCACTGCAACTGTGCTACCTCTGCCGGGGTAGCCGCAACCACCCGCTGCGCCAGCCGCAGCACCGCTCGCTCGCCTGCCAGGCGGTAATCCCCTTCCACCTCTTCTGGAGCGCGCGCCACGCGCTGCTTCATCAACCCCAACGTGTGGAACATGTGGATGATCGGCACGTTCCAGGCAACTTGCAAATCGCGGGCGACGATCCCCGACATCCAGTAATGGCTGTGAATCACATCGTAGCTCAACCCCTTGTTGCGGGCGAACTCCAGGATGCCTTCCACGAATTGCGGTAAAAAGATCGCCAATTCTGGCTTGGGCAACGGCACCTCTGGCCCGGCGGTCACGTGCACCACGCGGTTTCCGTAACCCAGATCGTGCAGAACGTGCGGCACGTGCTCATCCTGCGAGCGCGTAAACACATCTACCTGCACCCCGGCCACCCCCAGGTAGCGGGTCAGCTCGCGCACATACACGTTCATTCCTCCCGTGTCCTTGCCTCCCAGTGTAGCCAGTGGACAGGTATGGTAAGACAGCATCGCTACGTGCATATTCGCCTCCACGAAAACAGATTAAACCTTGCCTTATCGGCCTTTACCCTGTATAATGTGCGCCGCACGATAAATTAGCCCGTGCGCCATCCAAGTGCCACCGTAGCTCAGCCGGCAGAGCAGCCGCTTCGTAAGCGGCGGGTCAAGGGTTCGATTCCCTTCGGTGGCTCCTGGCAAACAGCGCCTCAGTGTTGTGGCGCTGTTTGTTTTACCAGTTTGGCTTTCATGATCTGCTACCTTCCAGTATAATTCGGATATGCTCAATCGCGCAACCCCCCTGGTCATCGGAATCGCTGGCGGCTCCGGGTCCGGTAAGACCACCCTGGCCAACCTGATCCGCGAGCGCGTCGGTAAAGACCACATCGCCTTTCTGCCTCACGACGCTTACTATAAAGACCTCAGCGACCTGCCGCTCAACCAGCGCGCCACAGTCAACTTCGATCATCCCGACTCGCTCGACACCGTGCTGCTCATCGAGCACATCCAACAACTGCGCCAAAGCCAGGATATCGAACTGCCCGTCTACGATTTCAAGACTCACTCTCGCACCTCCCAGCTTATCCACATCCAGGCGCGGCCCTTGATCATGGTCGAGGGCATCCTCATCTTCGCCGACGCCCAACTGCGCCAGCTCTTGGATGTCAAGATCTTCGTCGACACCGACTCCGATATCCGCTTCATCCGGCGCTTGCAGCGCGACATCGAAGAGCGCGGGCGCACCACCGAAATGGTTGTGCGCCAGTACCTGGCTACGGTGCGCCCCATGCACCTGGAATTCGTTGAACCCTCCAAGCGCTACGCCGACGTCATCGTCCCCGAAGGCGGCCTGAACGAGGTCGCCATGGAGATGGTCGTGGCCCGCCTGGAAGCTTTGCTGCGCGAGCCTGCCCACACGCAGTCCGCCAGCCACTAAACCCCGTTCCAAGAAAGGAAAACCTATGTCCCAACAATGGTCGAACCCGCCCAAAATGGAGATCGATTCCAAGAAGAGCTACACCGCTACACTGCAAACCGATCAGGGCGATATTGTTATCCAGCTTTTTGCCGATAAGGTCCCCAACACCGTAAACAACTTCGTCTTCCTGGCTCGCCAGGGCTTTTATGATGACACGATCTTCCACCGCGTCATCGCCGACTTCATGGCCCAGGGCGGCGACCCCACCGGCAGCGGGAGCGGCGGCCCCGGCTACCGCTTCGCCGACGAATTCGACCGCCAGTTGCGTCACGATAAACCCGGCGTGCTGTCCATGGCTAACGCCGGTCCCAACACCAACGGCTCTCAGTTCTTTATCACACACGTTCCCACCCCCTGGCTGGACAACAAACACAGCGTCTTCGGCCAGGTCATCCAGGGCATGGATGTTTTGCTCTCCATCCCGCCCCGAGATCCGCAGAACTCCAAGGCCCCCGCAGTGCACCTCAATAAAGTCACCATCGCCGAGGCCTGACGCTCCAACTGTTGATAACCCATCCCCCGGCAGCCACTCCCTGCGCCTTCCCAGGCGCAGGGAGTATCACCTGAAATACGCTATCAGGCTCTATGGCCCCCCCTTCAAAGGATACTCCTACCAGGTCGTCTGACCGCCGCCTGGCGCTAGCTCGCCTGCTGGCTCTGCTCCTGGTCATCGCCGTCAGCCTGTACGTATTCAGCATCCGCGAGCAGGCCCGCGAACTGGCCCGCTACGGCTACCCGGGCATCTTCCTGCTCTCCATCCTGGCCAACGGCACCGTCCTGCTGCCCGCCCCTGGCGTGCTGTTCGTCTTCGCCATGGGCGCCGTCTTCAATCCCTTTGGAGTCGCCCTCGCTGCCGGCCTGGGGGCTGCCATCGGCGAGCTCTCCGGCTACCTGGCCGGTTTCAGCGGACAGGCGGTTGTTGAGCGTGTCGACCTCTACCAGCGCCTTGTGGATTGGATGCAGCGCCACACAGCCCTCAGCAACCTGGCCATCCTGCTGCTGGCCTTCGTTCCCAACCCACTCTTCGACCTGGCCGGCATGGCCGCCGGCACCCTGCGCATCCCCATTTCGCGCTTCCTGTTCTTCTGCGCCATCGGCAAAATCTTCAAAATGCTCTTATTCGCCTACGCCGGAGCGTCCTCCCTGGACTGGCTGATCGCCCCCTGAGCCAGGCGCTCCCGCTCACGTTCTGTTTACTGGAGGTACCATGACCGACTTCTCTCACCTAGACGCCTACCTTGAAGCCCACCTGGATCAAAGCATCGCTGAGCTTTCCCGCCTGGTCGCCCAGCCCAGCGTCGGCGCCCAGAATTGGGGCCTGGTAGAATGCGCCAACCTGGTGGCTGGCATGTTGTTACAGCGCGGCTTCCAGGTGCAGATCATGCCCACCGGCGGCGCCCCAGTCATCTACGCCGAGCGCACCGGCCGCAGTTCCAAAACCCTGCTGATCTACAACCATTACGACGTACAGCCCGCCGAGCCGCTCGAACTGTGGGACAGCCCGCCCTTCGAGCCTGCCCTGCGCGACGGCAAGCTTTACGGGCGCGGCGTCAACGACGACAAAGGCCAGTTGGTCGCCCGCCTGTTCGCCATCGACGCCCTGTTGGAGGCCGACGGCGAACTGCCCTGCACCGTTAAATTCATCATCGAAGGCGAAGAAGAGACCAGCAGCCAGCACCTGCACGGCTTCGTCGAACAGCACCAGGAGCTCCTGACCGCCGATGCCTGCATCTGGGAGTTCGGCGGCGTAGACCACCGTGAAGCGCCCATGCAGTACCTCGGCCTGCGCGGCATCTGCTACGTCGAGCTCTCCGTTGAGAGCCTCAGCACCGACGCCCATTCCGGCCTGGGTGGCTCGATCTTCCCCAACGCTGCCTGGCGCCTGGTGTGGGCCCTCAACAGCCTCAAGGGCCCCGATGAGCGCATCCGTCTGCCCGGCTTCTACGATCCCATCCGCCCGCCCAGCCAGCGCGACCGCCAGCTTATGGAGGCCCTGCCCGAAATTGCCGATGAATACCGGGAGCGCTACGGCGTGCAAAACTTCTTGAAAGGTTTCACCGGCGGCGTTGAACTACGCCTGGCCGAAGTCTTCGAGCCCACCTGCACCATCTGCGGCCTGACCTCCGGCTACCAGGGCCCTGGCTCTAAGACCGTCTTGCCCGCCAAAGCCTCCGCCAAGGTCGATTTCCGCCTGGTGCCCGACCAGACCCCCGAGTTGGTCTTGCAGCAGTTGCGCGCCCACCTGGATGCCGAGGGCTTCACTGACGTGCACGTGGCCTACCTGGGCGGCGAGGCCCCCGCCCGCACCGATCCCGACGATCCCTTCGTCGACCTGGTCGTGCGCACTGCCGAGCCCGTTTACGGCCAGCCCATGCAGATCGTGCCTACGGTGGGCGGCTCCGGCCCAAGCTATCCCTTCATCCACCTGCTCAAGCTGCCTGTCGTCACCGCAGGCGCCGGTCACCCTGGCGCCCTGGCCCACGCCCCCAACGAAAACCTGCGCCTGGACCTCTACCTCAAGCACGCCATGCACATGGCCCGCCTGATGGTCGCCTTCGGCGCGTAATCGTTATACCGTTTCGAATTGAAGGATGCGCAGCTTCTCAGGCTCGGTGCGCGCACTGAGACCCAGGATTTCGATCCCCACCACCTGCCCATTGACATCCAGGTCCAGGATC
>JBFMFR010000050.1:0-54372 GCA_040752025.1 Chloroflexota bacterium | reverse complement strand
CTCTTGGTGATTGGAGCGACGGAGGTACACCCGGTCACATCCCGAACCCGGTCGTTAAGCCCGTCAGCGCCGATGGTACTTGGGGGGCGACCCCCTGGGAGAGTAGGTCACCGCCAAGAGACTTTTTATTTAACTAATCCTTAAGTGATTGACAATCGTGGTTTAATTGGCTATAATACTAGTAATCGCGTAAGCGCTATTTTCCACAGGCTATTCGCTACCATTTGTGATAGCAACAAGGAGAGGCGTATTGTAGTTTGAGAGTTGGAAGATTGCCCAGTTGTGTTTCTGCTCGGCTGCAACGCGATTACCAGCCGAGTTTGTTTTTAACTTTATGACTGGCTGGTTGAGTTTTGTGCACGGAAAGTGTTGGTGTTTTATCTATGTGGATCTGTGAATGTGAAAGGAGGTGAAAGCAAGTGGCATCAGTTAATCTGCGCCCGAATGAGTCGCAAGATCAGCTGCTGAAGCGCTTTCGTAAGAAAGTGGCGAAGAGCGGCATTTTGAGTACAGTGCGTCGAAAGCGTTGGTTCGTTTCTAAGAGCGAGCTGCGCCGCATCAATAAGAAGAAGGCGATCCGTCGCCATAAGCGTCGCCAGATGACGGATAGCGATTAGCAGCCAGGTTCTGCTAATAGATGTATATGCCCGGTGTGCAAATCGCCCGGGCCCGGAGGTGAAAATGGCGAAAGAAGAAGAGAAGATTCAGGTCGAAGGTACCGTGGTTGAGGCCTTACCCGGGACTCAATTTAAGGTACGCCTGGAAAACGGTTATGAGGTGCTTGCTTATTTATCTGGAAAGATGCGCAAGTACTATATCCGCATTCTATTGGGCGACCGTGTGCGTGTTGAGATGTCTCCTTACGATTTATCGCGAGGGCGCATCGTTTACCGGCACAAGAAATTCGCATCCGAACCTGAACTCGAAGTCTAGTTGCTGCCAACTGGGATGGACACTGCAAGGCTTTTCCTGAACAGGGAAAGTCGGCTTGTTGTGTTATCCCCAGATGCTCCGGAATTATTTATTCTGAAGTGAGTTCCTTGCCTGGCATTATTACCGGGCAAGGAACTTTGGTTTAAGGCTCTATTCGTCTGGTGTGTGGTGACCGAGTTCAGCGATTTGCCGACGAAGGGCGGCGATTTGTTCGGAGATCAGGCCAATGCTGAAGAGCAGCATGCCATTGACCAGAGCCAGCATCGATCCCACGCTGACTCCTCTTCCCATCAGGATAAAAGGAATGCCCCAGAGAAAACCTATGGTAATGCTCAACATCGCCAGGGGCAGGAAGATGCGCATGGGTTTGAGCAATACGGCAATGTGCAAAATTTCGATGATGGTTTCGAAGGCAGTGGAGAGACGAATCTTGCTTTTGCCAGCCTGCCGCCCGAGGGTCTCGATGGGGGTCTCTAAGACAAGGCAACCCTGGTGGATCATTACCAGAGTGATGACATCACTAAAGGCCATGGAGTCGGGGCATAAGGAGAGGTATTTCTTGACTAGGGCCGTGCGATAGATTTTGCAGCCGGAGTTCAAGTCTTTGATATGCATGGGGACTACCAGGCGGGCAAAGCTGCGGATGATCCATTTTCCCAGCGAGCGATAGGCGTCGCGGCTGCCAGAAGCGAGGCGGTTGCCGACGATCATATCGGCGGCTTGCGATTGGATCAGGTTGAACATGGTTTCGACGCTGCTCAATTTGTGCTGGCCATCGGCGTCAATGGTGATGACAAACTCGCTTTGGGCTGCACGGAGACCAGTTTTGATGGCTGCACCGTAGCCACGGTTGACTTTGTGACGGCAAGTGACCAGGTTGGGGTGTTGGGAAAAACGCTCTAATATGCGAGGTGTATCATCCGAAGAACCATCATCGATGACGATCACCTGCCAGTCGCGTTTTTCGGCGTACGCGAGGACTTCAGGCAAGAGGCCGGGTAAGGATTCGGCTTCACAGTAAGCGGGAATTACGAGGGTGAGTGAGGCAGTCAATTTCTACTCTAACTTAATTATGGCAGAGGGCAGGTGAGCGAATCTGTTTGGGAGCGCAGGAGCACATTCTTAGGAGGGTCGCCGACGATTACGAGGAGGGCGTCGATGTATTCTCGTCCATCTGGATCGGCGGCAGAGCAACCTAAAACGATTACATCCAGAACGTTTGGCAGGTTCGTTGCTGCATCGATGGCGAGGCTGACATCTCTGGCGCCACCTGGCCCTATTACTGTAAAGTTTAGCGCCTGGCTCGATGAAGATAGATGCGGATAGAAGGCTCGTCCTTGAATGACAATGGCTGAATCTCCCCGAGTGAAAGCGCGCAAAGCCTGTGGTTCGAGCGGTAAATCTTGAACCAACGGCATTGCCAGTATGTTTTGGACGAGTTCTGGCTGGCTGTATGCGGGGTAGCGGGGAGGAACGATGATTTCTGAGAGCGGCAGCGAGAGGCCGATCAGGAAGAAGAGGCCTGTGAATAGAATCCCTGTGCGAAGCCTGGGCCTGGCGTTGTGCGGCCCGGGCGAACCCTGGCGAAATGCCTGGCTGATCTCTGAGAAGGGCGACTGGCCAGAATGGAGAGGCCGGGCCAACCAGAAGAGCAGCTCGATAATCCCAACGCTAAAGTAAAAGTAGAGGACCCAATCGACAGGCAAAATGTAGCGCCGGGCGGAGTTGCGAGCCAGTGCGTTGCTCAGGTTGTAAACCAAATGGTACACAGCCGGGATGAGGCCCACCAGTTTCCAGTTTTTCCAACAGGCGACCAGGCCCACGATGACCAGGGCCAGGTCGGCCACCAGCGCCAGGCTGCCCACAAGGGTGTTGCCGGTAATCGGATGCCAAAAGGAGCGGCAGTCTTGCAGCGTGTCCTGGAATGGCCTGTAGCCGAAGCACTGCGGCAGTGTATTCAATGAAGCAACTTCGCTGTTGATGAAATGCGCTGTAATGAAGCGGGTTACTGCTGTGGGATGCGCGAGGATAAAAGACCCAAGGGTGCTTTCCAGGCGGGTTTTATAGGCCTTGTCGCTTTCTCCCGGCAGCCTGGGGAAGTAATCTTCCATTTCTACCCGGTAGCGCTGGGTGACCATGCCAGCCTGCTTGGGGTGATCAAACGTGATTACACCGGTATTGACCCGGTTCCGGTAGATCCAGGGGGAAACAACCAGAAGGAATCCGAGGAGCAGCGTTGCCGAAGCGATGCCGAATCTTTTCCACTGGCGGCGGTAAATCCAGGCCAGGAACAGCCAGGTGACCGGCAAGAGGATCAGAGCCTGTGTGCGTAGCAAGGCGGTGATGCCCAACAGCCCTCCGGCCAGCAGGGGATCGATCCAACTGGCGGATGGCTTCTTGAGCCAGTGGACGACAGACCAGGTGAACAGAACAACAGCCAGGGCGGTGGGCAGGTCGGCCATCATGAGCTTGGAGTGGGATACTTCCAAGGATGTGGCTGCAAAGGCGTTGATTTCTCGAATGATTGCCAGCACAGCGATGAGAATGCCCAGCGGGCGGCTGTGGAGGGCCTTGCCCAGCAGATAGAGGGCCGCGGGGAAAAGCGCCAATACCAGGGTTTGAACCAGGATAACGTCCTGATATTTTTGACCGGCGATGGCGTGGAAAATCGCCAGCAGGAGGATATACAGGGGGCGGGGAACCACTTCTCCGCCGAGAAAGCCGTAACCTAATTGCACGCTTTGCGAGATGAGGGCATACAGCATGGCGTCTGAGTGAGGGTACAGGCGGTTGTTCAGAGGCGCGCCGGTGGTGATGAAGTAGCTGCGGGGCACGGGTTGGCCGGACCAGATGAAGAAGGCCGCGGCCCATAGGATCACAAAGATGATGAGATCCAACCAAAAACCTGATTGCGGTTTGTGGAGGCGTTTGACCAGGATGGTGAGGGGGATCGAGGCGGCGATCCCGACCAGGGCGGCGAACAGGAACTGATCCACCAGGATTGGCACTGCGGGGCCGCCCCAACCAGCAATGTCGGGAGTGACGCCGATACCGGTCCGGGCAGACAGGAATGCAACGAGCAGGCAGGCGATGAATAGCGCTATCCCAGCGACCCAGGCACGTTTTGATTGGCGCCAGTCGCCTGGCTGAAAGTCGCTGCTGAATACTTTGATGCCTGCCAGCAAGATGAGCAGTTCGAAGCTGAGCCAAAACAAGAGTGAGCCAGAACGCAGGTAATAACCTTGAAGGGTGATACGGAAGAGGTGATTGGCGGGGAAGAGCTTGCTGATCCAGACTCCAATCCAGAGAGTCAGGCTAAAGATGGCCAGGGCTCCCAACAAGCGGTTCAAATATTGGCTGCGTTTGTGCGGCTGGCGCCATCCCAACCGAGCCAGAACGAGGTGGGCTGCCAGGATGACCAGCGCCAGGAGGATCATAGCCAGGCGTTTGGTTGAGAATTCTACAAGAAGTGAAGGGCCGGCAGCAGTTATCCCAGCCAGTTGGAGGATAACGAAAAGCCAACCCAGTGTAAGGATGGTCCAAAAGGTAAACCAGGTTGCTAGGGCTGGTGGTGTTGGTTTTTCTGGCAGTGCGGACATGAGATCAAGATGGGGATAATGAGGATAAGCCCGATTATACAGTGAAAACGATCTATGAGAAAGCCCAAATAGAAAACCGGCCAGATAGAAAGGCTCTTGGCTGGCCGGTTATGTCGAACAAGGGGATACGGCTTTTAGTTAGTATGAACTGAGCACGCGCATGTAGTTGGCACGCTCGAAGGAAGCCGGTTCAGCAACGGATTTCTGACTCATGCTGCCTTTCATCTGGTTGATGGAGACGTACTCGTGTGCTTCCATCCAGGTTTTGGCTTCATCCAGGATCCTGGCTGCCTGTTCAACGCCTTCCTGCAAGAAGGCTGAGGCGACTGTGGTGGCGCTGGCGCCTGCCATGACGGCCTTGAGCAAGTCGTTACCAGTGTGGACGCCGCTGGTCAGGGCAAAATCGGCCTGGACGCGCCCGTACAGGATGGCGATCCAGCGCAGCGGCAAGCGCAATTCGTTCGAATTGCTCAAGACGAGATTGGGGACCACCTCGAGTTCTTCCAGGTCGAAATCGGGCTGGTAGAAACGATTGAACAGCACCAGCCCATTGGCGCCTGCCTCGGTGAGCCGGCGGGCGAAATTGGGCAGGGCAGTGTAGAAGGGGCTGAGCTTGACGGCGATAGGGATGCGGACGCGCTGGCGAACGTCGTGCACCAGGGTGATGTAAGTCTCTTCCAATTCGGCACTGGTCAGATCGGGGTCGGTCGCCAGGTAATACAGGTTCAACTCCAGGGCATCCGCGCCAGCATCCTCGATTTTTTGAGCGTACTCGATCCAGCCACCCGTGGAAACGCCATTCAAGCTGCCGATTACGGGGACGTTCACAGCTTGCCTGGCTTTCTTTAAATGGCTGACGTAGGCATCGGGGCCAATGCTGTATTGGCCTACTTCCGGCAGGTAATGGAGCGCTTCGGCGAACGATTCGGCACCGCGTTCTAGATCGCGGTGCAAGCGCAGGCTTTCGTGGATGATCTGCTCTTCAAATAGTGAATACATCACGATGGCGGAAACGCCGGCTTTCTCAAGTTGCTGCAAGGTCTCGACTTTTTGCGAGAGCGGGGAGGATGAAGCTACCAGCGGATTTTTCAGGCTCAGGCCAAGATAAGTTGTCGTCAGGTCTACCATGATTATTTCCTCTTTTATTCTTGATCGCTGTTTGTGTGAGGGTGGGGCGCGAGCCTCACCCTCACAAGCTTAGCCAAGTTATTCGGCTTTTTCTTCTTCTTCGTCTTTGCTATTTTCGCCATCGGGGCCTTCGTAGTGCATGGCGGCCATCTGGCGATACAGGTCCCAACGGCTCTTGACATCTTTCTGCGCCTTCTTCATGAGCATCTCGGCGCGCTGCTCATCTGTTTGGAGCAGCATGCGATAGCGGGTTTCATTGTAAGCGTACTGGCTCAAGGGGATGGTAGGCTCTTTCGAGTCGATGGACAGAGGATTCTGCCCCAATTCGATCAAACTGGGGTTGAAGCGATAGAGCGACCAGGCGCCGGATTGAACAGCCAGCTTTTGCTGATCCAAACCTTTGCGCAGATCGTAACCGTGGGCGATGCAGTGGCTGTAGGCCAATATCAGGGAAGGCCCCTGGTAGGCATCAGCTTCCATGAAAGCGTTGAGCGTTTGCTGGTCGCTAGCGCCCATCGCAACTCGGGCAACGTAAACATAGCCATAAGCCATCGCGATCATTCCCATGTCTTTCTTGGGGATATCTTTACCCTGAGCGGCAAACTTGGCCACTGCGGCGCGCGGGGTGGCTTTCGAGGCCTGACCACCGGTATTGGAATACACTTCCGTATCCAATACCAGAACGTTGACATTACGGCCAGAAGCCAGAACGTGATCCAGGCCACCGTAACCGATATCGTAAGCCCAGCCGTCGCCGCCCACGATCCATACGCTCTTGCGGACGAGGATGTCGGCAAGGCTGAGCAGGTCGCGAGCGCGTGCATCCTGTGAGGTCTCCAGGCGCTGCTTGAGCAGGGCAACGCGCTGGCGCTGCTGTTGGATGCCGGCTTCATTGGACTGGTCGGCTTTGAGGAGTTCATCTACCAATGATTCACCCACCAGACCGGCCAGTTTAGGAAGCAATTCGCGAGCATATTCCTGCTGCTTATCCAGGGTCAGGCGCATACCCAGGCCGAATTCGGCGTTATCTTCAAACAAAGAGTTGGACCAGGCTGGACCACGACCTTCTTGATTCTTGGCATAGGGGGTGGTGGGCAGGTTGCCACCATAAATCGAGGAACATCCAGTCGCGTTTGCGATGATGGCGCGGTCACCAAAGAGCTGGGTGAGCAGCTTGATGTATGGGGTTTCACCGCAGCCGGCGCAAGCACCGGAGAACTCGAAGAGAGGTTGCAACAATTGGGAGTTCTTGACGGTCTTCAGGCTGATTTGTGTGCGATCCACTTCGGGCAGGGTCAAGAAGTAATCCCACTTGGCTCGCTCGCGCTCGCGAATGGGCACCTGATCCGCCATGTTAATGGCCTTGCGACCGACCTGGCTCTTGTCTTTAGCCGGGCAGACTTCTATACACAGACCGCAGCCGGTGCAGTCTTCGGGTGCAACGGCCAGGGTGTACTGCATGCCGGGGAATTCTTTCCAGCGTGCGTTAACAGCATGCCAGTCCTCGGGGGCATTTTCCAGGTAAGAGGGGTCGTAAACTTTTTCGCGGATGACAGCATGCGGGCAAACAAACGAGCATTTGCCGCACTGGATGCACAGGTCAGGTTCCCAGACGGGAATCTCCAGGGTGACGTTGCGTTTTTCCCATTGGGTGGTTGCAGTTGGGTAAGAACCATCATTGGGGAAGACGCTGACGGGCAGGTTGTCGCCTTCGCCAGCGATGATGGCGCCAAGCACCTCACGCACGAATTCGGGGGCTGCCTCTGGCACTGCCGAACGGCGGGTCAGGGTGCTGGTGACCTGGCCAGGAACTTTGACTTCGTGGAGATTTTCCAGGGTTTGATCGACGGCTTCGAAGTTCTGGCGAACGACAGCCTCGCCGCGCTTGCCGTAGGTCTTTTCAATGGCATGTTTGATTTCGGCGATGGCCTGTTCACGTGGCAGCACGCCGCTGATGGCGAAGAAGCAGGTCTGCATGATGGTATTGATGCGACCGCCCATGCCAGTCCGGGCGGCTACCTCGTAGGCGTCGATCACGTAGAAGTGCAAATTCTTCTCGATGATGCCCTTTTGAACCTCACGCGGCAGGTGCTCCCAAACTTCATCCGGTGCGTAGATGCTGTTCAGCAAAAATACGGCGCCCGGCATGGCGTGCTTGAGGACATCGAAGCGCTCCAGGAAGGAGAACTGGTGGCAGGCCACGAAGTTGGCCTGCCCGATCAGGTAGGGGGCATGGATGGGCTTGGGGCCGAAGCGCAAGTGCGAAATGGTGAGAGAGCCGGATTTCTTTGAGTCGTAAACAAAGTAGCCCTGAGCGTAGTTTTCGGTCTCTTCGCCGATGATCTTAATGGAGTTCTTATTGGCGCCGACGGTTCCATCGGCTCCCAGGCCCCAGAATACACAGCGCACGGTCTCTGGCATCTCGATATAGAAGGCCGGATCGTATTCCAGGCTGGTGTGGGTGACGTCATCGATGATGCCTACGGTGAAATGATTCTTGGGCTTGGCTTTGAGCATTTCATCGAACACGCCCTTGACCATAGCAGGGGTGAATTCTTTCGATGACAGGCCGTAGCGACCGCCGATAACACTCGGGCGGGGGCCTGCGGTCCAACCTTCACTGAGAGCCGTGACGATATCCAGGTAAAGCGGTTCGCCCGCTGAGCCAGGCTCTTTGGTGCGATCCAGGACTGCGATGTGCTTGACGGTGGAAGGCAGGGCTTTGATGAAGTGGTCGACAGAGAATGGGCGATACAGGTGTACTTTCACAACGCCAATTTTTTCGCCTTTTTGAGCCAGGTATTGGGCCGTTTCACCGGCTGTCTCGGAGCCGGAGCCTATGATGATCATAACCTGCTCAGCGTCTGGCGCACCCACATAGTCAAACAGGTGATATGAACGGCCTGTCAGGCTGGCGAACTTGTCCATCATTTTCTGGACGATAGCGGGGCAGTTCAGGTAGTAAGGGTTGACGGTTTCACGCGCCTGGAAGAAAACATCCGGGTTCTGGGCTGTACCGCGCAGAACCGGGTGATCGGGCGAGAGGCCGCGGGCGCGGTGGGCCTGAACCAGTTCGTCATCGATCATGGCGCGCAGGTCGTCATCGGTCAACCGTTCGATTTTGTTGACCTCAGAGGAGGTGCGGAAGCCATCGAAAAAGTGCAGGAAGGGCACGCGTGATTCCAGTGTGGAAGCATGCGCAACAAGGGCCATATCCTGGGCTTCTTGATTCGACCCCGAAGCCAGCAAGGCAAAGCCGGTGGCGCGGGTAGCCATCACATCGGAGTGATCTCCGAAGATGGAGAGCGCCTGAGCGGCTACTGAGCGAGCTGAGACATGAAAGACTGTAGAGGTCAGTTCGCCAGCGATTTTGTACATGTTGGGGATCATCAAGAGCAGACCCTGAGAGGCTGTGAAGGTGGTGGTGAGGGCGCCAGCTTGCAGTGCGCCATGTACCGCTCCAGCAGCGCCAGCTTCGGACTGCATCTCGGCAACCAGGGGGATCGTTCCCCAGATATTGGGATGTTCGCGGGCGGACCATTCATCAGCAAGTTCGCCCATCGAAGATGATGGAGTGATCGGATAGATTGCAATCACTTCGCTTAGTTTGTGGGCAACATAGGCGGTGGCTTCGTTGCCGTCGATCGTTACCATAGGTCTTTTCATTTTTTACTCCTAAGATTTTCAATCTCAAGCTTTATGATGGCTGATTGGTACGATGATTGCACCGTACGTGATAGTATCTCAATCTTTAAGTTTAGTGTGTATGAGGTGAAACTCATAGTAATATATGGCATAAAAAATACCTGTGACCTGTCATATTTCAAGCGCGAGGTTCTCACAATTCCTTGACCCCGGCTGGCCTGAAGAATAAAATCATGCTAAATTTGTGGACAGCGATTCCACGATATCTGGATTTGTGCTATACTGTAACCATGAATACCGACCAGCACATATGGCGGGCATGGATATCTGCCATCCGCCGATGGGGGTTAGAGGACTGGGTGGTGACGATGCTTGAGGCAGCCGGTCCTCTAGCCATCCTGGGAGCCCAGGCGGTTTATATGGGCCAGCCGATATTAGGGCTTGCATTGCCAAAGGGCCACCTGGAAGCCGTAGCCAGGATGCTGGAGGAGCCAGAAAGCACGCAGGCTTTTGTTGAATTGCTACGGGAGGCACCTTCACCGTGAGTCTAGTGAGCTTACTTGGCATTATATCAATTCTTGGCTTTGTTGTGTTGATGTTTTTCTTTGCGGCCGTGGGGCGCAAGAGCCGCAAGCGCTATTTGCGAGATATCCCGGCGTTTGCAAAGTTGAGACGGGGCATCGGTTTAGCGGTTGAAGCCGGGCAACGTTTGCACGTATCCCTGGGGCATGGAGGTGTGAATGGCCTGGAGGGGGCTTCTGCGCTGGTGGGGTTGAGTATGTTGCAGCGGATTGCACGGGCAGCTTCGATCAGCGACCGGCCGCCAACTGCGACCAGCGGCGAGGCAACCCTGGCAGTGCTGTCTCAAGACACTTTGCGCAGTGTTTACCAATCTATCGGCGCAGAAGAACAGTATGAGCCGACCCAGGGCCAACTCAGCGGGCTGACGCCGTTTTCTTTTGCGGCTGGGGCGATCCCGGTAGTGTACGACCAGCAGGTTTCGGTGAATATCCTGGCGGGACATTTCGGCAGCGAGGTGGCCCTGATTACCGATGCAGCCGAGCGGAAAGGCGCACTCACTCTGGCCGGCAGCGATAGCATCTCTGCGCAGGCTGTGTTGTACGCGACTGCAGAAGATACGCTCATCGGTGAGGAATTGTACGCTGGCGGGGCCTACGTTCAAGCCGGGCCCATGCATCTGGCCAGTGTGCGCACGCAAGATGTGGTACGTTGGGTCATCGTGATCCTCATCCTGGCAGGAGCCGCGCTCAAACTGGTAGGTGTGCTGTGACTCTCAGATTGAAGAACGTGTTCCTGGTATCGATCACGATTGCGTTTGGCCTGATTGTTTTGTTGGGGTATTTCACACCGGCGGTCGCCGGACTGCGTGTGGTGCTTTTGCGTTGGGCGGTGATCATGACTGGTGTGCTGCTGTGGGTGGGGGCATGGAACCTGGGAATGGTGCACGTGCACAAGATTCAAATTCGCCAACCAGGAAGTTTTTACAGCATCATCTTGCTGTTCTCTGGGGTGGTGACCTTTGGGTTGGGTATGGTGCTCGGCCCAACAAATAGCGCGGCACGCTGGATTTTCGATTACATCCAGGTTCCAGTGGAAAGCAGTCTAATGGCCATCCTGGCGGTGGTGCTGGCCTATGCCTGCGCGCGGCTGTTGAATCGCCGCTTGAACTTCTTCACGATTATCTTTGTTGGGACGGTGGTGCTTGTGATTGTCGGAACGATATCTTTGCCGGTAATCGATCTGCCTTTCTTGCACGGGATTCGGGATGTGATTACGCAGGTGCTGGCGGTCGGGGGAGCGCGTGGCATTTTATTGGGCGTGGGCTTGGGCACGATTGCCACTGGCTTGCGTATTCTGATGGGATCCGATCGACCTTACGGTGGGTGATATGGCTGAAGTGCGTTGTCCGATGTGTGGCAAGTCCAATCCAGAGGAACTTGAGGTCTGCAAGTTCTGTCAGGCGCGCCTGAAGCCGCTGCATATCAATCAACCGGGCGATGCACCAGCCGAGATCAAACCTCCTCCGAAGAGCGCCCCTTCTTTGAAGGGTGAGCCAGATCATGATGCGGGTGCGTTCGATTGGATGCAATCTCTACGGCAGCCCGAGGCCTTTGACGAGGGTCAGGCTGAGGCTGCGCAAGAAGAACCACCAGACTGGTTGAGTGGTTTCCGCGACCAACCCGATGTTTCGGAAGAAGAGCAGGCTAAACCACCGGGACAGGCTATACCAGAGGAGGCTGGCGAGGAAGATGCCTCCTGGTTGAAGGATATCCGTTCTGATTTTTCCTCGTTGGATGAGGCAGAATCCTTACAGCCCGAGAAAACCCCCGAAGAGGAACAGGATTGGCTGAGGAGATTGACCGGGCAAGAGCAAGAAGCCCTACCTGAGCAAGCGGAGGAACTGCCTGGTTGGTTATCTGCGATGGAAAGCACAGCGGAGGAAACTGGGACGGCACCGGCCCCAGAGTGGCTATCGCAAGAAGGTGGGCCAGCGGGAGCAGGCGAGGAAGATCTGCCTGCCTGGCTGACAGGTGAGGCAGAAGGACTGCCGGATTGGCTGTCGCAACCAGAGACTGCCAGGCCACCAGCGGCAGAACCAGAATCGGCTGAAGAGGCAGGATTGCCAGATTGGTTATCTCCAGGTGAAAAACTCCAGGCAGGGCCGGTTAGTCCAGAATCGGAAATTCCTGAAGATCAGGCGCTGCCCGCTTGGTTGAAGGAGGCAGCGACTTCGGAAGAGCCGCAATTGGAGCCACCGGCCGAGGCTGAAGAGACCACGTTGCCGGACTGGTTTTCGCAGGCTGGAGGGGAAAGCGCTGCCGGTGAAGCAACTGGCGCAGAGAAAGACAAGAAGGAAGAAACTCCGGATTGGATGACGGAGGAAATGCCCGAATTATCTAATCGGCTGGCTGCTGGCGAAGGCGAGTTGCCCATTTCTCAGGCCGAGCCTGCCCAGGCGGAGACGATAGAACCGGCTGATGAAGTCTCGGAATGGTTGAGTGGGCTCGAAAGCGCTGAAACGCCTGCTCCGGCTCAGTTTGCAGATGAGAAGGGAACTGCTGCTGGATCCTTTGGCCAGGCGGAGGAGGATCTGGACTGGTTGAGTGAGCTCGAGGGCGCTGAAATGCCTGCGCAGGCTCAACCCACGGGTGAAAAGGGAACCGCTGCTGAACCCTCCGGTCAGGTGGAGGATGATCTGGATTGGTTGAGTGAATTGGAAGCAGCATTCCCTGATATCCCGCAAGAGTCGGATGCATCCGGAATGGTGGGCAGCAGACTGCCTGAAAAGGCGCTTCTTCCGGACGAGGAATTTGAAGTTGGGCTGGATGAATCGCTGCCTGGCTGGTTATCGGAGGTTGCGCCAGAGGAAAAGGCTGAATCGCCTGGGGAAGAGGCGGCATCGTTAATGCCTGCCGATCTGCCGGGCTGGTTGGAGGCAATGCGCCCGATCGAAGCTGTAGATGTCGAGGCAGGGGGGCCGGTTATCGAAGGCGAAGCGGAAAAGGTTGGCCCCCTGGCAGGGCTGCGAGGGGTTTTGCCGGCAGAGCCAGATATTTCTTACATCAATAAACCGCCGACTTACTCGGTGAAATTACAGGTCACGGAAGAACAAAAAGCCTTTGCTGATTTGTTCGAACAACTGATTCAAACGGAGGGCGATGAGCGCCCTGTGCCTGGACGCTCGGTGATCACGACCAACAACGTGCTGCGGATTGCTGTGGCTGTGGTACTGATGCTGGTGGTGGCGTTGCCTCTATTGACTGGATTACAGGTCAACACGCCGATCATACCTGTGGATGAAATCAGCCAGATGGTCACAAGCCTGGAAGCGAATGCGCCGGTGCTCCTGGCGGTAGATTACGAGCCGGGCCTGTCGGGGGAGATGGACGCAGCAACGGCAGCCGTTTTAGATCATCTGATGATCCAGGGCGTTTTCCTGACGATGGTTTCTACATCTCCTACCGGGCCCGTTCAGGCCGAGCGCCTGATCTCGATTGCGGATCGGGTAGGAGCACACCAATACAGTTATTCGGGACAGGTAGCCAATCTGGGGTTTGTTCCAGGGGGACCGGTAGGGTTGTTGAATTTTGCTGATGATCTGCGAGGAGTCTTCCCGCGCACGCTGGCACAGGTGGATGCCTGGACTGATTACCCGGCTTTGCAGGCGGTGAAATCAATTTCCGATTTCTCGCTCGTAATTGTGGCAACGGAGAAGCCTGAGACGGCGCGAGCGTGGATCGAGCAGGTCCAGCCGCGCCTGGGGGGCACTCCGTTGATGATGATCGTCAGCGCACAAGCGGAGCCGATTGTGCGACCTTATTATGAGGCTCATCCCAAACAAGTTCAGGGAATCGTCAGTGGACTGGCGGGCGGTATGGCCTACGAAAGCTCTATCGTGAGAAGCGGGAACGCACATGTTTATTGGGCGGCCTTCAGTATTGGCATGCTGGTGGCGGTGATTTTGATCCTGATTGGGGGCGGGGCGAATGCGATGTCGGCGATAACGGGGCGCGGCAAGGGCAGCACCTCCGGGGAGGCTGGCTGATGGGAGTGATTGGGCTGAGTGACCTGATTGGCATGATCGTTGGCCTGGTGCTGACGTTATGTGTTTTTAGCTTTATATTTGGCGACAACGTACTGTTTCGATTAGCCATTCACATCTTCATCGGTGTGTCGGCGGGCTATGCGGCGGTTATTGTTTATTACAACGTGATTTTTCCCCAATTGATCTTGCCCCTATTGACTGGCAGCCCGGCTGAACGGATGTTGATGATTTTGCCGTTGGTGCTGTGTCTGATGCTGTTAGCCAAGGCGACGCGCAGATTTTCGTGGTTAGGAACTCCGGCGATCGCATATCTGGTTGGTGTGGGCGCGGCAGCGGCGGTCGGTGGGGCATTACTCGGCACGATCTTCCCGCAAATAACGGCTTCCTGGAATCTTTTCGATCTACAAACTCTCAGCCAAACAGGCGTCATCCAGGGAATGGCAAAAGGTGGGCTGATCCTGTTGGGAACTTTGACTACCCTGGTTTATTTCCATTTTGGAGCGCGTTCGCGTTCAGACCGATCTTCACGCCGATCATTGGGATTAGAGATTATTTCTTCGGTGGGAAAGGGCTTCATTGTGATTACATTTGGCGCCATGTTCGCAGGCATCTACGCGGCTGCCCTGACCGCCTGGGTGGAACGGTGGAATTTTATGATCCTATTTATTTTTGAGCTTCTGCGACCCAGTGGATAAGCATGCCTACTTCTCTTGTTGCTGCTGACTCTTTGCTGGCGGTCGAAGTAGGGGCGGTTTCGACCCGGGCGGCGCTTTTCGATGTTGTAGAAGGCCGGTATCGCTTTCTAGCGTCTAGCGCAGTGCCGACAACGGCTGGGGCTCCGTTCTTGAACGTGAGCGAAGGCGTTCATACAGCCCTGGATAGGCTGCAGAGAATTACAGGCCGTGTTTTGCTCGGACCGGATGAAGATCCGATTATGCCGAGTGGGGTAGATGGCTCGGGGATCGATACGTTTGCAGCGATGGTTTCCGCCGGCCCGCCACTGAAGGTGGTAGCGATCGGATTGTTGGAGGATGTCTCCCTAGAGAGCGCGCGGCGCCTGGCGACTACATCTTACTGCCAGGTGCTGGAAACGATCGGATTGAACGACCGGCGCAAACCGGATGTACGCATCGACTCGATCTTGCGCCTGCGACCCGATCTAATTGTGGTTGCAGGAGGCACGCAAGATGGAGCTTCGCAATCGGTGCTCAGGCTGCTCGAGCCAGTAGGCCTGGCGTGCTATTTGATGCCTGAGAGCCAACGCCCGCATTTGCTATTTGCCGGCAACCAGGCCTTGAAAGATGAAATCCAGGAAAACCTGGGCGGTTTTACGCACCTGCACTTTGCTCCGAACATCCGCCCATTGTTGGATTACGAGGAACTGGATGCGGCACAGGCTGAGGTGGCGCGAATCTACAGCCGGATTCGGTCGCAAAGGATGCTGGGTGTATCTGCGCTGAACACCTGGGCAAAGGGTGGTTTGGTGCCGACGGCAACGGCCCTGGGACGGATCGTACGATTTTGGAGTAAAGCCCGGGCGGCGAAGAAGGGGATCATGGGGGTGGATGTTGGGGCATCTGCGACTACAATTGCAACGGCTGACAATGGCGACCTGGCTTTGGGAGTTTACCCGCAATTCGGCCTGGGCAGATGTCTCTCGGATTTGTTACAGCATGTGCCTCTACAGGATATCACACGCTGGTTGACCCTGGAAATCCCCGACCAACAGGTGCATGCATATCTATTGAATAAAGCGATTTACCCTGCTAGCTTGCCTGCCACGCCCGAAGAACTGGAAATCGAACAGGCGATCGCTCGCCAGGTGATGCAAAGCGCGGCCAAGGTAGCAGCAGGAGGTTTCCCGGAAAAGATGCAGGGGCCAGGCGAGGGGTTGTTGCCTTACGTTGACAGGATTGTTGCCACCGGGAGCGTGCTGACGCGCGCGCCAAGCCTGGCGCACAGCGTTTTGACATTGTTGGATGGATTGCAGCCAACAGGGATCACAGAACTCTACCTGGATCAAAACCACATGGCGGCGGCACTGGGTGCGGCTGCGGCGGTCAACCCGGTGCTGGCAGTTCAGTCCCTATCTTCGAATGCTATATTGCACCTGGGGACGGTGATTACGCCGGTGGCGGATGTGCGCCCAGGTACACTCGTGCTGCGCTTGAAGGTAACTTATGATAATAACCAGCAAACGAACCTGGAAGTCAAGCAGGGTTCCCTGGAGGTAATCCCGGTAAGCTTTGGGCAGTCGGTACGAATCCAGCTTCATCCACTACACCATGCAGATGTGGGTTGGGGTGTGCCTGGCAGAGGCGGCGAGCTTAAAAACCTTACTGGGAGCGCTCTGGGAATCATTGTGGATGCGCGCGGCCGTCCGTACGCACCTCCGCCAAACCTTGCCCGGAGGAATGAATTGTATCGAAAGTGGTTGTGGACATTTGGCGGCCAATCAGGAGGAAATTAGATGCTCGCGCCTGTAACGCACATTCTTCCATTGACAACAATCCGTCGCGAGCGGGCTTTGCCTGTGTCTGGTAAAGTCCTGGTGCGCAAGGGACAGAAGGTAGGGGCGACGGATACGATTGCAGAGGCGCAGCTTTACCCGGAGCATCTATTGTTGGACATCGGGCGCGGCCTGGGCATGTCCTCTCAGCGAGCGGATCGTTACCTGGCCTGCCAACCGGGTGAGCAGGTAACTGAAGGGGATGTGATCGCCGGGCCGGTGGGATTTTCCAAGCGCGTGGTGCGTTCGCCGCGCGCCGGAACAGTGCTCCTGGCAGGTGGAGGCCAGGTGCTTATCGAGGCCACCGGCGAACCTTTTGAACTCAAAGCAGGTATTCCGGGGGACGTGGTAGAGTTGATCTCAGATCGTGGGGCGATCGTGGAAACCACTGGCGCTCTGATCCAGGGGATGTGGGGAAACGGGCGGATCGAATTCGGTGTTTTGACCGCGGTGGCGAAAACACCGGAAGATGTGTTGACACCGGAACAATTGGATGTCAGCTTGAGAGGCGCAATTGTTCTAGCCGCGCATTGTGAAGACCCTGAAGTATTTAAGAGCGCTGAAGAGCTGCCGCTGCGCGGGTTGATACTCGCCAGCCTGGTGCCGGCCCTGGCGGCGCGAGCCGCCAAAGCCCAATTCCCGGTCATCCTGTTGGAAGGCTTTGGGCGCCGTCCGTTGAATCCAGGGACGTTCCAGCTATTATCCACCAACGACCGGCGCGAGGTTGCATTGAATGCTGAGGTGTGGGATATGTATGAGGCTACTCGCCCAGAACTGGTCATTCCCTTGCCGAGCGCAGGCGTTCTGGCGCAACCCGCAGAAGCGGAGTTCTTTGCTCTGGATCAGCAGGTGCGGGTTTTGCGACCACCGTATGTGGGCGAGACCGGCACAATTGTGGAGTTGAAAGGCAAATCAATCCTACCGAGTGGTATCCATGCGGCGGTGGCAGTTGTCCGCCTCGAAGCAGGGAGCAACGTTGAACTGCCTGTGGCCAATCTAGAGGTATTGGTTTAGACCTGGATTGTACGCACCAAGCAAGGTACAATTTGGTTCGACAGGATCGATCATCAAGACATTCCCGCCAGGCAGGCGGATAACTTGTGAGAGGAGGATAGTCTCATGGCATTTGAAGATCTGGATTTTGATGATGATCTGGACACCGGGGAGGGTGGCCTTCCGGAAGAGTCTGGTAATCGCAGGTTTATCCTCTTTGCCGGTATCGGCGGAGCGGCGATCATCTTAATTGTGATCTGTATCGTTGTGTACGCATTGGTGATCGCGCCCAGGACCAATGCTGCTCGATTGGCAGAAGGTGAAGCCGCGGCTGCCCAACAAACGGAGATTGCTGTCAAGGTTGATCAAACCAAGACGGCAGTCGCCCTGGCGGCGGAGATTGCAGGTTATACAGCTACACCTACTGAGACTGCTATCCCGGATACACCCACTGCTACGGTCCCGCCCACGCAGGTGGTGGCGGTTGCGACTTCGGAGGCAAAGATTACGGCCACGCTGTCTTCTGATATGGCTACCAGCACTGCGGCGATTGCCACATTGATGAGGGGAGCGACGGATACGGTAACTGTGCTGACAACCACGCCGCGCATCACTGAGGAAGCATTGACCAATTCGGGCTTTGCTGACGATGTGGGTCTACCCGCGCTGCTGGGGATGGCTGCGCTGCTAATTGTGGTGATCTTCCTAGCTCGCCTGCTCCGCAAGGCTTAGGGTAAAAATACAAACAGGGTGGAGGCACCGGTTGCCTCCACCCTGCTGGCGGGCATTCAGCTAAGCATTACTGGAGGCCACTTTTTCTCCATATTCCAGCAGAGATTTCACCATCTCCTGACTGCGGCCTTCGGCGTAGACGCGCAGAACAGGCTCGGTGCCTGAGGGGCGGATGAGCAACCAGGAATCATCTGCAAGAATGTATTTAACCCCATCACGAGTTTGAACATCTATAACGGCTTGTGCACCGATGGTGGAAGGGGTGCTATCCACCAGACGTTGTGTCATTTGGGCTTTGGATACGGGCCGGCTCAGACGCAGGTCTTTGCGCTCATAATGTGCGGGGCCTACCTGCGCAAGTAGATCTTCAACCAATTCGTATAACGATACTCCAGAACTGGCGACGATTTCCACCAGAAGCAATCCCATCAAAATGCCGTCCCCTTCTGGGATGTGGCCTTTGAAGGAGATCCCACCTGATTCTTCACCGCCAATCAGGATGTCCTCTTTCAGCATATGTTCGGCGATATGGTTGAAGCCTACCGGAGTTTCATAAACTGGCAGGTTGTATTTGCTTGCCAGGCGGTCGATCATACGCGTGGTCGAAACTGTACGCACGACGGGTCCACGCCAGTTCCGCTTTTCTGCCAGATACTGAAGCGCCAGGGCCATGATCTTGTGCGGGTCGACAAAGCTGCCGCGCTCGTCCATAGCGCCAATGCGATCGGCATCTCCATCGGTAGCCAGGCCGAAATCACCCATGTGCGTGCTGATGGCACCAGCTAAAGCACCCAAATGGCGGGCGATGGGCTCTGGATGAACGCCTCCGAATCCAGGATTCATTTCACCGCGAATCTCCTGAACTTCGCAACCGGTGCCCTGTAATATGCCTTTGATAACGCCACGACCCGAACCATACATCGAGTCAACGACGACGCGCTGGGGTTTTTCAGCGATGACATCGAAGTTAATCAGCGAGCGCAGGTGATCGTAATAAGCGGGAATGGGGTTGAAACGCTGGATCAGGTTCAGACTGCGAGCTTGCTCATATTCCATCAGGTTCGGCCCGCGCCCGCGCTGCTCATTGTCGTTGAGATATACCTCGACCCGGCGGCATTGTTCGCTGGTGGCTGAGCCGCCATAGTATGCCTTGAGTTTGAGGCCATTGTAGCGAGGGGCGTTGTGTGAGGCCGTAATCATGATGCCACCGACCGCGTCGTGCATTTTGACAGCGTAAGAAATTACGGGGGTGGGAGCATCAGCCTGCGCCAGGTAAACCGTATAGCCATTGGCTGCCAGGACGCGAGCCACTTCGGTGGCATACCGATCAGAAAGGAAGCGAGTGTCGAACCCGACAACCATTTTGCGCATGTCTATCGTTTCGCTTTGAGGCTGTCCATTATTCCATGCGGCCGATTGGATGGCATCTGCAATCGCCTGAGAAACCAGGCGAAGGTTATGGAATGTAAATGTATCGGAGATGACTGCGCGCCAACCATCTGTTCCGAAGTGAATGGGCATGTATTTCCTCCAGTAATTGTAGAATTCCCCCGATTTTATCATCGATTGGGCGCATCGTAAGCTGGTTCAGCGCCTTGAAACTGGCATTGCGTTCAAGTTCGTGTTAAAATGGATTCATGCAGCAGGCTGATCTGCCCCGAGTCATTCCAGTATTGCGGCGAGAATATCTGTTTCAGGGCCTGGAAACGGAGCAGTTGGCGCGGGTTGCCAGTTTCTTCGAGATTGTATCGTATGATCGAGGGGAGGTGGTTTTCTCCCAGGGCGAGCGGGCGGATAAATTCTATATTGTCCTAGAGGGGAAAGTGCGGGTGACGCGCAAGGACGGCAGGCGCACGCGATTGGTGAATGTGTTGGGACCGGGTGATTATTTTGGCGAAATGGCGCTCTTGTTCCATTTTCCCCGAACGGCTTCGATCACAACGGCCAGTCCGGTGAGTTTACTGCGGTTGACGCGAGAAGGTTTTCAGACGCTGCTGGGTGATTACCCCAGTATTCGTTTGAATTTATCTGCGACTGCTGAGAGTCGCAGGCTGGCGCGCCGGCTCAAATTCGACTGGCTGGGTCCAGAAGAGGTGATCTACTATATCGCTCGAAAGCATGTGGTCTTCTTGATTTTACGCCTGATTGGGCCGTTCTTTGTCGCTTTGGCGGGACTGATCCTGGCTGCCGCGGTGCTTCTGCCGCAACCAAGCTGGCTGGGGTCACTGCCAGTCCTGGTAGCGTTTCTTATTGCGCTGTTATGGGCGGGCTGGGGGTATATCGACTGGTCGAACGATCATTATATTGTGACCAGCCAACGTGTGGTCTGGCAAGAAAAGATCCTGGCTTTATACGACAGCCGGCGCGAGACGCCTCTGGACGCGGTCCTGGCAGTGAACGTGACTACGAGCCAGATCGGGCGGATCCTGAAATATGGCAATGTGGATGTGCGCACTTTTACGGGCAGCATCCCGATGCGCAGGATGGAATATCCTGCCCGTTTTGCTTCTTTCGTAGAGGGTTATAAGAAGCGCGTGATTGCTATGTCCAAGGAGCAGGAGCGCAAGCAAATGGAGGTGGATCTGGAAAAAGCCCTGCAAAAGCAGATCGAACCGGAGGTTGTGATTGTGCCGGCGACCAGAGCGCCTTCAGAGGTCGCTGCCAAGAAGCCTGTACAGAAGAAGAAGCCGGGCTTCAGAGAATGGTGGCGCACATTTCTAAAAGTGCGTTATGAAGAGGGAAAGGTGATCACTTACCGCAAGCATTGGTTCTTGCTGGCAAAGAAAACGGTCATCCCGGTCATTTTGTCTTCGGCTTCGCTGGTTGTGATGGTGTGGATGTTGTTTAACCAGCAAGTTTTTTTTGGTTGTAGTCTGTCGATCTTGCTGCTTATTTGGTCGGGCTGGCTTGTCTACAACTACGTAGACTGGCGCAATGATATCTATCGCCTGACGCCAGACCAGATCCTGGATATCGAGAAGAAACCGCTGGGCAGGGAAAGCAAAAAAACTGCCAGCCTGGATGCACCAGATTTTCGCGTGGAACACACGCGCGATACGCTGCTCAATATTTTGCTGAATTTTGGAACGGTCAAGATCAATATCGGGCAAACAACATTCGACTTTGTGGGGGTATATAACCCAGACCAGGTACACCAGGACGTTGCCGATTACCGCGAGGCGTTTATGCGCAGGAAGCGCGAAGAGGATGCCAAACGCGAGCGCGAGCGTATGGTGAACTGGCTGGTAACCTATCACGATCGCAGCGAAAAATTAGAAAACCCAGAGAATACTCCAGAGACCTGAGTCTTGCGGGTACAATAATGGAGTTATTTGAGAACTTTTGTAGAGGTGAATGAGAATGGCATTGCGTGAAATTGTTTCTGTTCCGGCCCCAGTTCTGCGGCGCAAAGCGCGCAAAGTGGCAGATTTTGGCTCTGAGCTGCAAACTCTGGTTGACGATATGGTGGAAACCATGCGCCAGGCTCCTGGGGTAGGACTAGCTGCGCCTCAGATTGGTGTGCCTTTGCGTCTTATCGTTGTGGAATGGCATGACGAAGAAGGTGAGGCAGAACAGGAGAAACCCCCGAAACTGTATACGGTGTTGAATCCCGAGATTGTGCGCTTCTCCCAGGAAACCGAGTTGGGAACTGAAGGATGCCTCTCGATCCCAGGGTTTGTAGGAGATGTGAATCGGGCCACGGCTGTTACAGTGAAAGGCCTCAACCGGCGCGGGCAGCCGATGCGGGTCAAGGCAGATGGCTGGTTGGCGCGTATTTTTCAACACGAAATCGATCACCTGGATGGTGTTTTGTTCACGGACCGCGCTGAAAAGGTGTGGAAAGTGGAAGAAGAAGTGGGTCAGGTGGTTGCAGCGGATTGATGCAACGTTGAGTGGGCCCGGTAACGAAGCCGAGATGCTTGGATGTTGCTGACGCACCTTTCACTAACGAATTTTCGTAATTATGCCCGCCTGGATGTGGATGTACCAGGCGGGCCCGTGTTATTGGTGGGCGGGAACGCACAGGGAAAAACCAGCCTGCTGGAAGCGATCTATTTCCTGGCTACGTTTGTCTCGTTTAGCGCTTCGAACGACCGGCAGTTGATCAACTTCCTGGCAGGGCGCGAGCCTTTAGCTGTGGCGCGCATCGTGGCGGATTTTTGCCAGAGTGGGACAACCAGTACTGCCAATCACAAGCACCGATTAGAAGTTCGCCTGATCCAGGAACAGGAAGGTTTCAACAACGCAGGGCGCTTGCGCAAAGAGATATTGCTGGATGGGGTCAAGCGCAAAGTGGGCGAAGCGATGGGGGCGTTCAATGCAGTGCTTTTTTTGCCTCATATGTTGCGGGTGATTGAGGGTTCACCGGAGGAGCGAAGGCGATACCTGAACCTGGCCATGGGACAGGTTGTGCCGCAGTATGCGGCGTATTTGAGTGTTTATCACCGCACGTTGTCGCAGCGAAATGCGCTGCTCAAGCAACTCGGTGAACGGGGAGGCGACCCAGCCCAATTGACCTATTGGGATGAGCAATTAGCGGAGGTTGGCGCGCGTATTATCCATAACCGCATCCGGACACTGCTGGAATTGGAACGGCTGGCGGCGCACTCACACAGTGAATTGACGCGCGGTGAGGAAGTGCTGCGCCTCAATTACCAACCCTCTTTCGACCCGTCGCCAAAACGCCCACACCAATACGCGCTGCCGATCGATGCGCCAGTGGACCGTTCGGGTATCTCGGTCGAGAAGATCCGCCAGGGTTACCTGGAATGCCTGGAGAAGGCACGCAGCGAGGAACTGGCGCGAGGCGCAACGGCCATCGGCCCACACCGGGACGAAATCCGCTTCCTGAGCAACGGGATCGATTTGGGCGTGTACGGTTCGCGCGGGCAAGGCAGAACGGCTGTGTTGTCGTTGAAGCTGGCGGAAGTGGCCTGGATGAAAGAAAAAACGGGGCAGTGGCCGGTGCTGCTTTTGGATGAGGTGCTGGCAGAACTGGATACGGCGCGCCGCCACGATCTCTTAATGCGCTTGCTGGAGAGTGAACAGGCGATGTTAACAACGACTGATCTGGATTTATTCGAACCAGATTTTGTGCAACGCGGCCGGATCTGGAATATCCAGGGCGGCCGGTTGGTGATTTGAGGAATCAGAGCTTTTTATTCTGCAGGGGGTGCTTGGCGGGAATACCGACACGACGGGGGTAAGAATCTGGCGTGGCAGCAACTTTATCCACCACAACCAGATAGCGCTCTTCGACAACGCCTGGCAAAGCTATGGGGGTGAGTTTGCGCAAACGCCCACCTAAGAGGTGCATGGCATGTTCAGCGGAATGGGCTTCGGCCGGGGCATTTTCGCCTTTCATGGCCAGGGCGGCGCCGCCAACACGGACCAGGGGAAGGAGGTACTCCATCAGAGCGGGCATGACGGCCACGGCGCGCGCCAAGGCCCAGTCATACTGCTGTCGATGGCTGGAAAGGTGCCCCAGGGCCTCGGCGCGATCTTGAACCACCTCAACGCCGGAAAGCCCCAGAGTTCGCACGATGTGACGGCAGAAATCGGCTTTCTTGCCGATTGATTCGACCAGAGTCAGGCGTATCTCCGGGGCGACTATTTTCAACGGCAGGCCCGGGAACCCGGCGCCTGTTCCGATATCGATGACGCGCTCCAGGGCAGCCTCGCGCATAACCGGCAGGCAGGTGAGCGAATCTAAAAAGTGCTTGATGCGGATCTGCTCAGCCTCGCGAATCGCAGTCAGGTTTATGCGGGCATTCCATTCCAGTAATGCTTGCTCGTATTGCTCCAGAGCGCTGCACTGCGAAGGTGTCAATTGAATGCCAAGCAAGTTGCGTGCGTGCTGAACCAGGTCTCTCATAATATGCCTGATTATAGCAGAGGCGGTAAAAAAGCAGGCGGCTCTTTGCAAGAATTTCTTGCAAAGAGCCGCCTGTGTTTGCCAGAATTGCTACTCAAGCCTGGGGCGGCTGTAAGTCAATGGGGGCGGAGGCTGTGTCGTTTTGCTTGGCCTGCTTGGCGCGTGCCCGCCGGCGACGCCAGGCGCGCCAGAGTAACGAGACGGGCAGGGTGAAGATGAGGTAAAACACCACGAGCACGGGGACCAGGAAGATCACGATCCAGATGAAGGCGTTGGCCAGGAACTTGAGGGTATTGATCAGCGCCTGGACGGCGTCTTTGGCGACGCCCACAGGCTGCCAGCCGCCAATCGTCAGGGGTTGGACGGCTTCGTTGGCGATCAAATCCACGCTGATGGCTGACATGGCAGCGGATTGCTCGTAGTATTTGATCTGTCCCTGGATCACCTCGATTTGCTCGCGCACCTGAGCCAGTTGGCTATAAACGGAGAGCACGTCTTCGGTTTTAGTAGCTGATTCCATGATTTTGGTCAGCTGAGCTTCAGTGTTTTGCAGGTTGCGCAGGCGAGATTGCAGGTCGGTGTATTCACTGGTGACATCCTGGCTGGAGATGTTTTCGCTCAACGGATCCTGGTCACTTTCTTGCTTGATGCGCGCCAGGGCATCGTTCAATTTTTCGGCGGGGACGCGGATGGTGATAGAGGCGCGTGGCACCTGGGCGCCGCTTTCCAGGGTGGTCTGGTACATCTGGGCAGAGACGACGAAACCTCCCATTTCGTCTGCCATGCGCGAGATCCTATCCATTGAAGTGGGAGGTTCATCCACTACGATGGACAGTTGGGCATTCTTGATCACCAGGCGCTCGACTGCCTGGGTGGTGGTTTCGCCGGAATCAAAAACTCGGCCTTCAGCCTGCCCCCCTGAGACAAGATCTATTGTGGTTCGCTCTGGAGCTGCTGGCAATGAGACTGGCGCTTCCATATTCCCGGCTTCTTTCTCGGCGTAATAAGCAGGCGCGGGAGCCGAACAGGCTGACAGGAAAAGCAAGCCCAGGATGCAAATGCTCAGGGCAAGGTGCACAGGTGTAACGCGATTTGTGGACATCAGTCACCTCCTTAGGGATGGTATGTCTCCAGGACGCCACGAAAAAGGTTTTGGTTCCCCCAGGCTTACGAATTTACCAGCCAGCCGAAAGACGGTGGATGTGACGTTCGGGCAGCCCGGCTTTGGCCATGCGCTCTTGCACGGCAGAGATATCGTAGGCAACCCGACGATAGTCCCAGGAGTTGTTTTCATCATCGAAGATGGCGAAAGCGGCGCGCGGATCGCGATCACGCGGCTGGCCTACGGAGCCGGGGTTGATGATGGAGCGCACCGGGAGCGTAAGGGTCTGGTTGGGTTCGGGGATGCTCAAGCGCGCCAGATGATTCTCATCCAGCAATGAGTAGATAACAGGCAGGTGCGTGTGCCCCACGAAGCAAAGGGGAGTTTCGAAGTAATCAAAGTTTATGGTAGCGGTGCGCGTGTCGAGCAGATATTCCCACACAGGGTGGCGAGGGCTGCCGTGGGAAATGGTGACAGAGTCGGTTGTGACCTTTTCGGGAAGGCTGCTCAGGAAAGCCCGGCTGCCATCGGTCAGAGCCTGGCGAGTCCACAACAGAGCGCTGCGCGCTTCGGGATTAAACGTATCGGCGTCAATTTGCATCAGAGCGGCGGCGTCGTGGTTGCCGATGATGCACATCAAGTTCGGCAACTGGCGGATCGAATCGACACATTCATTGGGGTCGGGACCATAACCAACAAGATCCCCCAGGCACCAGACTGCATCAAAATGGCCGGCTGCGTCTAGCACGGCTTGCAGGGCGGTGAAGTTGGCGTGGATGTCAGAAATAACTAGGTTTTTCATCGATTACCGGCTTTTACTGGTATGCCCATCTGTCAAGGCAGAATGGGTGAGTAATTATACTATGATCGCAAGGCCCAAATCTGATAAAGTGCTAAATGTTTACCTTCTCCGTCGGAATAAAAGGATTCTACCACCTCAAAATCGCTTTCCAAGGCAAGTTGGGCGAGTTCTGGCTCGCTGAAGTGGTGAACATAGCGCAGCCCGAGACCGCCGTGCCGCCAGTCCAGCAAGTAATCTTGCGGTTCGAGCAGGTCTTCAGAAATGTTTACGGTATCCCAGGGCTGGATGCGCAGGCGCAGGCGGGGGCTGTTCAGGAACTGCCAGTTTGAGTGGATGAAATAACCACCTGGGGCCAGAAGTTGGTGTATTTTGTGCAATAGCTGCAAGCGCAGAGTCCTTCCCGGCAGGTGGTGCAAAACTGCAAAAGCCAGAACTGTGTCGAAGGTGAGGCCTGCGAGCGGAGCATGCCAATCTGGGACTGCCAGATCCGCCTGGTAGAAAGCGGGCGAGGCAGCCGGGCGCCTGTTGAACAGCCCCTCCTGAAGTTGACTGGATGGGGTTAACCGCGAAGGATCCTCCCGGATGGCAACCTGGAGTAACTCCAGGCTGCTGTCCAGCCCAATGTAGCGCCCCGTGTGTCCAGCTTGCTGAAAGGCGCGCCACAGTTCACCGTTCCCACAGCCCAGGTCCAGGACACTCGAGTTGGAGGCAAGATTTGTAATCACCCTACGCACTCCGGGCTGTATGCGCTGGCGAGTGGCGGCAAATTGGGCAGCAAAAGTCTGGTAGAATCGTTGGTTGAGTTCTAAGAGATGGTTTATTGTGTCGGAGTTCACAGGGATATTATAATGGTATCTGGAATGGAAGCTGAAGATCAAGCCTGGTTAGAGTTACGCAAATACACTCCTGAGAAGCTGGCCCTGGCGCGCCAGATCCTGGAGGAAGTGCGCGATGGGCAGAAGGTAGCGGATGTGGTGCGCCGCTATCCTTTACCGGCAGGGGGCCATATTGCCAAACACATGTTGGTGGCGGTATATCGCCAGCTAACCGAAAGCGGTGAGTGGCCTGAAGACCGTGAACTGCTGGCGCGCATCCGCATGAAGCCGGTGCGCACATTGTCGGGTGTTACCACAGTTACGGTGATGACACAGCCCTATGCCTGTCCAGGCCAGTGCATCTTCTGCCCAACGGATGTGCGCATGCCCAAGAGTTACGTACCCGACGAGCCGGGCTCGCGGCGGGCTTTGCAGCACAACTTTGATCCTTTCGCGCAGGTGACGGCGCGCCTGGAAGCGCTGGAATCTGTGGGACATCCCACGGAAAAAGTGGAATTGTTGATCCTGGGCGGCACCTGGAGCGCCTACCGGCGTGATTATCAAGAGTGGTTCATCCGCCGCTGCCTGGAGGCATTGAATGGCGTGGAGGCCGCCAATCTGGAGCAGGCGCAGCGGGTGAACGAGACGGCTGCGCACCGCAACGTGGGCCTGGTGATCGAGACGAGGCCCGATCATATCAGCGCGCGTGAAATTGCCTGGCTGCGCCGGCTGGGTGTGACCAAGGTGCAAATGGGAGCGCAGAGTCTGGATGATGCCATCCTGAATTTGAACCGGCGCGGGCACAGCGTGGCGCAAACACACCAGGCGGTGGCTTTGCTGCGAGCGGCTGGATTCAAGATCGTTTTGCACTGGATGCCTAATTTGATGGGGGCCACGCTTGATTCCGACCGCGCGGATTTTGCCCGGTTGTGGGAGGGCTTGTGCCCGGATGAGATCAAAATTTATCCCAACCAATTGCTGGAAAACACCGATCTGTATGCGTACTGGCAGCAGGGTGAATACCGGCCGTATTCCACTCAGGAACTGGTCGATCTGATTGCGAATGTCAAAACCACGATCCCGCGCTATTGCCGGGTGAACCGGGTGATCCGGGATATCCCTTCAACTAATGTGGTCGCCGGGAATAAGCGCACCAGTTTACGCCAGGATGTGCAGGCGGAGATGCGGGAACGCGGATTGGTTTGCCAATGCGTGCGCTGCCGCGAGGTGCGCGGCCGGAAAGTGGTGGTGGAGAATCTGCAGGCAGGAGACCTGAGCTATACAGCGGATGGTTCAGAGGAGCATTTTTTGTCCTTCGACACAGCGGATGATCATTTGGCAGGATTTTTGCGCCTTTCACTACCAGGGGAGGATGCACCGCCGACTGGCCTGGACGATCTAGATGGGGCGGCGCTGATCCGCGAGGTGCACGTTTACGGCCAGTCTGTGCCGGTTGGAGCGGAGGAACAGGGGGCTGCGCAGCACATCGGGTTGGGAGCGCAGTTGATCCAGCAAGCCGAAAGGATTGCTCGCCAACGAGGATACCGCCGGCTGGCAGTGATTTCGGCAATTGGCACGAGACAGTATTATTTGCGCCTGGGATTCCGCCGCGGTGAGTTGTATCTGATCAAGGATTTGTGATTATCACCGGTTTTGTACTTGACAAGGGGGTAGGAATCGATATATAATTAATTAGTGGAAACGGTTCCAGTATAATGGAGATTGCATCTCCTTTTCTTTTGAGCCTATATGGAACCGCTTCCAAACGAAAAAAGGGTAATGATTTTCAAAGAAAGTTATTGACTCGGGCCTAAAAATCTGTTATATTACTAACGCGTGTTAGTAACACGCGTTAGTAAACTGGGGAGTGTCTGTACGGAAGGCTTGAATGTGAGTGTCAAACGTGTGACCAGCCAGGATGTAGCTGATCTTGCCGGCGTATCTCGAACGACGGTCTCCTTGGTGCTGAATAATGTCGAGAGCATTCGTATCAGCCCATCGACGCGCCAGAAAGTGTTCGATGCAGCAGATCAACTTGGCTACGTGCCGGATGCGGCGGCTCAGGCCCTGGCAAGCCGCCGGGCGCAGATTGTGGGTTTGATCCTGACGCGCAATCCGCACCATATTGCTTCGGATGTTTTTCTGAACAAGATCCTGGATGGCCTGTTGGAAGTGACGCACGAGAACAATGTGCGTCTGATGTTTGACATTGTCGAGCCAGAGCACCAGAGGGAGGCCTACCTGCAGATGGTGCGCTCTAAGCGCATCGATGGGATTTTGCTCTCGGGCCCGCGTTTCGATGATGAAGCGCTGCGAGTTCTGGAAGAAGATGGCTTTCCGGCTGTCTTGATGGGGCAACTGCCAGAGACCGGGTTTTGTTCTGTGGATGTTGATAATTGCGCTGCAGCTCGTAAGGCTGTGGCGCATTTGATTCGACTCGGACACCAACGCATCGCCTGTATTACCAATGCCCCTGGGTTCTATACCGCGGCGGCAGATCGCCTGTTGGGTTACCGGCGGGCTTTGAGCGCGGCCGGTTTGGATTTTGAGCCCGAGCTGGTGCGATATGGGGAGTTCGATATCGAAAGTGGTTACTTGCAGATGATGCACTTGCTGCAAAGCCGGGCGAAATTTAGCGCGGCTTTCATCGCCAGTGATACGTTGGCTCTGGGCGCAAAAGCCGCCCTGCGGGAAGCTGGCCTGCATGTGCCCAAGGATGTAGCGCTGGTAGGGTTTGATGATTTGCCTTTTGCCCAGTATCTGGACCCGCCGCTGACAACCATTCACCTGCCAGCCAGCGAGATTGCTCGTGAAGCCTGCCAGATCCTGATGCGCCTGCTCGAGGGTGATGAACCCAAGGACAGGCAGGTTATCCTAGATACCCACCTGGTGATTCGCCAGTCGTGTGGCAGTGTGCAACTCCTGTCTAAATAAATTCTGTTTGAAGGAGGTGATGAACCACTGTTGATACAAACTCCGACACCAATTCTCAATTGCAAGAAGAGAAGTGACCGATCCAAACCCAGTTCGATATAGGAGAGAAGAGATATGCACAAGAAGAATGTTTTATGGTATGCGCTGGCGCTGATCTTGATTGCGTCGATGGTTCTGAGCGCATGCGCACCGAAGGCCACTGCAACTCCTACGGAAGCGCCGGCCAAGACTGAAGAGCCGATGAAGACCGAGGAGCCGGTGAAGACCGAAGAGCCTGTCGCGATGGGCGAAGGTTTCCTGGCGAAGGCCTATGCGGGCGAGTACAAGGGGACCGTGGTAACAATGACAGGCCCGTTCACGGATGAAGATGCGGTGAAGTTCAACAACTCGGTGAAAGATTTCGAGGACAAGACGGGCATCGACATCCAGTACGAAGGCTCAAAGGAATTCGAAGCCTCGATCTCGATCCGCGTGGATGCGGGGGATGCACCGGACATCGTGGACTTCCCGCAGCCGGGCTTGCTGGCGAACTTCGTGAAGCAGGGCAAGGTCGTGGACGTGCTGAGCTTCCTGGACGAGGACTACTTGAAAGGGCAGTACGCCCAGAGCTGGCTGGACATGTCGATGATCGAAGGTCCGGATGGGCCGATCATGGCAGGCGTGTGGCACCGCTTCAACGCCAAGAGCCAGGTGTGGTACCCGAAGAAGGCCTGGGATGAGGCGGGCTATGCAGTTCCCGAGACCTGGGATGATCTGCTGGCGCTGTCTGACCAGATCGTGTCGGACGGCGACACGCCGTGGTGCGTGGGCATCGAGAGTGGTGCAGCCACGGGCTGGCCGGCGACGGACTGGATGGAAGAGGTCATGCTGCGCACCACTTCGTTGGAGAACTACGACAAGTGGACGAGCGGCACGCTGCCATTCAGCTCGCCAGAGGTGAAGAACGCCTTGACGGTGCTGGACAACCTGTGGAAGGACGAGTACGTGTACGGCGGCCGCGCGGCAATTGTGACCACCTTCTTTGGTGACGCACCGCTGCCGATGTTCGAGAACCCGCCGAAGTGCTGGCTGCACAAGCAGGGCAACTTCATCACGAGCTTCTTCCCCGAGGGGAGCCAGGCTGGGGTGGACTACGACTTCTTCTACCTGCCGCCCATCGACACGCAGTATGGCAAGCCTTACCTGGTGGCTGGCGACATCATGGCGATGTTCAGCGACCGGCCGGAAGTCAAGGCTGTGATGGAATACTTCACCAAGGGTGAAGCACTGAAGACCTGGTTGGCAGCGGGCGGCGCACTGTCGCCGCATAAGGATGCCAGCCTGGACTGGTACGGCGACGATGTTGAGCGCAAGGTGGCTGAACTGGTGTCGCAAGCGACCAGCCTGCGCTTCGACGGCTCGGACCTGATGCCGGGCGAGGTAGGCTCTGGCTCCTTCTGGAAGGCCATGACCGACTTCTTCAGCGGCGCCATTGACATGGACACCGCTCTGAAGGAGATCGACGACTCCTGGCCGAAGGGCGCTACAACGGTTGGCGGCGCAGTGACGGCTGAGGGCTTCCTGGCGAAGGCCTATGCGGGCGAGTACAAGGGGACCGTGGTAACAATGACAGGCCCGTTCACGGATGAAGATGCGGTGAAGTTCAACAACTCGGTGAAAGATTTCGAGGACAAGACGGGCATCGACATCCAGTACGAAGGCTCAAAGGAATTCGAAGCCTCGATCTCGATCCGCGTGGATGCGGGGGATGCACCGGACATCGTGGACTTCCCGCAGCCGGGCTTGCTGGCGAACTTCGTGAAGCAGGGCAAGGTCGTGGACGTGCTGAGCTTCCTGGACGAGGACTACTTGAAAGGGCAGTACGCCCAGAGCTGGCTGGACATGTCGATGATCGAAGGTCCGGATGGGCCGATCATGGCAGGCGTGTGGCACCGCTTCAACGCCAAGAGCCAGGTGTGGTACCCGAAGAAGGCCTGGGATGAGGCGGGCTATGCAGTTCCCGAGACCTGGGATGATCTGCTGGCGCTGTCTGACCAGATCGTGTCGGACGGCGACACGCCGTGGTGCGTGGGCATCGAGAGTGGTGCAGCCACGGGCTGGCCGGCGACGGACTGGATGGAAGAGGTCATGCTGCGCACCACTTCGTTGGAGAACTACGACAAGTGGACGAGCGGCACGCTGCCATTCAGCTCGCCAGAGGTGAAGAACGCCTTGACGGTGCTGGACAACCTGTGGAAGGACGAGTACGTGTACGGCGGCCGCGCGGCAATTGTGACCACCTTCTTTGGTGACGCACCGCTGCCGATGTTCGAGAACCCGCCGAAGTGCTGGCTGCACAAGCAGGGCAACTTCATCACGAGCTTCTTCCCCGAGGGGAGCCAGGCTGGGGTGGACTACGACTTCTTCTACCTGCCGCCCATCGACACGCAGTATGGCAAGCCTTACCTGGTGGCTGGCGACATCATGGCGATGTTCAGCGACCGGCCGGAAGTCAAGGCTGTGATGGAATACTTCACCAAGGGTGAAGCACTGAAGACCTGGTTGGCAGCGGGCGGCGCACTGTCGCCGCATAAGGATGCCAGCCTGGACTGGTACGGCGACGATGTTGAGCGCAAGGTGGCTGAACTGGTGTCGCAAGCGACCAGCCTGCGCTTCGACGGCTCGGACCTGATGCCGGGTGAGGTAGGCTCTGGTTCCTTCTGGAAGGCCATGACCGACTTCTTCAGCGGCGCCATTGACATGGACACCGCTCTGAAGGAGATCGACGACTCCTGGCCGAAATAGTCTGATTTAGGGCATGGTGCAAGTTGCTAGTTTGATCCACAACTTGCACCATGTTCCTTCGATTAGTTAGGCGGGTTTGCGCTGAAAGGAGAGCTCTTATGGCGCCTTTGACTGAACCTGAACAACGCCCATCGGGAATCCTGGAGCTGTTTGCCAGCACGATTGGGCGTATTCTCGTATCAATTATCATTCCAATCCTCACATTCATCGGTTTGTGGCAAGGGTTTCTTTTCCTGCGCGACAGCAATGCGCCCAAGATGATCATCGTTCTAGTGGCTATCGTTTGGGGTGTTGGCGGCGTAGCAGTGCTTTACCTGGTTTCGAATTGGCTGATCGAACAATTACCGGGCGAATGGGTGAGGCGTTTGCAACCCTTTGTGTTTGTGGGACCGGCGATTGCTATCCTGCTCTGGTATCTGGCTTTGCCGACCGCGCGCACTTTCTACATCAGCTTATTCAACCGGGATAGCACCGAATTTGTGGGGCTTCAAAATTATATTGCGATCTTCACAGAGCGCATCATGTTCGAGGCCTTCCGCAATAACCTGTTGTGGATTGTCTTCGGCGCTTCGTTGTCGGTCATCTTTGGACTGCTGATCGCAGTATTGGCGGATCGAAGCCGCTTTGAAACCTTCGCTAAATCGTTGATCTTCCTGCCTATGGCGATCTCGATGGTGGGAGCGGGGGTGATCTGGAACTTCGTTTATGAGGTGAAGGATATCAACTCGGCCCAGATTGGCTTATTGAATGCTATCTGGGTAGGGCTGGGGGGGCAGCCTCAAGCGTGGACGGCGTTATTGCAGCCGTGGAACAACCTGTTCCTGATCGTGATCGTGATCTGGTTGCAGACGGGATACGCCATGGTGCTGTTCTCGGCGGCGATCAAGGGGATCCCCTCGGAACTGCTGGAAGCCGCCCGGGTGGATGGCGCCACGGAAATCCAGGTATTCTTCCAAATCATGATCCCTTACATCATGGGCACGATTATCACTGTGGGGACGACGATTATCATCTTTACATTGAAAATCTTCGATGTGGTCATGGTGATGACGGGCGGTCAGTTTGGCACGCATGTGATTGCCACGCAGTTCTACCGCCAGTATTTTACGAATCGAAACTTCGGTTTCGCTTCAGCGATTGCTATCGTCTTGCTGATCGCGGTGATCCCGGTGATGGTTTACAACCTGAGGCAATTTAGAGAACGGGAGGCTTTTTAAAATGGACCGCCAAAAATCAGGTAAGCGACAAAAGTTGGTTTCGGATATCGTGATCAACGGTGCACTGGTGCTATTGGTGCTGGTGTGGACGATCCCGACGTTGGGTGTGTTGGTCTCCTCCTTCCGGACTCGCGTAGCGATCAACTCTTCAGGTTGGTGGGCGATCTTCCCACACCGTGAATGGATGAAAGTTTCGGAATTCAAGCCGCCTGAGGGACTTGACCGTGATGGCGTTATGCAGATTGAGGGCGCAACGGGCACATTCGAGGAATTTCGCCAGGGAATTCTGACGCCCGATGGGCGTAAAGTGGCCTGGGTTGGCAACAAACGCCTGGGCATAATCGAGATCCAGGAACAGCGTTGGACGATGGACCTGAACTTCTCCCTCGAGAATTACAGCCAGGTGTTGGCAGGTAAACAGTACGAGATCGTGACTGCACAAGGTGAAAAACAAACCGTCCAGGGTGATAACTTCGTTGGCGCTTTTCTAAACAGCATGGCGGTGGCGGTTCCTTCCACGGTGATCCCGATTTTGATCGCGGCCTTCGCGGCGTACGGTTTCGCCTGGATGAAGTTCCCTGGCAGGCGCTTCTTCTTCATTATGGTTGTAGCACTGCTGGTCGTGCCGCTGCAAATCGCGCTGGTCCCGATCCTGCGTGACTACGTGACGCTGAATTTGAATGGCACTTTCCTGGCAGTATGGCTGGCGCATACGGGTTTTGGCCTTTCACTGGCCACTTACCTGTTATATAACTACATCGGCGGCCTGCCCCGCGATATTTTGGAGTCGGCCTTCATCGATGGCGCTTCTCACTTCACGATATTCACCCAATTGATCTTGCCGCTGTCGGTGCCGGCGCTGGCATCCTTCGCCATTTTCCAGTTCCTGTGGGTGTGGAACGACTACCTGGTGGCCCTGGTGTTCATCGGCGCCAAGCCGGACGTGCAGGTGCTGACCATGCGCCTGGCCGAGATGGTGGGCTCACGCGGCGGCGACTGGCATTTGTTGACAGCAGGCGCATTCATATCCATGATCTTGCCGCTAACGGTGTTCTTCTCGCTGCAGCGCTACTTTGTGCGCGGCTTGCTGGCAGGCTCGGTCAAAGGATAGGATACACCAGGATCGATCAAGTGAGTGTTTGTGGGGGAGGGCAAGTTGAGACGCTCGGCAATGGTTTTGCCTTGCGACAGGTGGCTGTGGTTTCTCACGGACCATAGGCTATGCATTGCAATCTGCCTCTCCTGCTTCAGGAAGGATCTGGAGGATGTCTGAGCTGTGGTATAAAAACGCGGTTTTCTATGAAGTCTATGTGCGCGCCTTCTTCGACAGCAATGGGGATGGCCACGGAGACCTGCGTGGTCTAATCGAGAAGTTGGATTATCTGGTAGCCCTGGGGGTGGATTGTCTGTGGCTGCTGCCGCTCTATCCTTCGCCTTTGAAGGATGATGGTTATGACATTGCAGATTATTATAACGTCCTGGTAGAGTACGGGACTCTGGCGGATTTCAAGCTGTTAATGGAGGCTGCCCATGCCCGAGGCCTGCGCGTGGTCACCGACCTGGTGGTCAACCATACTTCGGACCAACATCCCTGGTTCCAGACTGGCAGGGCGGACCCTCAATCTCCCTATCACGACTACTACGTGTGGAGTGAGACAGATCAGAAATACCAGCAAGCGCGCCTGATCTTCCTGGACACGGAAACCTCGAATTGGACCTGGGATGAGCAGGCCCAAAAATATTTCTGGCACCGGTTTTACAGTTCCCAGCCTGACCTGAACTATGACAACCCGGCTGTGCAGCAGGAGATGTTGAACGTGATGCGCTTTTGGCTCGACCTGGGCGTGGATGGATTCCGTGTGGATGCGGTGCCCTACCTGTTCGAGCGAGAAGGAACCAATTGCGAGAATTTGCCGGAGACACATGTCTATCTGAAGCGCATGCGCAGGTTCATCGATGAGAATTACCCGGGGCGTGTTTTGTTGTGCGAGGCAAACCAGTGGCCTGAAGATGTGCGGCCTTATTTTGGGGAGGGGGATGAGTTTCAGATGGGGTTCCACTTCCCGGTGATGCCGCGCATTTACATGGCAATGCGCAAACAGGAGCGAGAACCCCTGGTCTGGATTCTGGAGCGCACACCGCCTATCCCCGAAGAATGCCAGTGGTGCACTTTCTTGCGCAACCACGACGAACTGACTTTGGAGATGGTGACTGAAGCAGAACGGCAGTGGATGTGGCAAGAATATGCTCCCGAACCTCGAATGCGCCTGAACCTGGGAATCCGCCGCCGCCTGGCGCCGCTGCTGGATGGCGACCGGCGAAAGATCGAGCTGGCAAATTCCCTGCTGTTCTCCCTGCCGGGTTCGCCCTTTGTGTATTACGGCGATGAAATCGGCATGGGAGATGATATCTGGCTGCCTGACCGTAATGGCGTGCGTACGCCGATGCAGTGGCAGAGCGGACCTGGTGCGGGCTTTTCCCGGGCTGATCCGGAGAGCTTTTACGCTCCAGTGATCGACAAGGATGCTTATCGCCTCGAACAGGTGAATGTGGAAGCCCAGCGCGCCGATCCGAATTCGCTTTGGCATGTGATCCGCAAGATGATTGCGGCGCGCAAAGCGCATCCTGTTTTTGGACAAGGGGATTTTCATTGGGCGGAGGCGGGATCGCCAGCCGTGGCGGCTTACTGGCGCAGGTATGCGGGTGAGCAGGTGTTGATCCTGAATAACCTGTCTGAGGTGCAGCAATCGGCGGTTGTCGATCTGGGCGATGTTGGGACTGGCGAGTTGGAGGATTTATTGACCCTGGCACCCGGTGAGCCCGGATGGTTGAGCCCTGGGCAACTGCAATTGGATTTGCTTCCCTATGGTTATCGCTGGTTGAGGCTTGTGTAGGGCAGCCTCCAATCTGCGGGCCGTGCAAGTCCAAGGCAATCACGAAGCTGGGCTGGCAAGGAGATAGCTAGAATGAAACCTGCAACGATTCGGGATGTTGCCAAAAGAGCAGGTGTGGGTTTGGGCACGGTTTCACGCGTGCTGAACGATAGCCCGCTGGTGAGCCAGACGACCCGGCAGCGCGTACTGGCCGTGATCGCCGAACTCAATTTTGTGCCCAACCCAACGGCGCGGCGCCTGTCGCTAGGCAAGACGCTGACGGTGGCTGTGATCGTACCGTTTTTCACCCGCCCGGCGTTCATCGAGCGCCTGCGCGGGATTGAACACGCTTTAATGGAAAGCCAGTATGATCTGAATATCTACAATGTCGAAACCGTCAAACGTCGTGACCAATGCATTCACGATGTGCCGCGGAGAGAGCGCGTGGATGGCGTTTTGATCATCTCTCTGCCGCCGCGGGACGAGGATGTGGACTGGTTGATGCGAGCCGATGTACCGATCGTGCTGGTGGATGCTAACCATCCTTCTCTAACCTCGTTCAACCGGGTGGTTATCGATGATGTACACGGCGGGTTGCTTGCCACTCAGCACCTGATTGACCTGGGACACAGGCGGATTGGATATATCAGCGATTGGCTCGAAAGTCCTTTTAATTTCACTTCCAGCAGAGACCGTTTTCGAGGCTATCTACAGGCGCTCGGGGCAGCCGGGATATCTGCGCGCGCCGATTATCATGGACAGGGTGAGCACGGGCGCTACGAGGCACGCTCGCTGGCGGAAAATATGCTGGCACTGCCAGAAAGGCCAACAGCGATTTTTGCTGCCAGTGACACTCAGGCAATGGGTGTCCTGGAAGCAGCGCGTGAAGCGGGCCTGAAAGTTCCAGAGGAGATTTCGGTGATCGGGTATGACGATATCGAAGTAGCCGAATATCTGGGCTTGACAACCATACGGCAATTGATGTATGAATCAGGGCAGCGCGGTGTTGAACTGCTGTTGGATGTGCTGGAAGAACCTAACGAAGAACCAGTGTGCGAAGTGCTTCCAACGGAGTTGATCGTGCGTAATACCACAGCGCCGCCGCTATAATCCAAGAGCCAGGGAGCGTACAGGGATGTCAAAGTTATATGCTGGGATCGAAGCAGGTGGCACTAAGTTTATTTGTGCGGTGGGTAGCGGGCCGGAGGATGTGCGTACCCAGACCACATTTGCAACGACTACTCCTGATGAAACTGTGCGAAAAACGGTTGAGTTTCTTCGCCAGGCACAGGCTGAAGCCGGTGCATTTGAGGCCATCGGTATCGCCTCGTTTGGACCGGTCGACCCTAACCCGGCCTCGCCAACGTATGGGTATATCACCACCACACCGAAGCCAGGATGGGCAAATTTCGATTTCAGGGGTGCGATTCAGAAGGTTTTTGATCTACCCATCCAGTTTGATACGGACGTGAATGGCGCAGCCCTGGGGGAGTGGCGCTGGGGCGCGGCTCGAGACCTGGATACATTTATCTATCTGACCATCGGCACAGGCATTGGCGGTGGGGGGATGATGAATGGCCGCTTAATGCATGGATTGATCCATCCCGAGATGGGTCACATCTGCTTACCACACGACTGGCAGGCGGACCCTTTTGCAGGATTCTGCCCGTTTCATGGCGATTGCCTGGAGGGCATGGCGGCGGGACCGGCGATAGAGAAGCGCTGGGGACAGCGGGCCGAAACATTGCCGGAAGGGCACCCAGCCTGGAAACTCGAATCGCACTACCTGGCACTGGGACTGATGACGTTTATTTGTACTTTGTCGCCGCAGCGGATTGTGATGGGGGGCGGGGTGATGAATTCTCCCGGCATATTTCCCCTGGTGCGAAGCGAAGTGCTAAAGCTGCTGAATGGTTACGTGCAGTCCCCAACGATTTTGGACGCAATTGATGAGTATATCGTGCCGCCTGCCCTGGGATCTCGCGCCGGGGTGCTGGGGGCTATTGCCCTGGCCAGCCTGGCAGTTGAGGGGTGAGCGATGCAGGAAAGTTCAACGGTGCAACGCTATATTCAAACTTCACTGGCGCGCCTGCTGCCACGGCTGGAGGCACGTTTTGCCAGCCGGGCTGCGAGCCAGCCTGAAGCCTGGCAGAACTTCTTAGCACGCCTGGAAGTTCATTTCCCTGGTCTGTTCGAATTGTATTACCGCCTTTACGCGGGGCAGTACGATTTTTTCTACCACCTGGAAGATTTGCTCATCACGATTGTGGAGATGTGGCTGAAACGGCCGGAGGATTTGAAAGAATTGGATGCCAGGCGAGAAGCTGAGCCGCTGTGGTTCCAATCTCACCAAATGTTGGGCGGGGTGTGCTACGTGGATTTATTCGCTGGAGACCTGGAAGGCATTCGCCAGAAGATCGGCTACTTCAAGGAGTTGGGGCTAACTTACCTACACCTTATGCCGTTGTTCCTGGTTCCAGAAGGGGAGAACGATGGCGGGTATGCCGTCAGCAGCTACCGGGAGGTCAACCCGGCCCTGGGGACGATGGAACAGCTTGCCGTTCTGGCCAGCGAGTTGCGCCAGGAGGGGATCAGCCTGGTCCTGGACCTGGTGTTCAATCATACATCAGATGAACACGATTGGGCGCAGCGCGCCCTGGCAGGCGAATCCAGCTATCAGGATTATTACCGCATGTTCCCAGACCGCCAGATGCCGGGAGCCTATGAAGCTTATATGCGGGAGATCTTTCCCGACGAACATCCCGGCGCCTTCACGTTTCGCCCAGAGGTTGGCAAATGGGTGTGGACGACTTTCCACTCTTACCAATGGGATCTGAACTATGCTAACCCAGAAGTGTTCAACCGCATGGCTGAGGAGATGTTGTTCCTGGCAAATGCAGGCGTGGAGGTGCTGCGCCTGGATGCCGTGGCTTTTATCTGGAAACAACTGGGCACCAGTTCCGAAAACCTGCCTGAAGCGCATATGCTGATCCAGGCTTTCAACGCAGTCGCGCGCATCGCAGCGCCGGCGCTGTTGTTCAAGTCGGAGGCGATCGTACATCCGGATGAAGTAGCCAAATATATCGATCCTGGAGAGTGCCAGTTATCCTACAACCCGCTGCTGATGGCGATGCTGTGGAATTCACTGGCGACCCGCGAGATCAACCTGCTCGATCAGGCTCTGCGCGAGCGGTTCCAGATTCCGCCGGGCTGCGCCTGGGTCAACTATGTGCGCTGTCATGACGATATTGGTTGGACTTTTTCAGATGATGACGCGGCGCGCCTCGATGTCAATGGCTACAACCACCGGCGCTTCTTGAACGCGTTCTATACGGGGCGTTTTGAGGGCAGCTTTGCCCGCGGGCTGCCTTTCCAGGAGAACCCGAAAACCGGAGATGCGCGCATTTCGGGTACCTGCGCTTCGCTGGTTGGTCTGGAGAAGGCTTTCAAGGAAGAAACCGAAGCGGAGGTCGAGCTTGCCATCCGGCGCATCCTGCTGATCCACAGCGTGATTCTAACGGTGGGGGGAATCCCGCTGATCTACCTGGGGGATGAGATCGGTATGCTAAACGATTACAGTTACCGGCAGGATCCAGCCAAGGCGCATGACAGCCGCTGGGTGCATCGACCGGCGGCTGACTGGCAAAAGATCGCTTTGCGGCACGATGCGCACAGCCTGGAAGGCCGGATTTACCAGGGCTTGCAGCGATTGGTCAACCTGCGCCAGCGCGCTCCCGTTTTCTCGGGCAATCATTTGCAGGTGATCCATACGGGTAATGTACATGTACTCGGCTACGTACGTGTGTACGGAAATGAACGCGCCCTGGTATTTGCTAATTTTTCCGAGGCCGAACAGGTGGTAGCGGCTAACCAATTACGCCTGTACGGCTTGAGCTATACGTTTACAGATTTGTTTACTGGGGAGGCATTTCCGTTGCAAGATCTCCGGCTTGAGCCGTATGGTTTTATGTGCCTGAAGGCTTAGTAAATTTAAGATCGGGCGCGAGTAAAAGTGACACATTGCTTAACACAGACAGGATATGCGTCCCTTGTCGGATGGCAGGATTTCTGTCACAATTATACTGATATTCAGCTGCTCTCAATTCAGACAAAAAGGAAAGGGCCAAACGTATGAGTACGAACAATTTTCCCGGATTGCGAAAATTTACACCTATCCCGTTGAAGCTGCGCACACCTGTGCCTTCGGACATCGAGATTGCGCAAGAGGCAGATATCAAGCCGATCCAACAAGTTGCTGAAGAAGTCGGCTTGCTGCCTGAGGAACTCGAATTACATGGTCGATATGAGGCGAAAGTCCGCCTGGAAGTGCTGGAACGTCTCAAAGATGTGCCGGACGGCAAGTATATCGATGTGACGGCGATCACCCCAACCCCACTGGGCGAGGGCAAGAGCACGACGATGATGGGATTGAGCCAGGCGCTGGGGGCGCACCTGGGCAAGCGCGTTTTCACCTGCATTCGCCAGCCCAGCCAGGGGCCAACCTTCGGCATCAAGGGTGGGGCAGCCGGCGGCGGATACAGCCAGGTGATCCCCATGGAGGATTTCAACCTGCACCTGACCGGCGATATCCACGCCATCACGGCAGCCAACAACCTGCTGGCCGCGGCCATTGACGTGCGCATATTCCACGAAAGTAGCCAGAGCGATGAGAAGCTCTTCAACGCGCTGTGCCCGCCAGACAAGGAAGGCAACCGCAGATTCTCGCCCTCGATGCTGCACCGGCTGAAGAAACTGGGCATCGACAAGACTGATCCGAACGAACTGACGCCTGAAGAGCGCAGCCGCTTTGCCCGCCTGGATATCGACCCAGACAGTATTACCTGGCGGCGGGTGGTTGACACCAACGACCGCTTCCTGCGTGAGATCGAAGTCGGCCTGGGCCCAGATGAGAAGGGCAAGACCCGCCGCACGGGCTTCGACATCACGGTCGCCAGCGAAATCATGGCTATCCTGGCTTTGACAACTGACCTGGCAGACATGCGCGAGCGCATGGGGCGCATCGTGATCGGCACGAACAAGCAGGGCGAGGCAATTACTGCTGAAGACCTGGGCGTGGCTGGCGCGATGACCGTTTTGATGAAGGATGCCATCAAGCCTACATTGATGCAGTCGCTCGAAGGTACGCCGGTCTTTGTGCACGCTGGCCCGTTTGCGAACATCGCTCATGGGCAGAGCTCGATCATCGCCGACCGCATTGCGCTCAAGCTGGCCGATTACGTGGTAACCGAATCGGGCTTCGGCGCTGACATCGGCATGGAGAAGTTCTTCGACATCAAGTGCCGCTATTCTGGCCTGATCCCGCAAGTAGTAGTGATGGTGGCGACGGTGCGCGCCCTGAAGATGCACGGCGGTGGACCCAAGGTGGTGGCCGGACGTCCTCTGGCGCCTGAGTATACCGAAGAGAACCTGGACCTGCTGAAGGCTGGCCTGGGCAATTTGCAGCACCACATCAAGAACGCCAAGAAATATGGCGTGAACGTTGTGGTGGCGGTAAACTCTTTCAAGGATGACACCCCGGCAGAGGTCGAACTGGTGCGCAAGGCGGCGATCGAAGCCGGCGCTGAGGATGCAGTGGTCTGCACGCACTGGATGGAGGGCGGCAAGGGCGCTAAGGCGCTGGCCGAAGCGGTGGTCAAGGCCGCTGAGAAACCCACCAACTTCAAGTTCCTTTACCCACTGAACCTGTCCATCAAGGAGAAAATCGAGAAGATCTGCAAGGAGATCTACGGGGCAGATGGAGTCGAGTATTCGCCTGAAGCAGAAGCCAAGATTGAGTTGTATACTCGCCTGGGCTTCGACAACCTGCCGTTGTGCATGGCGAAGACGCACCTGAGCCTGAGCCACAATCCTGAGTTGAAGGGTGTGCCGAAGGGCTTTGTGGTTCCGATCCGCGACATCCGTGCCTCAGTGGGCGCAGGCTTCCTGTATCCGCTGTTGGGCACCATGCGCACGATGCCAGGCCTGCCGACTCGTCCGGTGTTCTATGATGTAGATTTGGATCTGGAGACCGGCCGCGTGGTGGGGCTGTTCTAAACCTAGATTGGCTCGTAAAAGGGTCTTGTGGGCGGAGCCTGCAAGACCCTTTTTTTATTCTGAGCGTTCCAGGCGAAGCAGGAGGGCGAGGCGAGTCTGTGCACTCAGGCGGAAGGGATGACCCAGGCGGAAGCCTGGCACCCAGGCAATCTCGCCAGACGAAAGCACCAGGGGCCAGGCACGACGCGCCCGGCGAGGCAGCCTGACGTTGATGAAGAAATCTGACATTTTAAGGGAGTGCCCAGACATCCCCAGAGGCTGGAAACGCTGGCCTGGGCGCATGGAACTAACTTGCAGGGGCAGGCTAAGCCTGTCCAGGTCCAGCCAGGCCTGGAAGGGGTCGTTGTTTTGCAGGTCGAACTCCTGCAAAGATCGGGTGTCCTCGACAATTGTGGCATGGATGGCCCAGCCCTGTGACAGTTGCAGTGTGCCTGGGGGATTGAAAGTGAGCACACGGTCAGGTGATACCTGAGGCCAATGGTCCGCTGGCAGGTTGGCTTGCCAGTTTGCCAGCCAGAGCTGATCTGCTTCTATGAATAAACGCAACCCGGCTACCAGGTTTAACTGCGCCATTCGGGACGGGCGGTGCAGGAAGGCCAGAGCGCGCTCGATCGCCTCAAAATCGACATCGCGCAAATCGGGTTGAAGTTGGGCGATGGCCCGGCGCACCAGGTAGCGCTGGATGCTGAGCGGCTGGGCGGCCAGCGCCTGCGGGTCCAGGGAAAGATAGCCCGGGCCGTGCTGGCGCAGGCAGATCTGCCAGGCGGATTCGACAAGGCGCTCTAAAACGCTGTAATCCTGGTGAAGCACCTGGGCTGTGCGCCATAAACGCTGGCGCACTTGAGGGTTGTAGGTTTCGAGGATTGGGATCAGTTCGTGGCGCAGACGGTTACGGAAGAAGCGAGTGTCCTGGTTACTGGCGTCCAGGACGGGCTGCAGCCCGCGCTGGTGCAGGTGCTCCAGGATTTCCTCTCGCCAGATGCTTAGCAATGGGCGGACTAAGGGCAGTTCCTGGCTCCAGGCGTTGGGCAGGCTGTAGCAAGCCATGCCGCGCAACCCGGACAGGCCAGCGCCGCGCAGCAGGTGCATCAATACGGTTTCCACTTGATCGTCGGCTGTGTGTCCAACGGCGACGGCTTGCGCCTGACATTGAGCAGCCTGTTTGAACAGGAAGCGATAACGAGCGGTGCGCGCAGCCTCTTCGATGGATAGCCCTTGACTCTTGGCCAGGGCGGCAACGTTTAGACGCTCGAGATAAAAGGGCAGCCCTTTTTGTTCGACCCATTGGCGCACCAGTCCAGCTTCTTCCTGCGACTCGGGTCGCAAGCCGTGATCCAGGTGGGCGACTGCCAGCGAAAAGCCGAGCTGCCAGAGCAGGTCGAGCAGGCAGAGACTATCTGGCCCGCCTGAGACGCCCACCAAAAGCAGCCGGTCCGGATCCAGGGGGCATTCTTGCTGAAGAATTTGACGAAAACGCTCGATTAGCATAGTAGCGATTATAATTGATTTGGAATTTGCACTTGTGTGTATCGCAGCTTTATGCTAGACTTTTTGTATGATCCATGCTGGCTAAGGAGCAGAAATGGCTGAAAAGATTTTAATTGTCGATGATGACTTGGACACCCTACGCCTGGTGGGATTGATGCTGGATAAGCAGGGATACAAGATTGTCGCTGCAAGCAGCGGGAAACAGGCGCTTTCTTTGGCGCGAAACGAGAAGCCGGACCTGATCTTGCTGGATTTGATGATGCCAGACATGGATGGGGTGGAGGTGGCGCGGAGACTGCGCGCGGACCCTGAAACACAGAACATCCTGATCATCATGTTTACGGCCAAGGCTCAGGCTGAAGACCGGTTGGAAGGGTATGATGCTGGCGCGGATGATTATATTACAAAGCCAGCCCAACCACGCGAATTGATCGCACATGTGCGAGCGGTGTTGGCGCGCGCCAAGCGAGGCCAGCCACAAGCCGCCAAGCCAGCAACTCCGCGCGGCAAGGTAGTCGGCATTTTGGCAGCCAAAGGCGGTCTGGGGGTCTCGACTGTGGCCTTGAACCTGGGGGTTGTGTTGCACTACCAGCATAAGAAGGCTGTGATCGTGGCAGATTACCGGCCTGGTTGCGGCACGATTGGGCTTGAATTGGGCTACTCCAACGCGCAGAGCCTGAATCGCATGTTGATGTCGCCTGCCAATCAAATGGATCCGGCCCTGGTCGAAAGTGAGCTGATCACTCACCTGGAAGGGGTGCGGTTCATGTTATCTTCGCCGAACCCACAGGATGCCAGGAAGGTTTTCCGCCCAGAGAATTATGTGGCGGTGACGGAAATCCTGGCGCACCTGGCACCGTTCACCATCCTGGACCTGGGCCCATCGATTACCGCGGTTACTGATCAGGTACTCGAAAAGTGCGATCTGGTTGTGCTGGTGGTTGAGCCAGTCAGCCAGACAATCTTGCAGACCCGGGCGATGATCGATTACTTGTACGAAAAGGGGATAGGCGAGGAGCGTGTCTTCCCGGTATTATTCAACCGGCTGCGGGCAGGCGTGCAGCTTTCGTTGAGCCAGGTACAGGATCAATTACGCCGGCCTGTGTCGTTGGTATTTACGGCTAACCCGGAACTGGCGTACCAGGCTGCGGTGGAGACCACGCCGATGGTGCTCAAACAGACGGAAGGGGTAACGGCGCAACAGTTCCTCAAGCTGGCAGATCTCGTTTTCCAGAATCTATCCTGATCGATTGTCTTCCTGGGATGCCTGAATTTTCCGATGCTACGCTAATGGGAATCCGTTGTGCTGCTGACATCATCCGTGGCAGCAAACGCGGTGTAGTCCTGACAGGCGCAGGCATCTCAACGCCATCGGGCATTCCGGATTTCCGCTCACCCACGAACGGCTTATGGACGCGTGTAGACCCCTTCGAGGTGGCCTCCCTGGCGGCTTTCCGCTATCATCCCGAGCGTTTTTTCACCTGGATGCATACGCTGGCCATCACGCTGTCGCAGGCGCAGCCTAACCAGGCGCATTACGGCCTGGCGCGCCTGGAGCAGGCCGGATATTTGCAAGCGGTGATCACTCAGAATATCGATACGCTTCATCAAAAGGCCGGGTCGAAAACGGTGCTGGAAGTGCATGGCTCGTTTTCATCAATGACCTGTACCTGGTGTTTCCGTAAGTATGCTGCGGAGGCCTATTTGCAAGCATATCTGGAGAGTGAACAGATTCCTCATTGTCCAGTGTGCCAGCACGTGCTCAAACCGGATATGGTGTTGTTTGGCGAACAACTGCCTGCCGAGATCTGGCTGAAAGCTTTGGATGCCAGCAAGAAGTGCGATCTGATGATCGTGGCGGGGTCCTCTTTGGAAGTTTTACCGGTTGCCGGACTGCCCATGCGGGCCCTGGAAAATGGTGCGCACCTGATTCTGATCAATTATTCCCAGACCTATCTGGATGTGCGCGCGGATGTGGTTTTCCACGAGAATGTTGAAGAAATTATTCCCGGGATCGTGCAATCGGTCTTAGGGGAATGAAAAAACTGCTACACCGGATCGTTTTGAAACTGTAATAATACTTTGAGAACCCCGGGTTGGGCGGCGCGCTCAAACGCGGATTGAGCCCTGGCAAATGGGAAACGCTCGCTGATCAAGCGAGCCGGTTGCACCAGGCCTCGCTGCAGTAAGTTTAGCGCAGGTGGAAAAGGCCCGCAACGCGAGCCGACCAGGCAGATTTCATCAACAACCAGGGAAGAAAAGTTTACTTCCATGTTGCCTTTATAGGTGCTCTTCAAAACCAGGGTACCGCGCGGGCGCAGCGCTCGCCGGGCAAGGTCGAACCCGGAGGGCGAACCGGTGGCTTCGACGACGATATCCCACTGCCTGGCAGCGACTTCTTCCTCGATGATGGTGGTGATGCCCTGTTCAGCCAGGAGTTTCTGATGGAGCGCGTGGCGCACAACAACATTTAGCTGGCAACCCGTGAGGGTCAGGGTCTGGGCAATGATCTGGCCCAGGCGGCCCGCTCCAACCACGAGGACGTGATCACCGGGGTGAATGTGGATTTGCTGGCTGATCTCCAGAGCGGCAGCCAGCGGCTCTGTAAAAACGGCAGCCTCATCAGAAATCGAGGCGGGGACGCTGTGAAGGTTTTCTACAGGCAAGGTGAGGTATTCGGCGAAAGCGCCGTTCCGGTCGCGGATGCCCAGGGTTGTGCGCTGCTCGCAATGTGTGCGCCGGCCGGATTTGCAATTATGGCACTGCCCACAGGTGATATTGATCTCGCCGACCACTCGCTGCCCGATCCAGTTTGTGTGTCCAGGAGCCTGGACAACCTCACCAACGAACTCGTGTCCGAGGATTCCTTTGAAGGGATAGTAACCGCGCACCATCTCCAGGTCCGTGGCGCAGATGCCAGCCAGGCGAACTTTGATCAGTGCTTCATCTAGCCCTGGAACAGGAAGTGGGATATCCTGGCGCAGGCGCAGGGAGCCTTCTTCTAGCCATAGAGTCTGCATCAGCGTGCTCCTTTGCGGCCGAACTGGCGTTCGAGCAAATCTACGGATAAGTGGATCATGGTCGGGCGGCCGTGCGGGCAGGTGCGCGGCGATTGGCAGGCTTCGAGGTCGCGCACCAGGACGCGCTGTTCTTCCGGGCTGAGGATCTGGCCGGCCTTGACCGCAGCGCGTTTGCAAATGCGGGCGATCAGGCGCGCTTCCTGTTCGGCTTGCAGGGGCGTTTCATCTTCTTCGAATTCTTCGACCAGGACGCGCACTGCAGCAGCCGGATCGCTATTGGTCAACAAAGCTGGGATGCTGCGCACCAGAAAGGTATGCGGGCCAAAGGGCTCGATCTGGAAGCCCAGGTGTTCTAAGGTGGGGAGTTGTTCGGAGAGCAGCCGGCTGGCAGCCGGGGGCAATTCTACCGTAACCGGTTGCAGCAGAGCCTGGGCAGAATAATCATGCTCGCTTTGTGCCATGAAACGCTCGAACAAGACGCGCTCGTGCGCGGCGTGTTGGTCGATCAGATAAAGCCCATCTGGACCTTCGGCAACGAGGTAAGCGCTGGCGATTTGACCGACGGGGCGCAGCAGGGGGACGCGCTGGTCAGGCAGGCTGGTTTGCGGCGGACCTGGCGATGGCCCGGCTTCTGGCATCGAGAGCGGCGTGGATGGCCGGCGCTCTGTATCCCCCCACTCCCAGACAGGGTCTGGTGTGCGGGCGGCTGCCGGTGGGGAGGAAGATGGCAGCCAGGATGGCTGGGATGGTAAGCCTGGCACGGGGCTATGCGCCAGCAGAGAGCGCCGTACGGCGTTCTGTACACCCGTAAAAATTTCCTCAGGCTGGCGGAAACGCACCTCGGCTTTGGTGGGATGCACGTTGACATCGATGGTTTCGGGGGGCACTTCCAGAAATAGAACCGCCAATGGATAGCGGCCAACCATCAGCAGGGTGTGATACCCCTTGAGCAAAGCGGCCACCACAGAGGCGTCTTGCACCGGGCGGCCATTCACAAAGAGGGTGATCTCGCGACGATTCGAGCGGGTCAGCGAGGTGGGGCTGATAAAGCCGCGCACAGTCAGCGCCTGTTCATCGTAAATGATTTCGAACATTTGCCGGGCAACATCTGCACCATACAGCGCCGCCAGCACCTCGCGCTGGTCGCCTTGCCCACTGGTTTGTAAAGCGGGGCGGCCTTCCTGGTGCAGGTGAAAACGTACGGCGGGATACGACAGTGCATAGCGCGTTACCAGGTTATCGATCAAGCGGCGCTCGGTGGTCTCATGTTTCAAGAATTTCAAGCGCGCCGGGACGTTGTAGAACAGGTCCTCGACAGACACAACCGTGCCGAGCGGAGCGCCTACGGGCTGCACGGCGGCGGCGTGCCCGCCTTCGACGCGCAGGCGAGCACCTACATCGGAGCTGGCTGTGCGAGAAGTGATGGTTGTGCGAGAAATGGAGGCGATGGAGGCCAGGGCTTCGCCACGGAAGCCCAGGGTTTCGATGTGGAACAGGTCAGCAGCGCTGGAAAGCTTGCTGGTGGCATGGCGCTCGACCGACAGCGGAAGCTCTTCCGGGGGGATACCCCTGCCATTGTCAGCAACTTCGATCCGACGCCGTCCCGCGGCTTCAACCGTAATGCGGATATGCGTAGCGCCTGCATCCAGGGCGTTTTCGAGCAACTCTTTGACCACCGAGGCCGGACGCTCTACGACTTCGCCGGCGGCAATTTGTGAGGCGACTTCGGGGGGTAAAATTCGGATCGGCATACGTCTATTATACCTGTATAATACGCCTATGCCTTACACCTCCATTTTCTTCGACCTGGATGATACGATCTATCCTAACCAATCGGGCCTGTGGGAGGCCATCCGGGCGCGCATGAGCCAATATATGTTCGAGCGCCTGGGCCTGCCCTGGGAGCGCATTCCTGAACTGCGCCATGATTATTTCACTACCTATGGCACCACCTTGCGGGGCCTGCAGAAGCATTACCAGGTGGACGCGGATGATTACCTGGCGTACGTACACGACCTGCCGTTGGAGCAATATTTGCAGCCCTCGCCAGCACTTGGCCCGCTGCTGCGCAGCCTGCCACAGCGGCGCTGGATTTTTACGAACGCCGATGCGGACCATGCCCGGCGCGTGCTTTCCTTCCTGGGGATTTTGGATTGTTTTGAGGGTATTGTTGACGTGCGCGCCATCGAGTTCGCCTGTAAGCCTGAGACGATTGCTTACCAGCGCGCCCTGGCGTTGGCGGGCCAGCCGGAACCAGCGCGTTGTGTGCTGTTGGATGATTCGCCGTACAATCTGGCCCCTGCTCGACAAATGGGCTTTACCACGGTGCTGGTTGGGCAGCATGAAAACGGCAACCTGGCGGCAGTCCATACGATCGCCAGCATCCTGGAGTTACCCGAGGTGATGCCAGATTTATGGGAGGCAGCGAATTGAGCGATAAGCAAGTTCCCAGCAAATATGTTTCTATGGAGGCGGCAGCAGCCCTGGTGCCATCGGGCTGCACGCTGGCGTTGGGCGGCATGACCTTGTACCGGCGCCCCGTAGCTTTCGTGCGCGCCCTGCTCGATCGGTTTTACCGGTCGGGTGAGCCGCGCGACCTGACTCTGCTGGCTTTCACGGCTGGCCTGGAGAGCGATTTGCTGGTGGGAGCAGGGATGGTTGCACGGGTTCGCTCGTGCTACTTCGGATTGGAAATCTTTGGACTGGCGCCGATGTTCACTTACTTTGCCAACCGGGGTGAACTGCAGGTGATCGAGGAGACGGAGGCCAGCCTGGCTTTTGGATTGCGCGCACAGATGGCAGGGGTGGGCTTCATGCCCGGGCGCGGCTGGCTTGGCACCGATTTGCCAGGCTTGCGGCCGGAGGTGCGAACGGTGGTCGATCCATACAGCGGGGAGGAACTGGTGGCTTTCCCCGCGATCCGCCCGGATGTGGCGGTGATCCATGCGCTGCGCACAGATATGGATGGCAACGCCCAGATTGGAGACAACCGGGGCGTTGATGAGGAACTGGTTCTGACCGCCGGGACAGTGATTTTGACCACTGAGGAAATTGTCCCTGAACTGTCCAGGGTGGATTTGATCGGCCCACTGGTGAACACAGTGGCGCTGGCGCCAGGCGGTGCCGCGCCGACCTCCTGCCATCCAATTTACGCGTTGGATGGCGAATCGCTCCTGGCTTACACAGAGCAGGTCAGCGATCCGCCTTCCTTCGAAGCTTACGTTAAGCGTTGGCTGCAGGATTAGGATTACGCGCGAATGCGATATCGCTATTTCGACCGGATCATGGCGCTGTTTGTGGCGGTTTTGTTGGTGAGCAACATCGCCTCATCTGCAAAGATCGTGGATTGGGGCGTTTCGCTGCTGGGCCTACCGCTGGCCTTTGATGCCGGAACGCTGCTGTTCCCGGTCAGCTACATCTTTGGGGACGTGCTGACGGAGGTGTATGGCTACCGCTACGGGCGGCGGGTGATCTGGACCGGGTTCGCCTGTTCGATTCTGATGAGCGCGACTTTGTGGCTGGTTGCCAGGCTGCCGGGTGAGGCCCACTGGCAGGCCAACGTGGGCCAGGCGCAGTACGATGCGGTGCTGGGGGGAGTCAGCTCGGGAGCGATTGTGATCGCCAGTTTGATCGCTTATTGGGGCGGGGAGTTTTCTAATTCCTTCGTCATGGCAAAGATGAAGATCCTGACGCGCGGGCGCTGGTTGTGGACGCGCACGATCGGCAGCACCCTGGTAGGAGAGGGATTGGACAGCGTTTTGTTCGTGTCCTTGGCCACCTGGCTGGGTGTTCCCGGTTTTGTGCCCGAAATCTGGCTGACGTTGGTGGCGACGAATTACCTGTTCAAGTGCGGCATCGAAGCGTTGATGACGCCGGTAACATACCGGGTGGTCAACTGGCTGAAAAGGGTGGAAAAAGAGGATTATTTCGATTACGAAACGGATTTCAACCCGTTCAAAATCGCCGAGTGAGTTGGGTCAGGGTGCATCTGGCTGGATCGAAGCGAGCAGGGTCTGTAGGCTTTGCAGCAGGGCGGCATACGCCCGGCTGTTTGCCTGGGCGCGAGGAATGCGCAGTTCGAGTATATACAGGCGTTCTTCGCCTGGGTGTTTGATGAAGCGGAAATAGCGCGTGATGAACTGGTTGTCCAGGTAACTGATCAGAACCAGAACCTGACCCGAACCCGAATATTGGAAACGGCGCATGGAGATGGCTTCTGCGGAAGCGACAACCGGGGTGCAGGAGGCGTCTTCATCACAGAATTTGGCCTGATCAGCGTTTATGAGCGAGAGGCCTTGAGCGGGGAGTTGATACAGGAAAACCTGGTAATCCTCTACACCCGTGTCGAAAAACAGGTGCGGTTGCAGGGCGTCATCAACGGGTTGGATTTTCCAATCTGTCGGATACAACAGGCTGTAATCGTAGGTGATGTCGCAGATTTCTCCAGAATTCTCCATCTGACACCAACCGGGGCGATCGGATGAATACACATCGATCCCGCAAACGTCTTCGCCTACCAGGCAGGAAAATTCGGTGCTGGTCAGTTCGATGGTGGCTGTCAGGGGCAGGGTACTGGTGATGGTGCTGGTGATGGCGATGGCGGAGGTTGGCAGGGGGGTTAGTGATGGCAGGGGTGTCAGCGACGGCACGGTGGTATTGGTGGGCAGCGGCGTCCAGGTGGGCGCCTGCGTCGAAGTGGGGAGAGGAGTTTTCATCGAAGTTGCAGCAGGCGGGCGTGTGGCTGTGGGCGGCTGCGTTGCTGGTATGAGGCCAGTGGGTTGGCCAACGGGCGTTGTGCAGGCCACAGCCAGGTATAGCAGGAAGAAGATCACGCGTTTTCGGGCAAACATCTTACACCTATCGAGAAGTTATTTTCTGTCGATCTGTTAGCGGTCATCAACGGCTGTACTTAGCCAAAATGCAAAGTCTATTATATGACATTCTTTTGCATTGTTTATCTTCCTCTAACCAAAGTGTGATAATCTTAAAAGCTGAATAGAAGCGCGCCTGTACACACCAGAATCAACCGGAAGGCGCGCAGAGACCGGCCCGGCTGGTGTAGATTAGGAGAGAAAAGAATGAAATCCAACAAATCGTTGGTGATAATTGCGAGCATCGTTGTGGTCGTGGTGCTGCTCACGGGTTCCTGTTCGGCCGGGTTTATTGCCGGGCGAACGTTGGGGGCTCCGGCTTCTCCCTGGGCGTTGGGATTGGGAGCAGAGAATCCCTTAGAGTCAATGCCTGTGGTCGGCGTCAACAGTAGCCAGGGCGGCACTCCCGAGGATTTACAGAACCTGTTTACGCCTTTCTGGCAGACCTGGGAATTGGTCAAAAAGGATTACGTCGAGCAGCCGGTAGATGAAGAGCTGATGATGCGCGGTGCCATCCGAGGTATGCTGGACACACTGGGCGATGAGCACACCTCCTATCTGGATCCTGAGATGTACGAGCGCGCTAGCGCGCAACTGGACGGACAGGAATACGAGGGGATTGGGGCCTGGGTGGATATCAGCGGGGATTTCCTGACGATTATCAGCCCGATGCCCGGCTCGCCAGCCGAGAAGGCTGGTTTGAGATCGGGGGATAAAGTCATTGCAGTGGACGGCGAGGATATGACTGGTTGGGATGGCGAAGCTGTACGCCAGCGGGTGATTGGGCCGAAGGGCAGCACCGTGAAATTGACGATTGCGCGTGAAGGCAGTGAGCCTTTTGATGTGGAAATCGAGCGCGCCGCGATCGTGGTCCCAACCCTGGAAAGCAAGATGCTGGACAACCAGGTGGCTTATGTGCACCTGTACACCTTCGGAATCAACACCGGTAGTGATTTGAGGAAGGCATTGAAGGATTTGATGGATCAGAAACCGGTGGGGTTGGTTTTGGATCTGCGCAACAATGGCGGCGGCTATCTGGACACAGCCATCGAGGTGGCTTCGCAGTTCATTGGGGATGGCGTGATCATGTATGAGGAATTTGGCGATGGTCGCACCACTACCTATGAGGCTGAGTCAGGCGGGCTGGCTACTAAGATACCGATCGTGGTATTGGTTAATGAAGGCAGCGCTTCTGCTTCGGAAATTGTGGCCGGCGCGATCCGAGATCGTGGTCGCGGCCAGTTGGTTGGCGTAAAATCCTTTGGTAAAGGCTCTGTGCAAACGTACATGGTATTGGATAATAACGAAGGCGCTGTACGAGTGACGGTGGCCCACTGGCTGACACCCAATAAGACGCAGATCAACGGTGTTGGCCTGGAGCCGGATTACGTGGTCGAATTTACGGAAGAGGATATCAACGCCCAGCGCGATGTGCAGCTCGATAAGGCTGTGGAAGTGCTGCTCTCGCAACAATAATTGATATCCGGCTTTTCGATCTGATTTGGAGGTACAAAATGTTCGGTTTATTCTACGATCCACGCTACCTGCTTTTTATGGCGCCAGCGTTCTTGCTGATGATGCTGGTGCAATGGTACGTGCAATCTGCTTATAACAAATGGAGCCAGGTGCCTGCCCGCAGCCGGATGAGCGGGGCACAGGCAGCCCAGCGGCTGATCCAGACGGGAGGCCTGTATGGGGTGCGCGTTGAGGGCATCCAGGGCCGTTTGAACGATCATTACGACCCGCGCGATAAAGTGCTGCGCCTGTCGCCAGGCGTGTACCAGGGCTATTCGGTGGCATCCCTGGCGATCGCGGCGCATGAGCTCGGGCATGCCATGCAGGATCACGAGGATTACCTGCCGCTGCGTTTTCGGGCAGCGATCGTTCCGGCGGTCAACGTTGGCTCATACCTGGGCTGGATTTTGATCATTGTGGGTTTGTTCTTGCGCCAGGTCAATATCGCCTGGCTGGGTGTGCTGGTATTCTCAGGAGGCGCGGTGTTTGCCCTGGCGACGATCCCAGTCGAGTTGAACGCGTCAGCGCGTGCCCGCCAGTTGTTATCGAATTCGGGTTTGATCGTCAGTGAAGACGAGATGCAGGGTGTAAACCACGTGCTCAACGCGGCGGCCCTGACCTACGTGGCTGCCCTGATTACGGCGATCCTGCAACTCTTATATTGGGTGAGTGTGGTTCTGGGAATGGGACGGCGGCGCGACTAACTGCTGCAAAGCGCCCGACTTGTTGTACGACAAGATCAAGTTTTGAGAGACAGGGCTGTCTTCTACCAGCGGCCTTGTCTCTCATTTTGTATCTACTCACAGGGTTGCTAACAAGTGTGGAAATCTGATAAGATTGTAACACAATGACACAGCCAGACTTGAACGATCTCAGCCGAGAAGAACTGATCCAAATCATCCTGAAGCAAGCCGCA
>JBFMFR010000005.1:0-269807 GCA_040752025.1 Chloroflexota bacterium | reverse complement strand
CTTTCGCAACGAGAATAGCTGTATGCTAATGTTCTATGCGGTGATCCGCAGTCTGAAGTTCAGAAACATTTCAATTCCTGCCAAGAGCGCCGGCACCGAGATTTTACACAACTATTGACATACTACCCCTCCCACAGTTGCCACCCATAAGACATCTCGCTCATCTTGTACAACGTCAGTGATAAGCTCATTGTTGGGCGGAAAGGCCCATATCCACTGATCATCATGTAGAGCAATCTTTTCAAAACTCCAAACGATGAATTGGTTTTCTGATGATACAGAACATTCCCATCTTGCATCAAGGTCATTAAATTCTGGATGGGGTGTCCAGGATCCCGCGTCCATAGCATAACTGAACATCTTGCCACTCCAAGTGCGAACCCAAACATCATCTGGAAAACAAATCTCATAGATACGACCTTGTTGTTCAGTATCCAACCGCTCTAAAAACGAATCCTTTCTCAAAAAAGGGTTTTCCACAGATTGCGGCACATTGACAGATCCTGTTGTAGGGTCACCCACTACAAGTTCGCCGGTTGTGGGATTAACAGCAATCGCGACAGGACTACCATGGTTCATCACCAACTTCCAAGATACTTGTTTACAAGCAGGTAAGAGACATAGAATCAATAGGACAATCGCAAGAGTAAGTCCTTTATCGATCAATCTAATTAATTTCATGGGTTCTCCCCAAGTGCTGCGCGTACATTATCCATAAAACATACCTGTCATACACCTTGGCAGCCTTCTTGATAATTCGGGTTTCTTACGGTCCCGCTTTGTTACCAATGGTGAACCAGGGGAACCGCTTTTCGGGCTTTGGCCGCGCCCTGGCAGTTCGGAGCACGGCCGAGGCTCATTTCTCCACCACCTGAATGGAACGGATCAGGGCATCATACTCCTGGCCAAATAGCCCATCTCTTTCAGAGACGAGGGTGTCAAGCCCAAACCAGTAGAAGTAATCGTTGACCAGCAGAAAGAATTCGTCGTAATACTTGCGGCCCTCGAAATTTCTAGGCGAAATTTCAAAAATCAGGTGACGTGCCGGATAATCATCGATGGATAGAGTCGCATTATGGATAAGGCTGAAATCCGAATCTATACGGCGCAGCCCGATCAGGTTATCTACCTTCTTATCCAATGAGGATGTTTCTAAATATAGTTTCTCTGTAGATACGAGGAACTCTGCGATGTTCACGCTTATTTTCTCATCGAAAACAGGCGGCTTAGGTTTGTCCGGATCTGTTGCATATACATCTGTCCCTCTATTGTAGAGCTTCCACCTGGATGGGTAGTCGAAGGTTACGTAGCCGGGGAAAAGCATGAAGCGGGTGGTTGTTGGCGCGGCAGTTGCCGTGGGCTGCGTTTCGATTGGCCCAAGTAAGTGCGCGGCGAAAAAATCCAGCAGGCGCTGCGGGTATTCCTGGGGCGCCGCCAGGTGGTTGCGCCCGTGGGACCCGCCGGGCACGATCCACAGTTCTTTGGGCTGGCCGGCGGCGGCGAACTGGGCCTGGGCGCGCCCGCTGGCGGCTTCGCCCTCGCCGTAGATGAGCAGCACGGGGCGCGGGCTGATCCTGGGCAGGTCATCGATCGGGCTGATCTGCCAGGGGTTGGCGCCGCTTTGCAGCCAGAACGAGGTCGCGATGGTGTACAGGAACAGGCTGCGCGGCAGCGATTTGGGCTCGCCGGGTTCGACGAAATCGTCTCCCAGGTTGAAATAACCGCCATCGTCGACCACGGCGGCGATCTCGGGATGGCGGGCGGCGGCGCGCACCGCAGTCACCCCGCCCATCGAGAAGCCGAAGGCGCCGATGGCGTGCACTTCCGGGCGGCTTTGCAGGAAGGCCAGCCCGGCGGCGGCGTCCTGCGCTTCGCCTGCACCCAGAGTGACGGCAGAGGCGGGCTGGGCGCAGGCGCGCGAGTCGATTTGCAGCACGCCGTAGCCCTGGCGCAGCAGGAACTCGACCGGAGGCAGGGCTGTCCCCAGGGAGCCGCCCAGGCCGCCCAGGGCGATGATGGCGGCGCCGTTCTGGGAGGGGTAGTACCAGGCTTTCAGTTGTAAGCCATCTTCGCTGAGCAAAATCTGTTCTTGAGGGGCTGGGACGCCAGGCAGCATAGCGGGTTCGTGGATACATCCCGGGTGGGTGAAGGCATACGAATAAACCCAGGCCATGCCGGTGCTGATGACGGCATAGGCCAGCAGGATGACCAGCAGGGCGAAAGCGGACAGGCGCAGCAGGCGGCGAGTAGACACGTTAGCAGGCCGGCGAACGAGTTAGTAAAAGAAGCGCGTCTGGCGCTGGTCGAGGCGCTGCAAACCGGCTGCGTGGGCCAACTGCACGGCCTGCTGGTATTCCTGGTTGTTGAGCGGGCGGCGCAGCCTGGCGTACTGGTTCGGATACTGGCGCACCAGGTACTCCGGGCGGTATTGGTCCATCAGGTTGAGGTAGGTGTTGGGCGAGATCTCCTCGGCCAGGAAGCGCACGATCTCGGCCGTGCCGGCCAGGTTGTTGGGCAGCACCAGGTGGCGCACCAGCAGGCCACGCCTGGCCAGGCCGTTTGCGTCGATTTGCAGGTCGCCTACCTGGCGGTGCATTTCTTTGACGGCCGCCTGGTTGGCCTCGGGATAGTGTGGGATCTTGGAGTAGTGGCGGGCGATCTGGGCGCTGGCGTATTTCATGTCGGGCATGTAGATGTCGACCACGCTGTCCAGCAGGGCCAGGGTCGCCAGGCTGTCGTAGCCGCCGGTGTTGTAGACCAGCGGCAGGCGCAGCCCGGCCTGGGCGGCAATCAGCACCGCCGCCAGGATTTGGGGGGCCACGTGGCTGGGGGAGACCAGGTTGATGTTGTGGCAGCCCATGTGCTGGAGTTCGAGCATGACGGCGGCCAGATCCTGCGGCTCGACCAGGTTGCCGGCGTCGGCCTGGCTGATGTCGTGGTTCTGGCAGTACTGGCAGCGCAGGTTGCAGCGCGCAAAGAAGATCGTGCCCGAGCCGCGCCAGCCGCGCAGCGGGTCTTCTTCGCCCAGGTGCGGTCCGTAGCTGCTCAGGCGGGCCTTCTCGGCGGTGCGGCATACCCCCAGCACGCCGGACAGGCGGTCGACGCCGCAGGCCCAGGCGCACACGTCGCAGTTGGCGAGCTGCTGGTAGGCGCGGGCGGCGCGTTCTTTCAATTCGCCCGAGGCGAGCAATTTCACGTAAGCGGGTTCGAAAGCGTCTGCCATATATTCTCTATGGTACTCGAGTTTTGGGCGAAATGCAAGCGGAGCCGCGCCCGTGAACCTTTAATTTCGAGCCTGAGTAAGTAATGTGTAAGTCTCAGAATGGAACTTCTGAGCGAAGCCGTTCCGCAATATGCTTTCGCGACCAACAAATCTGGCAAGGTCTGGTAAACTTACGGAAGCGAAGCTAATTATCCTAACGGAACTTCCTGTTCCGCCATGATTGAGGTGTCCATGATTGCAGAAGCTGCCCGCCGCTTGCGGGAAAACGTCCAGAAGGTGATCGTCGGCAAGGATGAGGTCATCGACCTGGCCCTGGTGGCGGTCCTGTGTGAGGGGCATGCGCTGTTGGAAGATGTGCCTGGGATCGGCAAGACCACCCTGGCGCGCGCCCTGGCGGCTTCGCTGGGGTGCAGCTTCCGCCGCATCCAGTTCACGCCGGACCTGCTGCCTTCGGATGTGACCGGGTTGAACTGGTACAACCAGAAGAAACAGGAGTTCGAATACCGTCCCGGGCCGGTGATGAGCCAGGTGGTGCTGGCGGACGAGATCAACCGCGCCACACCGCGCACCCAGTCGGCTTTGTTGGAGGCGATGCAGGAGCGCCAGGTGACCGTGGATGGGATCACGCGCCCGCTGCCGCGGCCTTTCCTGGTGATGGCCACGCAGAACCCGGTGGAGTTGGAAGGGACTTTCCCGCTGCCTGAGGCGCAGATCGACCGCTTCTTGCTGCGCATCGCCATCGGCTACCCCAGTGAGGCGGAGGAGAACGCCATCCTGGAGCGCTTCCGCCTGTCGGACCCACTGCCCAATTTGCAGATGGTGACCACGGCGGAGGAGATGGTGGCGCTGATCGAACAGCGCCGCCAGGTGCGCGTGGAGGATTCGGTGCGCAATTACATCGTGCAGGTGGCGCGGGCGACGCGCAAGCACCAGGAGATCGAACTGGGCGCCAGCCCACGCGCCACCCTGGCGCTGTACCAGTCGGCGCAGGCCTTGGCGGCCATCGATGGGCGCGATTACGTCATGCCCGACGATGTCAAGCAAATGGCCCCGCACGTGCTGACCCATCGCATGATGATGTCGCCCCAGGCGCAGCTGCGCGGGCGCAAGCCGGAGGAGCTGGTGGCCAGCATCGTGGATACGGTGGCTGTGCCGGTGGAGGCCTGATTTGGCGCCGTTGAGTTGGTGGCCCTTTTTGGGGTTGGTACTGCTGGCGGCCGTACTGTTCAAAGTTTACCCGCTGGCGGCCTTCGCCTTGATGCTTTTGGCGATCAGCGCCCTGGCGCACTGGTGGCAGCGGCGCGCCCTGGACGAAGTCGGCTTCCAACGGCGCATGGTGTACCGGCGCGGCTTCCCTGGCGAGAAGATCGAAGTGCGCATCGAAGTGGAAAACCGCAAGTTCTTGCCCCTGCCCTGGCTGCGCGTGCAGGATTTGCTGCCCAGCGCGGTGGGGCCAGAGGAGGATAATTTGCTTAAACCGACCCACTCGCCGGAGCTGGGGCTGCTGGTCAGCCTGTTCAGCCTGCGCTGGTACGAGCGCGACCGGCGCGCCTATACACTGCTGCTGCGCAAGCGCGGCATCTATCGCATGGGGCCGGCGACGATTGATTCGGGGGATTTGTTCGGGCTGTTCGAACAGGTGCAAGAAAGGGAAGCGCACGATTACCTGACCGTATTCCCCGAACCGCTGCCGTTTCAATCCCTGCGCCTGCCGACCGGCGACCCGTTTGGCGACCAGCGCGCCCGCCGGCGCCTGTTCGAGGACCCCAACCAGCCGATGGGGGTGCGCGACTACCAGCCAGATGACGATTTCCGGCGCATCCACTGGCCGGCGACGGCGCGCACGGGCGCTTTGCAAGTGAAGGTATTCCAGCCGGTTTCGGCGCGGGTGCTGGTGATGTGCCTGAACGTTTCGACCTTCCCGCATTATTGGGAGGGCACGCTGCCCGAACTGCTGGAGTACCTGGTGCGCGTGACAGCCACGCTGGTGGAGCAGGCGCTGCGCGACGGTTACCGGGTGGGGCTGATCTCGAACGGCTGCCTGGCGCACGCTGACCAGCCGTTCCGGGTGCCGCCGGGACGCTCACCGGGCCAACTGGCGCACCTGCTGACGGCCCTGGCAGGCGTGACGCCCCTGGTGACCGGTCCCTTCGACCGTGTCTTGATGTCCCAGGTGCCGCGCATGCCCTATGGGGCCACGCTGGTGGTGGTCACCGGGGTGATGACCGATGATCTGACCGAGACGCTGAGCCGCCTGAAGCAGCATGGCTGGCGGATTACGCTGCTGTGTTTTGCGAAGCAGGCGCCGCCCTCGATCCCAGGTGTGAAAGTGATGCACCTGCCTTTTATTGCATAGGCGTTTTTCGAGCGAAGCGAAATGGCAACGCCACGTTCTACGACTTCTATCTCCGAAAGAAACAGCAGCGGCCTGATGACAGTCCCGCTGCGCTGGTGGCCGCAGATCGCGGCGATCTTGCTGGTGATCGTGGAGATGTGCTGGGTGCTGCCCTGGTACCAGATGGTGATGCGCATCAGCCACAGCACGCCCACCTGGGCGGCCGGGCTGGTGCTGGGCGGGATTATGCTGGCATCTTTCGCTTTGGCGCAGATCATGGAAAACCTGCGCCTGCTGCGCAACATCCAACTGGCCGGGTTGGCGCTGGCGCTGGTGTTCAGCCTGTGGTTTGCCGAGCAGACCTTGCTGCAAAGGTCCGCCTCAGGCGTCGCCAGCGGCCTGGCAGGGCTCGACCCGGGCTTTGTGCTGGTGCTGTTCTTCGTGTTGTGGCTGTGGTGGCGTGGGCTCACCCTGGCGCGCCAGGTGATCCGCCCGATGGTGGCCTGGCGGCGCTTCGAGTTCGGGTTGCTGTTATTCATGGCGCACCTGGCGATCCGCTCCCAACTCCAGGAAGCCGGGCCCGGGTTGATCTGGTACATGACTTTCCTGCTGATGGGCTTCCTGGCGGTGATCTTCGCCCGGATTGCATACGTGGGCATATCCAAGGGGGTGACCAAGAACCCGTTCGACCGGCGCTGGCTGGCGGGCACACTGGGAACGCTGCTATCGGCGATCGCGGTGGCGGCGCTGTTGGGCAGTCTGCTGACCGGGCAGTATGCCTTGCTGCTGGAACTGCTGGCGCAAGGTTTCCGCTTCCTGGTGGCGGTGGTGTTGATCATCACGGCCATCCCGGGGCTGATCCTGTCCAATTTCCTGGGGCCGCTGATCCCCTGGCTGCAGCAGTTGATGGCCCAGCGCAGTGCGAGCCCAGACAGTGGTGTATTTGGCCCATACCCGCTTTCCGAGTGGGCTGTCCCCGAACCACCGCCCCTGCCGCAGGTGCTGCAGTCGGTGTGTTTTTGGGGCGTCATCATCGTGTTAGTAGTTGTGCTATTCTTGCGCGTGCGCAGGGTGCTGGTCGAAGGGAAACGCCGGGAAGTGGAGGAGCCGGAGTCGCTGCTCAGGCGAGGCGAGGCGGGGAAGCTGCTGCGCAAAGCTTTGCAGGATGCGCTGGATGACCTGGCGGCGCGCTTGCGCCCGGCGCAGCGCATGTTGGCGGCGGCGCGCATCCGGCGCATCTACAGCCAGTTGTTAGACCTGTGCGCTGAATTGGATTCGCCGCGCCCGGCGGCGTGCACGCCGGTGGAATTCTTGCCGAAGATGGGGGAAATCTTCTCGGAACTGCCGGTGGAACTGGAACAAATCACCCAGGCCTACGTCAAGGTGCGCTATGGGGAATATCCGGAGCGGCGTGAAGAAGTCACCCGGGTGGAAACTGCCTGGCAGCACATCTCGGAAGAGGGCAAGCGCTTGAAGAAAGCCGGGATGGGCAAGCTGAAGACCGCAGAAATGAAGGATGTGCAACGCACGGGCGTTTAGCGCGGCGGGTTTGCACCCGCGCGTCGCACTGTAACATTATTGAAGGGTTAGGTTTGCGTACCTACGGGCAGGTACGGATGTCGATGATTTTCTCGACGACCGGCTCGATGGTGGCACGCAGTTGGGCTTCGCTCAACCCGGTGACTTTACAAGTGACTAACCAGTTCGAAGGATCTTCGCCAGCAAACTGGCCGAAGGCCACAAAGTTGCCGCCAGCACTGGCGATCACCTGGGTGAGCCGGGCGAGCTGACCGCGTTCTTCAAGCACCAGCACGGTGGCGCGCACGCCGACATCGCGCGCACCCATCAGCTCCAGGAAGATCTTGAACAGGTCGGTCTCGGTGATCATACCGACGATGTTCCCACCGCGCACGACCGGCAAGCCGCCAATCTTGTTATCGGCCATGATGCGGGCAGCCTCCTCGATGGGCGTGTCTTCGGTTACGGTGAGCACGTTCTGCGTCATGACGTCTTTCACGGTGATCTTGGTGAGCAGGTAGTTCAACTCCCAAACGGAGAGGGAGGTGGCGGGTGAGGGCGAGGCATTGAGCAAATCTTTATCCGAAACAATCCCGATCATCTTGCCATCTCGAACGACCGGGGCGCGACGGATGTGCTCCCGGTGCATGAGGTTGAGGGCATCGACGATGGGCATTTCGGGTGAAATGGAAATTACGGGGTGGGACATACGTTCGCCAACGAGCATGAGATTCTCCTAAAAGGTAGTAAATGTGCCGAAACTATTCGTGGTAAATTTCACAATATATTATACACCCAGATAGGCGGCGCGTACATGTTCATTGCGAGCCAATTCGCGGCTGGGGCCCTCCAATTCGATCTTGCCCTGGGAGATGACGTAGGCGTAGTCGCTGACTGCCAGGGCCATTTGAACGTTCTGTTCGACCAGAAGCAGGGTGATGCCTAACTCTTTCAACTGCTGCAGGGTCTCGAAGAGCTGTAAGACCAGAACCGGGGCCAAACCCAGGGATAACTCATCGATCATGAGCACTTTCGGCTCTGCCATGATGCCGCGCCCAACGGCCAGCATCTGCTGCTCGCCGCCGGAAAGGGTGCCGGATTTCTGATCCTTGCGCTCGAGCAGGCGAGGAAACATATGGTAGACACGCTCCAGGTTGCGTTTGTAGACCGAGCGGGCCCTTTTGGGCGAAGCGCCCATCTCCAGGTTCTCTGCCACGCTCATCTCGGTGAACAACTGGCGGCCCTCTGGAACCAAGATCAGCCCCATCTCGGCTTTCGCGTGAGCGGGGAGATGGCTGATATCCTTATCTTCGAACCAGATGCTGCCTTCCCAGGGGGGTACGATCCCCATGATGGTGCGCAATAGGGTGGTTTTGCCTACGCCGTTGCCGCCTACCAGGGAAGTGAACTGGCCCGGCTGCAGCGCCAGGCTGGCGCCCCAAAGGATTTGTACTTCGTTATAACCGGATGCGATTTCGCGTATTTCGAGGATAGACATATTCGCGCCTCTTTCTGCCGGGTGAGCTCACACTTTGGAGAGCCGTTCTGCCAGCTTGGGGTCGCCCAGGTAAGCCTGGATCACTTTGGGGTCGTTGGCGATCTCTTGCGGCGTGCCTTCGGCGATTTGTTGGCCGTAATCGAGCACGATGATGCGGTCGGAAACGTTCATCACGGCGTGCATGACGTGCTCGATCATGATGATGGTGATGCCCTGCTGGCGGATCTTGTGCACGGTTTCAACCATCACGGCAATCTCGGATGGGTTGAGGCCAGCCAGGACTTCATCCAGGAGCAGCAAGTGCGGGCGGGAGGCCAGGGCACGCGCCATCTCCAGACGTTTCTTCTGGGCTACGTTCAGGCTGCCAGCGAGCTGGTCGGCGCGGTTGGCGATGCCAACGAATTCCAGCACCTCATCCGCGATCTGGCGCGCTTCTGCCAGGCCGTGCCCTTCACGACCGAAGCAGGCGCCGACCATAACGTTCTCTCGCACGGTCAGATCGTTGAGCGGGCGGACGATCTGGTGTGTGCGCGCCAGGCCCAGGCGGGCCATGTGGTAGGGCTGTTTGCCCGTGGCGTCTTGCCCGTTGAAAATCACCCGGCCCTGGTTGGGAGGATAGATGCCATTGATGACATTGAAAAGGGTGGTTTTACCGGCTCCATTCGGACCGATCAGCCCCATGATCTGCCCCTCGGGCAGATCAAAAGTGACATTCAGCAAGGCTTGCAAACCGCCAAAGGATTTCGAAACAGTGTCAACCTGGAGGATCATGGTAGCACCTTCCTCAAGATGGGGAAGCGGTTTCGCAGCCAGCCCACAGCACCTGCCGGTATGAACAGGATGATGATCAACAGCAGCACACCAGCTACAACGAGCTGAATATCTTTGAGAACTGGCGTGGTGAGCAAAAAGCCGCGCAGGCGCTGGTAGCCGGCCGCGCCTAAGATTGGGCCGGTGACGGTGCCAAAGCCGCCCAGCATGACCATCACCAACAGTTCGATGGAGAAATGCAGCCGGAAGGCATCACCTGGCTCAACGTTGCCATTCTTGAAGTAAAACAGCACGCCAACCATGCCTGGCAGGATGGCGGAAAGCACATAGGCCCAGGTCTTGGTGTTGGGGGTGATCACGCCCATGACCTCAGCGGCATCTTCGTCTTCCCGGATGGCTACCAGGCCCAGGCCAAACTTGCTGGTTTTGACGGCGTAACTGAGCAGGATGGCTGCCAGGGTAAGGGCGACCAGCAAGTAGTAGGTGATCCACAGCGCCTGGGTGGCGCCGCCGTAGTTTTTATAGATGCCGAAGTTCAAGGAAATACCGACCGGGCCGCCGAATGGTTGGAAGTTATTGATGAAGGCGCGCATGGCCTCGTTGACCCCGATGGTCGCCAGGGCGAAATAGGCGCCGCGCAGGCGCAGGATGGCCTTACCCAGCAAGAAAGCCAGCAAACCGGCAGACAGACCGCCGGCAGGGATGGCCAGCCAGAGAGAAGCGCCCAGCGAACTCATCAAATACAGGCCGACATAGCCCCCCAGGCCGAAAAAGACGATGTGTCCGAAGCTGACGTAGCCGGTGTAGCCCAGGATGATGTTCAGGCTGGAGGCCAGAACGATGGAAAGCAATACGGTAAAGATGACTTCGCGAGTGGCGGCCTGCCCGGTAAGCACCGGCCAGATGCCTACCAGGAGAATCACCAGCAAGGCCAGCCAGAGTCCGGGATTTCGCCAAGCATAGCCGGTGTTCATTGCTTCGCTCCGAAAATCCCAGTAGGACGGACGAGCAGGATGACGATAAAGAGCACGAACTCGAGCACGGGCACCCAGGTAGTGGGCAGGAAAGCCGGGATGATGCCCTCCAGCATGCCCAGGATCAAGCCGCCAACCAGGGCGCCCAGGGGGTTGCCTAACCCGCCGAGAACGCCGATGACGAAGCTCTTCAATTCGTAAGCCCCACCGGAAAGAATGGTGAAGGGGAAGAAGGTGGCGATCAGCCCTCCAGAGATGGCAGCTAACATCGTCCCCAGGCCGAAGCTGAGGGCCAGGATGCGCGAGGAGGGAATGCCCATCAGTTCGGCTGCTGAACGATTGTTAGCGACGGCGCGCACGTACTTCCCGGGCGTGGTGCGGTAGAGGAACAGGTACAGGGCAGCAGTAATTAGCATGGAAACCAGGGCGGCTACCAGGCGCGTCCCTGGGATCGTGAGCGAACTGGTGGCCAGGCTGCCAAGGGACATATTGATGGTACGGGGCGTGGTGGTGAAGGCTGCCGTGCCCAGGCCGATAATGATCATATTGATTGAAAAGGTGGCCAGCAGGGTGGAAAGGTGCGGGGCGTTGATTACGCGTCGGATGGCAATGGCGTAGATCAACATGCCCAACAACAAACCGGCTATGCCGACCAGGATCAACGCCAGGTAGGGATTCATCCCAATGCTGGTGAAGAGCAGGTAAACGCCGAAGCTGCCCAGGGCGATGATGGGACCGTGCGCCAGATTGATCACGTTCATAACCCCCCAGATCAAGGTCAGGCCCATAGCGGCAACCCCGTATACAAAACCGAGCAACAGACCGTCGATGAGAAAGGCAACAAATTGCATGGTCTTCTCCTGGTATCTCGGCCTGGAAGGGCCGGGTCTGCCTGCCATGCCTCAGGCTGGCTGACCTGAGACATGGCAGACCTTCAACCAGACAGGAGCTGGTTAGCGAATGGGGAATATAACTTTGGCTGTAGCGCCTTCGGCTGGCCAGACCACCTGCTTGACCAGGTTGCCGGCGTCATCCTTCTGCCACTGGATGTAGACCATCGAGTGGCCGATCTGCAAGCCGTGAGCCTCGGCGCTGGTGTCGAACTTGATGTGACCGAAGAAGGTCAGAAGGTCGAAGCCATCCAGGGCAGATTTTACGGCCTGGGTATCCAGCGAACCGGCTTGCTCGATGGCTTTTTGCAGGAGTAATCCAGCAACATAACCACCGGCAGCATGGTAAGAGGGTTCTTCGTTGTAGGCGGCCTTGTAGGCGTCTACGAACTCTTTACCCGTGGAGCCAAACCAATCCAGGCCAGCGGACTTGGCGCTTTCTTGCGTGAAGGCGGCCAACGGCTCCCACTGGCTGGGGCCGATGATGCCGGAGGCGGCATCGGCCAACTCGGCGAAGGTGGGCTCCGGTGGCGCGACCAGCAAGGCGACAAACTTGACCGATACGTTCTTGTCGTAGAGCTGCTTGGCGAAGGTGCTGCCATCCTGGAAGTGCCCGCCACCCATGATGGCATCGGGACCGGCATCCTGGATTTTGTTGATGAAGGGGGCAAAGTCGGTGGTGCCTGAGTCGTAGCCTTCGAATAGAACGATCTCATAGCCATTGGCTTCGGCATAATCCTTCAATGCGGTAGAAACATCCGTAGAGAACTTGTCATTTTCGTGGACGATGGCGACTTTCTTCACGGATTCATCGGTGGCTTTGAGCAGGTCAGCAGCGCCGGTCAGGTACTTACTGGCAGGCGTGTAAGCCTGGAATACCAGGGTGTAGCCTTTCTTATAGGTGCTATCCGAGGCTGCGCCGGTGGTGATCATGATCTTCGAATACTGTTCGGCGATGACGGCAGCGGCATCTGCCAAGCCACTGGAGTACGGGCTGATCAAGAAGTTGGCATTGTCCTCGGTGGCAAGGCGGGTGTACAGTTCCTGAACTCGATCCTTGTTGGATTCATCGTCGTAAAATTTGGACTGAAACTTGACCATGCTGCCATCTGACAGCTTGACGCCGCCGGCATCGTTGACCTGTTTCATCCACAGGTTCAAGCCATTGATCTGGCGGGTGGATTCCACGTTGAGGCTGCCGGTCTGCGATGCGGTAAACCCGATCAGGGCAGTGACCTCTTTGGTGGTCTCGCCTCCGCTCTGCGGCGCATTCGTGGGCGTTGCCGGGGCCTGGCAGGAGGCCAGCAGCAAACTCAAAACGAAGACCAATGCAAACAACAGGGTGCTTGCGCGTTTCATACTCTCTCTCCTTTGGCAAACTAGTCTGGTGGTAGAGGCTATCTCTGGCATTATCCCGGGAAGGCGTGAAAACCGAGGTAGCTGTCGAGGTTCCGGGGAATCGTGATTCAATTCGTGCAGGAAAGCGAACGAATGGTTATACAGGTACAACCAGGCTGGTGCAAGGGTGCAGGTTGGCTTGTGTGCTAGGATATGGGAAGTTGTGACCTTGGTTCATACGCTACCTGTAAATTCGCTAACTTGTTTGATTGAACCAACGAAAAGAGAACGGCTTCGAGATTGTCACAGTGTGAGTATGATGAGCCCCTAAGAAACAATCGATCTATAAGTTATGTTGTGGTTTATGTTTGCCAGAACACCTCCTTTCAATCTGTTAGTAACTTTCCCTGGAACTAAAAGGCTGTTCTGGCTGGCAGCAGTGATATGTAACGCCCGATAAACAACCTAACGAATTGTACAAAAAGATGTCGGATTGGTCAAGTTTAAATCGAGACGAAATTTTCTATGAGCGCGAATCTCTGCCAGGCTGTGGAGGAATTTACGTGTGCGCCCGGTCTGGGTGCAGGCGCTGAGTCAGATCGCGCAATTGGGAGAAGCTGATGGGTTTGAGAAGCACGAAGAAGGCCTCTTTTTGTAGAGTCTGGGCAAAGGCGGCATCGGCCGAGGCGATGACAATCCGGGTTTTATCGAAGCGCGGATCGGCGCGCATTTCTTTCAAAATGCCCTTGCCATCTACGCCCGGCAAATGCAAGTCCAGGATAATCAGATAGGGAATGCTATCGGCTTTCAGGCGTTCCACAGCCTGGTGCCCATCTGAGATGATCTCGGTGGCATAGCCGGCGGCTTTGAGCGCTTCGGAAAATATGGTCGATAGATCGATCTCATCTTCAATGATCAATGCCAGAGGTTGTGTCATGTTGTGCTTCTCCAGGTAACTTGAGGGGCAAATATACGGTGAAGGCGGATCCCTGACCGACTGTGCTTTGCAGTTCAACACGACCACCCATCAGGGTGGCAAGCTGCAGGACGATGGAGAGGCCCAGGCCGACGCCCTGCCGGACGCGCGTGGTGGAACTGTCTAGCTGCTGGAAGGGGTTGAAAATGCTGGATTGAGCTTCGGGAGGGATGCCCGGACCGGTATCGGAAACTTGCATTGCCCAGGTTGAGTCAAGTGGGTAAAGGCGCACAGTCACCTGGCCTTGATCGGTGAATTTGATGGCATTGCCAATCAGGTTGGTCAGGATCTGGTGCAGGCGTTGAGGATCGCTGGTGAGGGTGGCAGGCAGTTTGGGATCGAGTTGACAGATCATTTTCAACCCTTTGCTGCGAGCCAGGGGTCTCATTGTGGTTTCTACGTCACTGAGCAGTTCTGCCGGTTTGAAAGTGGTGTAAGTGAACTCGAGTTTGCCGGCTTCGATGCGGGCCTGATCGAGCAGGCTGTTGATCAAGACGACCAGACGATCTGAATTGGCCATGATGCGCTCGACTGTGGTCTGCTGCTGCGGATTGAGCGGGCCGTACACATTTTCTTTGAGCATATCAGCAAACCCCAGGATAGCGCCAAGCGGGGTACGCAGATCGTGGCTGACGTTGGCGAGCAGGCGGCTCTTGAAGCGGCTGGCTTCAACAGCCTGGTCGCGTGCCTGCGCCAGAGCCTGCTCACGCTCCTGGAGGCGAGCCGCCATGAGGTCGAAAGCGTTGGCTACCTGGCCAATTTCATCGATGCGGCGGCTGGCGATGCGGTGTTCCAAATCGCCGCTGCCGATACGTTCGGTGCCGCTGCGCAGCGCATCCAGGGGGCGCAGGATCAGGCGTTTGAGCATGACGTTCATCGTTAGGATGAGGAAAGTTCCGAAGAAAATGGCAGCGCTGCCGAGGGTCAGCAGGGCCAGGTAGGTATTGGATAGGGATTCATCCCGGGAAACTTCGGTGAAAACCACCCAGCGGATGGCTGATTCGCTCGAGGAAGTTTCCAAGACGGGAATGATGGAAGTAGATCCGATCACGCGCTGCCCGGTGAAGTTCAAATAAATGCTCGTCTGCGGTTGGGTGGTGGCGGCGAGCAGAAAATCCATTTCAGGCTGGCCGGCAATGGAAGTGCGCGCCAGGACAACCTGTGGATCCTGGTGGGCGATGATCAGACCGTTCTGGTCGACTACGTAAGCCTGCCCGGATTCGCCGAAGTGAATCTCGGAAACGGTCTGCCAGAGCACATCCATGCGCAGGCGAGCGGCCACGACGCGCTGGCCTTGCAAGGGCAAAGCCAGGATGAGATAGGGCTCGTTGCCTGCAGAAATCTGCACATCGCCGATGTAGGGCATCCCCTGGCTGGCCTGGACGAACCAGGTGGATTGGGGGATAGTGAACAGGTTGCTTAGAACAGGATTCTCAACCTGGTTCGCCCTGGCATAGATGCTGCCATCTTTATCCAGCAGGATCAACTCCAACAGGGCCTCATTCTGATGCAGCAGGCTACCCAGCACTTCGGGATTTTGGCTGAGATGATCCTGCTCCAGAGAGCCGACCAGGAGCATAAAGCTTTGTACATTGTGCATGAACGTGTCTACAACCTGGGCCGCGTTGTGGGCGGCCTCTTGTTGGCGTTTTTGCCAGGTGGTATGCTCAATGCGATAAACGAAAACGAGGATGCCCAGGGCAATAGCGATGGTGGCTGAGAAGATCAGCAGGCCAGAAGCCAGGCTGGCTTTCAAGCTGATGCTTTTACGAGCTTGAGGAAAGATGGTGTACCCGATGCGACGTAGCATGCGCGGTTGTAAATCCGATTATTGGCTGGCGGAAAGGAAAGACTCCCAGATGCTGGAATACAGGGTCTCTGCTTCTGGGTTGATCGGCAAGAGGATTTCGGCATTGGCGAGCACGCCGGAACTGGGGAAAATGGCCGGATTTTCGCGGATCTCGGGGTCGACGAGCGGCAGAGCGGCATCGTTAGGCAGCCAGTAGAAGGTATCGTTGATGATCTGGGCGGCTACTTCAGCACTGAGCAGGTAGTTGATCAGTTTTTCAGCGGCGGCTTTGTTGGGGGAGTTGGCCGGTATGGTGAAGTTATCGCCCCACAGGATACCGCCTTCCTGGGGCAGAATATATTCGATGGCAGGGTTTTGTTTCTTGCCTTCGATGACATCATCGGCCTGCCCCATGGCGATGTAGATTTCACCGCTGGCCAAGAAAGGAGCAGATACGGCTGATTCCCAATCGACCAATGTGACATTCGGGCGCAGCTCCAGCAATTTTTGCCGTGCGGCCTCCAATTCTTCGGGGTCTTCAGAGTTGAGCGAGTAGCCCAACGACTTGAGAGTCGCGCCGATGACATAGCGCGACAGGGTCCAGGCCATGACCTTGCCAGCATATTCGGGATTCCACAGGTCAGCCCAGCGCGTGACCGGCTCAGGCGTCAGGTCGGTGCGGACAACCAGGCCAGTGGTGCCCCAACTATAGGGGACGGAGTGAGCGTTGCGGGGATCGTAGGCCAGGTCACGGAAGTTGGCCGACAGGTTCTTGAAATTGGGCACGTTGGTGTAATCGATCTCTGCCAGCATGCCGTCCGCCACCAGGGCAGGGATCAACTGGTTTTCTAGGACGACCACATCATAGATTTCGCCAGAACGGATTTCATCGATGGTGGCTTCCTGGCTTTCATAGGGTTTATAGAGAACCCGGATGCCGGTTTGATCTTCGAAAACATCCAGGATGCTTTGCGAAATGTCGCCCTCCCAGTTGCGCATGACCAACTGCGTGGTGCCTGTAGTAGGAGAAGGCGTTGGGATCGGAGTCGGCGCAGTGCAAGCAACAAAGAGTGACAAGATCAACGCCAGAAGGATCCGTGTGCGTGTTCCCCCTGGCGCGGCGTGCGGTTTCATTGTATTACCTCCGAGTTCTTTGTGGGCACCACCTCAACGGGCAGTCCGCAGGGCGGGTTGGGGCGCCTCGTCGGGGTTGGTGATGGGTGGAATGGGCAGCGGGGTGTAGGCCGCGCCCGTGCCGATAGTACCATAGGGGATGTAGTAAAACAGGATAGAGCCATCACCGCCAGGATATTTCTGGTAAGCGAAGAACAGATAGGTGCCGTCTGGGCTGAATTGGGCGTCGCGGTAACAGCAGCTTTCATCAATCGGGTTGGCGTTGCGGGCTTTGTGCAGGTCCATGTTGTAAACCCACAGGTTGCCGAAACCATTCCTGCGCACCAATGTATTGATGGCGAACAACGACAGGCCATCCCAACCGAAGTTCAAAATCGAGGGGGCAGTGATATACTCCGCAGGCTTGAAGCGCGGAGGAGGAAAATTGTCCACGGCGCGTGGGCTGGCTGTGCAGGTTTCCATCGGGATGATCTGCACGATGTCGGCCGAGCCGATGTCCGCGGCAACGCCAAAGATGACCATCCCAAGGAATTGATCATCCTTCGACCAGCGAGCATACTTGACGAAGTTGCGCAGGTAGGGGGCGAAATCCTTGCATTCGGCGATATCAGTCAGGCCAGAGCGGACAGAGACCTGGTTTAGTTTTTCAAGATCGTAGGGAACGATGTACAACTGGTTATCCAGGCTGATGGCTACCCTGGTGCCATCGTGGGAAATCTCAAAAGCCTTCAAGTAATCCACGAAATTGAAACAGGTGATGATATCGACGCGTGTATCTTCCAGCCGGACGGAGTAAATGCACTTCCCGGAAATGTAATTGACGGCCTGTCCATCAGGCGACCACTGCAGGCTGCTCTTGATTGTGCCATCCTCGGTTAAACGCTCGATCTGAGTGCCATCCAGGTTAGAGATCCAGATGTCGCTGTCTCTGAGGAAAGCGACTTTATCGACGCCACCGATGACCGGGGTCTGTGGCTCAGGTGTAAATGTCTCGGTGGGCGTGGGTGGAACTTCGGTCGGTGTGGAAGTCGGCTCTAAGACCTGGACGATGGGCTTTGTGGGCTCTGGTGTGGCGCTGGGCGGAGCGGGTGTGCTCGAAGGCAGGGATGTTTCGGTGGGAAGCGGGGTGTAAGTGACCGTGGCAGGGGCCAGGAAGGCCAACGGGCCACTGCCGCGCGTGCCCAGGAAGCCTAACAGGGCGGCGATGACGATCAGCGCGAGGGCCCCAACAGCCAATGGAATAGCCAGGGCAGCCAGGCCGCTGCGCGGAGCAGGGGCTGCCTGAGCGCCCGCAGCAGCCTGGCCTTTGGAGGCGGAAACCACGGTTTTACCGGCCGAGTAGGCGGTAGCCATATCTGAAGTAGAAACAGCGGGCTCTCGCCCTCCCTTGGTTTTCTTCGAAGCAGGGGCAGGCGCGCTAAGTTTGCCCAGGGAGATGTTTTCGAGCACGGCGGCCATCTCTCCAGCGGTGGGATAGCGCTCCTCGGGTTTCTTGGCCATGGATTTGGTGATCAGGGTTTGGCAGGCAGGTGGGAGACTGGAGGAAAATTCCAGGATGTCTGGCACGGGATGCAGCACGTGCATCATCATCACTTTGGCCGGGGTGTCAGACTGGTAGGGCATATCCCCGGTGAGCATCTGGAAGATGAGCACGCCCAGGGCATAAATATCGCTGCGCCCATCGATTTGCTTGTCTCCTTGAACCTGTTCTGGGCTCATGTATGCAGGTGTGCCGACAATGGACGTGCCGGTGAGGGTCATGCCGCTCTCTTCGGCCAGACGGGCGATACCGAAATCCGATAGATAGGCATTGCCATATTGGTCGAAGAGGATGTTGCCAGGTTTGAGGTCGCGGTGGATAATGTGGCGGGCGTGGGCAGCATCCAGGGCTGGAGCCAGGCGCATGATGATCTGGGCAGTTTCTGTGAGCGAAATTGCGCCTTGTTCGATGCGTTCGGTGAGAGAGCCGCCAGCCATGTAGCGCATGACGATGTAGGGCTGCCCATCCTCTTCACCGAAATCGTACACCGGGACGATGGCTGGGTGCTCGAGCAGGGCGATCATCTTTGCCTCGCGCTCAAAGCGCGTGCGAAACTGTGGGTCGTGCAAGAAGGCGTGTGGCAGCACCTTTATGGCAACATCGCGCTCGAAGTTGGGGTCGTAGGCATGGAACACCGTAGCCATTCCGCCCCGTGCAATTTCGGACTTTACTTCATAACGGCCTATTTTTTGTGTCATTTCGTTTTCCCAGAGAAGGTTCGCAAGGGTGAATGCAATGCAAATACACGCCTGCCGATGACTTGCTGCAACCTACATTGTAAGCTATTCCTGAGGTTTTTCGCAAGTCCGAAGTACGATTAACCTGTACCGAATTGGCGGTCCCCGGCATCACCTAACCCGGGCAGGATATAGCCGCGCTCGTTCAGCCGTTCGTCGATGGTAGCCAGGTGGATGGGCACTTCAGGATGTTTCTGGTGAAGCAGTTGGATGCCCTCGGGAGCGCCAATCAGGCCAACGAATTTGATCTTGCTGACGCCCCAACGTTTGAGCACATCGATGGTGGCGACAGCCGAGCCGCCGGTAGCCAGCATGGGGTCCAAAATCAGGCAAACGGAGACGGTGGGTTCGATGGGGAGCTTGTTGTAATATTCGACGGGCTTGAGAGTCCTTTCATCGCGGTACAGGCCGATGTGCCAGACTTCGGCTGAGGGCATCAGCCCCCAGACTCCTTCGACCATGCCCAGGCCAGCACGCAGAATGGGCACCAGGCCAATTTTCTCCATTAACTCCCAACCGGAGGTGACTGCCAGCGGGGTTTGAACCGAGCGCGGGGCCAGGAGCAAATCGGCGGTGGCTTCGTAGGCCAGCAGCCCGGAAATCTCGCGGACTAACTCGCGGAACTTCTTAGGATCCGTGTGGAGATCGCGCAGGCGGGTGAGCTTGTGGGCAACCAGAGGGTGAGATGAAGCAAAAACGTTTTCCATACTGTATTCTCCAGGTGCAAGGATAGCCCAATTATAGTCCTATTCCGGGTATAATCATCGGCATGAATGCTCCCCTAAACCGCCTGGTAAATCCCCAACCTTCGCCGGATGATCACCTGGATCAAGCTTTGCGGCCGAGAAGCCTGTCTGACCTGACCGGGCAGGAGCGGGTGAAGGAAAACCTCGAGATTCTCATCGCGGCAGCGCGCCAACGAAACGAACCATTGGATCACGTTCTGTTCTATGGACCGCCGGGATTGGGCAAAACCACCCTGGCGCACGTGTTGGCGAACGAGATGGGTGTGAGCATCAAGATCACCTCCGGGCCGGCGATCGAACGCCCGGGAGACCTGGCGGCGATCCTGACCAACTTGCGCGCTGGGGACATCCTGTTCATCGATGAAATCCACCGTTTGGGACGGTCGATCGAGGAGGTGCTGTACCCGGCGATGGAGGATTTCGCCCTGGATATTGTGATTGGAAAAGGGCCTTCGGCGCGCTCGATCCGCCTGAAGCTACCGCATTTCACAGTGATTGGGGCCACGACGCGCCTGGCGCTGGTCACGGCGCCGCTGCGGGCGCGTTTTGGGGCGGTGTACCGGCTGGATTTTTACGATCTGCCGGCCATGCAGTCGATCGTCAGCCGGGCGGCGGGCGTGCTGGGCGTGGAGGCCGAGGCGGACGGGGTGGATGAGATCGCCCAGCGCGGGCGCGGCACACCGCGCGTGGCGCTGCGCATGCTGCGGCGCGTGCGCGATTATGCCGAAGTGCGGGCGAATGGGATTATCACTCGTTCGACGGCGCGGGATGCGCTGGATTTGTTGGACGTGGACCCGTTGGGGCTGGATGACATGGATCGGCGAGTGCTAACCACGATCGTCGAGAAATACAACGGCGGGCCGGTGGGCTTGAGCACGATCGCAGCTTCGATCAGCGAAGAACCCGATACGATCATGGACGTAGTCGAGCCGTACCTGCTGCAACTCGGTTTCCTGGAACGCACACCCCAGGGGCGTATGGCGACGCGCCGGGCTTACGAACATCTGGGGCTGCCTTACACAAGGGAAGACCAACCCAAGTTGTTCTAGGAAGCCCGTTTGCTTGATGCAGAAGATGATTTCACTGGCGCGTTTCTTGATCATAACCGGCCTGGCGCTGGTGGCGGTAGGCGGCCTGGTTTACCTGCTGGCGCGACTGGGAGTTTCATTTGGGCGACTGCCAGGCGACCTGCGCATCGAGCGCGGCAACTTCACCTGCGTGATTGCGCTGGGCACCTCGATCCTGCTTTCACTGGTGCTCACGCTGATTTTGAATATCCTGGCGCGTTTGGCGAATCGTTGATGCGCCTGGCCCTTGGGTTGCTTTGCCCTCCGGTGGCTGGCAGGCCCTTTTCGAGTTTGTGAGTAGATGAAGACCACTGATTTTGATTACGACTTGCCCGCAGATTACATCGCCCAGACGCCCATCGAGTCGCGCGACGCGGCGCGCCTGCTGGTGCTCGAGCGCAATACGGATGAGATACAGCACACAATCTTTCGACAGGTAGGGGACTTCTTGAAGGTGGGGGATGTGTTGGTGTTGAATGAAACCCGCGTCATCCCGGCGCGACTGTATGGGCGGAAAATCCCCACAGGTGGGAAGGTGGAGTTACTGCTGCTGCGGCGTGAGGACGCCCTGACCTGGGAGGCCTGGGTGGGCGGTAAGGGGCTGGTAGCAGGCCGGCAGATCCAGGTTGAGCGGGGGCCGGTGGGAGAAATCCTGGCAGTGCTGGATGGCCCGCGCCGCCTGGTGCGCTTCGCCGAGCCGATCGAGGCTTCGCTGGAGCAAAGCGGGCACGTGCCGCTGCCACCGTACATCCAAACGCCGCTGGCCGACCCGAATCGCTATCAGACGGTTTATGCACGCCAGCCAGGCTCGGCGGCCGCGCCAACGGCCGGCCTGCATTTTACCCCAGAGCTGCTGGCGCGCTTGCAGGCGCAGGGCGTGCGCTTGGCACAGGTCACACTGCACGTGGGATTGGACACTTTTGCTCCGGTGACAGAGGCTGACCCGCAGGAGCACACCATCCATACGGAATGGTGCCAGGTATCCGCGGCAGCGGCAGAGACGATCAACCGGGCGCACCAGGATGGCGGGCGGGTGATCGCAGTGGGGACCACCAGCGTGCGTGCGCTGGAAAGCGCGGCTCAGCGGGCCGGCCCAGGACAGGTTGTGGGGACGTTCGAGGGTCCAACGAACCTGTTCATCTTGCCAGGGTATCGCTTCCGGGTGGTAGAGGCGATGATTACGAATTTTCACCTGCCACGTTCTACGCTGATCATGCTGGTGAGCGCTTTCGCGGGGCGCGAGCGCACCCTGGCGGCCTACCAGACCGCCAAAGAGCAAGGCTATCGTTTCTATTCCTTCGGGGACGCGATGTTGATCGTGTAAGAGGGGGGCAGGCTAGTCCTGGCGAATTTCTACGCGGTTGCGACCGCTGTGCTTGGCATCATACAGGGCAGCATCGGCCCGGCCTACTAATGTGGGGAAAGAATGGATGTGGTCGGTCATTTCCGCCACGCCGATGCTGACGGTGACTTTCATCAGATCTTTGTAGATGGCTTGAAATTCTTCGGCGACCAGGCTGCGCAGGCGCTCGGCGGTCTTGCGGGCCAGTTCCAGGTTGGTTTCGGGCAGGACGATGGTGAATTCTTCGCCGCCATAGCGCCCGATGATATCGATTTCACGCGTGTTATTCTTCAAGATCCTGGCCAGAGCCTGCAGCACCAGATCTCCGGCAGCGTGTCCATAAGCATCGTTGACCAGTTTGAAATGGTCGATATCCAGCATGATCACGGACAGGGAGCGCTTGAAGCGGCGGGCGCGGTGGAACTCGCGCTGACCCAGCTCGAAGAGGTGACGGCGGTTGTAGATGTCGGTGAGAGGGTCGATGATGGCAAGCTGTTGGAGTTGGATGAACAGGCGGGAATTGTCCAGGGCGATGGCGGCGTAGGCGGCTAACATCTCGAGTAATTCCTGATCTCCGGTGTTATACGCAGCGGGCGTGTAGCTCTGTGCGGAGATCATACCAGCCACTTTGCCCCGCAGGCGCATGGGCACGGCCAGGATCGAGCGAACATTTTCGGAATCACCAAAGTGAACCGCTTCTTGCGAGGCCTCACTGATGTCGGTGGCCTGCGTATCGGCAATGTAGATCGCCTGGCCGATGGAAAGGATACGCCCACTCAGGCCGCGATTCGGGGGAATGGAAATCGAAGGCGAGCGTCCCTTGCGATCGATCAGGTAAACCGCATCGATTACCTGGCGGGCATGGTCGAAGAGGGTTATAGCGAAGGCCTCGGCTGGCATCAGGCGCGCCGCCGCCTGGTGAATGGAGCGATAAATATCCTCCGGGTCGAGGCTGGCGGTGACGATCTCCTGGCTGACTTGATGGAGGATCGTGCGCCGCTCGGCGGCCTGGCAAGCATTTTGATACAGGTGAGCGTTTTCGATGGCGATGGCGGCATGATGGGCGAAGAGGCTGAGCAGGTGTTCATCCGCGGCCGTGAAACGGCGCTCCGGATTGGCATCCACAATTGCCAGCGCACCGACCACCTTCTTGCCGATCATAAAGGGCATGGCGATGGCGGCGTGCCCAGGGATTTGCTGGTATTGTTTGGAGGCATTCTCCCAGTCGGCGTATTCATCTATGGTGACAGGCTGACGGGTCTGTATGGCCAGGCCCATAGCGCCCTCACCGAGCGCCATGCGAGTGCCAGCGTAATCCTTGCCCAGGTTGTGGCTGACCATGATGCGGATATCCTGGTGGAGAGCGTCGTAAATGCCCAGGTCGCCGCCGGAAGCGCTCAACAGGGTGACGGCGCGCTCCAGGATGGCGCTGAGCAGGCGGGGAAGCTCTAACTCACTGGAAATGTCGGCGACGGTCGCGCGCAAGGCGTCCAACTGCTCAGCGCGCTGGCGTTCACTGGAGTACAGGCGGGCGTTTTCGATGGCAAAAGCGGCCTGGTTGGCGAAGGTAACGGCCAGGGTGGCATCCTGCTGCGTGTAGTAACCGGGCTGCTCTTTATCCAGATTGAGCAGCCCGATCACGCCTTCTCGACCCTGAAGGGGAACACCCAACCAACTGCGGATGTAACTGCTGTGCCCATAGGGGTTCCAGCGTGGGTCCTGGGCGGTATCGGGGATAATTAGCGGCAGGCGACGCTCGAGCACCTGGCGGATGTGGGCCAGCTCTTGCAAAGGCAGAGGGGCGGCTAACTGCTCTGTTGAACGCAATTTGCGATGGGCGACGATCTCCAGTTGCTGGCCGCTGCTCAGCATAATCGAGGCGCTATCGTACTCAACGACCCGGGCCAACTGGTCCAGGATCAATTCCAGCACCTGCTGCTGGTCGAGGCTGTAATTGAGGATGCGAGTGACTTCGCGCAAGGTGTCGGCGCGTTGGCGCTGGATGCGTTCTGCGTTTTCCAGGCGCTCGTTTTCGATGGCCAAAGCCACCTGGCTGGCGACGGCCAACAGCCACTCGCGTTCTGCATCCGAAAAGGGCAGGTCGGGTTGTTTGGCAGCAGAGATCACGCCCAGGATGCGCTCACAGCAAACCAGGGGCAGGATGAGGGCGGTAGGTTGGTCGGATTGTGGAAGCGTATTTCCAGCAAGGGGGGCGGCCGCGCCCGGGGTGATGGCGACCTGTGACCCGGACGGGCTACCCAGGCGCTGCATCCAATCCTGGAAGGTTCTATCTTGCGGGAGGATGTCTGGCCCGCTCTGGATGAGGCGGCTGACTCTATCGCGAGCCAGATCGAAAGTCGCCAGGGTGACCTGTTGGGCGTTCAGCGCATCGGCGACAAGATCGGCGCAAGCTTGCAGCCGGACTGACAGGCTTTCCGGCGAAATTAACAGGCGAGCAATTGCCAGGGTGGTTTGTAATGGCTGGCTGGCAGGCATAATCAGCGAATAACAACCTGGTTTTTGCCGGATTGCTTGGCGACATACAAGGCTGAGTCGGCGCGTTTGAGCAGGGTTTCCAGATCGGGGGTATCGGCGGTGACTTTGCTGATGCCAATGCTGACGCTGGTGGTCAGCTGGTTGCCTTCAAAGGCAACACTCGCCTGGGCGATTTGAGCGCGTAGGCGCTCGGCAACGTTACTGGCATCGAAGAGATCGTTTTCAGGGAGCAGGATCACGAATTCGTCGCCTCCGTAACGGCACAGGATGTCAACTTTACGAGTGTAGATGTTAATTTGCTCGGCAACGAAGCGCAGCAGGCAATCACCGGCGGCGTGGCCATACTGGTCGTTAATTGGCTTCAAATTATCCAAATCCATGAGCAGCGCTGCCAGAGGGCGACCGAAGCGCAGAGCACGGGCGACTTCACGCTCACCGATTTCGGACAGGCCGCGGCGATTATACAGGCTGGTGAGATCGTCGGTGATGGCCAGCTTTTGCACTTCGGCGTGCAATTGGGCGTTGTGGATGGCGGCGGTGGCTGTAGCGGCGAAGCTGGCGAGTAAATCCAGGTCATCCCGGTTGAAGGCCAGGGGAGGCGAAGCTTCGAGGGAAATGGCACCGAGAATGTGATCATTCAGGATCAAAGGGGCCGCGATCTTGGACTGGAAAGCAGCCTGGGAATCCTCAAATTGGAGAAGTAGTGGAGCGTGTTCCTGCACCACCCTGTAGATATTGGATTTCTCATCGGTGCGGGTGAGCTTCTGGATGCGCGGATCGGTCTCGGTGTATCCCAGAACGGCGCGCATCTCGAGTTTCCCGGTATCGCGGGCGATCAAGTACAGACAGCCCTTCTCGGCCACTGGAATGGCGCTGATGGCAGCATCCAGGATGCGCCCCAGGAGCGTTTCCAGATCCAGAGTGGTGAGCAGCGCGGCGGTGGCCTGGTTGAGCGCCTTCAAGGCGCGCGCAGTTTGCTGCTTAGCATCCTGGACGGCTTGCTGGCTGTCGGGTTGGCAATTACTCTGTTCCTGGGTTGGACCGGTCATCAGGTACTCCCCTGGAGCCCCAGATAACAAACAACCATACTGCGATTGTAGCCCAGTGAGCGAGAGCACTCTGTAAAAAGAGCCTAAATACGGAATCGCCTCCCCCTGAGTCGCGCTGGCTATCGCCGGGGTGGACGAGGCGGAATCCATCAAACTTCACGCGGCGAGAAGAGCACCATTTCGCTGCGCGCCAGCACATAGGGGGCGCGGATCACTCCAAGGCTTGGGAGTGATGGCTGGGTGATTTCGACTTCGTAAATGGGAGCGAAAGTCTCTTTGGCGACTTCCAGGAATTTGTCCAGGGTGGTGTGAGTGGACATGCGCAGCAGGCCATCGTAGCGGAAAGGCCCTACCAGGGCGGTGGCTGGTTCCATCTTGCGCATTGGCTCGTTGGGATCGTAATCCAGGGGATCGCGCGCCGGGGGTTTCAAATGAAAGCCCAACACCTGGCTGGATGGCAGGTGCAAGGCGCGGAAGATTTGTGGCCTGGAGGGTGTACCGCTGCCAAAGGTCATAACGTTGGCGGTATGTACAACGATGTACTTGGGGATCGCCGGGGTGCGCAGCCAGGTGCTGACGCGAATGGCTTCTTTGGTAACAACTTCGCCCCAGATCAACATGTTGGCGGTGTAGATCATCACCGTGGCGACTTTTTCGCCTTCGTCAAGGGTATAGGTGGGAGGTTCCGGGTTGGTGGTCATCGGATAAATCCTGTTCACTGGCGTTGAAGATGAACGCCGGGCATAGGAGACGGGCGGGCGTTTCGTTTGAAGCGATTATATCCCATCCAGGCGTGGAAGGGATGCAGCTTGCATTTTCGAAAGTTGGATTACCCGGAGGAGTGACTATCCCTACGGATAGCCGGCTTTCCACACGGAGGGGCGCCTCTACCAGCGACCAGGTGAGGCGATACGGGGTATAATGATGCGAACTGACCTTGCCGGCATGGCAGCAGCGACAATCAAAAAACAGGGAGTAGCGGATGCGAGCTGTAGATATCATTGCCAAAAAACGCGACCAGGAAGCCCTGACGCGTGAAGAGATCGAATTCTTCGTGAACGGGTTCACCCGCGGGGACATCCCGGATTACCAGGTGTCAGCCTGGGCGATGGCGGTCGTACTGAACAGCATGAAGTTGCAAGAGATCGTCGACCTGACGCTGGCGATGGCGTTCTCGGGGGAGACACTGGACCTCTCCGAGGTGGTGTCGATCGCGGTAGATAAACACTCGACCGGCGGAGTGGGCGATAAGACCACGCTGGTGGTCGAGCCGATCGTGGCAGCCTGCGGGCTGCCGGTGGCGAAGATGTCTGGCAGGGGCCTGGGATTCAGCGGCGGCACGCTGGACAAGATGGAGTCGATCCCTGGCTACCGCACGGACCTGACAACGGAGGAGTTCCTGGCGCAGTTGCGCCGCATCGGCTTGGTGCTCACCGGGCAAACGGCGAACCTGGCCCCGGCAGATGGCAAACTATATGCGCTGCGGGATGTAACCGCCACGGTGCAGTCGATCCCGCTGATCGCTTCCTCGGTGATGAGCAAGAAGATCGCGGCCGGAGCGCAGGCGATCGTGCTGGACGTCAAGCTGGGGCGCGGGGCTTTCATGACCAGTCTGGAAGGGGCGAAGGTGCTGGCGGAGACGATGGCGTGGATCGCCCGGCTGACCGAGCGTAAAGCCGTAGCGCTGCTTTCGGATATGAACCAGCCGCTGGGCTGCACAGTTGGCAACGCTTTGGAAGTGCGCGAGGCAATCGAAACGCTGCGCGGCGGCGGGCCGGAAGATTTCCGGGAACACTGCCTGGAAGTAGCCAGCCACATGCTGGCGCTGGGCGAGATCACTGTGGATGAGGAGCAGGGCCGGTACATGGCGGAGGCGGCGCTGGCGAAGGGCAGCGCTCTGGAGCGCTTCCGCCAACTGGTGCAGGCGCAGAACGGCGATGTCGCTTATGTCGACAATCCAGAAAAGCTGCCCAAGGCGGCCTTGATCGAGCCGCTGCTGGCGCCGCGCAGCGGCTACCTGAGCGCTATCGACGCCCGCATCGTGGGCGAAACGGCGGTGCTGCTGGGGGCTGGGCGGGCCAAGAAGGGCGACCCGATCGACCACGCAGTAGGGATCGAGGTGCTTCACAAAGTGGGCGATTCTGTGCAAGCCGGGGAGCCCTTGATGACGCTGCACGCCAACCAGGCCAGCAGCCTGGAGCAGGCGCGCCAGGCGCTCCTGGCCGCGCATGAATGGAGCGAGGCCCCGGTGGAGCCGCTGCCCCTGTTCTACGGGCTGGTGCGCTGGACGGATGCCCGGCCACTCGAGAACCCCTAGCTAAGATGCCTGAGCCTGGAGTGCAGCAAAGCGCTCCAGCAGTTTCTCGGGCTGTTGGGCGAAGTCCTGCAAGGGGATTTCACCGCGGGTTAGCTGGAGGAGCACATCGTTGAGCAGGCGGTTGGCAGGGGCGGGGAGGCCCAGGCGCTCAGCGTGGCGCGCCACGGCGCCGTTGAGGTAGTCGACTTCGCTTTTGCCGCGCCCGCTGTATAGATCGATGTGGAAGGAGGGCATTTTGCCGCCGCGCCCGCTGCCAGCGGCGCGCCCGACCAGGGGACGCGAGAGCCAGGGCGGCAGGCGGCGCACGCCGAAAGCCAGCAAGCGCACCGGGGTAGCGGGCAGGTCGACCACGCCGATCTTTTGGGCGCGCATCACAGCCAGGGCCTCACGCAGTTGGGCGACTTCCAGGCGGTACAGGCCCGGGTGGGCGAAAATTTCCGCAGGAGACAGGTTCAGGATGGCTGAGGTGGCGTTGGCGAGCAGGTTGGTGAGCATCTTGGACCACTTCATGTCGGTAGGGCGCGGGTAAAGGCGGGCGTTCAGCCCAGCTTTGTTCATGGCTGCTACCAGGGAGGGAGCCAGGGGATGCCCAACGGCAACGCCGACTCCACGCAGGCGTTCCAGGAGGATGTCGCCGGCTCCGCGCCGCCCGATAGCGCTGGTGACGGTAGCGGCGATGACTTGATCGTCCCCCAGCACGGCGCGCAGAGCGGGTTCGTTGTCCACGCCATTTTGCAGGCATAGAATAGGAGGCAGCGCCTGGCGGAAGGGCTTGAGACTATCCAGGACCGGCTGGGTGTCGAAGGATTTCAGGGCGAAGATGGCCAGGTCGAAGGGCCCCCGGGAGAGAGCTTCCTCGATCGAACTGACCAGGTTGGGGGCAGGGAGGTGGTGCACCTGCCCGGCGATTTCCAGGCGCAGGCCGCTCTGGTGCAGCTGGCTGGCCACTTTGGCGCGCTCGAGGAAGACCAGTGGATGCCCGGCCAGGGCCAGGCTGCCGCCGATATAGGCGCCGATGGCGCCAGCGCCGAAGGAGAGCAGGCGCAGGGTGGCAGGAGCAGCGGGGGCGGTCATACGGGCTGGTCCATCGATTCTTGGGAAGGCCAGTGCCCCTGGTCGTTGAGGCCTTCCAAACGCCAGATGTGCGCCTCGGGTAAATAAGTGAGGGTGGCGAAGGCGGTGTTGCGGAAGCGGAAACGCGGCCCGTGAAAATTGGCCTGCGGGACGATGCCCAGGATGACATACATGACCATGTTGAGCAGGCCGCCGTGCGAAACGACCAGATAGCGTCCGGGCGGGCGGCGCAGCAGGTCCTGCACGGCGCTGCCGGCGCGCAGGTAAAGCTCCATCTGGCTTTCGCCCGTCTGGCCGATGGGCATGTAGGGGTGGAAAAAGGCGGGCCGGGGGAAGCGCTCGGCGGCTTCCTGGGGGCGCAGGCCGGCCAATTGGCCGTTGTCGCGCTCCATCCAAAGCGGCTGCAGGTCGAGGGGCAGGTCGCCCAGCGCGGCGGCGATGATCTCGGCGGTCTGGCGGGCGCGAGCCAGCGGGCTGGAGATAACCTGGGTGAAGCTGGCTTTCTCCGCCAGCCAGCGCTGCGCCAGAGCCTGAGCCTGGAGCACACCGGTCTCGCTGAGCGGAAAATCGGACTGGCCCTGGTAATAACCGGCGGCGTTGCCGACCGACTCGCCGTGGCGCAGCAGGATGACGTGGTAGGAAGGGGAGCGTGGCGTTTCGAACATGAGGCAGAGTCAGGCGCCGGGCGGCAGGGGCAGGTCGCGGCTGTAGAGGTCTTCGGGGACCTGGCGGCGCTGCAGCAAGCTGGCGCGCCCATCTTCCAGCCAGAGCACGGCGGGCTTGCGAGCGCCGTTGTAGTTGCTGCTCATGCTGATCTGGTAGGCGCCGCTGACCGGCACGGCGATGGTTTCGCCAGGCTGGATTTCGGGCAGGGGCAGGCCCGAGATGAGCACATCGCCGCTCTCGCAGAAGGGGCCGCCCAACCAGGCCGGGCCGCTGACAGGACGGGCCAGGCCGGCGATGGGCAGGGCGGAATAGCGCGCCTGGTAGAGCGCCGGGCGGGGGTTGTCGGCCAGGCCGCCATCCAGGAGCAGCCAGCGCCGGTTGAGGGTGTGCTTGACCGAGCCTACCTGGTAGAGGGCCACGCCAGCCTGGGCTACCAGGCTGCGCCCCGGTTCCAGGTGCAGGCGCGGCAGCGGCACCCGGCGCTGCTGGCAGCCGGCGACCAGGTGTTCGGCGATGAACTGCACGTAGGTCTCTAAGGGCAGGTGAGGCAGGTCGTCTTCGTGGTAGGGCACCCCCCAGCCGCCGCCCGGGCTCAGCACCTGGGGCGTCCAGCGGTAAGTGCTTTGCGCTTCTTCGATCAGGTCGAGGGCGATGTCCAGGGCGGGAGCCAGGGGAGCGGGGTCGTGGAAGTGCGAGCCCTGGTGGAAGTGCAGGCCGGTGAGGGGCAGGTCGTGGCGCAGGCACAAGCCCACCGCCTGGAGCAGCTCGGCCGGGCCGAAGCCGAACTTGCTGTCCTCCTGGCCGGTCTGGGTGTGGGCGTGGGTCTGCACGGCCATGCCGGGGCGCAGGCGCAGCCACACATCGGGCAGAGGACCAGTCTGCGTAGAGGCCAGGGCTGCCAGCCGTTCCAGCTCGCCCAGGTTGTCAACCACCAGGGTGCCGGCGTGCTGCAAGGCGGCGCTCAGGTCGGCCTGGTTCTTGTTGACGCCGTGTACCAGGACTTTGGGGCGCGGCACACCAGCGGCGAAGGCGACCGCCAGCTCGCCCGCGCCGGTGCAGTCCAGCCACAGGCCGTGCTGCTGGGTCCATTGGGCAATGCCCAGGCACAGGAAGGCCTTGCCGGCGTAGGTGATGCCGGACTCGCCGGGGTAGTGGGTCTGCAGGGCAGCCTGGTAGCGGGCGAGGGTAGCGTCCAGGCTGGCGCGGTCATAAACGTAAAGGGGTGTGCCGTATTGGCGGGCTAACTCAGCCAGGTCGAGGCCGGCGATGGTCAGGCGCCCGTCTCCGGTTTCGTCCAGATGGGTGGTGGTGGGGAAGAGCGGCAGGCGAGCCGCCAGGGTGGGAGGAATGTTCAGACCCAATTTCTGGCTCCTTGTAGGAAAGCTTTGCCCGGCATGGGCTTCTTGCCGGCGGGCTGCACTTCGTGCAAAAGCAGCAGGCCGTCCGCGACGGCGATGGCGGGCAGGCCGTGGTGGATGAGGCGCGATCCGGGCTGTGGCAGGTGAGATAACTGCGAGGCGGAGGTCACAGCAGTTCGGCGGATTTTCAACAACTGGCCGTTCCAGGTGGTGTAAGCACCCGGCCAGGGGGAGAAGGCGCGCACGCGGCGCTCCAGATCGACGGCAGGCAGATTGAAATCCAGTTCGCCGTCTTCTTTCTTGAGCATGGGGGCGTAGGTGGCGGCGGATTCATCCTGGGGCTGGGGGAGGAGATCGCCGCTCAGGTAGGCGGGCAGGGCTTCCAGGAGCAGCTCCGCGCCCAGGTCCGCCAGGCGCTGGCTCAAACTGTCGGCGGTATCCTCGGGCAGAATGGGCAGGGCGCGCTGGGTGAGGGTCGGGCCGGTGTCGATGCCGGGATCCATGCGCATGAGGGTGATGCCAGTGGTGGCATCGCCGTGCAGGATGGCGGCCTGGATAGGGGCGGCGCCGCGCCAGCGCGGCAGCAGCGAGGCGTGCACGTTGAGGCAGCCAAAGGGGGGCAGGTCGAGCACCTCGGAGCGCAGGATCTGCCCGAAGGCGGCCACAACGATCAGCTCCGGCTCCCAATCGTGTAACTGCTGCATGGCTTCTGGCTGGCGCAGGCGCACGGGCTGGATGACCGGCAAGCCCAACTCGAGGGCCAGGGTCTTGACCGGTGGCTGGGAGAGGGCCCGGCCGCGACCAGCCTGACGGTCGGGCTGGGTGACCACGCCGACAACGGGGCAGGCTCCCGCCAGGGCGCGCAGGGCGGGCACGGCAAATTCGGGCGATCCCATGAAGACGGTGCGGGGTTTCACGGGCTGGATTCTAGCATAGTTCGGCATCGCCGGGGACCTCTCAGGGGGATTTTTGCAGGCGGCGGATGATCTCGGCCTGGATTTCGGTGCCGGAAAGCTTCTTCTTACCGGCTTCGGTCTTGACGTAGACCTCTTCGTCGCTGGTGAAGTAGAGCAGCTTAGTCTGCGGGCGAGGCACGTAGATCTCAACGATGTAAACATCCTGCATGGGCTGGTCGCCGTCATAGACTTCGTGGAAGTTGATCCGGAAAACACTGGGAGCGATGGCGGGCTGGATGTGCAGGATTTTATCGATCACAGTGCGGCGGATTTCGTCGCGCTGGCGGTAATCCAGGGGCACGCCCGAAACGACACGGTCCTCGTCGCGGATGCCCCACAGGATGCGCCCGCCTTCGCTGTTGAGGAAAGCGACCACGTACTGCTCGACCAGGCGACCGATGGCGCGCACCGGGTCGGCGGCTTTGATCTCTTTGAACTCGCAGAAGCGGGTCTCCTCCTGGGGCACGGGCTGGCCCAGCAGGTAACGCTGGACGGGGATCTCAACTGGCTTTTGGTAGAGGATTTCCTCCAGGGCGGCTTTCATCTCCGCGCCCGATTGGAAGCGCAGGGCGGGGTCGGCCTGCAAGGCTTTGGCAACAATCTGGCTGGCGGGCTGGGAGAGGCGCGGGTTCAACTCGTGGGGAGGGGGGAAGTGCAGCTCGACCTGGCCATGTTCGTCCACCCGGACGAAATCTGCCGGGTTGTGCTGGGTGAGCAGGGTGAAGAGAGTGGCCCCCAGGCCGAAGATATCGCTGCGCGGGTCGGTCTGGGCGCCCCCGTACTGCTCGGGCGGCGAGAAACCGGCAGTACCCAGGTTGTCCTCATCGTGCTCCAGGCCGGCAATGTAGTAGCGCGCCAGGCCAAAGCCGATCAGGCGCACGTGCTCGCTTTCACCGGCTTCCAGGATGATGTTCTTGGGCTTGATGTTGCGGTGGATAATGGGCGGCTGTTTGCTGTGCAGGTAGGCCAGGGCTTCGCAGACCTGGACGGCCCAGGGCAGGACGCGCTTCTCAGGCAGCGGGCCGCTGGCCTCAGCCATGATCTCCGAGAGGGTGCGACCCTCGACGTAATCCATGACGATGACCAGGTTCTCGGGGGAGGCAATGAAATCGCGGGCGATGGGCAGGTAGGGATGGGGCAGGGAAGAGAGGATGTCGGCCTGGCGCTGGAAGGAGCGGATGTACATTTCGTGAGCGATGGGGTCCTCGCCGGGATGCTGTTCGCGGATCTGCTTGAGGACGTACTTGCGCCCGGCGCGGTCCACGCCCAGGTAGACGCGCCCCAGGCCGCCTTCGCCGATCTTCTGCTGGACGGTGTAGCGATCCTCGAGGGTCATGCCGGGCCGGAGCTGGACGAAACTGGCGTCTTGTTGCGGCTCCGGCTCAGCCAGCGCGGCGCCGCACATGTTGCAGAAACGCGCCCCGAGGCGGTTAGGGGTGCGGCAGACCGGGCAGGGCCTTTCAGGCTGGTCAGGGCCGGGGAGTGAGTTCCCGGGGAGGATGGAGGTCTGGTCGATGGTCATGGGAAGGAAGGTAATTGGGCGATCAGGCAACCAGGTAATCAGGATAGAAAAGAAAGGGAAACAGCGTGCAAACGCGGTTTCCCTTTGAACAGTATAGGGCGGGTGGGACTTGAACCCACAAGGTATCTCTACCGGAGGATTTTAAGTCCCCTGCGTCTGCCAATTCCGCCACCGCCCCTTCAGGGCTTATTTTTCCACAATGTGGGGATTTGGTCAAGAGGCAGGTTGTAGATGTTGACATGCCTGAAGGTTGGCTCTACAATTAGGGTGATCACTATTCGTGTTCCGTTCCCAATAACAGGTGAAATATGACGCTGTCACAAGGCCAGATACTGAACGAGCGCTACCGCATCGCCAAGCTGCTGGGGCAAAACGAGTTCGGGGCGGTGTACCGCGCCTGGGACCTGAACGCCGACGGTCCCTGTGCATTGGAAGAAGTCTTCGATACCGAAGCGGCGCGCCTGCATTTCGCCCGCCAGGCGCCGCGCCTGCTGGCTTTGCAGCATCCAGGGCTGCCGCGGGTGTACGACGCCTTCAGCCTGCCCGGGCAGGGGCTGTACCTGGCGATGAATTTCGTGGATGGTGAAGATTTGCAGACGGCCTTCGAGCGGGCCGACGGACCGCTGCCGCCGGAGCAGGTGCTGGCCTGGATCGAGCAGGTGTGCGATGCGCTGGCTTACCTGCATGCCCAGCAACCGCCGATGATCCACGGCAGCTTGAAGCCAGCCAGCATCCGCATCACGCCCAGCGGGGGGGCGATGCTGGTGGGGTTCGGTACGCTGGCAGTGTTCGACGACCAGACGAAGAGCATCCCGATCCCGCAGGCGGTGGTGCCGGGCTTCTCGGCCCCCGAACAGTACAGCAAGGGCGGGATGGAACCGCGCTCGGACGTGTACGCCCTGGGAGCGATCCTGTACACGCTGCTCTCGGGCAAGCGCCTGCCGGAGAGCGCCATGATCAAGGGCAAGGACGTGCCCCCGCCGCGCCCGCTGCACGAAGTCAACCTGGGGATCAGCCCGGCGCTGAGCGCAGTGGTGGAGCGCGCCATCCAGATCGAACCCGGGCGGCGCTTCGCCAACGCGGCTGAGCTCAAGCAGGCCCTGGGACAGGCCCAGGTGGGCAGCGCCCCGGCGCCGGCCGCCGCGCCGCGCAAGCGCAGCGCCGGGTGCAGTTGGGCGGTGGCCCTGGTTGTGGTAGGAGTGCTGCTGCTGGCAGCCATCATCGGCGGCGGTTGGCTGGCTTATCCATATATTATGGAGCGGCTGGCGACGCCTACGCCCACGCCGACCGCTACGGCGACGCATACGCCGGTGCCGACGAATACGCCTACGCCGGTAACGCCCACGGCCACGTTCACGCCGGCGGTGACGCCCACGCCCGCCGGGCTGGCGCAGCGCATCTTCGACGATTTCGGCGTGCCGATGGTGCTGGTGGAATCCGGCCCGTTCCTGATGGGCAGTGCTTATGGGGCGATGGACGAGGCCCCAGAGCATTTCGTGACGCTGGATACCTATTACATTGACCAGTACGAGGTGACCAACACCCGCTACGCCGAGTGCGTCAACGCCGGGCGCTGCGAGCCGCCCACCAACCAGGGCTCGGTCTCGCACCCCAGTTACTACGATAACGCCGAGTTTGCCAACTACCCGGTGATCTACGTCTCCTGGCCGATGGCGCAGGCTTACTGCGAGTGGCGCGGGGCGCGCCTGCCAACCGAGGCCGAGTGGGAGAAGGCGGCGCGCGGCACGGACGGGCGGCCCTTCCCGTGGGGCGAGGCCGAGCCGGACTGCACTTACGCCAATTTCTGGGGCGGGCCCTCCTGCATCGGCGACGTGGGCGAGGTGGGGCAGTACGATCAGGGGGCCAGCCCGTACAACATCTTCGACATGGCCGGCAACGTGTGGGAATGGGTGTCGGATTGGTACAGCGATCAGTATTACGCCAACTCGCCGGAATCCAACCCGCGTGGTCCGGATTCTGGCCAGCACCGTGTATTGCGCGGCGGAGCCTGGTCGCTGGAGATGATGTCGATCCGTACCACGGTGCGCGGGCGCAACCTGCCCAACAAGGGTTACAACTACGTGGGCCTGCGCTGCGTGCGGCTGCCGTAGGGGTGGAACATTGTTCACGGATTCGCACGGATGCCACGGATTTCCTTTGAGTTGGGAAGAATTTCGAATCGGGCTGGCTTTAGGTTATTCTGGCTGCAGTGAGGCCAGCAGCAGGGGTGGTGAGTGGCGGAACTGAGCTATCTAAATTTCGACCTGTCAATCGAGCGCAGTGGGGAGGCCTACCAGGCGCGCGTGCTGGATTCGCCGGGCGGGCAGGCCAGCCACGAATTCAGACGGCCTTTTTCGGAGTTGGAATTGGAGGTGTTCCACCTGCGGGTGGGCCGGCCGCGCCAGGGGGTACGCCGGTTGGACTCGCCCGAGATGCAACTGGCGCGCAGCTACGGTGAGCGCCTGTTCCGGGCGGCTTTCGGCGAGGCGGTGCGGGATTGTTTCGCAGCCAGCCTGGCGACCGCCCAGGCGCAGGGCAAGGGGCTGCGCTTGCGCTTGCGCCTGAACGCCCCTGAATTGAACAGCTTGCCCTGGGAGTTCCTGTACAACCCGGGGCGGCGCCAGTTCCTGGCCTGGTCGGTGCACACGCCGTTGGTGCGTTATTTCGAGCTGCCGCAGGCCCCGGCGGCGCTGGCAGTAGCCCCGCCATTGCGGGTGCTGGCGATGATCTCCAGCCCGGCGGACTACCCACCTCTGGACGTGGAGCGCGAGTGGGCGCAGTTGCAGAACGCCGTGCGTGGCCAGGAGCAGCGCGGGCGGCTGGCGCTGGAGCGCCTGGAGACGGCCTCGCTGGCGGCTTTGCAGCGCCGCCTGCGCCAGGGGGATGTGCACGTGCTGCACTTCATCGGGCACGGGCAGTTCTCGGAGAGCGAACAGGACGGCCTGCTATTGTTCGAGGATGAAGAACGGCGCGGGCGGGCTCTGAGCGGCAGCTACCTGGGGGCGCTGCTAGCCGACCACCGCCCGCTGCGCCTGGTGGTGTTGAACGCTTGCGAGGGGGCGCGCAGCGGGCAGGCCGACCCGTACGCCGGGGCGGCGCACAGCCTGGTGCGCCAGGGCATCCCGGCGGTGATCGCTATGCAGTTCGAGATTACTGACGAGGCGGCGATTACCTTCGGGCGCGAGTTCTACGCCGCTTTGGCGGATAACTACCCGCTGGACGCCGCCCTGGCGGAGGCGCGCAAGGCCATCTTCGCCGCCGGCAACGATATCGAGTGGGGCACGCCGGTGTATTTCACGCGCGCTCCGGATGGGCGCATTTTCGATGTCAGCCTGCCAACGGCGCCCAAATCGGAGCGTCGCCCGACGCAGCCGGCGCCAGATAAATTGCCGCCTCCCGCCGATGCCGGGCTGGAAGCCGAGCTGGAGAAGCTGTACCTGGACGGGCTGGCAGCTTACCACCTGGGGGACCTGGCGGCAGCGGGCGGTTATTTCCACCAGATCGCGGCGCTCCGCCCGGATTACCAGGATGTGCGCGTCCGGCTGGCGCAGATCGAGGCGCAGGGCAGGCTGGCGCAGGATTACGCCGCGGCGCGCCAGGCGCTGCAGGCCGGGGACTGGGGGCAGGCGGTGGAGAAGCTGGAGGGTGTGCTGCGGCAAGCGCCGGATTATCGTGACGCGGCGGCGCTGCTGGCGCAAGCCCGACAGCAGGTGCGCCTGGTGGACCTGTACGCCCAGGCAGTGCGTTTGAGCCAGGGCAGGCGCTGGCAGGCGGTACTGGGCGTTTTCAAGCAAATCCAGGGCTTGCAGGCAGACTACCCCGACCCGCAGGGGCTGCTGGCGGAGGCCCAGGCGGCGCTGGCGGCGCAGGCACACCAGGAAAAATTGGAGGGGCTTTACCGCCAGGCGTTGGATGCGATGGACGCGGCCGAGTGGGATGCGGCGGCGGCGCATTTGCAGGAATTGCTTGGGTTGGAGGCAGCTTACCCTAAGGCAGCCGAACTGCTGGAGCGGGCGCGTGCTGAGCAGGCGCGCCAGGCGCAGCGCGCCCGCCAGGCCGAGGCGCTGCGCCTGGCTGAAGCGGCGATGAGCGCCCAGAAATGGGAGGCGGCGATCGAACAGTGGCAGGCGCTGCTGGCTCTCGATCCCAATTACCCGGCGGCGCAGGAGAAGCTGGCCGAGGCGGAGAAGCAGCGCAAGATGCAGGTGGGGTACGAGGGGGCGGTGCGCGCCTACCGGGGGCGGAAGTACGCCCAGGCCCAGGCGCTCTTCGCTGAAGTGCGGGCGCTGGATGCAAATTACCGGGATGTGGGCGAGTGGCTGGCCCGGCTGGCGGCGCAAGGCGCGGCACCAGTGCAGGATGAACTGCCCGCGCCGGCGCGCCTGCCGTTCAAAGGGCTTAGCCCGATATGGATTGTGCTGGCAGCGGTGGTGTGCCTGGCGGTTGGGACGTTTGGAGGTTATAAGCTGCTGGATATGCTGGGGGTGCTGGGCGGGGCCATCGCTACACCTGTGGAGACTTCGGCAGCGCCGACGGTTGTAATTGTCAGCGCTACTGCGCCAGCGCCAACGGTTATACTACCCAGCGCTACTGTGCCAGCGTCGACGGCTGCCCTCCCCAGCGCAACCGCATCCATTCCTGCGCTGACCCCGACGGCGGGGCTGCCAGGGGTGATTTCGGATACTTTCGGGGTGCCGATGGCGCTGGTGCCGGCCGGGGAGTTCCAGATGGGCAGCGGCGCCGGGAATGACGATGAGAAACCGGTGCACACGGTGTACCTGGATGCGTATTCCATCGATGCCTATGAAGTGACCAACGGGCGTTACGCCGAGTGCGTGGCGGCGGGAACCTGTGACCCGCCCACACGGAGCAAATCCTACACGCGCAGCAGTTATTACGGCAACCCGGAATACGCTGATTACCCGGTGATCTACGTGACCTGGGAGATGGCGAATACTTACTGCCAGTGGCGCGGTGGGCGGCTGCCGACCGAGGCAGAGTGGGAGAAGGCGGCGCGTGGCGGGTTGGATGGGAAGCAATATCCGTGGGGGGATGAAGCGCCGACTTGCGAACGGGCTAATTACTGGGGCAAGGATGGCGGCTGCATCGGAGATACCAGCCCGGTGGGCAGCTACGCGCCCAATGGCTACGGGTTGTATGACATGGCCGGCAACGTGTGGGAGTGGGTGCAGGATTGGTACCTGGAGACCTTTTATGGCAGTTCGCCGCGTGACAACAATCCTACCGGGCCAGCCTCGGGCCAGGAGCGTGTCATGCGGGGCGGTGTTTGGGACTACAGTGAGTGGTCCTTGCGGGCGGCCAGCCGTTTCAGGTACGCTCCCGCCGTTTCCTTCAACTACATCGGTCTCCGCTGCGCCCGCTCAGAGTGACTCTGGAATCCTGGCTGCTGCAGTCCTGAAATCCTGAATCGCGGAATTTTTCTAGAGCCCTGGTGTGCAAAACCATGGCCTACCAGACCTGACGGGTTTTGGCAGGGCCGTAGCCGATCGGGGCGGCTGGGCAAATGGGCGCTGCGCTGGGCCGGGGTGACATGGAAACCCGCCAGGCATGGGTGGGCGAGGCGACAAGACCTGACGGGTTTTGGCAAGGCCGTGGCCGGTCGGGGCGGCGGGGCAAATGAGCGCTGCGCCGGATCGGGGTGATATGGAAACCCGTCAGGTCTGGGGTGGGGCGAGGTTAGGGAGTTCTTCGTACACGGATTCGCACGGATGCCACGGATTTTGTTTGAAAGATCGATCCGTGTGAATCGGTGAAATCCGTGTACCCTTCTTTTCAGCGGGTGGCGAGAGATGGGGTAAAATTGAGGGCATCCGGCTGAGAAGGAGGCAGGCATGCAGTCTTTACGGGAATATCTGGCGTCGGGCAAGCGATTGGTGGCGGATGGGGCGACGGGGACGATGTTGATGGCGGCGGGGCTGCCGCCTGGCACGGCCCCGGAGGTGTGGAACGTGGAGCAGCCCGAGAAGGTGCTGGCGCTGCACGCGGCGTATTTGCAGGCCGGTTCGCAGATCATCCTGACCAATACGTTCGGGGGCAGCGAGATCAAGCTGGCCAAGACGGGCGTGACGGGGCGGGCCTATGAGCTGAACCTGGCGGCGGCGCGGCTGGCGCGCCAGGCGGCGGATGGAAGGGCTTACGTGGCGGGCGACATCGGCCCGACGGGCGAGCTGATGCATCCGATGGGCAGTCTGAATTACGAGAAGGCGCTGGAGACGTTCAGCGAGCAGGCGGCGGCGCTGGTGGAAGGCGGGGTGGACGCTTTGTGGGTGGAGACGATGAGTGACTTGCAGGAGGCGCGGGCGGCAGTGACGGCGGCGCGCCAGGCCGGCGACCTGCCGGTGTTTTGCTCGCTGAGCTTCGGCAGGCGCGGGCGTACGATGATGGGTGTGCGCCCAAGCCAGGCGGCGGAAGTGCTGTGGCCGCTGGGATTGACGGCGATCGGGGCTAACTGCGGCGAGGGATTGGAGATGATCCCGGAGGTGCTGCGCCAGTTCCGTGAGGCCCTACCGGAGGCGGTTTTGATCGCCAAGCCCAACGCCGGCCTGCCCAGGCTGGTGCAGGGCGAGACGGTGTACGACGTGGGGCCGGAAGCCTTCGCCGGGTGCATCGTTGAGTTCGGCGAACTGGGAGCGCAGATCGTGGGGGCGTGCTGCGGCAGCAGTCCGGCGTTCATCGAAGCGATTGCCAATAGCTGAGATAAATTGGTGTTCGTGGACAGATTTTATCTTCCACCGCGAAGAACGCTAAGAACACGAAGTTTTTTGGTAAAACTCTGTGAACTCCGTGGCTTCTCTGTGATCTCCGTGTTAGATGCGCAGATCAAGCGCTCTGCATAAGATTTGTCAGCCAACCAGCTCCGGGTGTCTTTGCGTAGACGCTAAAAGGCGAACAGGAAAGTCAGATCGTTGACGTTGGTGTGGGTGGGGCCAGGCTTGAGCAGGTCATCCAGGGCGGCGAAGAAGTGATAGGCGTCGTTGCGGGCCAGGTAAGCGGTGGGGTCGAGGCCTAATTGCTGCGCACGAGCGAGGGTTTCGCCGGTGACGGCAGCCCCGGCAGCGTCGGTGGGGCCGTCACCGCCGTCGGTGGCCAGGGTCAGCAGGGCCAGGTTGGGCAGTCCGGCCAGCTCGCTGACGGCGCCCAGGGCCAGCTCCTGGTTGCGCCCACCCAGGCCGCTGCCGCGCAGGGTGACGGTGGTCTCGCCGCCGGCCAGCAGGCAGAGCGGGCGGGACAGGGGAGCGCGGCCGGCGGAGGCCTGTTGCAGGAGGGCGGCCAGGGCGCGCCCGGCCTGGCGGGCTTCGCCTTGCAGGCAGGTGGTGAGCAGCAGGCCCTGGAAGCCCTCGGCCTGGGCCTGTCCCAGGGCAGCCTGGGCAGCCTGGCGGTTGCTGGCGATGATGGCGTTGTGCACCTGGGCGAAGAGCGGGTCGCCGGGTTTGGGGGTCTCGGGTAGTTCGCCGCGCTCCCCGGCGCGCAGGCGCGCCAGGATGGCGGGGGGAGTTAGCTCGAGGAGGCCATAGCGCCTGAGGATTTGCAGGGCGTCGCTGAAGGTGGAGGGGTCGGGGGCGGTCAGGCCGGAAGCGATCACCTCCAGCGAGTCGCCGACCACGTCGGAGAGGATCAGGGCGGCGACCTGGGCAGGAGCAGCCTGGCGCGCCAGCCCGCCGCCTTTGAGCTGGTCGAGGTGTTTGCGCAGGGTGTTGATGGCGTGGATGTCGGCCCCGCAGGCCAGCAGGGCGGCAGTCAAGGCTTGCAGATCTTGCAGGTGGATGCCGGAGGCGGGGGCAGCAAGGAGGGCCGAACCGCCACCGGAGATCAGGGCAAGCAGCAGGTCGCCGGGTTGGGCTTCCTCCAGCAGGGCGGTCACCTGTTGGGCAGCTTGCACGCTGCGCTCATCGGGCAGGGGGTGACCGGCTTGCAGCAGGCGGAGCAAGGATGGCAGGGGGGATTCGGAGTAAGCGTCTTTGGTGATAACAACGCCGCCGGAGAGGCGCGAGCCGAGGATTTGGGCGGCGGCCTGGGCCATGGGGGCGCTGGCCTTGCCGACTGCCACCAGGAAAACGCGCCGGACCTGATCTAAGTCGTATTCCCGCCCGGCGATGGCCAGACGCGAGCCGCGGCGCTGAATGGCGGCTTCCACGGCAGCGCCGGGTTCGACGGCAGCGATGGCGGCGGCGAGGATGCGGGCAACGGCCGGACCCCAGGGGGCCTGGCGGAGGGTGCGGCTGGTGAAATGGCCAGGGGTTAGAGGCATGGTGTGCAATTGGGGTGCACGCCGTGAAATCGAGCGCGGGTCACGCAATCGGGGCGCACGCCGTGCGCCCTTACGAGAGTGTGTCAGGTGAGCCGGTGGATTCTTCAACCAGCGGGGTGAGCTGGTTCTTGAGGATGGCCTGCCAGGTGAACTGGTCGAGCACCTGTTGGCGAACGGCGAAGGCCGGGTCGGCTTGCAGGCTGTCGGCGATGGCCTGGGCAACCTCTTCGGGCGAGCCGTTGGGATCGAAGGCGTGCGGCAGCCCCCCCGGCAGGGCGGCAAATGGGCTGGTATCGCTGGCAAAGATGGGCAGGCGCACCAGGCCGGCGCGCAGCAGGGGGATGCCCAGGCAGTCCTGCTGGTAGGGCAAGAAGAGCAGGTCGGCCAGGTGGTACAGGTCGGCCAGCACGGCGTTGGAAAATTGCAAGAGGGCATCGACGCTGTCGCGGGCGTAGGCCAGGTGGATGCGCTGGGGGATGCCGCTGTCACGCGCCTGGGTGCGCAGCGCCCGGGCGTAATCCGGGTCGACAGGCCGGTCGGGGTGCGAGAGGTCGAATACCAGCATGGCGGCGCGCGGATAGCGGCGACCCAAAGCGGCGACAACCTGGATGGCAAACTCCAGGCGACGGCCGGGGGCAATGATGCAGGGGCAGAGCAGCAAGGGGGCAGCCTCGAACAGGCCGTGATCGTGAACCAACTGGTGGGTGTGCGGCTCCCATTTGAGGAACTCCTCGGGGTCGATGCCAGCCGGAATGACGGCGATTTCCTCGGGAGCGATCTGCAACTGACTGGTGAGTCGTTCCTGGCAGTGGCGCGAGGCGGCTACGTAGCGCACGCCGGGCCAGACCTGGCACAACAGGCTCCAGGGGAAGGGGGCAGAACTTCCAGATCCGCTGGGCAGCGGCAGGTCCGGCTGGGAGGAATCGTCCAGAGTCCAGGCGACCAGGCGCACGGGCAGGCGCTGGCGCAGGGTGTGCAAGGCAGCGGTGAGCAGCAGGTTTTGCGGGGTGGTCAGGGTGTTGTAGACGAAGCACACCTGTACACCGGAAAGCAGCGGCATGAGGCGGGCGATCAGGCTGTGCACGGCGGCTTTGAAATCCGGGTGCATTTCCCCGGCGGCCAGGGACTGGGTGATGGCGGCGGTCTCCGGAAAATCGGGCAGGATCTCGCGTACAGGCAGGAGCATGACCGAGTGGTGGAAGCCAGACTCGTAATAGGCCTCATCCTGGACGCCAGAGATGACGCGCAGCGAGTAGCCGGCCTGGTTGAGGAGCAGGATGTGGTTGTAGATGTTCTTCTCGACGACGCCCATTTCTGGGGGCGCGGAGTGGTGCAAGATGGCGATGGTTTTCATAGGACGGCCTCCAGGCGCGGCTAAACGGGCAGGATGCAGGCGGGGGAGTCGTTGGCCGGGCTGTTCACCTGGGTCGAGACCGGGAAGGCGGTCATGGCCTGGTGCGGGTAGGGGACTAACAGCGGCTGGAGCTGGCCGGGAGGCAGCTCACCGGGGTCCAGCCAGAGGTCATAAGACTGCGGCTCCAGGATGACCGGCATGCGGTTGTGGATGGGCTGGAGCAAGGCGTTGGGCTGGGTGGTGATGATGGTGCAGGAGAGTAGATTGGAGCCATCCGGAGCGTTCCAGGACTCCCACAGGCCGGCGAGGGCGAAGGGCTGGCTGTCTTTGAGGCGGATATACATGGGGGTCTTGGCTTTGCGCCCGGGGAGCGCCTGCCATTCGTAGAAACCATCCGCCAGGATCAGGCAGCGCCGGCGGCGAAAGGCGGCGCGGAAAGCGGGCTTTTCTGCCAGGGTCTCGGCGCGGGCGTTGATCATGCGGCCGGAACTTCCTGTTCCACCGCCCATGGCAGGCTCTTTGGCCCAGGAGGGCACCAGGCCCCAGATGAAGTAGTCAAGCTGGCGCTGGCCGTCATTGGGGACGACCGCCACCGGCTGGGTAGGGGCGATGTTGTAGCGCGGCTGTGCGCCAGCGGCGCCAGCAGGCAGATTCAACCACGGGAAAGCCTGGCGCAACTGCTCAGGATCAGCGGTGAGTGTAAACCTTCCACACATGAGTTCCCCTTCCTTGTATTGCTTGCCCGCCAGCCCGGTATGTGAACATGCTTCAGGGCAGGGTGTTTTGGTTAGCCCAATCGTCCCCCAGGAACACTTCGATATCCACCGGGCTGTTGGGGTCAAAGCGTACGTAAATCTTGCTGGGGGAGATTTTCATTAAGTCTACCAGATATTTCAAAGTATGTGGGTTACCGGTATGGTCGATAATCGTGGTGGAGGTGTAAGATTGGCCGGCTTCAGCGGATTGCTGGATGTTGGCGCCCAGGCTGCGCAGGTATTCCACGCTGCGTTCGAGCAGGTTGGGGGTATGGCTGCCGTTGAAGATGGCCAGTTTGGCGTTTTCGGCCTGCAGACGGGCCAGGGCGTCGCCGGGGGTCTCGGGGCCCAAACCGCTGGCTCCGGTGAAGACCTGGTCGCGCATGACGTGGATCTTATCCGGGATGGGGATGAGGATATCCAGGCCATCGGGCGACTTGCCGAAGAGCACGCTGTCTGTGCCGATGATCGCCTGGTGAATGTTCTCATCGGGAACGTTTTGGGCCAGCAGGGCGAGCTGGATGACTTCGTCGAGGGTCAGGTTGGTGTTGACGCCGGAGGCCAGTTCGTTGTAGAGGGTAGGCGCTTTGGAAATCAGGGTAGGGAGGGCGTCGGGGCTGAGCAGGCGCTCGCGGATGGCCATGACAACCTGCTGCTGGCGGGCGGCGCGGTCGAAATCGCCGCCTTCAGTGTAGCGGTTGCGGGCGTAGGCCAGGGCCCATTCGCCGGGCAGGACCTGCACACCGGGCTTGAGCACCTTCTTGGTTTCCAGGCCGGCGCCGGGCAGGTCGATCTTGACTTTGTAGGGCACATCGATTTTGACGCCGCCGATCTCGTCGATAAAGCGCACGAAGGCGCCGAAATCGATCTGGGCGTAGTAGTTGATGGGTACGCCCAGGAGCTGCTCGACGGTCTGCACGGCCAGGGCCGGGCCGCCGCCGGGGAGCTTGTAGGCATCGCCCAGGTAGTAAGCGGTGTTGATCTTGCCATGCTGGAAGCCCGGGATGGCGACCCACAGGTCGCGCGGGATGGAAAGCATACCAGCGCTCTTGGTGAGCGGGTCGAGGGTCAGCAGGAGCATGGTGTCGCTGCGCGAGGGGCCTTCGTCAGCGGCCCAGTCGCGGTAATCCAGGCCGAGCAGGAGGACGGTGACGCGCCCGGCGCCATCCCAGGGATGCTGCGAGGGGGCGATAACCACCGGTGCGGCGGCGCCGGTCTCGCCGGTCGCCAGGGGGGTGCCCAGGGGGTTCAGGCCGGGGGTGGTGGTGCCAGCCCGGATGGAGGGCTCGAACAGGCTGCCCGCGCCGGGCAGGCGCAGGGCGGCGTAGCGCACCAGGGCATAAGATGAGAAGCCCGAGGCGCACAGTACACTGGCCAGGATGACAGCCAGCAAGATGCGCAGCAGAACCTTGCGCTCGAGTTTGGGGCGCGGCGCGGGCGTCTTGGGGGGTGGAGTAGGTTTTGCGTGGTTATTCATAGCCAATGGATCAGCCAGGCGAGCAGGCCGTGCCCGAAGCGCTGTGCCAGGGCAGCCAGGACTCCCAGGCTGATGAAAATCGAAGCAATCGGTACTTCCTGTTCCGCCGGAACTTCCTGTTCCGCTTCCAGGGCGGGAGGTTGGTAAGCGCCGCCTGAGGCCGGGCCGGGGTAGGGGGCCGTGTTGGTGGGGGTGGGGGTATCCGCCGGCACCTCGATGGTGGCGGTGGGCGTGGCCGTGGGGCCGATGGGTTGTGTAGCGGTGGCGGTAGGCGTGGCCGTAGGGCCGCCGACCTGGGTGGTGGAGGTGGCGGTGGGTGTGAGCGAGAACACCGGGGCGGTGGGCGATGCGCCTGTGACGGTAGGCGTGGGCGTGGCGGTGGCGGTGACCGGCGATGTGGGGGTGGCGCCAATGCAGCGCAGGGTGATTTCCTTGAGGGTCTCTTGAAGGGCGGCGTCGGCGCGGATGGCCAGGGCCAGTTCGTACTGAGTCTGCGCCTCACACCACTGGCTTTGCTTGACCAATTGGTCGCCGTACTGGATGAGGGCGTCGTGATAGCGCTCGGTGGCGGTGTAGCCGGAGCTATCTGAGAGATAAGGGGCAGCGGCGGCCACCTGGCTGAAGAAGAACACGGCCCTTTCGGGGTAGATCTCCCAGAAGGCCAGGCCGAACATATAAAGACGGGCGAGTTCACGCGCCTGGTTGGCCTCGACATCAATCGGGGCGAACTGCTCGGCCAGGGAGAGGTCGTAGATGCCGCCCTCCAGGTTGCTCTGCTTGAGGATTTTATCGATGCCGCGGCTGCGCAGGGAGATGAAGAGCATGCCGTCCACGCGGGGCGCCATGTAAGTAGGGTCGGCCTGGCGCAGGGATACCAGCGTGTCGATGGTGGCGTTCCAATCCTGGTTGGCGAAATGCTGCATGGCGCTGGTGAACAGGTCCTGCACGGGGCGCAGATCGGGGGTTGGGCTGGCAGTGGCGGTGGGCGGCAGGGGGGTGGGGGTAGCGGTAGCGTACAGGATGGCCATAGCCTGAGCCAGGCCGTCGGTCGCGCCGGGGAAGTTCGGGTCCTGGGCCAGGATGTACTCGAAGCGTTGGCGAGCAACCTGGTACTGGCCGGTTTGCAGGTCTTGCAGGCCCAGCTGGTACTGCTCTTGCAGGAGCTGGTCCGCCTGGCTCAACTGGCGTTCGTCGCGCGTGCGCAGGGCCGAACGGTAGCCGGCCAACCCACCGACAATGACGAACACGCCGAGCAAGGCGGCGAAGGCGAGAGCCAGGGCGATGAGACGCCCTCGCCGGGTCGATTTGCGGGCCGGTTTGGCCGGGAGCGGAGGCCGGGGACGCGTTTTGGGGCCGCCCGTGGAGGGCTGCTGGGGCCGGGGTTGTGAGGCAACGGGCTCTTGCGAAGTAGATTCCGGCGGAGTTGGCTGCGGTGTAGCGGATTCCTGCGGTGCGGGTGCTTTATGGGCGCGCACGGGCTGTGTGTCGGATAAATCAGGCGACTGCATGGGTTTAGGACGTTGAGGGGTGTTGTTTGGTTCCCTGGGTTAGCAAAAGGGCGCTCCTTGCGAAGCGCCCTCTTGACGGGTAACCGTGACCACTTACTGGATCAGGCGCGCTTCCAGCGTAATCTCGACGCTGGCCAGAGCTGCCGAAACCGGGCAGCCAGTCTTGGTGTCTTGGGCGATCTTCTGGAAGTCCTGCGGGGTGATGCCGGGCACTTCGGCCTCGGTGAACAGCTCGATCAAGGTGATGCGCGACTTGCCGTCCACTTTGCCGAGGTGGACCTGGACGCTGGTTTGGATGTGCTTGGGGGTGAAGCCGGCGTTGCCCAGCCCGGCGCTCAAGGCCATGGAGAAGCAGCCGGCGTGGGCTGCACCGATCAACTCCTCGGGGTTGGTGCCCGGGGTCTCTTCGAAACGAGTGGCAAACGAGAAAGCACCCTGGAAAGCGCCGCTGCCCAGCTTCATGCGACCGCGGCCTTCCTTCAGCGTGCCTTCCCAGGATGCAGATGCTTTGCGTACGGTCATGTCGATTAGCTCCTGAAAAAGAACCGGATAAAGGAAAAGGGCGTGTTCGCCGGATCAGTCTGGCAAACACGCCCGAACTTGTTTTAGTCGGACAGGCCCATGCCCAGCTCGAAGAGGTCATCTTCCTCATTGGGGGCGCTGGCGTAGATCGAAGGTTCCTGGCGTGAGCTTTCATCTGCGTCTTCGAACCGGCCGCTGACGAAACCGGTACCGGCCGGGATGAGCTTGCCGATGATGACGTTCTCTTTGAGGCCGTACAGCTTGTCTTCTGTGGCGGCGATGGCGGCCCCAGCCAGCACCTTGATGGTGTGCTGGAAGGAGGAGGCGGAGAGGAACGAGTCGGTGCTCAGGGAGGCTTTGGTGATGCCCAAGAGGACTTCGATGAACTTGGCCGGGCGTTTGCCTTCAGCCAGCAGGCGTTCGTTGTTGCGCTTCAGCTCGAGGAAGTCAACCAGGTCGCCTGGCAGGTAGCCGGCATCCCCGGGGCGGGTGACCTGCACCTTGGAAACCATCTTGCGAATGATGATCTCGAAGTGCTTGTCGTGGATGTTCTGGCCCTGGGAGCGGTACACTTTTTGGACTTCGTTGAGCAGGTACATCTGGCATTTCTGGCGGCCCTGGATGCGCAGGATGCGATGCGGGTTGAGCGAGCCTTCCGTCAGGGGTTGGCCAGCTTCCACGTGGTCGCCATCTTTGACCAGCATGCGCGCCGTGCTAGGGATATCATACTCGGCGTCCTGGTGGCTCTCATAAGAGACGATGACCCTGGTGCCGTTGGCGGCGCCATTGGTGGGAGTCTCCAGGCGGACGCGGCCGGCGTTTTGTGCCGTGATCGTGGCGTCTTCGCTCATGTAAGCGAGAACATCGCCCTGGCCGACCTGATCGCTGTCCAGAACGGCGATGGTCCAGCCATCTGGGATATTGTACTCGTCACCAATCATCTCGCTGTGTTCAACACGGGCGATGCGCAGATCGCTGTAGCGGTCGGACTGCGAGACTTGGACCACACCGCCGATTTCGGAAACAACGGCTTCGCCCTTGGGGGTCTTGCGCGCCTCGAACAGTTCTTCCACGCGGGGCAGACCGGTGGTGATGTCGCCGCCGGCAGCCACGCCGCCGGTGTGGAAGGTGCGCAAGGTGAGCTGGGTGCCGGGTTCGCCGATGGATTGGGCGGCGACAATGCCGACTGCCGCGCCGATTTCGACCATCTTGCCGCGACCGAGGTCCATGCCGTAGCACTTGGCGCAGATACCGTGGGGCAGTTCGCAGGTGAGCGGCGAGCGGACTTTGATTTCGGTCACGCCAGCGTTGACGATGCGGCGTACCAATTCGTGGACGAGGGTCTCGTCGCGCTCGGCCAGGATTTCGCCCGTGGCCGGATCAACGATGCGTTCGGCGACCAGCCGCCCGAACAGGCGCACGTTCATGGATTGTCCAGCGATATCATCGCTGCTGCGGATCCAGATGCCTTCCGGTGTTTCACAATCTTCGTCATTGGTGATAACATCTTGGGCCACATCTACCAGACGGCGAGTCAGGTAGCCAGCATCTGCGGTACGCAGGGCGGTGTCGGCCAGACCTTTGCGAGCGCCGTGGGTGGAGATGAAGTACTCCAGGGCGTTCAGGCCTTCGCGGAAGTTCGAACGGATGGGCAGAGGGATGATGCGCCCGGAAGGGTCGGCCATCAGGCCGCGCATGCCCGCCAACTGCGAGATGGGGCCAAAGCCACCCTTGGTGGCGCCAGAAATGGCCTGTGCGGCCAAGTTGCCGTCGGGGTCCATGGAGCGCTTGACTGAATCGGCGACCTGGTTGGTGGTGCGCTGCCAGATCTCGATGATGCGCTCGTTTTGTTCCTGCTCGGTGAGCAGGCCGCGGCGGAAGTCGCGGGTGACGGCCTCGGTCTCTTGCAGCGAGGTGTTGATGATCTCGTTTTTCTCTTCGGGAACGGTGATATCCGAGACTGCCAGCGAGTAACCCGAGCGGGTGGCGTAGACGAAGCCGATGTCTTTGATGGCGTCGGCGATATCGGGGGTCTTTTCTTCTCCGCAAACCTCGTAGAGGCTGGCGATCAAGTCTTTCAGACCGCCCTTATCCAGGACAAAGTTGACAAACTGCATCTCTGGGGGCAGGACGCGGTTGAAGAGCATGCGCCCGGGGGTGGTTTCGATCAGGCGCGTTTCGGGCTTGTCCAGGCGGTTGTGTTGATCATCGTACCAGGTGGTCACGTACAGGCGAATCCGGGCGTGAATGTCGATCTGCTTGAGCTGGTAGGCCAGGTCGATCTCATCCATGTCAGCGAAGACGCGCCCATCGCCCTGATGCTTGGATTCATCGTTCTTGGTCAGGTAGTATACGCCCAGGACCATATCCTTGGAGGGGCTGATGATGGGTTCGCCATCGGCGGGTTTGAGCAGGTTCCTGGAGGAGAGCATGAACTGCCGGGCCTCCCAGACCGCTTTTTGCGAGAGCGGCACGTGTACGGCCATCTGGTCGCCGTCGAAGTCGGCGTTGAAGGCGGTGGTCACCAAGGGGTGGAGCTGGATGGCGCTGCCTTCGATGAGCACTGGTTCGAAGGCCTGGATGCCCAGGCGGTGCAGGGTAGGAGCACGGTTGAGCAGCACGGGTCGTTCTTTGATGACCTCTTCCAGGACTTCCCAGACCTCGGGGCGGTTGCGCTCGATGAAGCGCCTGGCGCCCTTGACGTTGGCGGCGTAATTGTGCGAGACCAGGCGCGAAATGACGAAGGGCCGGTACAGCTCGAGGGCCATGGTCTTAGGCAGGCCGCACTGGTAAAGCTTCAGATTGGGGCCGACGACGATCACCGAACGGCCGGAGTAGTCGACGCGCTTGCCCAACAGGTTGCGGCGGAAGCGGCCTTTCTTACCTTTGAGCATATCGCTGAGGGATTTGAGCTCGCGCCGGCCACGGCGGGAAAGGGCCTTGCCACGCTGAGAGTTGTCGATGAGTGAGTCGACAGCCTCTTGCAGCATACGTTTTTCGTTGCGCACGATGACATCGGGCGCGCCTAACTCGAGCAGGCGCTTGAGGCGGTTGTTGCGGTTGATCACGCGGCGATACAGATCGTTCAGATCGGAGGTGGCGAAGCGCCCGCCGTCCAACTGCACCATGGGGCGCAGGTCGGGAGGAATGACCGGCAGGACGGTGAGCACCATCCACTCAGGGCGGTTGCCTGAGCGGCGGAAGGCTTCGACCACGGTAAGGCGCTTGGTGGCCTTTTTGCGCTTTTGCTTGCTGCGCGAGGTGCGCACTTCACGCCACAATTCTTCGGCTAACTTTTCCAGGTCCAGGCGGCGGAGGATATCGTAGAAAGCCTCGGCGCCCATGTCGGCGCGGAAGGCCTGGCCCCAGCGGGATTTGAGCTCGCGATAACGGGTCTCGCCCATGAAGGTGAGCGGGCGCAACTCGAGCAGTTCGTCGCGCAGGCGAGCGTTCTCGTCGCGCACACTGATGGCCTGGTCGTCCAACTGGCTGCGCAGGTCCTCCATGCCCAGGTCCGCTTCGGCGCGCACCTGCTCTTTTTCGAGCTGGACATGTTCCTGCTCGCGCTGTTTTTGATCCTTGAGTTCGCGCTCCATCTCGTCCAGGCGCTCTTTGACGAAACGCTGAACGCTGACCAGATGCTGGTTGGTAACTGTCTCGCCAGCTTCGACGATGACATTCTCGGTCTCAGGAAAGTGGATGGCAGTGCGGGAAGGCTGGTTGAGCAGCTCGCGCAGGTTGTTCTCCAGGCGCTGCCCGCCCTGCATGATCGGCTCGAGTTGTTCGGCGATCATTTCATCGTAGCGCAGGTCGATGGCGGCCAGGCGCTGGGTTAGCTCGCCCAGGCTGCGATCGCGGGCGGCCTTGATCTCGGCGATACGGGCGTTGATCTTGGCGGCTTGCTCGCGCTCTGTGACCGTGATCTTGTCTTCCAGGCGCTTGAGGGCTTTCTGGCGAGCGTCTTCGTCCACGTAAGTGACCACATACTGGGCAAAATAGAGCACGCGGTCCAGGTTACGGCGGGAAATATCCAGGAGCAAGCCCAGGTAAGAGGGGATGCGCCGGGTATACCAGACATGGGCCACCGGGGCAGAAAGCTCGATGTGTCCCATACGCTCGCGACGGACGGAGGAGCGGGTGACTTCTACGCCGCATTTGTCGCAGGTAATCCCTTTATAGCGAATGTTCTTATACTTGCCGCAGTAGCACTGCCAGTCACGGGTCGGCCCGAAAATGGCTTCGCAGAAGAGCCCGTCTTTCTCTGGGCGCAAGCGGCGATAGTTGATCGTTTCCGGCTTGAGCACCTCGCCGTAGGACCAGCTACGGATATTATCGGGTGAAGCCAAGCTAATACGGAGAGCGGTCAATCCCTTGGTTTCCACGTATGAATGCCTCCTAAATTTTGCCAGCCATAAAACAAACAAAGGCAAGCGCGAGGAAGATTACCTCCAGCGCTTACCGGATTGAATTGTGTACCATAACTACCTTATGGACATACGCGACCTGGAATTATACCGGATAACTTCCAATCAGGTCAAGGGTTGGTGTGAAACGTTAAGGAAAAACTCACGTTTCACGGTCTTCGCGCGGCTGGCGCAGCGGGATAGTGAAATGGAAAACGCTGCCTTTGCCTAACTGGCTATCGGCCCAGACGCGCCCGCCGTGCCGGTCGGCGATCGATTTGACGATTGCCAGGCCCAGGCCGGTGCCACGCTGATCCTGTCCCTTTTGCTGCGCGCCGCGATAGAATTTTTCGAACAGGCGAGGTTGATCCATTGGCGAGATGCCAACGCCGTTGTCGATGACCTCGAAGACCATGCCGGAGGATTGCACCTGGACACGCACGTGCACTTTGCCTCCCGGCCGGGTGTACTTGATGGCGTTCTCGACCAGGTTTTGCAAGGCTTGCTGCAAGAGGGCCTGGTCGGCTTCGATGAGCGGGATGGTGTGTTTAGGAATTTCCGAAGTAAGCTGGATCTGTTTCTGGGCGGCAGGCAGTTGCTGGGCGCCGACGACGCGCTCGATCACATCGTGGATCGGGATCATCTCCAACTGCAGGCCGACGCCGGCATCGATGCGGCCCAAGTCCAACAGGTTGTTCACCAGGCGCGACATGCTCTCGACGCCGGAAATGATCTTCTGCACGTAGCTGGTCTGCTGTTCGTTGAGCTGCCCAACCATCTCCAGCATCGTGGCGTAACCGCGCATCAGGGTCAATGGAGAACGCAGGTCGTGACTGACGGTGGAAACAAAGTCTGATTTGAGGGCATCCAGTTCTTTGAAGTGGGTTACGTCGCGCAGGACGCATACCCGGCCCATGCGCTGCCCTTCGGCCAGAACGGGCGTGGCGGTAGCCAGGTAGATGCGCCCATCGGGCAGCGTGACCTCGCTAGAGAGGTGTTCCGCTGAACTGGAGCGCAGCAAGTCGACCAGTTCGGCCTGGGAGATGACCTGATCGATCGGCTGGCCCTCATCGGTGTGCATGCCCAGGCCGAGCACCTGCCAGGCAGCCGGGTTGGCAAGCAGCAGCCGGTCGCGCTGGTCGGTGACCAGGATGGGATCGGGGCTGGAGGCCAGGATGGAGGCCAGGCGCTGACGCCCGATCTCGGCGTTCAAGAACAGACGGGCGTTGGCAGCCGCCAGGGCGGCCTGGCTACCCAGGGTGGTGAGGAAGCGCACTTCTTCTTCGGAGAAGGTGTGCGGCTGGGTGTAAGCCAGCCAGAGCGTGCCATAATACAGGTTTTCGTGCCGCAGGGCGACAGCCATGATCGAGGCCGGCCTGGTAACTCCTGGCGTGGTTTGCAGCAGGCGCGGGCGTGACAGATTCGGCAGCACCAGGCGATCCTGCTGGCGGGTGAGAGCCAGGATCTGTTCGTCCAATTCGTGATAGAGGTCGCGCCCGGGGCCAAGTCCGAAATGCAGCGGGGTGGTGGTATCGCCATCTAACTCGGGGACCACCGCGGGGGTGAGTACCACGCGCGCCATGCTCGCTCCAGTCGAAAGGGCGGATTCGAGCACGGGCTGGACGGCCTCAGATACCTCCAGGCTGGAGGCAACACCCTGGCTGACCAGAAGCAGGCGGTTGAGCTCATCGAGGCGCGCTTTCAGGCTGAGGCGCATTTGTTCGAAGGCGTGGCGCAACTGCCCGACTTCATCTTCGCCTTCCAGCGGGAGGGATTTGTCCAACTGGCCCTGAGATAAGCGCCCGGCTTCCAGGGTCAGGGTGTGGAGCGAGTCGGAGATCATGCGCAAGCTGAGACGCGAGATGAAGATCGCTACCAGGGTAAGGATCACTACAATCCCGAGCAGGGGCAGGGCGATGTCGATGGCGAGTTGTTGGGCGCGCTGGGCTGGCACGGTGATCACAACGGTCCAGGGGCGGGTTTCCACCGGCAGGTAGTATACTAACTGGCGTGTGCCATCCGGAGCAGTATCGTCGAAGAAAGGATTTTCGCCAGGTGTTTGGCCGGAATAGGTGCCCATCACCTGCTCAGTGATGGAATGGGCCAGGATGCGACCGTCCGCGTCCAGCAGCATGCCTTGCCCGTTATCCTCTTTCAGGCTGTTCAGGCTGAGGATGATGGGACCGGAGAAGGGGTTAGAACTGAGATCGGTGCGCCCGATCAGGATGCGCTGGATGGGCTGGTCGCCATCGAAGATGGCGGCAACAAAGGAAATCTGAGCGGTAGTCTGTCCGGCTACCGGCTGAATGGTGAAAATTTGGGAAGTGACCCCTTCCAGGGCCAGCATCATGCCGAATTGTTCTTCGATGGGGGCCTGGTTTCCGATGTTGTAGGCAGTCGGGTAGCTGACCAAGGGGTCGCTGAGGCTGGCCTGTGTGTCGAAGACGGTAAGCTGGTTGAAGAAGGGGACAGCCTTGATGTCCTCCTCCAGCGCCTGGGAAAGTTCACCGCGATCTTGAGAAAGCAGGCGGGTATCCTCAGCGAGTTGAACGATCAGGCTCTGCCCAGCCTCCAGGAAATACGGTACGTTGGCCGCTGCGGTTTCGGCAGCGTTTTTCATGCGCTTTTCCAACATGCTGCGGGCCGCCTGACCGGCGGCTACCCAATCGCCGATGACCAGGGTGAGCACCAGGATAATCCCCAGGGGTGCAAGGCTTAGGATGAAGCGTGTGCGCAGGCTGCTCTCGGCAGGCGATGGCAGCAGCCGGCCGCGGCTGCCCCACGAAGCGGGGACCAGGCGAGTCAGGACTTCAGCGAAGATTGCAGCCAGGAGCATTTCGATAGCGAACGCCAGGGTGAATCCTGGCAAGTTCGAGATGGCATAATCAAGCCGGCTGGCCAAGGCACCGCGACTGTTCAAGATGGCAAAGGTCAGGTAAAGAGGTGGGTAGAGCAATACTAACCCCAGGGCAGTCACCAGGGGGTGGCGCAGCCATTTGTAGGTGGGTGTGCGATAGCGCTGACGCATGGCTGCACTGAACAGGACGGCGAGCAGGGCGTATCCCAGCGGTGTGTAGAGGTTGTAAGCACGGAATAACACCAACGGCAGACCCGAGAGCAGCGCGGCAAGCGTAGCTGAGGCAGGGCCGAACATGCCGCCAGCCAGCACCCAGGGCAGGGCTAAGAAGAGCATGGCGATCGGCTCGACCGGTCCGCTGGTCACTTCTGGAGGCAGCAATGAACTGCCTGGCGGCAACCCGATGCCAACAAACAACCCCGCCAGGGGGGCAAAAATCAACAAAAAGATGAGCAGGTTGCGCTGGCGCCTGGTAGCGACATTGTTCAAGCCGCGCCAGCGAAAGTTCAAGAATACGATGGTGCCCAACAGAAGTAACAACCCGAACCATCCAGCCAAGTCTTGAGGAAACTCAGCGAGCGATAAAGAAGAAATGATTGTGGGGATCGGGGTCATATCTGCTCTCGGTGCAAGGTACATGCCAGATGTATGCAGCAACAAGCTCCTGATTGATTATAGCATTATTCTCTCAAAGAGCTTTGCCAAATTGCCAATTCTTACCCTTTTGTGTGCTATTCGCACAAATCCGTATCCGTGGATTCGACCCACTCGATTGTCTCTTGGGTAGCTTGAGAAAAATCACTGTAAACACCACGGCGATGGGGCGGCAGCATGGCAGACAGGAGGTACATGGCCTCATCGGTCATCTGGCGCAATTGGCTGCGCCCGGCGCGCCGGAACTCGCGGCGATAGCGGAAGGGTTTGCCGAAACGGATGACAGCACCGGGCTGGCGCCAGGCAGATGTGAAGCGCAAGGCAGGGAAACCTTCGGTGCCATCCACGGCGACCGGGATAACTGGCGCCCCGCTGCGGCTGGCCAGATAAGCCACGCCTTCTTTGCCCTGCTTGAGCTGCGGGCCGCGGGTCCCCTCCGGCGCGACCAGGACGATTTCGCCCGCTTTCAGAACTTGCAATACCTGTTGGATGGCCCGGCGGTCGACTTCCTCGCGCCGCACGGGGATGACACCCCACAGGCGCGGGAAAATGCCGACTACCGGATAATCATACACTTCGACCTTAGCCAGGGGGACAATGTGACGCGGCACCACATGCAGGACCACGATGGGGTCGATGAAGGCGATGTGATTGATCATCAGGATCACAGGGCCCTGGAGAGGAATGTTTTCCAATCCTTCGACCCGGTTCAGTTTTGCCAGCAGGTTGAAGCCGATGTGCTTAATGAGGAAGCGCAAGAAGCGCCGCCGGCGCTCGTACAGGGAGTGTTTGTATGCCAGCGAGGTGGATTGTCCTTCTTCAAGATTTTCCAGGATCATGAGTTTGTACCTCCGCTTGCGGTTTGTGAATTTTCGGCATAAACCCCGCGATATTCGAGAGGAAGCTGATCTGCCAGAGTTAGCATGATGCGCCGGGTGCCCTGCTGGATGGCGGCACGCCAGTCATCAGCGGGTTGGAGATGAAAAGGCGGGCCGACTGTGATGGAAACCTGGGTGCGGCGCAAACGCTTCAGGTTGCCGTATATGCGCCAGTTTTCGGTGCCGGTGAAGGTTACAGGCAATACCGGCGCCTTGGATTTGAAAGCCAGGTAAGCGGCGCCGTTCGTGCCTTCCTCCAGGGCGCCATTGAGGCTTTCTCGCCCTTCAGGGGCCAGGCACACCATACGCTGCTCGTCCAGGCCCTGCAACGCGGCGCGCAAGGCTTTGCGATCAGGGAATCCGCGGTGTATCCAGATCACTCCGTAGGCCCGCATCAATTTGCCCAGGATGGGAAAATCGTATAATTCGGTTTTGGCGAGCAGTTCGGGTAAGCGCGGCGAAAAGGCCACGCCTACTATTGCGTCGGCGTCTCCCAGGTGATTAGAAACAACCAGCACCGGGCCTTGCAGTGGATAGTTTTCACCGCCACTCAAGCGAGCATCGACGAAAAGCCACACCAACAGGCGCGTCAAGGCATGCAACAACCTGCGCACCAGGCGCCGTCCGGGGGTGAGCGGCGGCAGCCGGGTGAGTTCGGGGCGCACTCGACTGGCGCGGGGTTTCGGGTGCGTTTCAAGCGGTTTCGACATCAGGCGCAGTCTGGTTTACCCGTTGTTGGGTTTGGGCGCGGTTTACGTACACGCCCTGGTATTCAGGAGGCAATAAGGCGGCGATGTGCTGCATGATCAGATCTACATTTTCCTGGCGGGCGTTGCGGCGGGCTTCGCCTTTGCCCTGGATGGGAGGAAGACGCAGCGGCTCTCCGATATGCATTTGAATGTGTGGGCGTTTGCCGCGCAGGGCTTTTGCCAGGAAGTCGTCTGTGGCTCCGCTGATGCCCACGGGCACAACCGGCACCTGCGCCAGATCGGCGAGATAGGCGACTCCAGGCAGGCCACGGCGCAGGCCTGGCAGGTGAGAACGGCCACCTTCAGGGGCGATGAGCAGCGGGCGCCCTGACTGGAGAGCAGCCAACATGCGATCGATTACTTTGCGATCGTATTCGCCGCGGTGGATGGGGATGCCGCCATACAGGCGCACCAGCATGTTTTGACCCGGGCGCGACCAGATATCAACGGCGCCAGCGGCCTCGGGTGAAGTAGGCCAAAAAGCCAGCAAGAAGGGTGGATCGTATAAAGAAACGTGGTTGATGGCGATCAGGTAGGGGCCATCCGGAGGAATATTCTCGAGCCCGCGGAGCGAAATATGGCTGAGCAAGTGAAATAAAAGCCGGAAAAACGGGCGTAGCGTGAGGCGCGCCAGGCGGATGTGCAAGGGGAGGTGATATTCAGAGATGTTCATGTAATTTGCGGCACGAAGCGATCGCTCATGAACTTATTATATCCTACCCTGCAATCTGCGGGGCTGTGATGCTATAATCAAGTGAAAGTAAGCTCCACCTGAATGAGGAAGTGATTTGGTGGGTAGTCTTTATAGTATCTGGTGAGGAAAATATGAGACAGATCGAACGGGTGCTTTCCCAAGTACCGCTATTTAAGTCTCTCCCTGAGAGTGAATATACTCACCTGGCAGACTCGCTAAGGCCGGTCAGCCTGCAGGATGGAGAGTTCCTTTTTTGCGAGGGGGATTGCGGCGCACATTTCTACATCATTATTGAGGGAGGCATGCAAATCATCAAAGCGCTGGGCACGCATGAAGAGACTGTCTTGGGCGTGCGCGAGCCGGGAGAATTCATCGGCGAGATGAGTCTGATCAACCCGGATGGATTGCGAACTGCCACGGTGCGCGCAGTAGGAGCGACGCGCCTGTTGGAGATGTACCAGGAGGAATTCGAAGCTTTGCTGATACGCCGCCCCAAACTGGCCTGGCAGATGGTGCGCGTGTTGAGCGCCCGGATGACGGCTTCGCAAGATAACGCTATCCGTTATTTGCAAACCAAGAACGAGGAACTGCAACAGGCGTATGATGATCTAAAAGCAGCGCAGGCACAATTGATTGAGAAGGAGCGGTTGGAACGCGAACTGCAGGTAGCTCACCAGATCCAGATGAGCATCCTGCCACACAAGCTGCCACACCTGGAGGGCTTCGACTTTGGGGCGTTGATGATGCCGGCGCGGGCCGTGGGCGGCGATTTCTACGGCATGTTCCCGCTGGGCAAAGACAAGGTGGGGGTGGCGGTGGGTGATGTAACCGATAAGGGCGTTCCAGCGGCGCTCTTCATGGCCCAGACGCACGCCTTGTTGCGGGCTGAGGCGCATCGCGGCCAGTCGCCAGCCCAAACGCTGCGACGTGTCAACCACCTTTTATTGGAGATGAGTGCCAACAGTCTGTTCGTGACGGTTTTGTACGGAGTACTGGAACGGCAGACAAGGAAGTTTACCTACGCGCGCGCCGGTCACGAGCTGCCGCTAGTGCGTTCAGCCAGCGGGGAGATTCACCTGGCCCCACTGGGGGATGGCATGCCGTTGGGGATTTTTGACGATCCTGACCTGGACGAGTACAGCTTTACCCTGGAGGAAGGCAGCACCATCTTATTGTACAGCGATGGCGCAACCGATATTATGGATCCTCAAGGTAGAAACTTTGGGATGTCCAGGCTGCAAGCGGTGTTGGCAGAAACAGATGGATTAGACGGGCAGAACGTGTGCCAACAGATCTTTCAAGAATTGAGCGCTTTTCAGGGAGATGCGGCGCAATTCGATGATATCACCCTGGTGGCGGTGAAGGGCTAATCGGGCGCCACCTTCAGTGAACGTTGGTTATGGCTTGCATTCAACCAGGAGCTGTCTGACGCGCTCCAGAACCTGATCTGCATCCAGTTGGTCTGAGTCCAGAATGCAGGCATCCTCAGCGGGGCACAGCGGGGCAACGGCCCGGGTGGAGTCGATCTGGTCACGACGGCGCATGGCCTCCAGGATTTCTTCCAGGTCGGCCGAATGGCCGCGGGCGATGATTTCCAGGTAGCGGCGCCGGGCGCGCTGCTCGACCGAGGCGTCCAGGTAGATTTTCAGTTCCGCATCGGGCAAGACCACGGTGCCGATATCGCGCCCGACCATAACCACCTGGCCGCGCTGCCCGATGCGGCGCTGCTGCCGGGTGAGGGCCTGGCGCACACCAGGGTAAGCGGAGACAGGCGAAACGTTGGCGTCCACCTCGGGACGGCGGATATGCCAGGTTACATCCTGACCGTCGGCCAGGATATCGCAGTTGCGACCATCCGCGCGGGATGGTGGGAGAACATCGATCTCGGCTGCCTCTGCCAGGGCAGTAATGCGGGTCTCGTCTTCAATTGGGATGTGGCGCTCGAGGGCCAACCAGGTTACGGTGCGATACATCACCCCGGTGTCGAAAAACAGGTAGCCCAACTCGTCTGCCAGGCGTTTGCCCAATGTGGATTTACCCGAGGCTGCCGGGCCGTCGATGGCGATGGTCTTGGGAAGTGGCATAGGATCTCCAGGCCGTTTCTAGGGTTGTGAATTGAGTTCTAGTGTGCCGCCCGGGAAGATATCGCTACGGGCCCACAGGATAATAAACTGGGTATTGATTGGAGCCTGGCGGGAAGTTAGCCAGTTCAGCGCGTCAGGCGGGAGCGCTCCGGACCAACCTGGATAAACCCACCAGGCGAAATCCTGGCCGCGGTAAGCGGCACCTAAGGTCAGATCAGTTTGATCTTGCGAGGTGAAAACTACATCAGGCAGTGTAGAAGCAAGCTGCTGTTCGCCAGACTGCAACTGTCCAACGAAACGCGTTTTGGGGTAGTCGCGCAACGCCCAACGCAGCGAGGGCGCGTCGACGGTGCTGACGATCTGGATAGTTTCGGGCAGACCAGTGCGCCAATCGGAGAGATCTCGCAAGGTAGCTTGCATCAGGCGCTCTTGCAAGGTCGCCGGTGGCGGGCCCCATAACTCCTGAGGCTGGTTGGCGCGTAACTGACTGGCACCCCAGAGGGCGGCGATGGTGTAAACCGAGAAAGCCGCCGCCAGGCCCCAGAGCATGCCGCTGCGGCCGGCGGTCCATGACCAGCCCAATGAAACCAGCAGCGTAGTCAGGACGCCCAGCAAAATCACTCCAAGCAGAACGATCAGCCGCCAGAAAGTCCAGGGGAGGCTCATGAAGCTGGTTATGGTAATTTGCTGGGCAATCAGGGTGTTCCAGGACAGCGCCGCGAGGAGCAAGAGCAGGCCGCCCTGGGCCGCAGCGATGACGGTTTCGCGCTGTGTATCGTGGCGAAAGAGGAGCCTGTCGCCAATTTGCCGGGCTGCCAGCACCCAGACAGGTACCAGGACCCACACCAGGTCGGTCACCTGTCGCCCGGGGTAGACCAGAATCAGTACCAGGCTGAACAAGGCCCAGGCAGTTGCCAGGAGCGGCGGGTCTCCTTCCCAGTTCAAAGCCAACCCAACCAGCAAAGCGAACAGGCTGACCAGGGCGATGATCACGGCGAAAGGCTGGTAAGCGAGCAAAGCGATGGCAAGCCGGGCGGCTGGTACGCCGGAGGGAGTAATCCAGCCGGACAGGTAGGCGGGCAAAGTGCTGGCCCAAGCGCCCAGGCCTTGCGGATGGCTGAAAAAGGCTGTGCTGACCAGGCCAACGGTCAGCGCAGCCGCGGCTGAAGCTGTGCCCAGGGCGCGGCGAGCCACGGCGGCAAGCTCCGTACTGTCGTTCTGTGGACGCGCGGGCGGGTGCGGGCGGCTGATATAAAAGAGCAAAGCCGTCAGGGCCAGGGGCAGACCGCCAACCAGCAAGCTGGGGCCAGAGAGTAGGGCCAGGCCGGCTAGTAAGCCAGCCAGCCATGCCCGGCCAGCAACCCAACTGGCGCCGGCCAGGAGCAGGAAGGCGAGCGCCATGCCTGGCCCGCCTGCCAGACGCGCCGTGGTAACCAGGCCAGGATCGAGGGCCAGGCCAAAGGTCAGCACCAGAGCAGCGCGGTGGCCCAGAGCGTGCCGGAAGGCGAAAGGGAAGAGCAACAGCAAAGATCCGGCCAGAGCAGGCCACAGGCGGGCGGCAAAGTCGCTGCTTTGGAACAGGGCGAAAGTGGCTGCAGTGAGATACACATATGCTGGCTGGGGCCCAAGCTCCAGCCCGGCGCCAGACGAAGCTACTGCAGGGCTAAAAACGTGCAGCGCCTGGAGCGCCCAGCGCGCTTCATAATCCGAAAGGGGCGCTGCGCCCAGGTTCAGGAAGCGCACGCCAAAGCCCAGGAACAGGGCCAGTAAAAACAGCATGATTTCGTTGCCAGACAGGCTGGCAAGACTGATTGAGCTTACTTTCTGGGGGCGAATGTACATTTCTAATTTCCCGAATAAGTATAAATGGTCACAGGGCCTTGCTGGTAGGCGATATTGAGGAAGCGCAGGAATTTCGTTTCTATCAAGCCTGCCGGGCAATTGCTCTCACCTGCTCGATAGGTGCTGCGTTCCAGCGTACCCACGAAAATGTAACGGATCTGATAGCGATCAAGGATGTCGCGCGCTTCGTTCCAATCTCTCCCACAGTACAGGCGCGCCAGGTCGTTTTGGCGGGAACCCATGGCGGCGCCACCACCGCGCCACTGACTTTCGTGTCCCATCCAGCCGAGCACAGCCGGCTGCCCGGAAAGGGCCGAGACGCGGGCATAATTGGTGTAGCTTCCGCCGCTGGCTGCGACGGCCTCCGCGACTACGCCGAGCGGCGCAGCGTGCAGCCAGGCGATAGCGTCGGCTTCGTCGGGCGATTGGCTGGTGAAGTACGCTGCGCTATCCAGAGTCCAGACCGTTGGACTGAAGCCATTGGTCTTACTCCACAAGCCGAAGAGCGGGTAGACCAGGCAGGCGGTCAATAGAAGAACCATGCCCAGTTGGAAAACGAAAACCCACCAACGACGCAGGCGGCTAAGTTGCGCTACGGCGTAGGAGGCGGCTATGCCCCACATCAGCCAAGCCTGGAAGTAGAATTTGAAGATGGTGTTCATACGCCAGCCGAACTGATCGCGCAGGTATAAAAATTCTGGACCGAGAACCAACAAACAGCCCCAAAGGATTAGCAGGAGCACGAACCAGGCGCTGCGCGGGCTTTGATCGCCTTCCGGCACAGTGACCGAGGGCGCTTCGGCTACAGATTCGGGCGCGGCGCTGGGATCATCCCCATTGGATGTAGATACCTTCGCTCTGGCTTCGTCCAGGCGGGCAAACAGGGCCAGAGCCAGGGTTAGCAGGACCAGGAGCGTGATCCAGCCGCCTGGGTTGAGCAGACGGCGCTGTAAAGCGGTTCGAAATAATTCCTGGGCTGAGTCTGAGCCCAAAAAGCCCTGGTAGAAATCGCCTACCTGAGGCAGGCTGACGATCAGTGCACCTAAGATTAGAGAAATGATCCACAAGAACAGTGAAAAACCCAAGGCAAGCAGCCCGCCGCGCCGCAAGGCAGAACGCGCCCGGGGCTGGCTGAATAACTGATAGAGCAAAAAGGCAAACAGAGGGATGAGCAGGGGGGCGAACATAACCCACAGGTGAGCGCCGCGGGTGGGGTTGATGAGGTTCGGGAGGATGCCACCGGCCTGTGACGAGAAGCCAAGAAAGAAAGGCAAGTACAGCAGGATCCCGCACAGGCCTACCGTGACGCCCAACCAGATGAAGTCTCCCAGCGCGCTGAGCAGGGGGCGACGGGTCACCAAAGTGCGATGCAGGGCATAAGCACCAGCCAATAAGGCGAGGTAGAAGGGGAGATCCCAGGTGTTCATGAAGGCATACGCGCCGAAGACAACCGACAGGAGCAGGAAGGTAGGCAGGTTGATGTACAGGGGCAGGCCGAGACGTACAAGGTCCTGGTCGCCACGCATCAGGATTTCGATGCCATGTTCGAGCAGAGAACGGCTGATGCGCACCAGGGCCAGGCCAGCCAAAATGAGCAGCATGACTCCCAGGCCGGCCTGCGAGAGTTTCATGCGGAAAATGCCTGCTACTAGCATCCCGATCCCGAGCGGGATGCCCAGGGTGGCAGCCCAGGCGATGCTGCGCGGTTTCAGAGATAACGACAGGCGCTCGAGCGTACCGCGCCCACCGCCCAGGAAAAGGTTGAGGGCCAGGGTCATGGCCAGGAAGGCCAGGGGCATGGCGAGTACGTGCGGGTGGAGGTCGCCCAGTAGATAAGAGAAAGCAGGGAACTCATCGATGATTTCCTGGGCGTACCCATGCAGATCATAATCCTGAAGGACGCGCGAAGCGCGCCACCACCACCAAAAGCGCGTCAGATTCCAGGAGAAGGGCTCGACAGGGGGGGATTTGAGATCTAAGATATCCAGCCAGCTCCAGAAGAGCGAGTGGAGCGCGCTGGAGGCGTCCCGGCTCCAGAACAGGCCGCGGGTATGCAGCAGGTGCAGGAAGCCTTCCAGGTTGCTGACAAGCAAGATGAACAGAGGCCCCAGCAGGGAACTAACCAGTGACGGAGAAGAACTCCGTTCCCCGATGGCGGTGGGGTGAGGCATTAGCGCCTTCGACGGTGCCGAAGGCGAGGCGCGTTTGGCTGCCAGTAAGTTGTAAACCAGCCCATAGCTACCCACGGCACTCAGGGCGAAGACCAGAGATATGCCCAGGTTGAAGGCAAGGCTGCCCGGGATAGCAGTGATCCTGGCGAGCATGGCTACCAGGACATAGCCGAAGTAGTAATAGGAAATGGCGTAGCCAGAAAGCCAGGGATCGTGAGGCGGGAAAGTGGGAGAGGCCAGGATGGCGTTGATGAAGGCCAGTTCCATAGGCTTTTCAGTGCCAACGGCCTCCGGGTTGGCGGCACGCACGACTGCCCAGGCGATGAAGGCCAGTAAGAACAACACTTCTACGATGATAATTACGCGGGAGTGGTGGCGGATCCAATCCAGCAACCGGCGCCAGCCAGTCTTGTGCAGCGCCCAGGCGCTCAAGGTGACCAACACGCCCAAGGCAAAGAGAATGCCGCCGGGATTGTTTTGTAAGAAGCCCAGGGAGGCCAGCAACCAAAAGAAAAAGCCCCACAGCAACCAGCCCAGGATACGGCTGACAGCGTAGCCTCGGTCTGCCAGAGCGGGCAGCAGGCGGTACGCTAACGGGAAGGTCAGCCAGCCAGCGATCGAGATCGCCAGGTACCAGAGGATGAGGGGGATCACGATTGGAGCAATCATGGTTGATCGCCTTTATTGGCGAGTGAAACGACGGGATCGTTGATGGATGATCCGATGGGATCGCCCTTACGGATAACCTCGTAGATTTCAGTTGAGCCGTTGCCGAATACTTTGCGCCAGAGTACACCATCGGCGGCAGCGAATTTTTCCAGACCTGGGCCACGGTAGTGGCCGCGCTCTTGCTGGCCTACGATGATGTAGCGCACAGCGTATTTACGTAAGAAGTCCGTGGCCGTTATAAGACTCGTGGTTTCGTAGAACTCGTCGATCTCGCGGATGCGCTGGCTGACCCAGCTACCGGGGTTGACAGCGCGCTGCTGCTGTTGATGCCACTCCCAGCCAACAATGCCTGGCAGGCCTGTATAGATAGTGAAGCGCGAGCCCCAGCGATACAGGTTGCGCAGGTTGGCTTCGACAATCACCGGCGAACCTGTGATGTGGTCTTGCATCCAGCGAATGGCCTGATAGTCTTCGCCTAACTGCATCGCTCCCCACTCATCCGTGTAGGTGGCATAGGGCATGAAGGCCATGCCGTCCAGGGTGTGAGGGGCTTCGCGCACCATGCGATCGTCGATCTTTGCCAGGGTAGCCATCAGGGTGTATAACAACGCACCGGCGACGAACAAGGCCAGAGCAACCTGCCAGGTCCTGCGCCAGCTGGGCAACCAGGCTGCCAGGTGTGGCCACAGCCAACCCAGGGCTGCGCCGCTGCTGACGGCGAAGAGTGTCCACACTTGCAGGTAGAATTTGAATACTGTGTTCATGCGCCCGATGTCGCCACGCAACACGATCACTTCCACCATCAATGTCAAGGTCAGGCCGGTCCCGATCATGAAGAGCACCAGGCGCTTGGCATCTGGCTGACCGGGGCGCAACAGGAGTACGCCGGCCCAGGCCGCCAGGGGCAGGGCCAACCAGGCGATGTGCACTTTGAGCAAAACGAGCAGGGCGATGGTTGCCAACAGTAAGCCCAAGGCAACTATGACCCAGTTGTAGAAGCGGCGCAGTTTGTGCAGCGAAGAGAGCGGGGTTTTGGCCATCCAATCCACACTCTCGATAAACATCCAGGTGACAATGATGAACAGGAACAGGCCCCAATGGGTAAGATAGGCACTGATGGTTGTGTGAGTGCCTTTCCAGAGATCGATCTTGCTATAGCCCAGGGCGTACCACTGTGAATAGGGTTGGAACAGCACGAAAGATAGCCCGGCCAGCAGGAGCATACCTCCCAGGGCCAGAAGCACATGGGCAATCACGGGCGGGTTGGCTTCGCTGGCAATTTGCTCGGGCGGGGCGCCTGCCAGCCAGGCACGAATGCGGTCGATGCGTTTACGATCAGGATAAGCGAGCCACACGTAACCGAGCACCACAAGGCCCAGGGCTAAATAGGGGTAAAAATCCCAGGTATTGGTGGGGCGCAGAGCGCCAATCGCCAGGCCAGTGAGCGAGAAGCCAGCTACTGCTCCAACCAGGCTGTTCCAGCGGCCTTTGTTCAACAGGATGGCGGTGATACAAGCCAGAGCCAGCAAAGTGATGGGCAGGGCGAACAGGTGAGCGTGCGGATCGGCATACAGAGTGGTGAAGTAGGGGAACTCTGTGATCGGCTCGACCTCGCCTGGGGCCGGGATGGCGCGGCTGGGGATCCAATACCAGTCACCCACGCCGTAAGGCATGTTCGCGCCTTGCAAAACTTTGACAAAGCCCTGGGCGGCCCACAGCCAGCGAGTGAGCACACGGGCTCCTTCGATGACTCCGCCAGGGGCGACGATTTTCTGGTAACCCTGGAAAAGCATGCGCACTGTCCCCAGGTTCCCCAGGGCTGCCGTACCGATGGCGGCTGCCAGGGCGGGGAGCAAAGGAGTGTGGAACAGATTCCCGGCTTGCAGGTTGGATAGGATTCCTTTGAAAGTGAGAGGAGGCCGGTCGTTATCGGAGGCGCGATTCTTAACTCTGGCCCACAGGTTCCAGGCGACTGAAAAAGCGCCCAAGGCGATCAGGCTGAACAGGGTGGGAAGGATCAGGTTGTAGGCAAAAGAGGGTACGATGCCCAACCATTTGACCAGGACGCCAACAAAGACGAAGCCGTAGTAGTAATAATTTAGATACCCCCCGGCATACCAGGGGTCATAAGGCGGGAAGGAGGTACTCTTGAGGACGGCGTTGAAGTAGGAGAAATCCATGGGCTTCTCGCCGCCCTTCCAGGGATGCCAGAGATCGGGGTTGCCCAGGCGCACGAGCAAGAAGCTGAGGAAAAAGAGCAGGGCCAGCGCTTCAATCAGGATGAAATAGTCGCGGCGAGTGCGCCACTCCTGGCGCAGCGCATGGCGCTGTCGGTAGGCCAGATAGGCGCTCAACAGGATCATCAGGACCAGGGCAATGGTGATGGTCAGGCGCGAGAAGGGGAGGCGGGCTGAACCAGCCAGCCAGACCAGGTAGGACAAGATCAGCATGCCGGCGGTGCGAGCCAGCGGGTAGCCGCCATCTTCCAGGCCGGGAAGAGCCAGGCGCAGGATTGGATAGGCCACCAATCCTAATAAGCTGACGCTCAAGTACCAGAGCAGCACTCCCAGAGGCTGGAAGCGGTTGTGCCAGGCGTTCGGGTTGAACAGCTCAGACCATGTGCCGCCCTGGCGCTGTTCTGCCAGTTGGTAGTCAGGCAGCATCAAATTGGAGGGATGAGATGGGTAGCGCATGGGAGGCATGCGCACGATTTGTGAGAAGTCGGCGGTGCCGAGAATATTCTGGACTTGCAGCTTTGTGTAAGCCTCGGTCTTTTTGAAGATGAAGACTTTGGGATGATCGTAAACGGTGAAAGCTTCTTCGGCAAACTGATCGTTGATGCGCAGCAGGCCAATACTGGGGCTGGACTCGAAAACCTTCACCAATTCGTACCCCAGGTTGCCCTGGTAAGTGCCAGGTTGGGCAACATTGTAGCAATACTCGATGGTTTGCGTTGGCGGGCAGCCCAGCAGGTTACGGTAATAGATGGTAGTCATGGGGAAGCGCTCGGGGATGCGCGGCAGGCTGCCCCACTGGCGGCTGGAGGTGATCAGCAGGTAATCGGCCTGATCCAGGATGCGCTCGAAGCGGGCGAGCTTTTCGGGGTTGTCGTCCCAATACATATTGAAGTTGAGTTCCAGCGGGTAGATGCCGCCGAAACCATCGTAGCCATCCATGCGCAGGGGCAAACCATCGTCCCAATCGCCTTCATTGGCAACTCCCAGACCGCTGATTTTCAGCAACCCGCCCTGGGATTGCATCTTCAACACCAGATCGTACTGCTGACCTTCGAATATCTGCAAGGGGGTATTAAGGGTCAGCAGGTAAGCGTCCTGCTCGGGCATTGGCGCAATCCTTGCGCCGGATTGCATCGGTTCCTGGCGATCATCCGTGTATTGCAGGGTCAGCTTCATGCCCTCGAGCACCTGCGCATCCGGGCTGGCGGTGACGTTTTGCAGCAGCACATGGGTCAGATAACCATCCACGGGAGCGGTAAAGCTGTTGCTATACGGCGCAGTGGGACTCACCAGGGATAGGGTCAATTTCAAGGGGAGTTCGACGTGTCCGAGTGAATCGCCCAGCACACTGGGCAGGAAACGCAGGGAAACCGGACCGACCAGGCTGGCTTCGACGGATTCTCCAGGCATTTCCAGGCGCAGGTTATAGGTTTGCTCGGGGACGAGCTGCAGGGGGTGATCCAGAGTCAGGGTGAAGCTCTGGCCGCGCGGGTTATCCTGAGGGGATAGATCACCTACCAGGGAGGCGCTGGCGAGTGGTTCGTCCAACTTGGGTACGGTCGAGATGCTCAGGTTGAGGGTGCGTACCTGGTGATCCCCCTGTTCATCGAGCAGGCGCGGCAGGATGACCTGGGAAAGCGTCCCTGCCGCTTTGGGTTGGAAGGTGAAAGAATAAGGCGACCCTGGGGCGATTCTCAGATTATAGGGCAGTGGCAGGATTTGGTTGAAGTCGCCCTGGTCGGTCTGGATGGGCAGGTTTACCGGACCAGGGATATTCTGATAGATCCAGCGGGTGGCTGCCACACGCGTGATCGGGCGGACGTAGATGCGTGAGAAGGCAAAAGCGTAGGCATAGGTCGCCAGCATTATGGCTGCACCGGCGAGGATGGCAGCTACTCGCGGCCAGTTCACCTGCGAGAAGCGTCCACCGGTGGGCGTTTGCGCTTCGCCTGCATGGCGCTTACGCTGGTAATCGTACAAAGCTACGATGGCCCAGGCAGCGAAGATAACCAGGGTGGGGTAGATGGGCAACTGGTAGCGCATGGTGGGATTGCGCGCCGATGACTGCCAGGCAAAATAGGCGGCGGTCCAGGTCCACAGCAAGATGTGGTTCTGCCAGCCAGCCCGGCGAAGACGCCAGCCATTTAGCATGCGCCAGCCGGCCCACAAGAAACCAGCCCAGGCCAGGATGCCGAGCGGTAATCCCAGGCCCCAGGTGACCAGGTTTTGGAATGAGAACCATACGGGGCGGCGCGCCCACTGCATGGCAGGAGGAAAATCTACATCGCCGTTGCTTTGAGCCATCAAACTCTTGATGTTATCGATCCAGGCAGGATTGGGTTTGATGCCGAAGAAGCCTGGCCCGCTGAAAGCATATGGCTGGCAGATGCGGAAAACCAGCAGGCTGACAACAGCTGCCAGTACCAGATAGATGAGGGCTTGCATAGCCCGGCGAGGGCGCTGCGCGGATGGGAGGCGCAGCAGGCCAACCAGCATGGCGAGCGGCAAGGTGGCTGCCATTGGGGCAGCGTTGATCTTTGATGAAACCGCCATCCCCAGGGCAATGCCGAAACCCAGGCTGGGCAGCAGCAATGGATGGCGCCAAAAGCTGGCGCGGCGCGCTTTACCAGCAACTACTCCCGAATCGTCGGGGGGCGCGGGCTCAGACTCCCAGGCGCGTTGATTGGTCATGACGCGCACGGCAAAGTAAAACGCCAGGAAAGAGAAGGCGTTTATGAAGGTATCCATGGTGAAGAAGTGCGATTGCTGGATTTGCAGCACCACGGCTGCCGAGAAGGCCGCGGACAACCAGGCCACGCGCCGGTCGTAGAGGCGCTCGGCCACCAGGTATACCAGGAAAACTGTGAGCAGGTCGGCGAGACTGGAAAGCAGGCGACCGACCTGCGTCATTTCGTTGAAGCCGGAATGCCCAAACGCCCACTCGACCACGTAACGGGTAATGAACATGGGCAGGGTGCCATATACATAGAAAGTATGCCTGACATTGTGGGGGTTGAGCGGGGAAATGGCGGTGTTGAAATACTCTGACAGGCTCTCCACTGGCTGGATGTCAGTACCTACCCAAACCAGGAAGCGCTCATCAGGGTGCAAATACTGGTACTCGCCCCACAGAATGCCGGAAAAGCGGAAGAAGGCACCAGCCAGCAAGGCATAGACCAACAACAGGTCGTAAACCCAGGGACGGATAGAGCGCTTGGATCGAGGATGTGAAGTTGGCATTTTGGGTGTCATAGAAATCTGCGGATCTCAATTCACGGTCGTGCCGGCGGCACGAAGTAAAGCAGGAAGTCTTTGGTTTCTACCTGGGACTGGTAGGTGCGGAACCAACCCTGGGGGTAAAGGATGGGCAGGGTCTGGATGGTTTGTTCATCGTCGGGTTTGACGATGAACAATTTCAGCCCGGTTCTCTCCCGCGTGCTTTCCAGATCTTCGAAGAGGACCTGGAAATCTTGACCAGGATAACCAGCGTTGAGCGCAACCAGACGGGTATCCACCCAATGAGGAAATCCAACTACCCAGATCGTATCGGGGCTGCCGAGGGTTTCAATGTAGTCACGCGCTACTTTACCCATTTCGGACGAGTTCCAGGCGGAAGTCTGATATTGGTGGAAATATTTATTGAATACCAGGTCGTAATCTTGCAAAGAAGACCAGAGAAACAGCACGAGGGCCAATCCCCAGGCGAAGCGTTTGCCCATTAGACCGGGTAGCCCCGTTTCTAAAGCGTGCATCAGGCCATCCAGGGATAGGGCGACCATCAGGAAAACCGGCACCAGCGCGCCACCGGTGCGGTACAGGTTAGGATTTTCGCCCGGGAAAGCCAGGGCCAGGATGGATGGCAACATGAGCACGGGGATGCTGATCAACAGGAAGATATTTATCCAGTCGCGTTTGTGCAGGTAACGCAGCAGGCACAGGCCAGCTCCCAGGTAGAACAGACCCCCGGCTACAGTTCCCAGGGCGGGATAATCGGGGATGGAGATCACCCAGACCACGCCATCTGACCAGGAAAACATCTTGAGGGCGTTCCAGGCATTGTTCAGGAAAATGAGCGCTACGGAGCCTTCGATCGGGCGCTCCATGCTGCCCATGCGGGTCAGCGTTCGGAACAGGAAGCTGTCGGGTTCAGCCAGGATGTAGCGCAGGAGGGGGATAAATAAAACCAGGCTGACAAAGATCAAGGCCAGAGTGGAGAGAGCAACAAACAAACGCTGCTCGCGGCCGCGTTGGTGCAACAGGAAAAGGCCCAGGGCGAGCAGAATCACCAGCGGTAGGATGCGGTCAGCTGAATAGCCGTAAAAGCCCAACCCCAGGGATATACCAGTCCAGATGAAATCGTTGCGCCGCCCGGTGCGCAGGCCGCGCAGCAGGAAGTACATAGTGGAGGCGGTAAACAGGATATAGAACGGCAAGCGCATGCCAGCACGGGCGACAACGTTAGGCCAATAGGCAATCCCGGCGAACAGGAAAGCCAGTAAACCTACCCGGCGATTCCCGATCTCTTTGCCCAGCAGGTAAATGAAGGGCAGAGCCAGGAAACCGACGGAGGCGGTAACCAACTTGAGGATCGTGAAGCCCAGGGGGATGTGCAGGGTGCGGTGTAAAGCGGCGACCAGATAGAACTGCCAGGCTTCGCGTCCGCCGTTGGTGGGGAAGAAGATGAGGGTTTGCCCGGAGAGCACGCGCAGCACGTCCAGGATTTTCTCAGCGTGATCGCTGTTCATTTCGGGCGGCACCTGCGCGATGCGGTAGAAGCGGAAGAAAGCGACGATTGCTACGGCGCCCAGGGCTAATAGCAGTGATGCTGAAATTTGGATGGGTTTAGGGCGCCGGATGCGCTCTACCAGGTCCGTCAGGCGCTGCGACAGGGACTGGGCCTGCGGATCGGGGTGCCAGAAGGCGCGGGCGGTAAAGAACAGGGCTAGCAAGACCAGGCCGAGATTGAGCCAGGTGAACAGCAACCCGCTAAAGCTAATGAAGGCGACAACGGTGAGCAGCGCCCCTGTGATCAGGTAGGGCAGGTGGATGGTGGGAGGGTCAACATCGGAGAGCGTTTCTGACCGGTCGTCGTGCTGCGATGTGAGCCAGGGCAGCCATTCTTTGCGTAAATAAGCCCATACCAGGCAGGCGAAGGCTGCTAAGAGCAGGATTGCGCCGCTGGTCCAGGTGCGAACGGGGCGAGGCGCCAGGCTGGATTGGGCTGCCAGGGCCAGTGCCAGGGCCAGCAGGCTGCGCCACGGCCAATGGGCAGGCGGCGCAGCTGGGGCGGGCTCTGGCTGAGGTTTTACCACAGCGGAGGCAACCGGGCCCTCGGGAGCAGAGGCCTGTTCTTGCCTGGCAGGTGCTATGATGGAAGCAGCTGTGCCAGGCGCGACCGACCCATCCTGAGCGGCTGCTGGCTCGGGAGGAATTTCCAGGTGCGGATATTTCCAGGGGAAAAGCCTGGACTTGACATAATCGAGGACACTGGGTTCTTCCATCTCGGTTCTCGGCTAAGGATTATACAGCATTGCGGCGGGAGATGTAAAACGAGCAGACCCCATCCTCACAGGCTGTGTTGGGCTGGTAATGACGCCGAACGTATCGCTCGGTGAATGCCAGATTCCAATGAGTGGGAACCAGGATCCAACGACCGGTGAGCTTTTTGCTTACCAGGGCCGGCAGTCCGAAATAGTGGCCCCACTCGGTGACATGCAGTGCGTGAGGAGGATAGTAATGCCACCAGCGCTCGATTTGGAAGCCGGCTTTTTCCAGGCGCGTTTGCCAGATATCCGGAGGGTCGCTGTGATAGTGACGCGAGATGCGGTTGAAGAAGGAACGGTAAGCCTCGCCCAATGGGCGCAGGAACAGCCGGTCCAGAGCTCGGCCGATCGACAGGCCGGGCAGGAAATTGTGGTTGGGGCCACAGAAAACAAAGGGCGCACCGGGTTTGAGGACGCGGTGCACTTCTGCCAGCACGGCTTCCACATCGGGGATATGTTCGAGAACTGAGTTGCTGAAAGCGCTGCTAAAATAGCCATCCGGGAAGGGCATGCGGTCCCCTTCGGCTTGTACCAGCGCGCGGTAGCCGCCACGCCGGGTGGCCTCACGCAGCGGCGCACCCCAGGGGTCGAGCCCCACATCGATAGGAAGACGATTGTTTTCGAAAGCGGCGGTAACGAAGTGCCCATCCCCGCAGCCCACATCCAGAACCGGGGAGGGCAGTTCGATCTCGGGGTAGAAACTGGCCTCAACGGCGCGCATCAGCCCGCGAAAGTAGGGCAGTTCACGCAGTTGCAGCCATAGGAAATCTTTGGGTTGCGCAGGCGAGTTTTTGTATGTTTGAGTTGATTGCATTTTCTAAAAGATCGTTTTGGACCGATGAAAGCAAGGTTTCACCTGCATTCCTTGGCGTCTGCCTCGCTTTTTTGGGCCAGTTTGTATTCAGGATTCCGGCCGCGCTGCAGCAGCGCGTTGAACAGGTCTTCATAGGCAACGGCGACAGCCTCCGGCGTGGAGATGCTGGTGAGCAGTTCGGGCTGCCCACGGTAAGCAGCCGGGTTTTCCAGGACGGTTATCAACGCCTGGGCCAGAGCTACCGGGTCGGCGGGCGGCACGATGATACCTGCGCCGGTGCGCGTCACCGGGACGCGCACACCCGGTAAGGATGTAGCGACCACCGGGGTGTTGAAAATCAACGACTCGACTTGAACGATGCCATAGGACTCGGTGCTGTTGATGCTGGGCAGCACGGTCACTTCGCTCTCGTGAAAGAAAGCCGATAGCTCGACTGGCGGTACAGTGCCCAAAAAGGTCCAGTGTTCGCCGAGGCCTTCGATGACCGGAGCCAGCCGGGCCGCGTAGGCACTTTCACCGACTACGTTTTGATAAGGACCCACCATCAGCAAACGGGCCTGGGGATAGCGCTCGAGCACGATGGGGAGCGCCTGCGCCAGGTATTCGACGCCTTTTTCGGTGGCTAAACGGGCAGCTATGCCGATCAGGCGCTGGCCGGGTTGGATGTTGTACTTGCGGCGAAAAGTTTGCAGGTCGGCCTCGGTGACGGGAGCCGCTTCGACTGGTGGGGCGATGGGGTGCAGCTTGTGCAGGTAGCGGCGCAAGAAGGGAGAGTGCTCTGCGTAGTCACGGGTATTGTGTACAATCAGGTTGGAAGCCAGGGCGGTGGTGTGGTTGGCCAGGTCAGATACCCGGTTGGCGACAGCGTGCACGAAACCGGAAGGCAATTGCAGATCGCAGTGATAGGTAAGCACAACGGGCTTCCCCAGCAGGCGGCTGAGCAAGGCGATGGGGGCGGCATCCAGTTGCGGCACGTGCAACTGCACCACGTCAGCCTGACGGACGAGCTTCCAGGCCCAAATGGGCATGGAGGGCATGATCACCCCTTTGCTGATATGGAATAGCACACGCGGACGGAATACTTCTACGCCGTCGCAGATTTCATGCTGCAGCAGGCTTCGATCGAAGCGCGAGGTCAGGATCATGACGTGGTGACCGCGCTCTGCCAGGGCGCGCGCCTGGCGCTCGGCATAGATGGTCAGGCCCGAATAGTGAGGGCGGTAGTAGGTAAGTGCGGTGAGGATGCGCATCGGATCGTAAAGTGGGGAGTCCGGGCTAAAGTTCTCTATTGGGCGGTTTGATCGGGGATGTGTTGAATCTGGCGGTAAATGTTCGCCAGCGTTTCGCCATCCTGGGCCAGGGCGTAAGCTCCAATCAGGCCAGTGACCAGATAATTGCCGAAGTGGGCGGTGAAGGCCATCGCGGCTGAGGCGGACTGATCCAGACCAAATAGTGATAAGGCGGTTACCAAGGCTAATTCGTAGGGGCCGAGGTTGCCCGGCGAAGATGGGACGGAGATGCCCAGGGCGATGACCCCCAGGCTGAAGGCGGCCCACAGGAACTGGCTTTCTGGGAAAAAGGCGCGCATCAGGATGTAATATTGCCCAATGGCGATGCACCAGTTGAGCACGCTCCAGGAAACGGCGGCCAGGAAACGCCTGAGATCGGTGAGGACCTCCAGGCCGGATAGAAACAGACGCAACTGTGTGCCAATGGATTGCTGCAACCGGCTGGTGAACGAAAATCGCCCCGCCAGGCGTTCGAACTGCTGCATAGCCCAATCGGAGCGATGCGCTAAGAAATACAGCACGCCCAGACCAGTCAACACGATGCCGCCAGCAGCGACGGCTGCAGTTTGCGCCCAATCGGCGCCCACAACAAAGGGCAGTGTGGACAATAACAGACCTGCCGCCAGGGCGACATCCAGGGCACGCTCGATCAGGACGGTGGAAAACACCTGCCAGAAGCCGAGGTTTGCTTTGCGGGCCAGTAAAAACGCCCGCCCGACTTCGCCCAGGCGGAAGGGCAGCAGGTTGTTCAGCAAGTTGCCTTCATTGAAGGTAAGAAATGTCTGGCGCAGCGTGGCTTTCTCTTGGAGCAAGGTGCGCCAAATGATGCCGCGAATCAGCAGCCAGAGCAAGCTGATCAAATAGCTGAGGAGCACCAGACGGAAATTCGCCTGCTGCAAGGCAGCCAGCAGCTTGTGAGGGTCTACCAGATAGAAAATTGCTGCCAGGCAAATCAGGCTGATCACCAGGCCAGGCAGCATTTTCCTGCGATCTTTGCCAGACGAGTTGGTGGTAATCTCAGTCCTCCCCGATGCGCAGCACAGCCAGGAAGGCCTCCTGCGGGATCTCCACGTTGCCGACCATCTTCATGCGCTTCTTGCCGCGCTTTTGCTTTTCGAGTAGTTTTTTCTTGCGGGTGATGTCTCCGCCGTAGCATTTGGCCAGCACATCTTTGCGCAGGGCTTTGACGTTGGCGCGCGAGATGACCCTTCCGGCGGCATAAGCCTGGATGGGAACAACGAACAACTGTCGTGGAATCAGGTCTTTGAGCTTGGAAATGATGGCCTGGCCTTTGTGATAAGCATCCTCGCGATGGACAATGGTGGCCAGGGCATCGACCGATTCTTCATTTACCAGAATCTCCAGTTTCACCAGGTCGTCGGGACGATATTCAAAGAACTGGTAATCGAGGGAGGCGTAGCCGCGCGTGCGCGACTTGAGCTGGTCGAAGAAATCTACGATCAACTCGGAGAGCGGAATCTGGAAGTGGAGCAGCACCCGGTTGGAGGCAGGATATTCCTGTTCGATGAACACGCCGCGGCGCTTGGTAGTAAGCTCCATCACGGTGCCGTAGAACTCGGTGGGGGTGAAGATCTGGATTTTCATCCATGGCTCGCGGATCTCGGCTACATCGCCTTCCTCCGGCAGGTCGGCGGGCGAGTCGATGCGCTCCATGCGGCCATCGTGCAGCAGCACTTCGTATTCGACGGATGGGGAGGTGACGATGATGTCCAGGTCGTATTCGCGCTCCAGGCGCTCCTGGATGATCTCCATGTGGAACATGCCCAGGAAACCGCAGCGAAAACCGAAATTGAGAGCCTGGGATGTTTCGGGCTCGAACACCAGCGAAGCATCGTTCAACTGCAGCTTTTCCAGGGCGTCTTTGAGGTTGGCGTAATCCTCGCCCTCCACAGGATAGATGCCGGCGAAGACCATAGACTTGACCTTGCGGTAGCCTGGCAGCGGCTCGGGGGCCGGGCGAGCGGCCAGGGTGAGGGTATCGCCGACGCGGCATTCGCGCACGGTCTTGAGCCCGGTGGCGATGTAGCCAACTTCACCGGCCGACAACTGCTTGGTGGTGCGCAGGTTGGGGGCAAAGATGCCGATCTCGACCGGCTTGAAAATGGTGTTGCTGGCCATTAGCAGCAGGTTATCGGTGGGCGAGATTTGCCCGTCCATGATGCGCACGTAGGCAACCACGCCTTTATAAGGATCGTAGTGCGAATCGAAGATCAGCGCTCGCAGCGGGGCTGTCTCCTCACCTGTGGGGGGCGGGACCTGCTGTACGATGGTCTCCAGCACCGGGAGCACGTTCTGCCCGGCTTTGGCTGAGATACGGTGGATTTGGTCGGAGGGAGTGCCCAACAGGTTGCTGATCTCCTCAGCAACCTCGTCCGGGTGGGCGGAGATCAGATCGATCTTGTTGATGACCGGGATAATCTCCAGGTTGGCTTCCAAGGCCATGTACAGGTTCGCCAGGGTCTGCGCTTCGATGCCTTGAGAAGCATCTACTACCAGCAAGGCGCCTTCGCAAGCATTCAGGGCGCGGCTGACTTCGTAACCGAAGTCCACGTGCCCCGGGGTATCGATCAAATTAAACTCGTAAATCTGCCCATCGCTGGCCGTATAGCTCATGCGCACCGCAGAAGCTTTGATGGTCACGCCCTTCTCGCGTTCCAACTCCATGCTATCGAGCACCTGTTCGGTCATCTCGCGCTCGGAGATGGTGCCGGTTAGCTGCAGCAAGCGATCGGCCAGGGTGGATTTACCGTGGTCGATATGGGCGATAATGCAAAAGTTACGAATGTGATTGGTGGTCATAGACGGGCTGTAGTATACTCTAAAATTCCCAAATTCTATGGGAATTTATTCTCTTTGAGATCAGGCAGCGACCTGTAAGGCAGGTGTAGGTACCACAGGAGCATGGCTTCGTGGGAAACGAGCGGGTGAGTAATATAGCCGAAACGGTGGATTGCTCCTAACTGGCAGCCCTGGCTGGCATAAAAGCGGCAGGCGGAAATGTTCACGTTTTGCGTTTCGATTTTCATCATGGTGCAGCCACGCAGGCTGGCCCAATCGGCGGCGGCTTTGAGCAGGCGCCTGCTCAGGCCCAGGCGGCGCCAATCGGGATGTACGCGAATGTCCCACAATACGGCCAGGTCGCTGCGGCCTTCCAGCATGTTGACACCGGCGGTGTTGAAAGCGATGGCGGCCGCGCCTACGGGTTGCTGCCCGGCGCGGGCCAGCAAAATGCCCCAGTTGCTGATATCGAACTGGTTGACCCAGGCCGAGGGCGGGCCGTCTTCATAGGCATCGTAATCTTTAACGTAGGGCTGCGGCACGGGCACCTCGACCAGGCGCAGGCCTCCCAGGCCGCTTTCTAACGACTGGACTTCTAAGATGGTGCGAATTTCGAATGCAGATGGGATGCGGTCATACTCAGCCAGGGCAGGTGGGCCCACTTCAAGGATTTGGACGTCAGGGATTACATCAGTCATCGTTAGACACGCCGGATCACTCAGGATTCGGAAAAAGCCGCCAGGATGGCAGGGGCGATGCCGGTGAGATCGTGCAGGTTAGAAACAAAGCGCTGGCGCAAGTGCGGCGCGCCGATGAGCAGGGCCGGCACCGGGTTGGCGGTATGGCGGCGGGTGCCCAGGTCTTCCAGGTTGCCGTGGTCGGAGGTGATCAGGATCAGGCCAGCCTGATCATCCCAGCTTGCCAGCAGACCTGCCAGCACCTGGTCGAAGGTCTCCAGCAGGCTGGTGGCAGCCGGCATGTCCTGGTGGTGCCCGGCGTAATCGCTCAGCCAGTATTCGAAGAGGGTGAAATCGGATTGCGCGGCCAGGGCTGCCAAACGCTCCCCGGCCTGAAAAGGGGAGAGCACCGGAGTGTCCGGCTGGTTGAGGTGCTGACGCCAGCCCTGGGCGGTGAAATCGGCGGAGATGGCGCGACCGGCGTGCAGATCATCCTGGGTGAGCAAGGGCAGCCCCGCGCTAACGGCTGCCAGGGGGATGGCACTGTACAGCCGACGCCCAGATTGGATGCCCTGGAAGTATCCTGGCGGGTAGGCGTTGATGAAGGCGGCATGGCGGCCAGCTTTGTGCAGGTGGTTGAACAGGTTGCCGTTCTGTATGTAGGCAGCCACTGCCGGGTTGGGCTTGGGGCCGTAGTGGTAGCCCAGCGCGGCAGGTACGTTTTGCCCGGTGAGCAAGGCGGCCTGCCCGGTGGCGGATTGGGGCAACCCGGCGATGCCCAGGCAGGTATCCAGAGCACGCAGGGAAGCGCGCGGACTATCTAGCGGCGCCGCGGCAAGCAGCAGGCGTTCTCCGCCGAGCAATTCTTGCAAAGCGGGCATGTGCGCGCCTGCCAGGGGGTTGATGTGTGGATCGCCTGAACCCAGGCCGACGCCATCCAGAAATACGAAAAGCAGGTTCATTTTTCGTAAGTGAGCCAGGCGGAGGGTTTCTGCCCGCGCTCCCATCCATCCTGGCGATCTACCAGGTGCAGGGTCTTCCCTAACAAATCCAGATCGGGTTGTTCCAAAACCATCTGGCCAGAACTGGCATCCGCGCAAAAGGCATACACCAGGAAGGTGCCGCCAGGAGCCAGCAGTTGTTCCAGGTTGGCGATGTAAGCGGCTTTGCCCTGGGGAGTCAGGCTGTGCAGGCAGCCAATATCCAGCACCAGGTCAAAAGGACCGCTCCGGATATTTTGTAATTGGGTGACATCGCCCTGGCGGAAATCAATGTCCAGACCTGCCTGGCGCGCTTTACGATGTGCCTGGCGGATAGCGCTGCCAACGAAATCCACACCGGTGGTCTGCCAGCCGTGCCGGGCCAATGTGATGGCATTGGTGCCCGTGCCACAGCCCAGGTCAAGCGCCTTACCGGGCGGGTGACTTTCGATGAAGGCCATTAACTCGGGCGGGCTGATGCCACTATCCCAGGGCGGCCTGCGCAGGTAGAACAGGGTGTAAAAAAGCTTACGCCACAGGTTCACAACCCAGACTCCTTAGCGATACCCGGTCATGAAGCGTTCTATCTGTTCCCGGTCGATCGACCCTACAGAACGCCACTGTTCCACCCCCTGGCCATCGAAGAAAATGAAAGTGGGTGTGAAGAAACTGCCAAATTCCTGCGCCAACTGGCGGCCAGCCGGCGATTGGATGTTGACACGGATCACCCAGATATCGTTGGCATATTCCCTTTCGATGGCATCAACGGTAGGGCGCAGCGCGGTGCAGGCGATGCAGTAGGGCGACTGCAATTCCAGCAGGACCGGCGCACCCACGCCGATGCGCGCGCGGATGTTGGCCGCATCTTTGATCGGGGTCGCCTGCGGGCGGATGGCGAACCAGGCTGCCAGCATGACCAGCAGCGCAGCGCCCAGAACCAGCAAACGGTTACGCTGGACGCCTTTGCGCAGCAAGACGTAGGCCAAAGCAGCGAAAACAATCAAGCCAAATAACAGGAGTGAATTGTGGTTAATCAGTTGCATACAGGCCATTTTACTATATGGAAGGGATGAATTTCGAAAAAAGTCCCATTTTGTCTTTGACAAGGAAGGCAAGATATCTTACAATCAAGGATTGTCGCAATCGAGGGCGAAACCGCCTATCTGGGCGGTGCGCGAGAACGCAAGACGACAAAGAACTTATTAAATAATGAGGAAGGTTTTCAAATGAAAGAATACACCACCGAGTTTATCCGCAACATTGCCCTGGTGTCCCACGGCGGCGCGGGAAAGACAATGCTGGTAGAGGCACTTCTGCATTTCAGCGGAGCGACAACGCGACTGGGTAAAGTGGAAGATGGAACCACAGTCGCAGATTTTGAAGATGAGGAGATCCGGCGCGGTATTTCGCTCTCGACAGCGGTCGTTCCGGTCGAGTACCGCGACCACAAAATCAATTTGCTGGATGCACCTGGCTATACCGATTTTGTAGGCGAAGTGATCTCGGCGCTGCGCGTCGCCGATGGCGCGGTCGTGCTGGTCGATTCTGTAGCCGGAGCCGAAGTGGGCACGGAGATCGCCTGGAATTACTGCGACGAATTCAAGCTACCGCGTTTCGTGGTGATCAATAAGATGAACCGGGATAACGCCAACTTCGCCAAGGCGCTGGATTCGGTGCGTGAGATCTCGGAGGCGCGTTTGCTCCCGATACAACTGCCCTGGGGCGAAAAGGCTGAGTTCAAGGGCGTGTTGGACCTGCTGACGATGAAGGCCTATGAGGGCGATGGCCAAACAGAGAAAGATATCCCCGCCGATTTCCAGGATGCAGTGGAAGAAGCGCGCATGGAGTTGATCGAAGCGGCTGCCGAGGGCGAGGATGAACTGTTGGAAAAATACCTGGAAGGCGCAGACCTGACCGCGGACGAGATCCAACGCGGCCTGGTCAAGGTGATCCACGAAGGTACCTTTGTGCCGGTGTTCGTCGCGGCTGGGTCAGCGGAGATCGGTTCAAAGCGCTTGCTGGATGGAATGATCGACCTGATGCCTTCGCCGGCTGAAGCGCAGCCGATGGTCGTGGAAGGTAAAGATGGCGAAGAAACACTGAAGGCCAGCGGCAGCGGTCCCCTGGCGGCTTACGTGTGGAAGACAACGGCTGACCCCTTTGTTGGTAAGATCACTTACTTCCGGGTTTACTCGGGTACTTTCACATCGGACTCGCGCATCTGGAACCAGACTAAGGGTACCGAAGAGCGAGTTGGCACCGTACATATCCTGCGCGGTAAGGAGACAATCGGCGTGAAGATTGTGCATGCCGGTGATATCGCCTCCGTGCCCAAGTTGAGTTCTACTTCCACCAGCGACACCTTGTGTGATCGCGGTCACCCGGTGACTTTCCCGGTGCCGACTTATCCAAACGCTCTATACCGCGTGGCGGTTTCCCCGAAGACGCAATCCGATTCGGCTAAGATCAGCTCAACCCTGACACGTCTGTGCGAAGAGGACATGACTCTCTCGTGGACTCAGGAAGCCAGCACGAACCAGACGATCTTGCAGGGGATGGGCGATCAGCACATCGACGTTGCCATTCGCCGGGCTGAATCCAAGTTCCAAACCAGCCTAGTGACCCAGGAACCGAAGGTGCCTTACCAGGAATCGATCACCAAGCAGGGCCAGGCGATGTACCGCCACAAGAAGCAGACCGGCGGCGCCGGCCAGTTTGGCGAGGTGTGGATGCGCATCGAGCCGCTGCAAGACAGCGACTACGAGCTCAGTTGGGACGTGTTCGGTGGGGCAGTCTCTTCGAGCTACCAGCCGGCGATTGAAAAAGGGATCAAGAGCGTGATGAAAGATGGTGTGATGGCTGGCTTCCCGCTTGGCAAAGTCAAGGTGTCGATTTACGATGGTAAGGAGCACCCGGTGGACTCCAAGCCGGTGGCCTTCGAAATCGCGGCGCGCGAATGCTTCAAGTTAGCTGTGAAAGACGCTGCTCCGGTGCTACTGGAGCCGATCATGAACGTGCGCGTGGTGGTGCCAGAAACGAACATGGGCGATATCCTCGGCGATATGAACACCCGCCGGGCGCGCGTCCAGGGTATGGATACCGAGAAGGGGCGCTCGGTGGTTACGGCTCAGGTACCGCTGGCGGAGATGCTGCATTATACGGCCGACCTGCGCTCAATGACAGGTGGACGAGGCGTGTTCTCGATGGAATTTTCGCACTACGAAGTGGTTCCGACGCACATCGCTCAGGATGTGATCAACGCCCACCAGAAAGAACTGGCTGCCCAAAGGGAGGACTAGTTCCTATACAGGCGAAACCAAAAAGTGCGGGCATGCAGTGCCCGCACTTTTTTTGTCCAATGGCCTTCAGGATTGCAGGGGTTTTGCCAGCCCGAAGCGGATGAACAGGATGGGACTGAGGCCAGTGATCCACAGGCCCACCAGCGCGTAGCGCAGGTAACGCAGCAAGAAGGGCAACCAGGTCTCGCCGCGCGGGAAAACGGCGCCCAGGCCATACCAGAGCAGGGCTACACCGGCCACACCGATCAGGAAGCGCGCCAGGCGCTGCCAGGCCGGGCCGCTGACATCGAAACCATTGCGGCTCTTGATCCATAATCCGCCCAGGGCCAGGCCAAAGAAGGTGCCAGCATTGGATACTATTCCAGAGAGCGCCCAGGGATTGATCGGTTCGATCTGCGTTACAGCGCTGGCGGCATTCTGCGCCCACTCTGCCGGGAAGCTCCAATTACTCCAACCCAGGCGCATCAAAGCGCCCAGCAGGATCATGGCCAGCGAGAAACCCAGGGCTGCCAGGGCCTGTTCGGTAATTTTCATCTTGCCAAGCCAGGCCATCAGTCGGCCTTCCAGGGCCAGGATGAGCCAGAGCAGCAGCGCGCCGATCAGCCAGCCCAGGAGCACATCGTGTGGGAAGTGCACGGCCAGGTACAAGCGCGAGAAACCAATCAGGAAGATCAACACTCCAGCAGCTACCCAGGCCCAGCGCCGGCGTAGCCAGGCAGCCAGGGTGCCCCAGACTACGGTGGCGTTCTGCGCATGCCCGGAGGGCACCCCAAAGGAAATTTCGCTGCTGTAGGGGTGCACCTTGGGATCGAGCCAGTAGGGCCGCGGACCGTGCATGGCCATCTTGAGCACGGAGTTGAGCGAGCCGCTGATCATTAAGCTCAAGCCCAGGCGCAGTCCCAGGCTGGTGCTGAAACACCAGTAGATGGCCGGGGCAACGAACAGATAGAATTCCTCGTAGCCCAGGAAGGTCGCCAGTTTCATGGGAGCAAGCAGCCAGGCGCCCAGGCCCTGGATAAACAGGATGATGGCGATGCCAAGCTCAAAGATTTCATTCATGGTTTTTCCTCCTGATTGTCGAGATTTGTACTGCGCAGTTGAGAGAAACTCAGATTGATAATGAAGGTGAAGCCGATGAGGATCAAGCTTACATAATAAATCGAGGGTGGATGCCAGTCGTAAAGCCAGCCAGCCAGAGGCGGGGCCAGGATAGCTGCCATCGCCACGAAAGTTTCTACCAGGCCGTAACCCAGGCCCATGTTGGCGGCGCTGATCAACTCACGGCTCTGGGCAATGGCCAGGTAGCGGGCGGTCTGGTAGCCACCCAGCAGGAAATAGCCGAGCGCATACCAGGGCAGCCAGCCTCCCTGCCAGATCAGCAGGGCGAACAGGGCCATAGCCACCTGCGCTAACAGGAAGCCCAGGCGGGCGCTCAACTGGCCCAGCACTAGGTTCAGGCCCACAACCCCCAGGCTGCGAGCCGAGATCAAAAAGCCCATTTGCACCAGGTTCACGCCGCGTTCGTTCTGGAGGAAATTCTGCGAGAGGGGCTGCGGCAGGAACATGCTGAACATGGTGATGAAGGTGATCGACAGGTAGATCAAGTAACGGGTGGTCAGCAATCCACTGAAAACACCTTTCTTTGCCTGTTGAGGTTGCGCGTCGACTGGCTGGGGGCGGATGAACAGGATGGCCGCGCTGGAAAACAAAAACAGGATGGCAGACAGCAGGAAATTGCGCTGCAAGCCAGACTGGGCACCCAGCCAGCCACCCAACAACGGCCCCAGGATGGCGCCAGTATTATAGGCTACGGCAACCAGGGTGATGACGCGCCCGACGCTCCAATTGCCGCGGGCAGCGGTCAGGTAGCTGTTGATGGGGACCATGACGAAACTGGTCAGTCCATACAGGGCGCTGCCCAGGACGAAGAAGGGCAAATCCTTTGCCAGGGCCATGATCCAGGCGGAGGCGGCGCCCAGGATCCAGGCGGCGACCATCAGGGGTTTGCGCCCCAGCCGGTCGGACAGGTAGCCGGCCGGCAGGTGCGCCACGGTCATCGCTAAACCGACTATCCCCAGGATCCTGCCGATCTCGCTCGGGTTGGCGCCTAACTCCTGAAGGTAAAGGGGTTGAAAGAACAGGAACAGCCCTTCGCCTACTCCCCAGATCATCAACGCAATGGCGACCAGGATGAGGTCTCGGCGCATCTTCAGGCCTGTGGCAGGTGAGCGACAAAGTCCACCGCAGCCTGAAAAACCAGCCCGCGCTGGGCATCGCTGGTGATCACATGGCTGCTGTTTTCGATCCACAAACTGTGTTTGTCGGTGCTGCCCAGGGCGGCGTAGATCAAATCCATGTGCTGTTCTTGCGGCGTTACCGCCTGATCCTGGCGGGAATAAATCAGCAAGGCGGGAGCGGTGATGCGGGGCAGGGCGGCGCGCATCTCACCCAATAACCCGGCTACTTCGGCGTAAGCACGCGTCGGATCAACCGGGTAGCTGGTGTGCTGGCGAGCGGCTTCCTCATCGTAGAAGCTGGACGGGCCCTTGGGTATGAAAGGCTGTAGCAGGCTGAGCACTTTGATGAACGGCAGGCGAGGATCGGGGGGCAGGTGATGTGGAGTGGCCATTGCTACCACGCCAGCCACGGGGTACCGGGCGGCGAAGGTGAGCGCCAGCACCCCGCCCAGTGAGAGCCCCATGACTACGATACGGTCGCTACAACCGGAAAGGATGTGCCAGCCGTCCTCAACACTGGCCAGCCAATCGTGCCAGCGGGAGCGAAGCATGTCCTCGGGCTGCGTGGCGTGGGCGGACAGGCGCACACCCAGGACGGTGTAACCGCGCTGCGCCAGGTCTTCGCCCATCCAGCGCATCTCTTTGGGGGTGCCGGTGAAGCCGTGCACCAGCAGGCAACTGGTACGACCGGCTTGACCCGATCCAGGAAAGAAGAAGGGCTCGGCTGTCGGCATCAAACCTTGGTAAGTCATTGTGCGTTCTCCTACTTGGAATCGTCAGGAAATGCGCATCCTTTGTTCAATCGCATCCACTGCGTCTTTGGATTCTTTCAAACCGCTGCGCGTGGCATCCATATAGAGCTTGATGGCAGCTACCTTATTACCCTTGCGCAGCAGATTGCGCACCTGTTCCTCCAAATCGCCGGGGGCAATGGCATTTATTGGCGCGTAGGGGAGGACGGGCTCACCTCTCTCGATGGCCTCAACGGCATATTTCGCATCTCTCAGATCTGCGCCGGTGATTTCTCGATAGGCTTTGATGGCCTGGAGTTTCATCCCATTGGCGAGCAGTTCATGCACCAGGCTGTTGAGGGTTTCTAAATCATCAGGCGAGGCGGGTGGGCGGGCATCCATACTGCGGGAAGGCGCATGATTCACTGGCGACCCCGGATAGCTTTGCTGAACGAAGTCGTTATCCCCACGGTTCTGTAACCAGATGGAGATGGCAATAACGGCCGCTAATACGAGAAACAGGGCAAGAATGATGATGAGGATCAGGATGATGGTCATAGCGACACCAATTGTAATTCGCGCGGCAGGTCGCTCAGGCTTTCGGCGCCATGCGGGGTGATGACCACATCATCTTCGATGCGCACACCGCCGCGCTCGGGCAGATAAATGCCGGGTTCAACGGTGAAGGTCATGCCAGGGTCGAGCAACAGGGTGTTGCCCTCGCGCATGTAAGGTCTTTCGTGACCCTCCATGCCCAGCCCGTGCCCGGTGCGATGGATGAAGAACTGGCCGTAGCCGGCGCTTTCGATCACGGCGCGGGCGGCGCGGTCGACCTCCTGGGCGGCGATGCCGGGCCGGGCGGCGGCGCGCCCGGCGGCGTTAGCCTGGCCGACGATGCGGGCGATATTCACCAGTTCATCTTCCACCGGGCCAATGGCAAAGGTGCGGGTCAGGTCGGAAAGATAACCGTTGTAACTGGCGCCCCAGTCGATGACCAACAGGTCACCGGGCTGCAAGGGGCGGTCGCTGGGGGTGGCGTGCGGGTTGGCGCTATTAGGCCCGCCGGAGACGATGGGGGCGAAGGCCAGCTCAGGGTCTGAGCCAGCGCGCAGCAGTTGTAAAGTCAGCTCGGCGGCAATGGCGCGCTCGGTAATGCCAGGCCGGATCACGGGCCGGGTGGCCAGGAGGGCGCGCTGGGCGATCTCGACGGCCTGGCGCATGGCGGCGATCTCGTTTTCGTCTTTGCGCATGCGCAGGGATGAAAGGCTGTCTTCGGCGGAGATGAACTTGGCCTGGCGGTCTGCTGTTTCCAGCAGGCGCAGCTCTAAGAAGCGCAGGCGGTTAGGCTCGACGCCAATCGCGCCGGCGATCATCTCGGCTGCCAGGAGCGCCTGGTGGTAAATGCCGGGCCAGGTGGTGGGATCCTCGCCAAAAAGGAGCACCTGGGCCGGGAAGGGCAGGGCCTGAGCCTTGGCGGCTTCCAGCTCGGGCATAACCAGGATGGGCGGGTGATTGGGAACGAACAACGCCAGGGTGGGGCGTTCGGACAGGTGGAAGTGCAAGCCGGTCAGGTAAACCAGGCTGGGCCCCGGATTGAGCACCAGCCCGTTCAGGCCGGTACCTGCCAGCGCGGCGGACAGGCGGGATTGTCGCAGAGAAAAGGGTGAGGGACGAGCATCAGGCATATGCGAACTCCATGTGAAAAATATGGGCATGCTGCCGGCACCAGCAAGCAGCATGCCGGCGATGAGAATCAGGTCTGAGGCAAGGCGACTTTGCGGCGGCTGAGGGCCCACGCAGAAAGCAGGTAGAAAACCAGCGCCAGCAGATACAGGCTGCGAATGCCATACACCAGCGAGGTGTATTCAAAGACCCCGCCCAACACCGAGCCGATCAGGTTGGAGCCCAGTGCGTTTTCAATCGAATGCGTCTGGCTGAAAGTGATGGCGAAGATGACTCCGGCGAAGAACAGGGGCAGGGCCTGGGTGATGCAAGAGAGGGCAATGCGCCAGGCCAGGTCCAGGGCCAGGTAACTGCTGACCGGAACCAGGAAGTTGAACAGCAGGGCGGCGCAGAGCAAAACGTAGAAGGGGCGGGCGTCTTTCATCTGGAAGCGCTCGACCAGCAGGTTGGCCAAGACGATCATGGTCAGGATGGCAGCGATCACCACGGCGTTGACGATCCAGGTGGAGCCGAAGAGCAGCGCCATCTCGGTGACGCTCTTGGTCTCGAGCAGGAAGAAGGCGGCGCCCATGAAGAAGAAGTGCAGGTGCAACTGGCGAAAATCGGGGATGACGCGCCGGATAAGCAGCAGGCTGAGCAGGATGACGCCGGCCAGGCCGATCAGGTAGGTGTTGGGAATGGTGCGCGATTGCAGGTACAGGTAGGGCCAGTTATCGGTGACCGGGTCCAGATCCTGGCGGTAGGGATAATCGGCCAGGTACTGGATGTCGGGGGATTGAATCAGGGGCGCCGAGAAAGGCTGTCTGCCGATGAGGAACAGGATGGTCTGGCTGGGCAGCATGTAAGCCTGGGGCGGGTGACCGAAGGCGTCGGCCAGGGTGCGATACAGGCGCATGCGCACCCAGTCGTGCGGGGCGGGAACGCCGAACATGAGAGCCAGAACGCCATCCGGTTTGAGCAGGCGACGGGCATCCTGCAAGCTTTCGATGGTGTAGACGAAATTGTCCAGGCGCACGCTGCTGGCGGTGCTGAATAGGGTGTGCGAGTCGAGCAGGGCGAAGAGCACCAGGTCGTACTGGCCCTGGTCGCGGCGGAAGAACGAGCGGGCATCCTGGTTGACCAGGGTGACGCGCTGCAAATCGTCGTAGGGATGCTCGGGGTGCATTTGTTTGCCGATCTTGAGGATCAACGGGTCGATTTCGATGGCGGTGATGTGCTTAGCCCCGGCACGCAGGGCGGCGGCGACATCGTTGCCCGCCCCGGCTCCGGCGATCAAGATATCATCCAGGCGGAGAGCTGCCTGGTAGGGGGTGTTGTACTCGATCGGCATCAGGAAGAAGTGCTCGGGGTCGGCGGCGGAATTGGCCTGGACGAAGGCTGGATCCAGGTTCCACAGGCGCTGGTGCCAGGCCTGGTTGACCGACAGAACGTAGCCGGTCTGTACGCTGGGATCCAGGGCGGCATGGCTGGTGCGGATATCGATGCGGTAATAGGGCGACCACAAGGTGCGCTCAGCTCCAGTCGGCCAGACCAGGGTGAGCACAATCGGTAAGAGCGCCAGGGTGATCTGTCCGTAGGGGCGTTTTTGGGCCGGGAAGAGGAAATACAGCCCGGCCGCAGCGCCCAGCAAAAACCATAGGAACGGGGGCCAGCTCAAGAAAGAGATCAGGGTGTACAGCAGGATGCCCGCCAGGCTGCCCAGAACGTTGATGGTGTAAGCCGGCAGGGGGCGAAAAGTGGCGAACTTGCGCGCCGTGATTTCGCCAAGGGGCACGAACAAAACAGTGATCAGCAGGAAAAGCAGGAGGATGGTAACGTAGAAGGCCACGTCCAGCAGCAAGTTGACCGCCGGGTCTTGGAAGACCGCCTGCCCGGCCCAGATGAATTCCTGCGAACTGGCGCGGTTGAGCAGGATAATCTCGCTCAAAGGAGTGCGCCCGAGCAGCAGGATCAAGACCACGCTGGCGCCCAGGATGGGGAAGTAGGCGCGCTCATACAGGTTGGTCTGGCCGGCTTTGCGGCGCAGGGCGAACCCCAGCCCCAGGCCAAGGAAGGCAGCGATCAGGGCGAAGTTCTTATAGAAGGCCAGTAAGCGCAGCTCGGAAGCTGCCCAGCGGATGAAGATCAGTTCGACGAACAATCCCAGTGCGCTGATGAGAAACAGATCGAAGGCGGCGCGGCGTTTGCTCATGATAAATCCTCGCTTGATGGCTGATCACAGACGAGTACAGGTTGTGCTAAGATTTGATTGTATCACGCCCGCCGAACTTTTTCAGGAAACGGCCTGCCATATGTTATGATTCAGGCGATGAGGAAACCAGGCGCGACCCCACCCACAGGCTCCCAGCTCAACACGATCCTGACGCTTTTCCTGATCCTGCGCCTGACGATCGTGCTGTTCTACGTTCAAGAAGGGCCGTTCAACGTTTACACGGATTACTATTATTATTACTGGACGGCCCAGCTTTCCGAGCAGGGCTATTATCCCTTCGTTAACATGTGGTACGAATATCCGCCGATCCTGGCTTACCTGCCCCAGGCAATCTTCTGGTTCACGCAGCGCATGCTGCCGATGGGGGATATCAACAGCCTGGGCTACGAGATCTTCGCACGCCTGCTGGGGATGGTGCTGGTCATATTCGATGCGGGTTCGCTGGTGCTGCTGCACGGAATCGGGCGGCGCGTGTGGAATATGGAGAAAGCCAACTGGCTGGCCTGGGTGTACGCCAGCCTGAGCCTGCCGCTGTTCTTCCTGACCTACGTGCATCAAGTGGTGGCGATGTTCTTCATGCTGCTGGCGCTCTACTGGTTTGTGGAGAAAAAGCCAGGCGCTTCGGCGGTGGCCCTGGGCCTGGGGATCGCTTCCAAGCTGACGCCGGCCTTCCTGCTGGCGCCAGCGGTGCGCTTCCTGTGGCCGCGCTGGAAGCGCATCCTGCAATACGGATTGTTGACGGTGCTGGTCGTGGGCCTGGTTTACCTGCCGTTCGTGACTCTGGGCGGCGGGAAATGGGTGGCGGCCTCTTTCCAGGCGCTCTCCAAAGTAAATTCGTACGGCACGTTTTGGGCCATCCTGGATGGCAACTGGGGACCGGGCACCTACGGGCCACTGGCCAACCGGCTGGACATCGCCCAGGCCGGCCACACGCACGCCAACCCGGCGGTGGTCCCCGGCTGGCTGGCGAGCCTGCCTTTCATCCTGGTGTACGGCTGGCTGTTCTTACAGCCGGTGAAGCGCGACGATTTGCGCCAGTTCATCTGGTTCGCCACGCTGACCGACTTGATCTTCCACCTGTGGTCGCGTGGGTGGAGCCCGCATTGGGCGATGATGCTGATCCCGCTGTTCCTGCTATCCCTCCCCAACCGGCGCGGGCTGGGCTGGTCATTATTCCTGACCGGCACGGTTTTCATCGAATGGCCGTTCCTGGTGGTGTCCGGCTGGCACGCCCTGGCAGCTACCTTCATCATGCTGCGCACAGCCTTTTTTGTGTGGGCGGCGATTTACCTGGCACGAACTTTGAGAAGCGCGCTGAAGGCTGAGGCGGGCCCGGCGTTTGATGATAGAATCACATCTAATGTATGAACTGCCGCTTTTTCCCTTGAATACGGTGCTGTTCCCCGGCACGCCCCTGCAGCTACACATCTTCGAGGAGCGCTATAAGCGCATGATCAACCTGTGCATCGACCAGCGCCAGCCGTTCGGCGTGGTTCTGATCCGGCGCGGGGTGGAGGCGCTGGGCCCGCTGGCTGAAACTTACCCGGTGGGCTGCGCGGCGCAGATCGTCCACGTGCAGCGCCTGGCGCAGGAGCGTTTGAACATCGTCGCCGTGGGGCAGAAGCGCTTCCGCATCGTCTCTGTGGATCAGGAACGCCAGCCGTACCTGCTGGGCACTGTCGAAAACCTGCCGCTGGAGGATATCCCTGAAGAACAGATCGAACAGCAGGCCGGAGCGCTGCGCCCGCTGCTGGTGCGCTTCATCCGTGCTTTGATGGAGGCAGGCGGAGGCCAGTTCGACTTGCAGCAGATGCCAGGCAACCCGGTCTCGCTGGCTTACGTGGCAGCGGCCTTGCTGCAAATCCCGCCAGCTTGCAAGCAGGCGCTGCTGGAGATCAACCGGGCGGATGAACTGTTGGATAACTTGCAGTTCACTTTCCGCAAAGAGAACGCGCTGCTGAAAGCGATCCTATCCGAGCAGGATGTGCTACAGAGCGGCGGTTTCTCGGTGAATTAAAGCTGCTCGTGTACGGCTGGCCTGGTTGGAATCAACTACATGCCCCCAAAAACACCCCCTTTTCAAGCCTCTTCAGCCAAGAAAGCTGAGACCCAACGGCCATTCTGGGGTAAGCACCTGCTGGAAGGCGGCCTGGCTGAGGATATCCGCCATCGAGCCGAGGTGGCGCGCCTGGATTTGGAGAGACTGAAAGAGCGGGTGGCGTTCAGCCCGTTCCTGGAGATTGGCGCAGGCTCGGGCCAAAGAAGTATTACATTGATGCAGCATTTTGCAGCACAGGGGGTGGCGACAGATGTGAGCCAAAATGTGCTTCAGAATGCTCTGTTTTCATCGGTCTTGTTGAAGGCGCAAGCGATGCCTTTGTTGGTGTGCTGTGACGCGCATCATCTGCCGTTCCTGGCGAACACTTTCCGCTTCGTGTTCACCTATCGCACGCTGCACCATTTCGATAACCCTGTGCCTGTGGCGGCGGAGTGTTACCGCGTGTTGGGGCAGGGCGGGCATTTTTTCTTCAATGAAGAGCCGATGGATTCGCCTTTGCGCAGGCTGCTACGCGGTCAGCGCATGGTCTCCTCGCCGCCGACGCGCTGGCAGCGCCTGGCCAGGCGATTGGGCGTTTTGAAGATCTTTTGGGATGACGGCGCCTGGGAGCGATCAGTGGGAATCACAGAAGCGCGCTTCGACCGTAGTTTGTGGGTCGAAGCTTTGCGGCCTTTCGAGAAAGTCGAGGCCGAGATCAACCGCAAGCTGCGGATCGTATCAGACCTGCATCGCCCGCTTATCCAGGCACAACTGTCCGGGATTGTGGGCGGCAACGTCAAGGGACTGTGCCAGAAATTGTCGGGCGAGCCGGCCTCGGAGGATTTTCAAGAGCGGTTGATGTGCCTGGATTGCCAGGCAACTGGCTTGCAGCGCATTTCTGCTCAGGGTATGCAATGCGCGGCCTGTGGGCGCATCTATCCGATCCACCTGGGCGTGATGCGCATGCTGCCGCTGGCATTGGAAGCGGAACTGTATGGTTAGAGCGCTGGTCCGGCCTGGGCTGCATTCATCCAGCGGACTGAGTGGAGAGGCCGTGCACCCAGGGGATGTGGAAGGGCTCTAGCGTCTTGAGCAGGCGCTGGTCGCAGGTGTACAGGTCGGCGGGCAGACTTTCGGCCAGGGCCAGGTAATGGGTGTCGTAAGTAGCCGGTAGATGATAGGCTTCAGCCAGGGCTTTGGCGCGGCGGTGCAGGTCGAAATCGCTGACCAGGGTCAGCGGCAGCGACAGGGCGGCTTCCAGGGCGGCGTTGATGGTTTCTGCGCTGAGCAAGCCCAGGTGCTGGTAGCGGTACAGGGCGTTGGTGACTTCGTAGAAAAGCAGATCAGGGGCGAACACCTGAATGTTCCCCGCGTGCCAGGCCTCCCAGGCCTGCTGCACCGCGTGGTCGTCCGGGAAAAGCACGCGGCGCACGACCAGGCCGGCGTCAATGCATACGCTAGAGGGGCTCATGTCGCTCCTGGCGCGCCTGCTGGATCAGGTCTTCGGGGGCGGGCAGGGTCCGCGCGCCCGCCTCCTGGCGCAGGCGGGCATGGGCGTCTTGCAGCCGGTCGCGCCAGCCGGGATGCGGCGCGGCAGCAACCAGGCGATCGTAAGCCTGCTTGGAAAGCACCACCACCTGCGGCTTGCCGTCTTTTTCGACGATCACGGGACCCTTTTGGGCCTCTTGCATTAACTCGCCGAAGCGAATGCGCGCCTGGGTGGCGCTGATGGTACGCTGCATGTATCTCTCCTCTTTGATCGATTGATTAATCGATTAAACAATCCTATTATACCCCAATGGCTTGACACCAGCTTACTTTTTCCTTACAATTTACGAAGAAACACCAGGAAGCTCTTCTAACTTCTAACTTGCAACTCCTATCTCCCGAAAAGGGGTCCCATGCCGCTCGCTACTGGAAAAATCCTGCACAATCGCTACCGCATCGTCAAGCTGCTCGGACAGGGTGGTTTCGGGGCGGTGTACCGCGCCTGGGACACCGTGCTGGAACGCGCCTGCGCTATCAAAGAGAACCTGGACGCCACAGATGAGGCCCAGCGCCAGTTCCAGCGCGAGGCGCGCCTGCTGGCCAATTTGGAGCACCCCAATTTGCCGCGCGTCAACGATTACTTCTTCATCGCCGGGCAGGGGCAGTACCTGGTGATGGATTTCGTCGACGGGCAGGATTTGCAGCAAATGCTCGACGAGCGCGGCGGAGCGCTGCCCGAGGCGCAGGCCCTGGGTTGGATCAGGCAGGTGTGCCAGGCGTTGAGCTACCTGCACAACCAGAACCCGCCGGTGATCCACCGCGACCTGAAACCGGCCAACATCAAGGTGACCCCGGACGGGCGGGTCAAGCTGGTGGATTTTGGCATCGCCAAGGTGTACGACCCCAAGCTGAAGACCACGGTGGGGGCGCGGGCGGTGACGCCGGGCTACTCGCCGCACGAGCAGTACGGGCAGGGGCGCACCGACGCCCGCACGGACATCTACGCCCTGGGGGCGACGCTGTACGCCCTGCTGACCGGGCAGGAGCCGCTGGAGAGCATCCAGCGCGTGGGGCGCGACCGGCTGCCGCCGGCCGAACAGCTCAACCCGGGCATCTCGGCCCAGGTGGCGGCGGCCTTGCGCCGGGCGCTGGCCATCGACCCAGAGGATCGCTTCCAGAGCGTGGCGGACTTGCAGGCGGTGCTGGGGCAGGCAGCCAGCCCGGCGCCAGTTCCAACCCCGGTGCAAACGCCTGCGCCGGCCTTGTCTGCGCCAGACAAAGGCTCAACGCAGGTGGTCAGCGCCAGCGCGCCGCAGGCTGCTACGGCTGTTTTAGCAGAGCCGCCGGAAAGCGCTGGGGCTGGGCAGGTGAAACCCTTGAAGATAGGGGCAGGCGCACTGGTTCTGCTGGCCTTGGGGCTGGCGGCGGTAGTGGGGTTGGTGTGGTGGGCGAGCAGCCAGAAGCCGGTGCCCACGGAAGCGCCGGTGATGCCCGCGCGCACACAAACAGTTACACCACTAAGTGCAACTACGCCGCTGCCTACCGCTGCACCTGCGGTGCAAATTGGCGGCGTGCCGATGGTTTTGATCCCGGCTGGGGAGTTCCAGATGGGCAGCGAGAGCGGGAATAGTGATGAGAAGCCTGTGCACACAGTGTACCTGGATGATTATTACATCGATGTTTACGAAGTGACCAATGCTCGTTACATCGAATGCGTGACGGCTGTTAGGTGTGACCCGCCTGATGAAAGCAAATCCTACACGCGCAGTAGTTATTACGGCAACCCGGAGTACGCTGATTACCCGGTGATCTACGTGACCTGGGAGATGGCGGATACCTACTGCCAATGGCGCGGTGGGCGCCTGCCAACTGAGGCGGAATGGGAGAAGGCCGCCCGCGGCGGGTTGGAGAACGAATTGTATCCGTGGGGGGATGAAGCGCCCACCTGTAAGCAGGCGAATTTCAACGGGAGTGGCTGTGTTGGGGATACCAGTCCGGTGGGTAGCTATGTGCCCAACGGCTACGGGCTGTACGACATGGCCGGCAACGTCTGGGAATGGGTGCAGGACTGGTACCTGGAGAGCTTTTATGGCAGCTCGCGGCGTGATAACCCGACTGGCCCTGCCTCGGGTGAATCCCGCGTCTTGCGGGGCGGTGGGTGGTACGACAATGAGAGGGGCTTGCGGGTGGCCGACCGGAGCAGGATCGCTCCCGCCGATTCCTACAATTACTTCGGCTTCCGCTGCGCCCGCTCAAAATGACCCTGGAATCCTGGCTGCTGGAGTACTGGGATTCTGAATCGCAAAATTTTGCCCAGATCCCTGGGGGCGCGATCTCAAGACCTGACGGGTTTGCATAGAACCGTGTCTGGTGCAGCGCGTGGGCTGCCAGAGGCACTGCCCGGCTGCAGTCTTACCAAAACCCGTCAGGCTTGGGTTGCCTCCAAGAGGTGTTTTGCCTGAGCAAGGAATTCGATAGCCTGCCCGATCATCTCGGCTACTTCCTGGCTGGTGAAGGTGGCCTGAATGGCATAATCGCCGACAATCCGGCGATCGAAGGCATCCAGCAGCCAGCGGTGATACTTAGAATCCAGGAGGCCGTTTTTGACGAAGTGTTCTCCAAAAGCGCCATGCACCCCACCATGTTTGCTGAAGCGCAGATCTCTCTCGTTGAGCAGGGCTTCGGCGGCGTAGAACATGGCGTAATAGGCGCGCCCGGGAGCGAATTCCTCTTGACCGTGTTCGTGCAGGGTTTGCGCGGCCTGGATGGCGCGCTGGCTTTTCTCTAGCAACTGGTATGTACTGTCTTTCATGCCTGGACGGCCTCTGCCCGGGCGTTTCGCAGCAAGGGGGTATCGGCCTGCTGCCAGCTTTCCTGATTTACAAAAACGCGGCTGATGGAACAGTTGTACTGTAAGGATAGCTCGCTTACCAATGCGCTGGTGCGTTCGATTTCACTGCCGTACTGTTCGATGTGATCCAGAACGATCAATACATCGATATCTGAGTCGGGTCCCTGTTCTCCGCGGGCATAAGAGCCGTACAGGTAGACACCCTTGAGCCGGCGGGCATAGATCGCGGCCAGCCCGAACCTCAGTTCGTTGAGCAGATTGAGAATTTCACTTTCCATATCTTTGACAATGCCTCACAGGCATTATACCCGTTATTCCGGGCCTGGGTGATGCTAACTCCACCCGGTGAGTTTCTTCAACTGGCCGGCGTAGCGGCGCGAGAGGGGGATTTCGGTGCGCTGGGGGTCGCGCATGCGCAGCAGATAGTTGCCCGAGAACCAGGGGACGATCTCGGCCACGGCCTGCAGGTTGACTAGGTAGGATTTGTGCACGCGCACGAACTGGTGGGCCGCCAGGCGCGGCTCGAGCTCTTTGAGGGTGTGGTGCACTTCCAGCTTTTCGGCGGCGGTCTGGGCGTAGACTTTCTTCTCCTGGGCTTCCACCCACAGGATGTCGGCGTAATCGAGCAGCAGCCAGTTCTCGTTAGGGCGCTGGGCCCACAGGCGGGCCAGGCCGCTGCCGGACGGCAGGGCGGCTTGCAGGTAGCCCCGCAGGGCGGCCTGGCGCTGCTCCCAGGCGCCGCGCTCGGCCAGGGCCTGGCGCAGGCGCTCGACGGTTTGCGCCAGGCGGCGCTCGCTGAAGGGCTTGACCACGTAATCCAGGGCGGCCAGGTCGAAGGCGCGCAGGGCGTGCTGGTCGTAGGCGGTGGCGAAGACCACCAGGGGTGGCTGCGGGCCGTCCAGCAGGGCGGCGGCCACCGACAGGCCGTCCAGCTCGGGCATGTTGATGTCGAGGAAGATCACGTCCAGCGGCCCGGCCTCGACCAGTTCCAGGACTTGCAGGCCGTAGGTGGCTTCGGAGAAAACCGCCTCGGGCAGCAGCGCTTCGAGGATGTAGCGCAGTTCGGCGCGGGCGGGGGCTTCGTCGTCGGCGATCAGAACGTTCATCATAAACCTCCTCGGCGCACGGGCTAACCGGCGCTTGGGATGCGCATCTCGACGCGCGTGCCCTGGCCGGGCTGCGATTCGACTTGCAGGCGGAAGGCTTCGCCGTAGAGCGCCCGCAGGCGGCCGTCCACGTTGCGCAGGCCGATGGACTTGATTGATTGATCCTGCGGGTCGAGAACCGCCGCCAGGCGAGCGGAGGGTATGCCCACGCCATCGTCTTCAACGTGCAGGGCCAGGTGATCTTCCTCAAGCTGGATGGCGATGCGCAGCGTGCCGCCAGCGGATTTGCGCGCCAGTCCGTGGACGATGGCGTTCTCGACGATGGGCTGCAAGATCAGGGTGGGCACGGGCTGTTCCTGCCAACTGCCGTTTCCGGGGGGCAGCGCCCATTGCACGGACAGGCGCTCACCCAGGCGGGCCTGCTCCAGGGCCAGGTAAGCCTGCACGTGCTCGATCTCGGCGCGCAGCGGGACGAAATCACCGGCGCGCAGGATGTGCTGGAAGACCTCCGACAGGTCGAGCAACAACTGGCGGGCGGACTCCGGGTTGGTGCGCACGCAGTAGCGGATGGTGTTGAGGGCGTTGAAGAGGAAGTGCGGGTTGATCTGGGCGCGCAGGGCGCGCAGTTCGGCTTGGGCCTGGGCCAACTCGGCCTGGTCGGCCTTGCGGCGATTGATCTCAGCCTGCAGGTTGCGGATCAGCAGGGCTACTCCCAGGGTGGCCAGGCCGGAAGCCATGGCCGTGGGCAGCATGAAGCCGATCAGGAAGTCGGGCCCTTCCGCCATGAGGGCCAGCAAGTAAGCGGAGCCGATGCCGAGCAGGGTGCCAAGCAGCCAGGCCCACAGTGGTTCGAAGCGGCGACTGCCTGACAGTTCAGCGTAGACACCGGTGACGATGCCCACCCAGATGGGCAGCAGGGCGCGCACATAGTGCAGGTACAGGGGAGCGATCCTGGCGGCCAGGATGAACTCGATCCAGGCGGCTGGAGAGGGTAACTCCGGCGGTGTGGGGGGCAGGGCGCGAAGGAAAACCCAACTGTCCCAGGTGGCGTAAGCGCCGATGACCAGCAGGCTGACCAGGCCCAGGCCCAGGCCGGCCCGCCAGCCGCCCAGCAGACCGGCGGCGATGACCAGCAGCAGGCCGAGCATGTACATGTCCGGGTCCCGCTGGAAAATTTGATGCTCGATGGAAGAGGCTACCAGTTGGATCACCCCCAGGATGGCAACCAATTTGAGATGGCGGTGGGGCAGCGGCTGGCCGGTGAGGATTTGCTGGAACAGGCGGGTCTGGCTGAACAGGTAGAGCATGAAGAGCGGGATGAAGAAGGTGCTGACGGCGATGCCGATCTGGTAGGGCTCGAAACGGAACTGGAACAGGTCCGAGGGGGATAAAGGTGGGAAGGGTAAGACGCGGCGCAGGTAAAGCTCCCAGGCGGCCAGTCCCAGGGAGAGCAGCAGTGTGGCCGCCGGGAGTAAGATTTTTCGTATCAGGGGCTTGCGCGTATGCTGAGAGTTGTTCATCGCTTCTCTCCGCCAGGCTTACATAATCTATCGGTGCTCCAGGAACTATTGTAACCGTTTTTAGAAGGGCGAAACGGCGGGTTATGGATGTTGCAGCCAGCCGTTTCGTCCATTCAGGTAATTTTCTCTTGCGGGTTAGCGTTTGAACACCAGGGGGATGTAGGTGCGCGTGCCCCACAACCAGCCAACCACGTCCCAACCGTTGCCGGCGAACTCGGTGGCGACCAGGAAGTCGCCGCTAGGCCCGTTGGCGACGGCTGAGTAGGTGGAGTGCAGGCCGCCCAATTCCAGGGTATCGCCGTCTGACTGGCCAGCAGTGTTGATCGTCTGGGCGTAGACGCTGGTGCCCAGGACAGGGTTGGGCCGCGACCAGGTCAGCAGGTACTGCTGGCCATCTTCGCTGCCGGCCACGGCCGGGCTGGTCTCGGACAAGCTGTTGACGGAAGCGTAGTATTGGGCGTTGCTGCCCATGCTGCCATCGCCGTTGACCAGGCGAGCCATGATGTCTTTATCGGTGGGGGTGTACTGCATCTCCCAGGCTACCAGGAACTGGCCGGTGGGGGTGGCGGTGGGGATGGAAGCCACGCAGGGGTTGGTCTGGCTGGTGGAGACGCGCATGATCTCGAGGGTGCCGGGCATGGGTCCGCCGCTGCCGTGTACCAGTCGCCCGAAGATGTCGATGATGGCGGCGTTCTTATCCAGACGCTCCCAGACCACCAGGTAGCTGTTGCCCCGGCGGTTGTAGGCCAGGTCGGGGTTGCTGTAGCTGTAGCTCCAGTCGCCTTGCGCCAGGCAGGTGCTGCCGCCATCCAGGGTGGCATCGCTCCACAAAGCCTGGGCGTAGATGTCCGTGGAAATGCTGCCGGAGGTGTGGTGCTCCCAAACCACTAGGTATTTGTTGGAGGTGTAGGCGTACTCGACGGCTGGTTTCCCGACGTACCCGGTCGCGCCGGGGTCGGCGATGATGATCTCGCCGCCCAGCAGGGCTCCGGCGCCGGTCAGGCGCTGGCCGCGGATGCTGGTCATTTCGGGCGTAAAGCCGCTGGGGGGGATGGTGTGCTCCCAGACCACCAGGTATTCGTCGCGCTGCACGTTGTAGGCCACATCCGGGAAGCGCCGCTCTGCGCCAGGGCCAGCCGAAACCCAGACATTGCTGAGGATATAACCGTGGCGGGAGAGGCGTACGACGCGGACGTCATCATTGCCGGGGCGATCGAAGTACATCACGACCAGGTATTCGCCGCGCTGGCTGTTGTAAGCCACCGCCGGGCGCACTTCGTTTTCGGGTTGGATGGAGATCGGGAACCAGCCGCCCAGGCGAGTGCCTTCGGCCAGGGCGCTGTGCGGGAAGATCATTAGCGCTGCCAGCAGCGCCAGAACCAAAGAGTAGAAGAATTTCTTGTTCATCAGTTTGCTCCTTTTAGAAAAAGTACACGGATTTTCACGGATCGCACGGATATTTCGGGTTTTTGGAAGTGGAGGATGCGGCGGTGTTTTCGATGACAGGGGTCTTGCACTTCTACTGTAGCAAATTCGGCTCCGAAAAGGGGGTTTTACGGGTAAGCGGTCGAAAAATGAGGATAAGTGGTTGGTTAATGGGGAAATAAACGTTTCCCCTCCCGAGGGTTCGCAGGCCGGGTTTGGCGTGCTTTCGGGAGGGGAATGGCTGTGCAACTTAGTGCGAAGCGCAAGGGATTATGGGATGCCCCACAGCGAGCCGAAGATCTCCCAGTCACCAGGGATGGTGGTGGTCACCAGGAAGTCGCCGCTTGACCCGCTGGCGACTGCCGGATAGGTGGGGAAAGGTGCGCCTAGCGGTTCAATATTGCCATGCGGAGCGCCCGTGAGGGTGTCGAAGGTCTGGCCCCAGAGGGTGGGGACGGGGTATCGCTCTCCGAAGTAGGTCGACCAGATCAGCAGGAACTGGTTGAGGCCTTCGCTGCCGGCCACCACCGGGTTGATATCGGGTGCAAAGAGGTTGCGGAGGATGAAGGGCGTGCCTGGCCCGCCGTAGCCGCCGCTGCCGCCCAGGCTGCCGTTGGCGTTGACCAGGATGGTGGCGATATCGCTGGCGTCACGACCATCCCGAGGGTCGTAGAACTCGGCGGCCACCAGGAACTGGCCTTTGGTTTGCACGCCTTCGACAACAACCAGGGGGATAGCGGCGACGGAAGGATTGGCCTCGCTGTACGAACTGCTGCTCATGATCGGGAGCGGGCTGGATACGATCGGGCCGCCACCATCCACGATCAGGCCGTAGATATCGGTATGTGGAACAGGGACAGACTCTGAATCCTTGTTCAGTTGTTCCCAAACCACCAGGAAGCCGTTGCCGCTGCGATTGTAGGCCACGTCGGGGTTGCTGTGGCTGTAACCCCAGGCGCCTCTGGCCAACGGATAGGTGACACTCCAACGAGCTCCGTTCTCCAACAGAACCTGGGCGAAGATATCGCTCGAGACATTGAAGGCTTCTTTGTTTTCCCAGACCACCAGATATTTCCTGGCGGCGTTAGCATACGCCACAGCGGGTTTGCTGGCGTAACAGTTCACGGAGCAGCCGCCACTGCCAGCCACATTGACCCAAATCTCGGGGCCAAACTTCATCAGGTTCCCCGCAGCATCATACTTGAGCAGTTGGCCGCGGATGTTGACTTGGGTGTTATTGGGATCATCGTGCTGCCAGACTACCAGGTATTGGTCGAGTTGGGGGTTATAGGTTACGTCCGGGTTGCGACGCTCGGCGCCTAAACCGGCAGAGACCCAGATGCCTCCGAGACGCTTGCCATTTTTTGAGATGCGCTCGGCGCGGATGTCGTCATCGTCTCGCCCCGGGCGATCGTTGTAGAACACCACCAGGTATTCGTTGCGCTGGCTGTTGTAGGCTACGGCCGGTTGGCGTTCGATTTCGGGTGCATGGCTGACCAGGAACCATTCGCTAATAGGTTTACCTGCCGCCAGGGCGCTGTCGGGCAGGGCGACGAGCATTGCCAGCAGCGCCAGGATCACAGGGTAGTAAAATTTCTTGTTCATTGTTTTGCTCCTTTCAAAATGGTACACGGATTTTCACGGATGACACGGATACTTCGATGTTTTGGGAGGTCGGGGGGACCGGTGGTGTGGTTGATGGCGGGGGTGCTGCACTTCTACTGTAGCAAATTTTGCCTTGAAAAGGGGGGGTTACGGATAAGCGGTTGAAAACTGGCGACAAGCGGGCCTAATTCCTGATCACCTGGATGTTTGATTGCCGCCGCTAAAATCCAACTTGACAGCCCGCCTACTCTCAGATACAATTCGTTTCGCTTTCGGGAGGGCCTGTAGCGCAGTTGGGAGCGCGCCTCAATCGCACTGAGGAGGTCAGGGGTTCGAATCCCCTCAGGTCCACTTAAAACCCCCATCCTTTGGGGGTTTTATTTTTAAATCCTGCTGTGTGAATTGTGGGTTGACTCTGAGAAAAATTTAATGTATAATGTTATCGATAACGGGATCGATAACGGAAGCATTATGGCAAAAAAAACTTACCGTACGACAATCAAGGAAGTTGCTTCTGTAGCGGGGGTATCTACACAGACCGTTTCACGCGTGTTGAATGAAAGACCTGACGTATCTTCTGAAACCCGCGAGCGGATCAAGGAGATCATCAAAGAATTGGGATACCAGCCAAGTGCCCTGGCGCGCAGTTTGATCCAACATCGCAGCCATACTTTAGGGGTGGTCACGGCTGGATTGAAATATTTCGGCCCATCAAAGACTTTGAGTGGTATTGTTTCCGCTGCCGAGGAGGCCAGTTATTCACTTATCCTGAAAGAACTCCCAAGTTTCGACGAGGATAATATCGATCCGATCTTTCAGGCATTCATTTCGCGCCACGTCGATGGGATTATTTGGGCGGTGCCGGAGATTGGGGAAAACCACTGCTGGGTAAATGGTCAATCAATAGAGCTGGATATTCCGCTGATTTATCTTACGATGGAACCGCGCAAGAATATTTCAGTAGTTTCCATCGATAATTATCTCGGCGGGGAAATCGCAGTGCGGCACCTTCTTGAGCAAGGATACCAACATATTGCTCATTTATCAGGTCCCCTGGATTGGTGGGAGGCGCGCCAACGCATGGCGGCCTGGACAGATGTTTTGGCAGGCGCAGGGCTGGAAGTCAAGGATACTCATTGTGTGGAGGGAAATTGGTCATCTTCCAGTGGCGCGCAGGCGATCGAAAAACTATTCATGCAATACCCTGAAATGGATGCGATCTTTGTTGGGAACGACCAGATGGCATTGGGTGTTATGCAATATATCTTACAAAAGGGTCTGAGAGTCCCTGAGGATATTGGACTTGTGGGCTTCGATAATATCCCGGAGTCTGCATTTTTCTGTCCTCCATTGACCACTATTCAACAGGATCAGTACAGCATTGCCAAGCTGGCAGTGGAAGAGATGATCCAAATTATTGCATCGGGTTGGCAGGAAGTGGAACCGATTGAACCTAGAGCGATTATGCTGCCCCCGTCACTGGTTGTTCGTCAAAGCTCTCTACGACGAATGATTTCTGTAAGTTAAAAGGAGGTGAGCGTTATCCAGAGAAGAATGCAAGATAGAAAGAGGAAGCGCCTGCCCAGTGATTGATGTCTCCAAGCAGGCACTTCCAGGCAAAAGGGCACCCATTGGATGGGATTCCTTTGCTAACCTACTATTATACCGTAAACAAAATCTCGATGATTCTCAATAAGGAGAGAAAGATGAAAAAGAACTTGCTTGTCCTGATTAGTATCGTAATGGTCGCAGCTATTGCGCTGACGGCCTGTGGAGGAGCAGCCACGGAAGCGCCGGCCGCTGCAACTCAAGCGCCCGCTGCTGCCAAACCATTTGGGGCAGCTTCCTGCGCTCCGAATTGTACCTATGCAGATATGGTACTGTGCTACCCTCAACTCGGTGCTGAAAGTGACTGGCGCACTGCCAACTCAGCATCCATCAAACAAACTGCCGATGAAAAGGGGATTAAACAATTGATATTCTCTGATGCCCAGCAGAAACAGGAGAATCAGATCTCGGCTATGCGCGCTTGCATCCAGCAGGGTGTAAGTGTGATTGCGCTACCCCCGGTGGTTGAAGATGGTTGGGAAGCTGTATTGACTGAAGCCCACAATGCCGGTATCCCTGTGATCATTGTAGACCGCAGCGTCAGCGCCGATCAGTCACTGTATGCAGCTCACCTTGGTTCCAATATGGAACTGGAAGGTGAACGCGCTGCCCTGGAGTTCAACAAATTCTTCCCCGATGGCGGAGCCATTCTTGAGCTTTCTGGAACAACCGGCTCCGGCGCAGCAGTAGGCCGCGCAGAAGGACTCCGAGCAAAGCTCAATTCCAACATCAAGATTCTGGATTCTCAGACGGGTAACTTCACCCGCGCGGAAGCTCTCCCCGTGATGCAGGCTTTCCTGAAGAAATATAAGGCCGGTGTTGATTTCCAGGGTATATTCATTCACAACGATGATATGGGAATCGGCGCCATTGAAGCCTTGAAGGCGGCAGGTGTAAATCCTGGTGATCTCAAGATCGTATCTGTGGATGGCACTCGCGGTGGCTTCCAGGCGATGGTTGACGGATGGTTCCAGGCTGATGTTGAATGCAACCCATTACTGGGGCCGCAGGTCCTCGAAATGGCTTTGAAACTCATGAATGGCGAAGCGATTGAACGGGAAGTGCTCACCAACGAAACGGTCTACTACCCGGACAACGCCGCCGAATTGTTGCCGTCTCGCCAGTACTAGATCTGACAGTCGTTTGAAGTCTACGCACATCTGCGCAGGCTGAGTTGGTTGACAGGGAAGCGGCGCCAACCAAACGCCGCTTCTCTGTCACAAGGTGCAGTGAACGTATTTATGTTATCAGATAGGTTACTTCCATGACAGACATTCCGGAAATTGTAAAAATGCAGGGAATCACCAAATCCTTTCCAGGGGTGATTGCCCTCGAGGATGTGGATTTCTTTTTGAGAAAAGGAGAGATCCATGCTCTGGTGGGAGAAAATGGGGCTGGAAAATCCACGCTCATCAAGGTCTTGACAGGGGTGGAACAACCAGATAAAGGCACAATTGAGTTGGGTGGAAAACTTGTTCAGGTACGATCGCCGCAGCATTCTCAAGAGCTTGGCATCAGCACGGTTTATCAGGAAGTCAACCTTTGCACAAATATCTCCGTGGCAGAGAATATCATGCTGGGGCACGAGCCGCATCGTTTCGGAAGTGTTGACTGGCGGAAGATGAATGAACTGGCTCGTAAGGCGGTCAACCGATTGAGCGTTGATATCGACGTAACCCAGCCTCTGGGTAATTATTCTGTTGCGATCCAGCAGATGGTTGCTATTACCCGCGCATTGGAAGTTCTGTCCTCTAAAGTCCTGATTCTGGATGAACCTACATCCAGCCTGGACATGCACGAAACGAGCCTGCTCTTCGATATGATGCGCAAATTGAAAGGCGAAGGTATTGGGATTGTTTTCATCACGCACTTCCTGGATCAGATCTACCAGGTTGCGGACCGGATCACGGTGCTTCGCAATGGCAAGTTGGTGGGCACATTCGACGCGGCCACTCTGCCGCGCGTTGAGTTGGTCGCCAAAATGTTGGGGCGCAGTTTGACCGAGCTGAACGCGATATCCAAAATGAAATCTCAAGAGGAGGAAAAGAAGGAAAAAGAACTCCTGGTGGAAGTAAGAAAGCTGGGCCTGAAAAGGTCACTGGAGCCGATGGACCTGGAGTTATATGCCAATGAGATATTGGGAGTCGCTGGATTGTTGGGCTCCGGGCGCACGGAGATGGCAGGTTTGATCTTTGGAATTGATTCTCCAGACAGTGGTTCACTGGTTGTAAATGGCGAGAAGGTAAACCGTTTTTCTCCCCTCGAATCGCTGAAACGCGGAATCGCCCTGTGCCCCGAAGATCGTAAAGCGGAAGGCGTAGTGGGAGAACTGACTATTCGCGAAAATATCATTCTTGCCTTGCAGGCACGCTATGGATGGTTCAAATTCCTGCCCACTCAAAAACAGAATGAAATTTCCGAACGGTACATTAAGTTATTGGGGATCGTCACCCCTTCTTCTGATCAATTGGTCAAGAATCTAAGCGGCGGCAATCAACAGAAGGTCATCCTTGCCCGCTGGCTTGCGACGGATCCCAAGGTTCTGATTTTGGATGAACCCACGCGCGGTATTGATGTGGGAGCAAAAACAGAGATCCAAAAACTGGTACTGACATTGGCAGAGGAGGGTAAATCCTGCGTGTTCATCTCCTCAGAGCTGGAAGAAGTACTGCGTATCAGTGATCGAATTGCGGTGCTGCGTGACCGTAAAAAGGTTGCTGAATATCCTGGTAGTGTGGACGATCAGACCCTGATTCATACCATGGCAGGAGAATTATGAAACAGAGATCATTCCTTAGTCGATTTCGTAGCAGCCAGTTATTCTGGCCGCTTGTGGCCTGGGTCATTATCCTGTTATTCAATGCCATCGTTCAGCCAAGTTTCTTCAAACTTGGCATCCTGGAAGACCCCGTGTACGGGAAACATTTATACGGCAATATTGTTGACATTTTCAATAACGGGGCGCCGCTCATACTGGTATCCATTGGAATGACATTGGTGATTGCAACAGGCGGCGTTGATCTCTCGGTTGGCGCGGTGATCGCAATCTCAGCGGCAATGGGCGCCGTGTTGATCAACCCGGCGCTGGGAAATAAGTTGATCTCGAATGAGATTCTGACCCGAGATGCAACGAATACACCACTGCCACTGATTATCCTGGCCGACCTGGCGGCGGGAACGCTATGTGGTTTATGGAATGGATTTCTCGTTTCCAGGGCGAGGATCCAACCGATGGTGGCTACGTTGATCCTGATGGTTGCGGGGCGTGGAATTGCCCAACTCATTACGAATGGGCAGATCATGACGATTTACTACACTCGCTATTTCTGGTTCGGAAATGGTTATATCCTGGGCTTACCGGTTTCGATTTACATTGTTGTGCTGGTGTTGTTCCTGGGTTGGGCGTTGGTGCGAAAGACTGCCATTGGCCTGTTCATCGAGTCGGTTGGGCTCAATGCCAAATCGACTTACTATAGCGGTATCAACGAAAAGAACGTTAAGCTAATGGCCTATGTATTTTGTGGTTTTTGTGGCGCAATTGCCGGTCTGATTCTCAGTTCCTACGTCCACAGTGCAGATGGGAATAACAATGGTTTGAACTACGAGTTGGACGCCATCCTGGCAGTCGTCATGGGCGGGACCTTGATGACGGGCGGACGGTTCTCCCTGCTTGCCAGTGCGATTGGAGCGGTGGTTATCTGGACGTTCACCGTCACGGTCTACAGCCTGGGTGTGCCGGCCAATGCCCTGTTGGCTGCCAAAGCAGTCCTGGTCCTGGTGGTCATTCTGCTCTACTCCGATTACGCCCGCCGCTTGATGAATCGATTATTCGAAAGAAGAGGCCCTCAGCATGATGCAGCGAATTAAACCTTTCCTTTTGCGATACGGCCCAATCCTGTTAACCTTTGCGGTCTTCCTCCTGGTATATTTTGTGGGCGGCCGGCTGTATCCTGCTATGCGGAAGCCACAGGTGTTTTTCAATCTGTTCATTAACGACGGCAGCCTGTTGCTTGTTTCGATTGGGATGACCCTGGTGATTCTTACTGGCGGGATCGATCTTTCAGTGGGAGGGGTGATTGCTCTAACCAGCACTGCTTCGGCTGCATTGCTTCGGAGCGGGGTGAGCCCTTACATCGTCATACCACTGATGATCGTTTTGGGAGTCGCATTGGGGGCCCTCATGGGTTGGATCATTCAGGCTCTGAAAGTACAGCCTTTTATTGCAACCTTGATGGGTCTTTTCTTCGCACGCGGTGTGGCTTACATCATCAGTCTGACTTCGGTGACCATTACGGATGGGGTTTATAAGAAACTGGCATTGACACCGATCTATATTCCATTCATACCCAAAGCGTATATCTATCCTCCAACTTTGGTCGGTCCCATCATGTTGCTGGTAGCGATTTACCTGTGCTCTTTTACACGCTTTGGTCGCACGATCTATGCCATCGGTAATAATGAGCAATCCGCGCTCCTGATGGGCCTATCAGTCGCTCGTACAAAGATTTTGGTTTATGCGTTCAGCGGCTTTTGTTCAGCGCTGGGAGGGATCGTCTTCAGCATGTCATTGCTGGCAGGCTATGGAAAGTTTGCGGACGGGATGGAGCTTGACTCCATTGCCGCGGTAGTGATTGGAGGAACTTCACTAAGCGGCGGCATTGGCAATGTCGTTGGCACCTTGTTTGGCGTCTTGATCCATGGCACGATTGTGTCCATTCTTCAGTTTAATGGCACACTGAGTTCATGGTGGACACGCATCGGTGTTGGTGTGCTGACCCTGATCGCAATCGGAATTCAAAGCTTAGTCTTCATCAGGGACAAGCACTCATAAGAAAACTTGTAGCGCGAACATAATTCTCTCCCGCCATCCACGAAAGTATATCTTCAAAGGTTCAGGCATGGGATCAAGTCAAACTTACTTCCAATACAGAACTCAGCCTCAAGTTGTTACGCGCCAGGGGGTAGCTCGTCTGATGCAGATGGATGCGGCGATTCTAGCCCCCAAAATGGCTTTGACTTATGGAAGGTGATCATGAATCCAAACGATCAAAAGGCAATTGAGAGTGGAAGGACCTTTCTTGGCGTAGAGTTCGGCTCGACTCGCATCAAAGCGGTGCTTATCGGCGAGGATCATACGCCGATTGCCTCGGGAAGCCATGAGTGGGAAAACCGATATGAAAACGGCGTGTGGACATACAGCCTCGAAGATGTTTGGACAGGCTTGCAGGAGAGCTATCGCAAGCTCAGCAACGAAGTTATTGAGAAATACAACATTCCGCTCAAGACCATTGGTTCGATTGGCTTCAGTGCGATGATGCACGGCTATATGGCCTTCGATAAGGGCGGTAAGTTGCTCGTCCCGTTTCGGACCTGGCGAAACACCATGACCGGGCAGGCGGCAAAGGAACTCACTGATCTGTTCCAGTTCAACATTCCCCAGCGTTGGAGCATCGCACACCTGTATCAGGCGATCTTGAACGGGGAGGCCCATGTCAAAGACATCAGTTTTCAAACGACGCTGGCAGGCTATGTCCATTGGAAGCTGACGGGGCAGAAGGTGTTGGGCGTCGGCGAGGCCTCGGGCATGTTCCCGATTGATAGTAAGACGAATGATTATGATGAATGCAAGATCGAACTGTTCAATGAACGGCTCGAGGCAGAAAATATTCAATGGAAGCTCCAAGGCATTCTGCCTAAAGTGCTCCTCGCTGGAGAGGCCGCGGGCGTTCTGACCGAAGAAGGCGCAAGATTACTCGATCCTATGGGACAATTACAAGCGGGTATCCCACTCTGCCCGCCTGAGGGAGATGCAGGCACAGGCATGGTGGCAACCAACAGCGTGGCAGAGCGAACTGGCAACGTCTCGGCTGGAACATCGGTTTTTGCCATGATCGTATTGGAAAAGGGCCTGTCGAAGGTATATCCTGAGATCGACATGGTGACAACGCCTACAGGCAAACCGGTAGCCATGGTGCATAGCAACAACTGCACATCCGATCTGAATGCCTGGGTTGACCTGTTCCAGGAATTTACCCAGGCGCTGGGTGTGGAGATAAGCGAATCTAAGTTGTATGAGATGCTGTATCAAAAGGCACTCACTGGCGATGCAGATTGTGGCGGGCTACTCTCTTACAATTATTTTTCGGGCGAACACATCACGCACCTTGAGGAAGGGCGCCCACTGTTTGTGCGTACACCTGAAAGCCGTTTCACACTTTCGAACTTCATGCGTGCGCATCTATTCTCGGCGCTGGGCGCATTGAAGATCGGATTGGATATCCTCTTTGAACAGGAGCAGGTGAAGATCGATCAAATCCTCGGTCATGGTGGCTTCTTCAAAACCGAGGGCGTAGGTCAGAAGATCATGGCGGCGGCGATGAAGGTCCCCGTTTCCGTAATGGAGACCGCAGGCGAGGGCGGCGCATGGGGGATTGCCTTGCTTGCCTCCTATATGCTCCAAAAGACGGAGAACGAGTCCCTGGAAGATTATCTTTCCAACCGGGTCTTTTCAAAAGAAAATAGTGCAACGATCGCCCCGGACCCAAGAGATGTCGAAGGTTTTTTGGCGTTCATGGAACGCTACAAAAAGGGGCTGATGATCGAAAGAGCGGCTGTCAACGCGATGAAGTACTAATAGAAATATATCTAAACGGAGTGTAAACTGTGAATATAAAAGAGCAGGAAGTCTGGTTCGTGGTAGGCTCGCAATTGTTGTACGGCCCAAAGGTTCTGGATATTGTGGCAGAACGCGGACAAGAAATGGCGGCATATTTCGATGCGAACGAAAACATTCCTTGCAGGTTTGTCTATAAGGGAACCATCAAGTCGAATGAGGAGGTCAGCGCAATTGTCAAGGAGGCGAATTACGATGACAAATGTGTTGGCATTGTCGCGTGGTGCCATACCTTCTCTCCATCTAAAATGTGGATCAATGGGCTAGCCCATTTACAAAAACCCTACTGTCATTTCGCCACACAGTATCACCTCGAAATTCCTGACGAGGAAATCGACATGGATTTCATGAACCTCAATCAGGCAGCTCACGGTGATCGTGAGCATGGGTTCATTGGGACCAGGATGCGCCTGCACAGGAAAGTGGTTGTCGGTCACTGGAAGGACGAGAGTGTCTTCAAAGAGCTAGGCGAATGGATGCGAGCCGCGTTTGGTTATAAAGTCAGCCAAAATCTGTCCATCGTGCGCTTCGGTGATAACATGCGCGAGGTGGCGGTCACCGAAGGCGATAAAGTCGAAGCACAGATAAACTTGGGCTGGCAGGTCAACACATGGCCCGTGGGCGAGCTTGCAAACGAGATCAGTAAAGTTACGGATGAAGAGGCGAAAGCCAAAGTCCAAGAGTACCAGGCAGAATATGAGCTTGCTACCGGTAACCTTCACGCCCTCCATTATCAAGCGAAAGAGGAAATCGCGATGGAGCGCATCCTCCAAAGGGAACATGCGAAAGCATATACCAATACATTCCAGGACTTGTGGGGCATGGAGGAACTCCCCGGCATCGCCTCGCAGCACCTGATGTCAAAGGGTTATGGCTACGGTGCAGAGGGCGATTGGAAGACCGCCGCCATGGTGCATATCATCAAAACGATGACGCAGGGGCTCAAAGGCGGCAGTACGTTCATGGAGGATTACACCTACCACTACGAGAAGGGAAATGAATACTCGCTTGGGGCACACATGCTCGAAATCTGCCCGTCGATCGCGGCGGGAAAACCGCGTATCGAGGTGCACCCGCTTGGAATCGGTGGCAAAGAGGCCCCGGCTCGTCTCGTGTTCGAGGGGCACGCGGGTAAGGCAGTTGCAGTTTCCATGATCGACATGGGTGGGCGACTGCGCCTCATCGTTCAGGATGTCGAGTGCGTCAAGACGTTTTTGAAAATGCCGAACCTGCCCGTTGCACGAGTCATGTGGAGGGTTTTGCCCAACCTGCGTGAAGGCATCCGCCAATGGATCACAGCAGGCGGCGCTCATCATACGGTGTTAACTTATGCTGCCACAGCGGAAATGCTCAAGGATTGGGCAAACATGATGGATATCGAGTTCGTTCATCTTACGGAGAATACAACTACCGAGGAATTGGAAAAGGAACTGCGCGTAAACGACCTGCTTTGGAAGTTGAGATAACCCGTATATAAAGCGAACTCCTTTCTAGATTTGAAATCCATCAACTCTACTGGTTGACGGATACAGGCTTTACGTGTAAAATAACCGTCACTTCTGGGGCCCATAGCGCAGTTTGGGAGCGCGTCTCAATGGCATTGAGAAGGTCGTGGGTTCGAATCCCACTGGGTCCACACAACACGGCGATCAGCTTTCAGGCAATGGATTGGCTGATAGCTGGTCGCTGAATGCTTGAAAAGTCGTAACAGGAGTAATAGGCCATCTGCCAGCGAGCCGGGAGAGCGAGGTGTGAGCCCGACGAGGTGCCCGCAGAGCACAGGGGCCGAACTCGCCTGTTGTCCCCCAGGGGACGGACCTCTCCGGTGAAGGCGCCGCATGGCGCTTTAGCTGGAGGCGGGTTTCGCCCGTTAGCGCGAACCAGAGCGGCCTTGACCGCGCCCACGGGCGCTGGTTTGGGCAAGCAGGGTGGTACCGCGGAGCAACCCTTCGTCCCTGTCGGGCGAAGGGATTTTAATTTTAATCTTGAGGAGGCACAAAATGGAACCCCGCACGCAAGCCTGGCCGGAATATATTCCACAGGAAATCGAACCCAAGTGGCAGCAACTTTGGGAGCGTGAGGGGCTTTACCTTGCCAGCGAGCAGGGGGATAAACCCAAGTTCTACTGCCTGGATTTCTTCCCCTATCCCTCCGGGGAGGGGCTGCACGTGGGACACTGCCGCAACTACGTGCCCACTGACGTGCTGTCGCGCTTCAAGCGCATGAACGGCTATAACGTGCTGCATCCCATGGGCTGGGACGCTTTCGGCGAGCCGGCCGAGCAACACGCCGTGGCGCATGGTGTGCACCCGCGGCAGACGACGGACCAGAATACGGCCAACTACCGCCGCCAGATGACGATCATCGGCAGCAGCTACGACTGGTCGCGCGAGATCGATTCTTCCCGCCCGGAGTACTATCGCTGGACGCAATATTTCTTCTTGCTGCTATACCGGCGCGGCCTGGCCTACCGGGATAGTAACTGGCAGTGGTGGTGCCCGGTGTGCCAGACAACGATGTCCAGCCACGAAGTGGCGGGTGGGGTGTGCTGGCGCGGCCACAGCGGCATCACTCGCAGAGAGATCCCGGCCTGGTATTTCAAGATCACGGCTTACGCTGACGAGTTGATCTCAGGGTTGGAGACGGTGGATTGGCCGGAGCCGATCAAGGCCATGCAGCGCAACTGGATCGGGCGCTCCGAGGGCTGCGAGATCGTCTTCCACAGCCAGGAGGGCGATCCGCTGCCGGTGTTCACCACCCGCCCGGACACGGTCTTCGGGGTGACTTTCTTCGTGCTGGCCCCCGAGCATCCCCTGGTAGAAAAGCTGACCACGCCGGAGCGGCGCGCCGAAGTGCAGGCTTACGTGGAGCAGGCCGCCCGCCAGAGCGAAGTGGAGCGCATGCTGGAGAAGCGCGAGAAGACGGGCGTCTTCACCGGCGGGTATGTGATCAACCCGCTGAATGGCGAGCGCATCCCGGCCTGGATCGCCGATTATGTACTGCCTGGCTACGGCAGCGGGGCAGTGATGGGTGTACCGGCCCACGATGAGCGCGATTTCGAATTCGCTCGCAAGTACGGTTTTCCCATCCGGGCGGTGATCTCCCCGAACTCGCCCGGGGAAGGATTACCGGATGGACAAAGCTGGACGGAGGCCTATACTGGCGATGGCTGGATGGTCAACTCGGGCAGCTACGATGGCCTGGACAACCGGGAAGGCATACGGCGTGTCTGCGCTGACCTGCAAGCCAGGCAGGCGGGCGGGCCGCAGGTCAACTACCGTATGCGCGACTGGCTGATCAGCCGGCAGCGTTACTGGGGCACGCCGATTCCGATCGTACACTGCCCGGATTGCGGCGAGGTGGCGGTGCCGGAAGAACAGTTGCCCGTGCTGCTGCCGAAGATGGACAATTTTCAACCGGATGGCAGCGGGCGCTCACCGCTGGCGCGCCTGCCAGAGTTCGTGAACACCACCTGCCCGCAGTGCGGCGGCCCGGCGCAGCGCGAGACCGACACAATGGGCGGCTTCGCCTGTTCTTCGTGGTATTTCCTGCGCTTCACCAGCCCGCATTACCACAGTGGCCCTTTCGAGCCGCAGGCGATGCGCTACTGGATGCCGGTGGATCTGTACGTAGGCGGGGCTGAACACGCCGTGCTGCACCTGCTGTACTCGCGCTTCTGGACCAAGGTGATAGCGGATGCCGGGCTGCTGCCTTTCCGCGAGCCCTTCGCCAGGCTGCTCAACCAGGGCCAGTTGCTGGGGGCGGATGGCCTGCGTATGTCGAAATCCCGAGGCAACGTGGTGACGCCGGACAGTATGGTGGAAACCTACGGGGCAGATGCCCTGCGGGTGTATGAAATGTTCATGGCGCCCTTCGAACAGGATATCGCCTGGAGCGCGGAGGGCATCAATGGAGCCTGGCGCTTCCTCAAGCGAGTGTGGACGCTGTATGGCGAGCTGTACGATGCCAGCCAGATGGCCGAGGGCGAGGATCCCGAGTTGCTGCGCCTGGTGCACAAGACCATCCGCCATGTGGGCGAGCGCATCGAAGGCTTTCGCTTCAATACGATGGTCTCGGCTCTAATGGAGTTCGTCAATGCCCTGACGGAGCGCCAGCGCAATGATGGCTGGAAAACGGCAACTTTCCACCAGGCGCTGGAGACCTTGATGGTATTATTAGCCCCGGCTGCGCCGCACATCACTGATGAACTGTGGCAGTTGACCGGGCACAGCGGTAGTGTGCACCAGCAAGCCTGGCCGGCCTGGAGCGCCGAACTGGGGCGCGACGAGATCGTGGGCATCCCTGTCCAGATCGATGGGCGCCTGCGGGCGGTGATCGAAGTAGGGCGGGATGCGGCTCAGGAAGAGGTCCAGGCCCTGGCCCTGGCGCACCCGAAGGTGCAGACCAGTCTGGATGGCCGGCGCGTGGTGAAGGTGATCTACGCTCCGGGCAAAGCATTGAGTATCGTAACTGCCCATTCGTGAGCGGTAGAGATGGCTTGAGTGAGGTGAAGGTATGCCTTTTCGTTGTCCCCAGTGCAAAACCAGAGACACGCTGGATATCGTGACGGCGATCGAACTGCCGCGGGATCGCAGTTCGCAGGAGATTGCACTGCAAGTTGTGGCCTGCGAGGCCTGTTCTTTCCGTGGCCTGGCGGTCTACCAGGAGGGGCGCGGCAGCACGCCCGAGTCGGAGTCGTGGCAGCACGTTGGCTACTGGGTCAGCCCGGATGCGGTCGAGTCGGTTCAACAGGCGATCGAATCCTGCCCGGACCGCCACAACCCGGCCTGTGACTGCCCGGCGCATACCAGCCTGGGGCAGAAGGATGTGCATGGGATGTGGAACGGCCTGCTGGAGTTGCACACGGGCCACACCTTTGCCATGCGCCTGTTTATCGGTTGAGGTGCGCGGATGAGTGTGGCGTTGGCGACTACCTGGAACCCGCGCGGCGAGCTGGGACGCTTCGAGAGGCTGCTGCCACAGCTTGAGCAGGCCTACAGCGGGATTGCGATTTCATTCCCGCCAGTGGCAGATGCAGAAGTAGTGCAGCTCTTTCTGAATGGCAGACTGTCCGGGCGGCCCAACCTGTATGTGATACAGGACCAGGTGTGGGACCGCGGGCGGTATAAAGCTCTGGAACTGGCCTTGCGCTGGCCGGCCACACATATCCACTACGCTGACATGGACCGGTTACTGCGTTGGGTGGAAGTGTATCCAGAGGAGTGGAGCCGGATGGTGCAGGCGATCCAGAACAGCGACTACCTGTTGATGGGGCGCAGCCCGGCAGCCTATGCTACACACCCGCAATCCCTGGTGCGCACTGAAGCGATCAGCAACCGGGTGGCGTCCTACCTGGTGGGGTGGACATTTATTGGCGATGTCAGCGCCGGGAGCAAGGGCTTTAGCCGCCGGGCGGTGGAATTCCTGCTGGCGAACACCCAACCGGTGCGGGCTCTGGGCACAGACGCCGAGTGGACGGTGCTTTTGCAGCGGGCCGGGTTCCGCCTGGATTACGTAGAACTGGATGGCCTGGATTGGGAGAGCGCCGACCGCTACCGCGAGCGGGCCGCCAGCCCCGAAGAGCAGCGCGCCGCGGCGCAAGCCATCGATACCGACGCGCAGCGCTGGGCCGGGCGCGTGGAGGTGGCCCTGGAGATCGTCGAGGCTGCCCTGGATGCGGCGCACAGGCCACTTGAAGCAGGCAGTAAGGAATGACGCGATGAGTGATCACAAGCTGGAAGATGCAGCGTTCGATGCCGAGGCGACTTTCGAAGTCGAGGATTACATGTACTTCTACAGTGATATGCTGAAGGAGGCATCCACCGAGCGCCAGTTGGCCTTCCTGGTGGATGCACTGGATTTGCATGCTCCCCCGGAACTTCCTGTTCCGCTGAGGATCCTCGACCTGGCGTGCGGCTTCGGGCGGCACGCCAACCGCCTGGCGGCGATGGGCCACCAGGTGGTCGGTGTCGATCTGATGGAAGGCTTTCTGCAACTGGCGCGCCAGGATGCCCAGGCGCGCGGCGTAACGGTGGACTACCGCCAGGGCGATATGCGCCAGATCGACTTCGAGCAGGAGTTCGACCGGGTGCTGCTGATGTTCACGGCCTTCGGCTATTTTTCGGATGAGGAAAACGCCCTGGTGCTCAGCAAAGTGGCGCGGGCGCTCAAGCCTGGCGGCCTGTTTGTGATGGATATCCACAACCGGGACATGTTCTTGAAGGATTTCTTGCCTGAGCACGTGACCGAAAAAGAAGGCAACCTGATGATCGACCGCATCACTTTCGACAGCCTGACGGGCCGCCTGCACAACCGGCGCATTGTGATCCGGAATGGCGTGCGCAAGGATAAGCCCTATTCCGTACGGATGTATAATCCGAGCGAGATCAAGGCCTTGCTCGAAACGAGCGGTTTGCAAATCCAGCAATTTTGCAGCGATTGGGAAGGCAACCCAATTTCCACGGAATCGAGAAGAATGATTATAATCGCACGGAAATAAGCGCATTACGTGCACCGGCATGCCGGGCGCTAACTAAGGAGAAACCATGACAGAGACACCGCAATACAACCCCGCACAGATCGAGCCCAAGTGGCAGGCGCGTTGGGAGGCCGATGGATTGTACCAGTCGGATATCGACGCGTCGCGGCCCAAGCACTACGCACTGACGATGCTGCCTTATCCGTCCGGCGATTTGCACATCGGGCACTGGTATGCCATGACGCCCTCGGATGCGCGCGCCCGCTATATGCGCATGCGCGGCTACAACGTGCTGTTCCCGATGGGCTTCGATGCCTTCGGCTTGCCGGCGGAGAACGCTGCCATCAAGCGCGGCATCCATCCCAAGCAGTGGACTTACGCCAACGTCGAGCGCATGCGCCAGCAGCTCAAGAGCATGGGCGCCATGTTCGATTGGCGGCGGGAAGCGGTCTCTTCCGATCCCAAGTATTACAAATGGACGGAATGGTTCTTCAGCCAGCTTTTCAAACATGGCCTGGCCTATCGAAAGCTGTCTGCGGTGGATTGGTGCCCGAACTGCAATACCACGCTGGCGCGCGAGCAGGTGTGGGGCGACGACCGCCACTGCGAGCGCTGCGATACACCGGTGATCAAGAAAGACCTGGAGCAGTGGTTCTTCCGCACCACGAACTATGCCGAAGAACTGCTGGACTTCTCGCACCTGGATTGGCCCGAGCGTGTGCGCACGTTGCAGACTAACTGGATCAACCGTTCGGAAGGCGCGGCGGTGGTCTTCCATACTGAGCGCGGTGACCCTCTGGAGGTGTTCACGACTCGCCCCGACACGCTGTGGGGAGCAACCTTCATGGTGTTGGCGCCTGAGCATGCCCTGGTGAGCGAGATCACTACTGCACAGCAGCGCGCCGAAGTGGATGAATACGTGCTGCAGGCTGCCCGCCAGAGCGATATCCAGCGCGAGGCTGCCGATAAGGATAAGACGGGTGTGTTCACGGGCGGGTACGCCATCAACCCGGTGAACGGGGCGCACATCCCGATCTGGATCGCAGATTACGTGCTGATGTCTTATGGCACAGGAGCGATCATGGCGGTGCCTTCGCACGATGAGCGCGACTTTGCCTTCGCCATCAAGTTCGGTTTGCCGATCTTGCCGGTGATCGCTCGACCGGATGGGCTGACCAAATCGTTCGCTCCGAAAGGCAGCATGCGGGCCGGCTTCGCCGAGGCGCTGACCGCGGCTGGAATGCTGTTCTTCGAAGCGCAAGGCGGCCTGTATATCAATATCCCGGTGGACAAGGTGGCGGCCTACATCGAACTGGCACACCAGTACTTGCAGCACGGCTTTTGGAACGAAGTTGTGGGTACTAGCTGGGTCTTTATCTTCGAAGACGGCGTGGTAGCCTGGGATTCGGTGGAGAGCGAGGAGACGATCCTGGCGCGCTGCAAGGCGCTGGAACCCGGCGTGAGCGAGAAGCGCACAGTGATGGAAATGCTGTGGGGCTGCGAATTCTACCGCGATGCACTGTATCACGACGCTTACGGGGAGATGATCAACTCCAACGAGTTCAGCGGAACATCTGGGGATGTTGCCAAGCGCAAGGTGACTGAGTGGCTGGAAGCGCAGGGAAAGGGACATGGCACGATCAACTACCGCCTGCGCGACTGGTTGATCAGCCGCCAGCGCTATTGGGGAGCGCCGATCCCGATCGTGTACTGCCCGGAGCACGGGGCGGTGGCGGTGCCAGACGAGCAATTACCGGTGCTGCTGCCCGATGACGTAGAATGGCGACCAACCGGCGAAAGCCCGCTCAAGCTGCACCCGACCTGGAGATACACCACCTGCCCGGAGTGCGGGGGGCCAGCGGAGCGCGAGACGGATACGATGGACACTTTCATGTGCTCATCCTGGTATCATCTACGCTACCTCAGCCCGGATTACGACCAGGGGCCGTTCGACCCGGCGGAATACGATTACTGGATGCCGGTGGATACCTATACAGGCGGCATCGAGCACGCTACTATGCACCTGATCTATACGCGCTTCTTCCACAAAGCCGGGCGGGATATGGGCATCATGAAGGGCCCGGAGCCGATGACGCAGTTGCGCAACCAGGGCATCATCCTGGGCGAAGATTCGGAAAAAATGTCCAAGAGCCGCGGCAACGTGATCGCGCCGGATGACCTGGTCAACCGCTACGGAGCGGACACGGTGCGGGCGTATTTGATGTTCTTCGCGCGCTGGGAGATGGGGGCGCCCTGGAACAGCAGCGGCATCGAGGGAACTGTGCGTTGGATCCGCCGCGTGTGGGCGCTGGTCACCGAACCGGCGAACTATGGTAACCCGAGCGCGGAGACACTACGCAGCTTGCGCCGCAAGCTGCACCAGACTTTGCAGCGGGTAACGCACGATTTCGAGACCTTCGAGTTCAATACGATCGTTTCGGGCCTGATGGAACTGCTCAACGAGATGTACCGGGGGCGAGAGCAGGGTGCGGGCGGAACGCCGGAATGGAACGAGGCCGTGGACATCTACCTGCGCATGATGGCGCCGGTGACGCCCCACGTGGCCGAAGAGCTGTGGGCGCGTCTGGGCAAGCCGTATTCGATCCATAACCAACCCTGGCCAGAGGCGGATGAGCAGGCGGCAGCCGAGGAGCAGATCACCCTGGTGGTGCAGGTCAACGGCAAATTGCGCGACCGCATCACGGTGCCGGTGGACATCGGCGAGGAACAGGCCAAGGCCCTGGCCCTGGAAAGCGAAGCAGTGCAGCGCCACCTGGGCGGCCAGACGCCTCGCAAGGTGATCCTGGTGCCGGGCAAACTGGTCAATATCGTCGTATAACAATCGTATGCGCCGCACTTCCCAGGTGCGGCGCACGTTTATCTCTTTGGCGATTCCGCGGAGGACTGATGCAGACAAACAATACCTGGAAAACCTGGGGCCCGCTGGTCTTGATCAGCGCGCTGGGCCTGTTCATGGAACTGGCAGTGATTCGCTGGCTTTCTTCGGAAGTGCGCCTGTTCGCTTATCTGAAAAACATCCCTCTGCTGGCAGCTTTCCTGGGCCTGGCGATCGGATACGCAGTGGTAGGCAAGCTGCGCGATTACAAACCCACTTTTATCATACTGCTGTTCTTATTCGTCGTGTTGGTGCTGGTGATCGGGCGGTTGAGCTCGCCGCGGGCGTTTGCCTACCCGAGCAGCGGGGAGGAATTCGTGTGGTATGCGGCCCCGTTCTCTTACTGGCTGCAACTGGTGGTTTTCCTGGGCATGGTGGTGGTGTTCTTTGTGCTGACCATGCTGATGTTCATCCCCCTGGGACAGGCCACGGGCGAGGAGATGGCCCGGCATAAGCCTGTGCCAGCTTACGTAGTCAACATCGCCGCCAGCTTATTAGGGATTTGGGCTTTTACGTTGGTATCCTACCTGCAAGTGCCGCCAGTGATCTGGATCGGCCTGGCTTTATTGGGGGTGGTGGTCTATTACCGCCTGCGCAGCCGGATCTCGCCGCTGGATTGGGGCATGCTGGCGCTGATCTTGATCGGGCTGGGGGCTTTCAATGGCGGGGCGATCTGGTCGCCATATCAGCGCTTGAGCTATACGGATTTGATCCTGCCGCGTCAGGGCGGCGGTGAGCCGGTGAAGGTCGGCTATACTTTGAACGTGCAGCAGGTCTTTTTTCAGCGGGCGGTCGATCTCTCTCCGGAGTTCCTGGAGTCATTGAATGGGGACATCCCCGAGCTGGAAGACCTGGCATATTCTTACAACTTGCCCTACCGGAGCGGCAAAGAAGGCGGGCGTGTCTTGATCGTAGGAGCGGGGATTGGCAACGATGTGGCCGCGGCGCTGCGCAACGGCGCGCAGAGCGTCGACGCGGTCGAGATCGACCCGGCGATCCTGGCGTTGGGATACCAGTTGCACCCAGAGCGACCTTACGAAGATCAGCGGGTGAAGGCGATCGTGGATGATGCGCGTTCGTTTTTCGAAACCAACCAGCAGCTTTACGATATCGTGGCGTTCGGCCTGCTGGATTCGCACACATTGCTCTCCAGCCTGTCGTCCGTGCGCCTGGATTCTTACGTGTATACGCTGGAGAGCTTCGAACAGGTGCGCCAACACCTGGCGCCTGGCGGGGTGGTAGCGGTGACGTTTGCCACCAGCCAACACTGGATCGACGAGCGCCTGGGGCGTATGCTCGTGCAGGTGTTTAGGGCCGAGAGGGTGTGGGTGCACCGGGGAGCGATGGGCACCACCTTCATCGCCGGCGATCCGGCAGCGGAGCAGGTGGCGGCCCTGGAGTTACAGACCTGGCAGCCGGATGCGCAGATCACCAACCTGCCGCTGCCTACGGATGACTGGCCTTACCTGTATATGCGGGCGCGCCAGGTGCCTTCGGCTTACTGGCAGGCTCTGTTGGTGATCGGCCTGGTGGCCTTTTTCATCCTGTCGCGCTCTTTCCCCGCGGCGCTGCGTCCAAACTGGCATTTCTGGCTGTTGGGAGCGGCTTTCTTGCTGGTTGAGTTCACCAGCATCACAAAACTGGCCTTGCTGTTCGGCACAACCTGGCTGGTGAACGCCCTGGCGATTTCAGGCGTGCTGCTGATGGTGCTGGCGGCGAATTTGCTGGTGCTGCGTGGGGTGCGCGTGCGCCTGCGCCTGACGTATGCGCTGCTGTTTGCCAGCCTGGCGCTGGTGTATTTCTTCCCCTTCGAGGTGCTCAACCAGCTCGCGCCGCTGCTGCGAGGTATCAGCAGCGTGCTGCTGCTCTCGATCCCGCTGTTCTTCTCCGGGCTGATCTTCAGCGAATCGCTGCGCCGGGCCGGAGAAGTAGCCCGCCCGCTGGCTTCGAACTTGAGCGGCTCGGTCTTCGGCGGCATCCTGGAGTACGGCTCGATCTGGTGGGGCGTGCAGAGCCTGTACATTGTGGCTGTCATCGTCTATGGGCTGGCGATGGCAGCGTTTTTGCGAGGGCGCTCGAAGGGCGGTTAGGCGCTTCAGTTGCCAAACAACATCACTGCGGCGATGATCACGGCTGAGATGCAAAAGATGCTGCCCAGGGTGACTGCCACAGTGATCAGCGGAACCAGATAGGGGTTGCGGCTGCGCACCTTTTCGGCTGTGCGCTCCAGGGGCGTTTCCGATTCGGTCACCTGTGGGGCTGGCAGGTTTTCGGCATTGGCGATACACTGCGACAGGTCCTCCAGGTACTGCCGGGCCTGTTGGGCGGTGAGATCGAAGCCAAAATCGAGCAAACGGCGGCTGCCGAAGAGCGTCAGGCGCAGCCAGCCAGGGCGCAAAACCAGGTACTGCATGGTGAAATTGCCCTGAAGGGCCAGGAGGCGGCGCAACAACGCCGGTACTTCAGGGTGTTCGATGAGGTTTTGCGCCCAGGCCTGGTCGATGGAATAAACCGACAGGCCTGGCAGAGCGGGATGGTTGCTCACCACGGGCGCCTGGTTGAACAGTTTTGCCAGGGCGCGCCTTTCTGCATGGGCGTCGGTTACGCTCAGGCGGGTCTGGAGCGCCGTGGCGACTTCGATTTCGACCAGCGGGCCGCGGCTGAAGTAGATGCGCACCTGCCGCCCGCCGAAGTCGCCAGAGTAGCGGCGGAAAAATGTGGCGTAGGATTCGCCTTTCAGGCCCAGGGGTACGAACAGCGCATCCAATTGTCTGGCGCGCCAAAGCGCAGTCAGCGCCAGGGCGCCGAAACCCCCACCGAAGAGGATCAGCAGGAACAGGCCGGCAGGGATGATCAGATACCAGATGCTCAGGTTTTGATCGTTGACGATCCACAAGGGCAGGAATATGAGCAGGCACGCCAGTGGACAGAAGATGAGGATAGAAATTACGGAGATCGCCAGCGACCGGGCGTAATTTCTGCCGATTTCGCCGATCATGGACATGTTGGCCTCCTACGATGAATGCATCAATTGCAAAACATCTGGGTGAGGATGGGCGGTGTTTGCGGGAGCCAGTACACCAGGAAACTGCATGGCTGGAAGTTGGTGACGTAGAGCCCGAACATACAACCCAGGGCGACAACGGCTAACAACAGGTTCACGAAGGTTGGTGGGGCAGAGCGGCTGCGCAAGCGGCGCGCTTCGTAGCTCTTGGAGTTGCTGATGAAGACGGTCGAACTCCCCATTGGGTTGGAGGCAGCAATGAGCGTACCGCAGCCCAGCCCCACGATGATGAAGATGAATTGGAGAAGGTAAACATTCATTGGTTTTCCCTCGCTTTTAGATTAATTTCAAGGCCAAACTTGTAGCCACAGTAGTTTGACAGGGCCCGGAGGGGCGGCAGTGGGTGATTTTGGATGTGTTTTATTGAGTATACACGAATCGCCCTGAACTGGCAATAAGCGCGGCCTGGGGGGAAAGTGGTAGGCGTAAAGTAAACCGCCCGCAGGTTTGGGGCCTGCGGGCGGGATCAAAATGGGTTTTACTGCCGGAGCAGTAGGATTGTGTGGGATAACCGTTCCCGGATAAACCGATGTGCTAACGAGTGATCATCGCCAGTGGGTCAGCGGCGACGCGTTCTTTGAGGCGGCTGCCGGTGCGGATGAGCAAATCGCCGAGGAACACACATACAGTGCACACCCAAGCTGGGCGGTGCAGGCGGACAACCCGGCGGTTGAGCGCCGGTGCGCCTTCGGGTAATTCGTAGCCCTGGGGCGGCCAACCAGGTTGACCTGCGCGGATCGGGGCATTGCTTGGCCGGTCGCTCTGGTAAGTGGGCTGGAGCGGGGCGGGGAGATCATTGAAAAACATGGCGTCTCCTTTCTGAACTATATGCTAAGTCTAGCCATGATAAGTGTAGCCTGGTTTTGTGCGCGGCGCATCTACCAACAGGTGGATTTCAAGACTAGCCAGATGGCCTATTTTCGGTTGTGAATAGGCGTGTAGACAGGATAATTGGGATGGGGCAGCGGGGGCCAGCCAATGAGCGAGGCTAACTGGCGTATTGGCCTTCGTAGCTGAGTGCAGAACAAGAAGTTCCATCCGGCACCGGACGATTCTCGGCCAGCGGGCGGTCCTGCAGGCAATATTGCAAGGAGCGGCGGCCATAGTGCAGGCGAGATTTGACCGTGCCAAGAGGGATTTTCAGGGTCTCTGCGATTTCCTGCAGAGAAAATTCATTGAGATAAAAAAGAACTACCACCACGCGCTGCGCCAGGGGCAGGTCGAACAAGGCCGTCTCCACGCGGCGCCACTCGTCTTGTTCTTCGGTCAGCTCTTGTGGGGAATTCTTACTCGAGCCAATCAGGAACCAGTCGAATTTTTCTTCCAAAAGGCGCAGGCTGCGCTGCCAGCGCTTCATGGCTGTATAGGCCAGGTTGGCGGTCATGCGATATAACCACGGCTCAAGCGGGCGCTGGGGGTCGATGCGATCAGCAAAGCGATTCAGGCGCAGGAACACATCCTGGAGCAAATCGTTGGCCAGTTCGGGATCACCGGTGATGGCCAGTGCAGTGCGGTAAACCATGCAGCGATGGCGGTCGTACAGCTCCCCTAACGCTTCCAGGTCTCCGGATTGCATTTTCAAAACCAATTCTCGGTCTTCGATGGGGGAATTTATCATTTGGATGCTTTTCACGAATTTGAATTTGATTGAGAGCGACCTTTGTCCACTGAATAGTGTAGGATAAAAACGGCCCGGACGCATCATGCGTCCGGGCAAGATTGGTCTATAGCCAGGTAGGTTATTTTTCTAATCCTGGGCTCATCTTGTCGCTCAACGGAGGAGCTTGTGCTGGATTGCCAGGGAGATGGCCTCTGCCCGGTTGGTGGCCCCAAGCTTGGACAGGATGCTGCTGACGTGGACTTTGACCGTGGCCCGGCTGACAAACAGTCGTTCGGCGATTTCCGGGTTGCTCAAGCCTTTGACCAACAATTCCAGGACTTCCATCTCCCGGCGGGTCAGGTCTTTGCCCAGAGTCGGACCGTCTGCCTCGGTCTGGATCAGGGCCTGGATGGCTTCCGGGGCCAGGGTGGGCCGCCCGGAAAACGCCGAGCGTATGGCCTGGGACAATTCATCCCCCGAGATGTTCTTGAGCAGATAACCGATGGCGCCTGCCTGCAGGGCATCCTGGACCAACTCTTTTTCCTGGAAGCTGGTCAGGGCGATCACCTGGACCTGCGGCCAGCGCTGGTGGATGGCGCGGGTGGCGGCGACGCCGCCCATCTCGGGCATGATCAGGTCCATCAGGATCACATCTGGCTGGAGACGTTCGCACAACGCCACAGCTTCACGCCCGTCGCGGGCTTCGCCCACCACCTCCAAATCCGGGGTATTTTTCAGGAAGGTGATCAACCCTTTACGGACCATACCGTGATCATCAGCTATCAACACTCGGACGGGCTGTGGATGCGCATAGCCGTTCATTCTGCCTCCTCTTGCGGTTCCTCTCGTGGGCTGTGTTTCCATGAAACGGTGACCTGGGCGCCCTCTCCAGGCTGGCTTTGGATGGTAAGCGAAGCGCCGATCGCCTGGGCGCGCTCGTGCATGATACCCAATCCTAACCGATGATGGGGGACTTGGGTAGGGTCAAAGCCGCGTCCATCGTCGCTAATCGAGAGCAGCACGCTCAGATCTTCATCCAGATCTTCCAGGAAACACAAGCGTATGGAAATGTGGTTGGCCCGGGCGTGCTTGACAACATTGTTCAAGGCTTCCTGGGCAATGCGATAGAGGGCAATGTGGACATCCTGGGGCAGCTGGGCCTGGCCTTCGAACGACAGGTCAACCGGGATGCCCTCACGCCCGCCCGCCGCCTCGCCTAACTGGCGGAGCAAATCCTCCAGGCGGGTTTCTACCAGCGCTGCCGGGCGCAATTCCAGGAGCAGGGTGCGCATCTCGGCCAGAGCGCCGCGGCTGAGGGCGCGCAGTTCTTGCAGGAGCAGTTTGCCTTCCTCGGCATCTTTTTCCCAGGCGGTGGGCAGGGCCTCTGCCACCAGGCTGGCGGAGAAGAGCGTCTGCGTGACGGCGTCGTGCAGGTCGCGCGCCAGGCGGCTGCGCTCTTCCATCACGGCCAGTTGCTTGGACTGCTTGTAAAGCTGGGCGTTTTCGATGGCCGCGCCAGCCTGATGGGCCAGGGACTGGAGCACGACCAGATCGGTCTCATCGAAGGCGTTGGGCTGGTCGCTTTGGGTATCCAGCACGCCGATCACTTTGCCCTTGACCAGGATGGGGACGGTCAGCTCGGCGCGGGTAGTGCTGCCCTGCATCCAAACGTAACGCGGGTCATGGGTGACATCGGACACCAGCAAAGGCTCTCCGTTGGCAGCTACCCAGCCTGAAACGCCTTCTTGGCCAACTTTCAGACGGGCGGGCTTGAAAACGAAGTCAGGACGGTCCCACAGCTCGCCAGCGCCATACTGGTAGACAACCTCATCACCTTCGATCAAGCCGATGCCAACATGATAGTAACCGAAAGCCTGTTGGATGGTGCGGACTAACTGCCAGAGGAGCTCATCGACATCCAAGATGAGGGTGAGGCGGCGGCCGACTTCGGCGATGACGCGGAACTGCTCGGCGCGCAGGACTTCATCTGAGAACAGGCGGGCATTCTCGGTGGCGATGGCGATCTGGCTGCTGATCGAAGCCAGCAGGCCGAGGTCCTGCTGAGTGAACTCGCGCCGGCTGCTGGTCAGGACGAACAGGGAGCCCATCACCTCGCCTCTGGAGACCAGCGGAGTGATGGCGGCGGAGCGCCAGCCCTTTTCTTTGACGGCCGAGCGCGTCAGGCGGGGGTCGGTGGAAAGATCTTCCACAACCAGGGGCTGCCCGGTTAAGACTACCTGGCCCGAGTAGCCCTCGCCAATCTTCAAGTTGTCGATCTCGCGGAGGAGGGTTGCATCCATCCCTTTGTGGGCGAAGATTTTGAGCAAACCGCTCTCGTTTTCGAGCAAGTAAATGCCTCCGGCTTCGATCTGCATCAAATCCAGGGTCTTGTCCAGAGCGCCGTAGAGGATCTCGCGCAGATCGAGGGAACTGCTCACCACGCCAGCGATGGTGTTGACGATGGCCAACTCCTTGGTGCGGCTGGCCACCTGTCTCTCCAGCTCGCGCCGGCTGGCTTCGATGCCGCGCACTCTGAAACGGTAAACGGCCAGAGTGGCTGCAGCCAGAATCAGGAGCATGGCTACCTGGAACCAGCGGGTCTGCCAGAAGGGGGGAACAACGGTGATAGCAATGGCGATGCCGTTTTCATTCCATATGCCTTCATTGTTCGATCCTTTCAGGCGCAGGGTATATTTACCCCCAGGGAGGTTGGTGTAGCGGCCAAAACGGCGAGCGCCGGTGTAAATCCAATCCTCATCGTAGCCCTCCAGCTTGTAGGCGTACTGGTTCTTCTCCGGGTGGGTGAAGTTGAGGGCGGCAAACTCAAACTCGAAGTCGTTGTCCGGCCAGACCAGCATGGTCTGCTGGAGCAACTCGGGGGCGGTGATCGATTCGAGAAATTCTTTCCCGCTGCGGAAGGCGGTCATGACGATGGGTGGCTTGCGCGGGTTCAGGGTAATCTCCTGGGGCTGGAAGGAGAGCAAAGTGTGCTCTCCCGCCAGTATGATCTGGCCGTTCTTACGCAAGACTCCCATAAAGGGGTAGATGTTTCTTTGCTGCGCGTCCGAAACATCGAAATTCTCGAACTGACCGGTAAGCGGATCGAACCTGGATACCCCGATTCTGGTCACCAGCCACAGGCCAGCTCCCTGATCCTGGAGGATGTCGATCACCTGGTTATCTGCCAGGCCATTTTCCGAATCGTAGTGGGCGTAGGTGTTGTTCGCAGGATCGTATTGGTATAGGCCCTGGCCGATGGTGGCGATCCACAACCGGTTTTGCTCGTCTTCATACAAATCGGGTATGTTCCCGACGCGCAGGTACTCTGGGATGGCAGGATCAGATGGCAGCGAGATAAAAGTCTCGCTCTGCCGGTCAAATGTCAGCAGGCCGTGATCGGAGGTCCCAACCCAGAGCGTGCCCGAGTGGTCTTCCAGGACAGCGTAGATCGAATCTTTGGCTCGCCGGTCCGTTTCGGAGGGCGAAATGTAGTAATGTGAAAACGTATCCGTGGTTGGATCGTAACGGGTCAGGCCGGCGCCGGTGCCAAACCAGAGCGTGTAGGAGCGATCCTGGTAGATCCTCAAGATCTGGTCTTCGCTCCAGGTGACGGCGCCTGCGTAGGCGCGCTGGTAGTGTGAAAAGCGCCCGGTGCGGCGGTCCAGGCGATCGATGCCGCCAAACGCCGTGCCGAGCCAAAGCACACCGAAACTGTCTTCGTAAATCGAAAAGACCCAATTGTCATTCAGGCTGTTGGGATTGTCGGGGTACTGCCGGTAGTGGGTCGCCTGGTTGGTTTGTGGGTTGATGGCGCGCAGGCCATCGGAGGCGCCGATCCACAGGGTGGAGGTAGAGTCTTCATAGATCGAGTAGATGTCTTTAGCCGCACTGGCAGTATCTGCGTTTGGGATGGGAAACGGCTGGAACTTGCCGCGTTCACGATCGTATTTGCACAATTTCGAAAGGGTGGCAATCCAAATCGTCCCGGCCCGGTCCTGGTAGAGCATGTTGACGTAATTGTCGGTGAGGCTGTATGGATCATCGGGATCGGACTGGAAGTGCATGAAATGCTGCCTGTCCGGCGGAACTTCCTGTTCCGCATCCACAACGTTCAGGCCTGCGCCGTTGGTGCCAACCCAGATCATCCCATTGGAATCTTCCAGCAGGGCGTTGACGTGATTGAGGCTCAGGCTGGAGGGGTCCTCGGGATCTTGCCGGTAATGGGTAAACTGCCCGGTGGCGCGATCCAGGCGATCCAGGCCGTTGGCGGTCCCGACCCACAGGTCTCCTTGCTGATCTTCGAGGATGGCGACGATCACATCGTAGCCCAAACTATGCGGGTTTTCCGGATCGTGCAAGTAGCGGGTGAAGGTCTCAGTCTGGCGGTCGAACAGGTTCAAGCCGACCGCCGTCCCGACCCAGAGCGCCCCGGAACGATCTTCATAGAGGCGAGATACGTAGTCGCTGGAAATGCTGCCCGGATCGTCATCTGAATGCTGGTAGTGGATGAAGCGATCGTTTTGGCGATCGTAGCGGTCCAGGCCGCCGCCGTAAGTGGCGATCCACAGGTTCCCGCTGGAGTCTTCGAGGATCGAGTAGATGATGTTCTCGCCCAGGCTGTCCGGATCGTCGGGGTCGTGCTGGTAGCGGATGAACTGGTCATTCTGGCGGTCGAAGCGATTCAAACCACCCCCGAAGGTGCCCACCCAGAGCTCTCCCTGGTGGTCCTCGTACACAGTGAAAATGATGTTGTTGCTCAGGCTATTTGGATCGAGGGGATCGTGCTCGTAGATCTTGAACTGGTCCCCGTCGTAGCGATGCAGGCCAGAGTAGGTGCCGATCCACAGGAAGCCCAGGCTGTCCTGCCAGATGCTGTAAATGATCTCAGTGGACAGACCATCTTCGACTGACAGGTTTTCGAAGCGGATGTCGGGCGTGGGAACACTCCCGGCGGGTGAGGCATCGACCTGGAGGCGGCGGCTCTCCGCCCGGTCTACTTCCCAAAGTACGGGGGTGAAACGAGCCCACCAGGGCTGACCGGGCAGATTTGCCAGGCCTGAGCGGAAGCCAACCAGGCCGGCAAAAACCGTAACGATCAACAGGAGGCTGAACGCCAGGTATGTCCGCATGTTGCCGGTGAGCTGGGTCATGAATTACCTCGCATGAAATGCCCGCATTGGGATGCCTCACGGTTGAGCCGGTCTACGCCTCACCGCCATACAATCTTAGCATATCTTTGACGGAACTCAACAAGGTTTGTCGCAAGCGATATCTCGGATGAGGTTGAGGAGTTTTTCGGGGGAGTCTGCTTTGCTGGCAAAGGCGTCTGCGCCAGCTAACATGGCGACCCGTTGCATTTCAGGCCGCCCGCTTAGAATCACGATCAGCAAACCCGGATGCAGCTCACGCAAATTGGGAAGCAAAATCTGCTTGGGCGTGCCTTGCAAGTCCCAATCGAGCAGGACCAGGTCCGGACAATCTGCATTCATTTTTTCAAGCAATTCTTTTGTGTCGGTTACCTCGCCGGTCACTTTCCACCCGGGCTGCTGCTCAAGTAAGATACGCAACCCGAAGCGCACCCTGGTTTGACCATCTGCAACACAAATTTTGAGAGCCAACTCTACCTCACTCGCGCCCTGCCGGTTGTTCTAACCGCATTCAATACGCGCCTTTGCTGGTAGTGTAAGACGAAATTCTCCTGGGCGCATCGTGCGCCCGGTGAGTTTCATGAGCTAGCCAGGGGAAGTATTTTTCTAAACCAGGATGATTATGTTTGTTCATCTACAAGCGTCGCTTGAACATCTTGAGCCGTGTCCTTTGGTAGTTTGAACTTGAACCAGGCCGGGATGATGGAAAGGATGGATACAACCGCAGTGATCAAGAAGGGGAAGCGAGGGCTGATTTTGTCCCACAACTGGCCTCCTATCCAGGGAGCGGGCAACGAAACCAGGCCCAGGCTGGAACTGAACAACCCATAGGCGGTGCCGCGCACTCTTTCGGGCACGGCTTTGCTGATCAGAGACTGGTAAGCCGGGGTGGCCAACCCAACGCCGGCGCCTGCCAGTACCCATCCCAGCAGGTAAAACCAAAAACTTTGCACCGGCATGTAGATCAGCCATAACAGGGAACTGCCAAGCAAGAAGAAAGCGATGACGATGCCGACGCGCTCACCTTTCTTATCGGCGATCCAACCGCCGGGGATAGTGGTGAGCATCATGCACAGGCCGAAAACGCTGTTCATCAGGCCGATCTGGCGGAGCGACAGCCCGCCGATCTGTTCCAGGTAAACGGGGAAGAGGTTCATCGAGAGGGCGAAGGAGATATCGCGGGCGCCATCGGTGAGCAAAATCCAGGTGACCACGCCTCCAGCGGTGATCATGCCGAACATGGTGCCCAGGTTCATCTTCAGGCCCTGAAGTGAAAGCCCAGGCTTGTGCGCCTCGGTGCTGCGGGCAGCCTGGCGGGCCATGGCGATGCGGATGATGGTCGCCGACAGGTACATGACGGCGGCTACCACCAGCATGAATTTGAAGCCGCGCACTTCTGCCAGATACCCGCCCAACAGCGGGCCGACCACGCCAACCACCATGAAGAGGGCATGGGTGATGCCGAAGACGCGCGCCCGGTTGGCCTCGCTGGAGTGTTCAGCGATGAAGGCGTCGAAGCTCGGCCCCACCAGGGAGGTGCCCATGGCAAAGAAAGCCGAGCCGAGCAACAGCCACTGCCAGCTTGGGGCCAGGATCAAGGCCACATAAGCGAAGACGCCGGCGATACTGCCGAAAGCAATGGCGCGCAGCCGCCCGATCGAATCGGAGATCCAGCCGCCTAAGATTTGCAGCACCAGGGGAATGATTTGCGCCAGGGTGAAGAACAAGCCGACCTGGACGATGTCCGCCCCCAGGTCTTTGAGATACAGGGGCAGCAGGGGGCCGTACATGTTGCCGCCGATGTTGGCCAGGATCATGGCCAGCAGGAAAACCAGGAGCAGCCCGCTGAGCAGGGGCGGTTTTTTCTCGAAGGCAGTCGGTGAGGCGGGCGTGGACAAAAGACTTCATTCCGGGAGAATCGGGTAGTAGATTTGCGGTTTCTGGCGCTCCACAGTTTGCTCAGCCGCCAGCGCCAGGCGCAGCAGGGTGGGCTCCTGCCAGGCGCGCCCGATGGCTTGCATGCCGATGGGGAGCCCGGCGGGGTTGTAGCCAGCCGGGAAGGAAATGGCTGGCAGGCCAGCCAGGTTGGCGGGCGTTGCGAAGCGCATGATCTCTACCAGGGTGGTGAGGTCCGATTCGCCGCCCTGCAAAGCCGCAGCAGGGATGGCCGGGGCGGGCAGGCCGGTGGCGGGGGTGAGGATGGCGTCGACTGACTCGAAGGCGCGATCGAAGTGGGCCAGCAGGCGGGTGCGCAGGCGCTGGGCCTGGACGTAATCGCAGGTGGTGAAGGCGCGGGCCAGCGCCAGGTTGATGCGCACATCCGGGCCGTGCTGGTGGTGATGACCGGCGTAGGTGCTGCTGAGGGCCTGGGCCATCTCGCCGGCGATGGTGAGGGTGTGGGCGACCCTGGCGGCCTCCAGGTCGGGGATTTCCACTTCGCGCAGGCGCCCCCCCAGGCGCTCGAAGGCGGCGAGCATGGCCTCGCAAGCTGCGACGACACCGGAGGTGGCGTGGCGGAACCAGGGCCAGTAAACGCCGAGAGTCAGATCGCTCAGGTTCAGGTTATCCCAGCCTGCCAGGGAGGGAGGCGGCTGGTGGAGGGAAACGGGATCGGCGGGATCGGGGCCAGCCAGGAGGGCATAACCCAGGGTGAGGTCGCTAACGGATGCAGCCAGGGGGCCCAGATGAGCCACGCTCCAACACAAGGGGGCGGCGCCATGCTCGCTCACCCGGCCGAAGGTGGGCTTCAATCCGACGATGCCGCAAAACGCAGCGGGGATGCGGATGGAGCCGCCGCCGTCGGCGCCGAGGGCCAGCGGGCACAACCCGGCGGCCACGGCAGCGGCAGAGCCGCTGGAACTGCCGCCGGTGTAGTGCTGCGGGGCGTAGGGGTTGCGAGGGGTGCCGTGGATGGGGTTCAGACCAGTGACGCCAATGCCGATCTCGTGCATGTTGGTCTTGCCGATGAGCAGCGCTCCGGCAGCGCGCAGGCGGGCGACAACGGTGGCATCCTGTGTGGCCGGAGAATTCCCCAGGAAGGCCGTCCCCACGGTGGTGGGGTAAGGGCGCATATCGACTTCATCTTTGACCGCCACCGGAACGCCATCCAAAACGCTGAGCGGCTGCCCGGCCTGGATGCGCTGCGAGGATTGGCGGGCCTGCTCAAGCACATCCTGCTGCTCAACGGCGATGAAGGCGCGCAGGGAGGGGGAGGCGGCGTCGCTGGCCTGGATGGCCTCCAGCACCTGGTGGGCGACTTCTTCGGGCGTGACCCGGCCTTCCCGGTAGGCCCTGGCGTAGTCGTGGACGCTGGCGAAATGAAAACCCGGCGCGGGCGCGGCGGGCGCGGCAGGCCACTCACTGGCGGGCATTGAGAGCGGTTGGGTATGGAGCGCGCCGGTGAAATGAAGCGGCTGGCTCGTCGGAGGCTCTCCGAAATCCTGCTGGCGCAGCCAGGTGATGCCGGCGGAGCGGAACAGGCTGGGCCGGAGCAAAGCGCCCAGGGGGCTTTCCAGGAGACCAACGAACAGGTGCAAGGCTATCCCGGAGAGGTAGGGCAGTTTGACCGATTTTAGATCGTACATGCAGCGCCTCCAATCTGGCCCTGGGCGGGCCGCGCAGGTTAGATCTGGCAGTAGCGCTCGATGCGCTGGGCGATCACCTCCAGGCTGGCCTGCCAGAAAGCGCTCTGGCGGATGTCGATGCCAAAGCGGGCGGCCAGCTCGGCGGCAGTGCCCTCGCCAGTGGATGCCAGCAGGTTCCTGTAATCGGGCACGAACTCAGCGCCGCGCTGCTGGTAGATGGCGTACAAACCGACGCCGAAGAGCAGGCCGAAAGCGTAGGGGAAGTTGTAGAACGAGATGTCGGTGCGGTAGTAGTGCGGTTTCCAGGCCCACATGTAACGGTTGAGGTAGCGCGCGTCCAGCCCATCGCCGTAGGTGGCTTTCTGGGCGCGCTCCATGATGTCGCAGAAGTCGTCGGCGGAAAGCTCAGCTTGTGGACGCCGCTCGAAGACTTCTTTCTCGAAGAGATAGCGTGAGTAGATATCGACGATCACCTGGGCGTCGTTGATCAGCATGGTTTCGAGGATGGCCAGCACACTCTGGGGATCGCTGGTCTGGCGCAGGACGGCCTGCATGACGATGGTCTCGCACATGATGGAAGCGGTTTCGGCCAGGGTCATAGGGGTGGAGGCCTGGAGGGGGGTCTTGTTGGCCTGGAAGGCGCAGTGGTTGTGGTAGGCGTGCCCTAACTCGTGGGCGATGGTGGAGACCTGGCCGAGGGTGCCGTCGAAGTTGCACAGCAGGCGGGACTCTTTGACACCAGGCAGGGCCATGCAGAAGGCGCCGCCGCGCTTGCCCTGGCGCTGCTCGGCGTCGATCCAGTGATGCTCGAAGGCGCGTTTGGCAAAAGCGGCCAGATCGGGGGTGAAGCTGGCGAAGTTCTCCAGGATGAAATCCCGGCCCTCTTCGAAGGTGTAGGTTACTTTGCTCTGGCCGACCGGGGCGAAGAGGTCCCACCAGGCGAGCTGTTCCTTGCCGAGGCGGCGGGCCTTGGCAAGGAAGTACTTGCGAAAAGTGGGGAAGGAAGCCTGCATGGCGTCGAGCATGGCTTCCAGGGTGGGACGGTCGATGCGGGCGGTGTCGATGGCGCTGTGCAGGGCATCCTGCCGGCCGCGGCGCTGGTCGAGGGTGTTGACCGTGCCTTTGACGCCGTTCATGCAGGCTGCCAGGGGTTCGCGCACGGATTCGCAGGCCTGGATCTCAGCCTCGTAGGCGCGGCGACGCACGTCTTCATCCTGGTGGGCCTGCAGGTTGATGATGGCGGGCAAGGGCAGTTTCTGCACCTGGCCCTCCATCTCGAAGTCCACCGATAGCTGCGAGGTAACGGTGCCCTGCAGGCGGCTCCAGGCGTTGAAGCCGCTCAGGTTCATTTCGGCCGCCAGGACCTCTTCGGCCTGGCTCATCAGGTAGCGGCTTTGCTCGGCGGCCTCCTTGAGGGTGAAGGCGTGCGCCTGGGCGAGCGGGTCGGCGGCGATGATTTGATCCAGAAGCGGAGCGAGGCCCCCCACCCAGGCTTGGAGCTGGGTCTGGATGACATCCAGGCGCGCCCCGATCTGTTCGAACTCCGAAAGCTGGCGGCGAGCGGTGGTGTTGTGCGAGTCGGTGGCAACGAACGAGAAAATGTAGGGCCCCATAGTGCTGGCGAGCTCCAGGATTTCGTTCAGGCGCTGGATGGCTTCGCCAGCCAGGCCGGCAAGCTCAGCGATGGGGGTTTGGGTCGTGGCCTGGCTGAGGCTTCGAGCAAACAGGGCCTCCAGGCCGCCGATCTGGCTGGTGAGGCGGGCAAGATCGGTTTTGAACTCGGGCGCTTCGAGCCCAGGATAAACGTTCGATAGGTCCCAGCGGGGAGGGGTAGCAGTCATGGACGTCTCCAAAAAAAGTGTGTGGATTGGACAGGCTTTAGTATATCGCAACTATTCCAGGATCTTCTTCAGGGCGTCGTACGAAATCAGATCGTTGACGCGCTCGACGAAGGGGATGTTTTCCGGCGTGACACTGGCGAGCGAGCCGCGCAAAATGATGGGGGTCAGGTCATGGTCCATTGCGCCCCGGTAGGAGGAGAGCACGCAGAACTCGGCGCAAAAACCGGTGAGGATGACGGTGTCCACGCCCAGTTCGGCCAGTTTTTCGAGCAGAGGGGTCTTGTTGAAGGAATTCCCGTAGGTCTTGTGGATGTGGATGTCCGTGGGCAGAATTTCCAGGGATTCGGGCGGGTCGAAGGCTTCTTTACCCGGGACGAGCTGATCGGATTCGTCCATGTGCTGGATGCAGATGACGGGCAGTTGTTTGGCGTGAAACAGGGCGATGGCAGCGTTGATGTATTCGATGGCATCGTTGAGGGATTGGGTGGTGGTGGGGTTGATGTCGAAGAAAGCTTTCTGTACATCGATGACGAGCAGGGCAGGTTTCATGGGTATACTCCTCTTTCATCTGGAAACTCGAGATACTGGACGGGCACGCTTTCTGTCAGCCAAACGCCATTGGCTGAGAGCATGAAGCGGTAGCCATCCGCATGCATTTGGGCGGAGCGGATTTTGAGGATCACCGGCGCTCCATGTCGTTTACCCACTGCGAGCGCAGTTGGTTCATCTTTGGAAAGGTGTACGTGGGTGCGCCGGCCGCGCAGCAGTCCCTTTTCCCTGATCGAGCCCAACAGTCGCCTGGCGGTGCCGTGGAACAAAAACTCAGGCGGCGGCGTGGGTTCGAGGCCCAAATCTACCGGGATGGAGTGGCCCTGGTTGGCGCGGATCCTGCGGCGCTCGGGGTCGAAGGAGAAGCGCTGTTTGTCGTTCTCGGCCACCACGCGCTCGAGAAAGGGCCGGTCGATGTGGAAGCCAAAGCGGTTGGCTTTGGCAAGCAGTTCGTCAACGTCAGCCCAGCCGTTCTGGTCGAGAGCCAGGCCGATCTTGCCCGGTTGGTGGCGCAAGATCAGGCTCAAAAACTTGCTGGTACGAACGATCTCGGGGTACATAATCATGCTCTCAGTTTAGAAAGCTGCCTACATAGCGCTGGCGATATGGTTCTTCAGGAGCGCAAGAAGCGTTCGCAGCACTCGTTCAGATAACCGTGATGGCGCGAGGCGAGATAATGTGTTGCTCCTGGGAGCACCTCGGCGCCTGCCAGGTTGGGGAATACACGTCGGGCGCGCCGGAGCACTGCTTCTGCCGGGAACAGGCGATCCCGCTCGGCTGCAACTACCAGCACCGGCGCTTTGAAGTTTTCCAATTCCTGTTCGGTTACGTTGCGCGGCATCTCGGGCTCGATGTGCGTCAGGCGGAAAACCGCCTGCGTGATCTCGAGCACATCCTCGCCGATGGGTTCATCCAGGAACATGGGCCGCAGGATGCGTTTCAATCGAGCTGGCGTGGGAGCAAGGCGGTAGGCTAGCAAACTCCAGAGCAACTCCAGCATGGTGCTGGCTGGAATTGAGACCAGGCCGGAAGGGATGAACAGGATGGCTTTGCCAATGCGTTCTGGGATGTGCGCGGCGGCGCGCAGAAGGATGCCAGCGCCATACGAGCCGCCCATGAGCGCCGGCTGTCGAAGATCCAGGGCATCCAGTACGTCTGCCAACCACTGGCCATAGCTGTTGTCACGCGGCGAGATGCGCACGGGAGCGCTCTTGCCCGGATGCCCGATCGTATCGGGGGCGTACACACGATATTTTTCAATCAAGGGACGCAGCCAGTCGAGCGTCAGCGGGCTGGTGGTGTTCCCGCCTTGCAAGACCACCAGCGGCGGCGCGGCTGGCGGCCCAAGAGAGAGTACGTGGGTTGCGCCGAAGCGGGTATCGAGCAGGCGGCTTTCGTGAGGCAGATTCAGGCGCGCCAGTTGCCGGTCATAGATGGAATGAATTTCAGCTTCGCCTTCAGGAGAGCGGTAGATCGAATTTGCAGGCATTGTGGGCCTCTCAGTCATCTTCACGGGTGTATTTATCGGGAAGCAGCTCGCTCACCGGCACGGCGACGGGCTCTCCCTGGCGCAGGATGATCACTCTGGCCTGCGGGGCGTAATCGGAGATCAGCTCGCGGCACATCCCGCAAGGGGAGACGATCACACCCAGTTCGTTGACGGCCACGATGGTTTCGATGTGGGTGTCGCCGCCGGTGGCAGCGGTCCCGATGGCGACTGCCTCGCCGCAGACGGTGATGCGGCCGATGTAGGCTTCTACGTGCACGCCGGTAAACACCTGCCCGGAGGTGGTGCGCAGGGCGGCGGCGATGTGGTGGTAACCTTCTCTGAAACGCCGGGCGATCAATTCCCTGGCGATTTCAACCAACTGTTGGTCTGGTTCTGCGATCATATCCGCTCCTATTCGAGGTGTGACCGATTATGATGGATTATACTCTTTTCGCAGGCGATAAGGTGGTCAGCGCGCCAACGCATTGGTTGAGTTTCAAATCATGGGTTGATATCCATTGCGCCATCGCCTGAGATACAAATCTCAGGCTGATATGCCAGGTGCGCTGCAAGCGCACTCCCCGGGTTGGAGGTAGCCAGGCGCTTATACAGGACGCAGATGCACACTGATTTTCGCGGATGGGTGGAAGGCGGGTGATGCAACTCGGTGGGGGGCGCGGGCTGGTTGCCTAATCTATGCAGGCAAGGATCTAAGAAAAAGATACAATCCAGTGTACACCTATGGGCAGAAAATCTGAGATTGCGACTGGTTTACGCCATAGCGCTGGTTGTATGGATGGCACGCTGGGCAAAATCCAGCGAAGCATCACGATTTATTCCTGGAGATTGTGGATGACGACACTCCCTATTCAATTGATCAAGCAATATTTCCAATACCTGATGGACGAATATGGCTTTTGTGTTGACCGAGAGCAGTATTCGCCTGACACCATGGGAAATGCCGAGGTTGTAGTTAAGTTAGATTCAACCACAGTACAAGTGGTTATCGATAGAAGCCAGGTTTTGATTAAGGTTGGAGCAACCGAGTGGTCCGAGAGAAAATGGCTTGATTTCGCTGCTGTTGCCAGATATTTTGACCCGAGCTTGAAAGAGGCTTACGTTTTTCCGGAAGTGGCAGAGATGAGGGTTGAAATTCAACTTGACAGGCTTGCCCATATGCTTCGCCAGGATTGTGAGCCGGTGCTGAGAGGCGATTTTTCAATGGCGAAACAAATTAGAGAAAGGCGACGCGGTTCAAACTACTAAATTGGCTCAAACTGGATGATCACTTGAAACACATCAAATCACAGAGGCAGCAGCTCAAATGGCGGAAGTTGATTCGCCAGTACCAGTCATGGCTAGATTTCTTGAGCAACCATCCAGGCCTTGATCTTTTTGTTACGAGGTTCTGCTCATAGTGTGGAAGTGATCTGATTTGAAAGCTTGTTTACACCTATGCTAGAGATGATCCTATACCTATTGGTTATCGTGATGCTTGCAGCCACTGCTTGGGGGCAAGTCATCTCATGGAGCTTCTCCAAGAGGATAAGGGTGTCGAGATCCTTCAACCCAGAAGAGATGCGAAAAGTAAGAATTCAAACCTTCTGGAGTTTTGCTGTGGTTGGGTTTACTGGAAGTGCCAGCATGGTGATTGCTCTGCTGATTACCCCAGGAAGTATCCTTACAACCCCGAACAGCTTACCCGATACGATATTCAACTGGTTTGTAGTTTTATCAACGGTTGTAGGATGTACAATGGTAACACCCCTGGTAGAACTGTTGGTTCTGGCGATTGGCATTCAAATCATGCGCAAACAAACGGGTATCGATCCGTAATGCGGGCGAATCAATGATTGGCACTATGATATGAACCGAGCAGGTAAGGTCGCGGCAGGAGATTTGCTAATCGTGCCATTTGGGGATGAGCGTATTTTTGCATATTCCCCATGAAGAGCGGAGAATAGGATGAGCAACTTGGCCGATCAACTGGGAATGAAAAGCTGTCTCCGCGTGATTATCATAACGCTCGTTTTAGCGCTTACCGCCTGCCAGGCAATAACAAGCACTCCAATAAATCAGCCAGCGACACAACCGGTGTTCACTTCGACAATCACAGTGCCTTCTGCAAATACAAAGCCCGCTGTAACAACGATCGTACTTCCATCGGCGACTTCCTCTCCCACGATTACGCTCACTCCTACGTCTACCGCCACGTCAACGCCAGCAATCCAGATCGATCTCAGGCGCTACGACTTCGATGTAAATCCACCAATTGAAATCATGCATAATCCCCCCGTGATCATTCGAGCGGATGAAACCGTGAACCTCGGATTCGACGTCAGAAGCCGTTATTGCCAGCAGTCTTCCTCAACTTGTACTCGCAATGTGACTCTTTTTGTTTCCTATGGCGATGGGAATGATTTTGCGCCGATTACGCTTGTCGCATACTCCCAGGAAGGCTTCGATTACTCTATCGATCTTTCTGCCAGCGATGAAAGCGGGCAGCCGCTGCGGCGTTACTATCTCCAGGTAACTGATCCACAGGTGGGCATAGACATCCGCTACCCGACCGCAGGCGCAGTGGATCTGTTCGTGGCTGCCAGGCTGATACCGGTCGACTTGCCGGCTCAAAAACCGGTAGAACCCGGAGAATTGGCGCTTGGGCTGCCCTGGGGGGATGACCCCGAAGCCGTTGGTTTACTGCAAAAACGTGAAGGCTATCCCTGGCGACAAGGGCCGGTTGCTATGGATGTGGCAGATGATGGAAGAATAGCGCTTCTAGATCTTGTGAAGAAGCGAGTATTGATCTTCGATCCTGCCGAAAAAGGGTTCACGACCATACCCGTACCCTTCAAGCTCCTAAACTATCCAGATGTGCAATTCGACCGGAATGGGCAGCTTGCCGTGCTCGACCCGAAAGGGGAGCTGTTGGGAGATCAATCCACCGTAAATATTCCTCGCCTCTATCGTTTTCTTCCAGATGGGCAAATCGGCGCAGTTGCTCCTGTTTTTGTTCAGTGGCCAAGCCGGCTGAACAAAGACCTACAAGTTTTTGATACGGGTGATACGAGACTGGTTACTCCTTTCGATGCTTCTGGTGAAGCTAACTCTCGGGAAACTCAGCGACAAAAACAGTCTCCACGCCTCACCATGAAATATATGCTCGAAACCGTCAACGATGTGCGCTTTGCCGACTGGGAAGAAGGGATTGCTTTTGCAGTTCATTCGGAGTCCATGCTGGGTGCGATTATCTGCTTCGAAAAGACGCCCCAGGGATACGTGGCCGTCTTCGAAGGCGACCAACTCCGGGCAATCTGGTTCGATGAGGCGGGTAGGGTATTGAAAGACGTCACTTTGCCCAAGGAAGAATATTCGGAGATAAAACCCGTTGAACGCACGAGCGTCACGCCAGATGGCTTGCTCTATTACCTGAGATCAACTGAAAATGGTATCGAAGTACGGTGTGTAAAAGCACCATGATATGGACTTGCTGGTGCGCTTAGGGGGAACCCATAACTCCGCAAAGGCGCTGAACTAAAGGGGGGACTGCGATGTACTATAGTTAAGACACCAGAATACGGAGGGGCCGCCATGCGTAAGCGTATGATCTTGATCAGTATCTTTGTCCTCGTGCAGCTTTGGATGGGCGGCTGCAGCCAGGTGCCTGAGATGACGCCAATTGCAGCAGTGGGGGTTGCGCCAACTGAAAGCCTGGCACCTGCCGTGCCTGCAACTGCCGCGCCTCTCACCGCTGCGCCTCCCGCCGCTACGCCGACTCCCAGTGAGTATCCGGCGGTGGAGGCGGCGGAGAAGAAGCTGGAGGGGCTGCCAATCGGCCAGTTTTTCGACGAGTCTTTCAAGATCTTGATGCTGCGCGACCCCGAATCGGTGACGATCGAGGGCCTGAGCAAGCTGTACAGCATGCGCGATGACCAACTGACGAATATGTCGGACGCGTATATCCGAGAGACGCAGGCGGTGCAGAAGAAGATCGCCAGTTTGTTGAGGGGCTACGACCGGGCGAGGTTGACCTATGAGCAGCAGATCTCTTATGACGTGTACGCCTGGTACCTGGATGACCTGATCCGCCAGCATGCGTTCATGTACAACGATTACCCGATCAACCAGCAGATGGTGTCGGGGGTGCAGTACGTCACGCTGCTGTTGTTTACCGACTTCCAGCCGGTGAACGACCTGCAAGAAGCCCGGGATTACGTCAGCCGTTTGTGGCAGGTGGGCGCCAAATTCGAGCAGGTGATGGATGGCTTGAAACGGCGCGAAGAAGCGGGGATCATCCCGCCTCAGATGGTGATTCACCGTTCGCTGGGGCACATCCAGGGTATGGCGAATACCCTGAGCTGGGAGACGCCGTATTATAAAACGCTGGAGACCAAGGTGAATGCGTTGAAAGGGGTGAGCGCGGCCGAAAAGCGGGCCGTGCTGCGGGAGGCCGCCGAGGCGATCCGGGAGTCGGTGCTGCCGGGATACCAGGCGCTGGGGGACTTCCTGGAAGGGCAACTGCCTAAAGCGCCGCAGCAGGGCGGGCTGTGGCAGTACTCCAACGGGGAGGCGTATTACAACGAATACCTGATCCCGCACATGACCACCGGCGAACTGGACGCTGAGCAGATCCACGAACTGGGCTTGAAACAACTGGCGCGCATCCAGGCGGAGATGCGGGCGATTTTCGATGAACTGGGCTACCCGCAAGGCGCTGACCTGAGGACGTTGTGCAGCCGAGCCGAAGAAGACAGCGGGCGGGTGAGCAGCGGGCTGATCGTGAGCCGCTACCGGCGCTACCTGGAATTTGCTGCCCAGAACCTGGATGCAGCTTTCGACGTGAAGCCCAAGGCGGAGCTGGAAGTAACGCCGATCGTGGGCGACTTTCCCTTCTATGTGTCGGCGTCGATGGATGGGAAGCGGCCGGGGACTTTCTTCGCGCCGGTGGGCGGCTGGATGGATAACTTCAGCATGCCCACGCTGGCCTACCACGAGGGCATACCGGGGCACCATTTCCAGGTCTCGATTGCCCGGGAGGCGGACCTGCCTCTGTTCAGGAACGTGATCGTTTTCAATGCCTATGCAGAAGGCTGGGCTTTGTACGCCGAGCGGCTGGCGGTGGAGCTGGGCTGGTACGAGGGCGACCCGTATGGCAACCTGGGCCGCTTGCAGGCCGAGGCCTACCGGGCGGGCCGCCTGGCGGCGGATACGGGCATTCACGTGATGAAATGGAAATACAACCAGGCGGTCGAGTTCCAGGTGGATAATTCATGCATGGCTTTCTACGGAATGGATTCGGACGTAGCGCGCTATGTCGCCACGCCCGCCCAGGCGCTGGGCTACGAATATGGCCTGGTCAAGATATTGGAACTGCGCCAGAGGGCGATGGACCAACTCGGCGAACAGTTCGACCTGAAGGAATTCCACAACGTGGTGCTGACCAATGGCAGCATGCCGCTGTCGGTGCTGGAGGGCGTGGTGGATGATTACATTGCGTCTAAAAAATAAGAGACCGCAGGGCTGACACCCAGGAAATGGTGTGTCTCACTGCCACATCCATCTTTTCAGAAAAGACAGGGCGAGCAGGGAGGAGACGACTACAACCAGCGGCAGGTACAACTGGCCGGTGTCGGCGAGGCGTTCATCCGCGCCGATGTCGGGCAGGGCGAGGCCATCGCCGTCGCCATCCTGGGGACGAGGGTCGCCATCGAAATCCAGCAGGGGCGCGGCGTCGGATGAACCGGTATCCACTGCCGGAGAGCCAGCCTGCAGGTGGAAGTCGGCGCTGGCAGGGTCGGTGAAACTCGGATCGCCCTCGACGTAATCGTCGCCGTAGACCTCATCTTCGTAGCCGCGGAAGCCATCGACCAGGTTGTGGTCGACAACCAGGCTGGCTGGCGGCACGCTGGCGGCAACGGCGATCTGGAAGGTCAGGTTCTGGCTGGCGATATTGTTGCGAAGGACAACGTCCTGCGCCTGGGGGTTGTCGGCGATGAGGCCGCCGCCCCAATCGACGCCGTTGGCGTAGAGGGTGTTATTGAGGATAGCGATGCTCTGCATGGGGTGGCTGGCCGAGCAGCAGGTAGAGATTTCGATGCCGTAGGTGGCGTTGTGGTAAGCAATGTTGTTCTCGAGGCGGATGTTGGAAAGCAGGCCGCCCATCTCGGAGGCGACGGTGAAGCCGGAACTCTCGATTGAATCAGAGGCAACGTTTTGGAAGAGGTGGATGTCGTGGGTGGGTTTGTCCCAGGCGTCTACATAGATGTTGACTGCCTGTGAGCGGCTGACCCGGTTGCCATAGACCTGACCAGCAGAGGATCCGTCTTTGGTGCAGATGCCTTCTTTGTGGCAGTCGATCACAGTGTTGTTCCGGATGGTGAAGCCGCTGCTGATGGCCATGGTGATGCACTCCTGACCGCCGCCGACGCCGGCCAATTCGACGCGATTGCCCTCGATCAGGATGTTCTGGCTGTCCCATACGCCGATTCCTGAAGAACTGGTATTGGAGGTGGATGTGTTTTGGATGGTGATATCGCTGGAGTCGAGCACGAGGAAGGCGGCGTTATCGCGGTGAGGGCCGGCGTTGATGGCGCGCAGACCGGAAACGCGGATGTGGCTCTTGCCGGAAATCTCGAACAGGCCGGCCAGGTCGTCCGGCAGGGTGATGGCGGCGCCGTCGATGATGGGCTGTTCGCCGGGATAGGCGGTGTAGGTGATCTGGCTGCCAGGGCTGCCGGAGTTTTGAGGGAGGACGCGCTCTGGGTAAACGCCGGCGCGGATATAGACGGTATCCCCGGCGAGGAGGGTATCGGCGGCTTTTTGGATGGTTTGCCAGGGTTCTTCTAGCGTCCCGGGGTTGGCGTCTTCCCCGGTGGGGGCAACGTAGTAACTGGCGCCCGTGGTTGGGGCGGCGGCGAGGCTGGTGGGGATGGGGGAGGGCGCGACGGGTGGCGAAGTCGGATTTGGGGCAGGTATGCGCGTTGTGGTGGGGGTTGATCGAGGCGGTGAGGTTGGCTGGGGGAGCGAGGTTGGCTGCAGAGGTTGTCTGGCGGAAGCGCACAGGCTGGCCTGGCTGAACCACAGGGTGGTGGCGACCAGCAGCAGGCGGGCGACTGAACGACTGATGTTCACCTGCACATCCTCCTATTCTGTATCCTCGAGGGTAAATTGCGCCCCACAGTTCGGGCAAAACTTTAGATCCGGCGAAGACTCCAGCTTCTGCCGACATCGAGGACAGCGCAACAGATCGGAGGCGCAGTAAAGGATGATACCCAACCCGGGCAGCAGCACGCATATTCCGACGGATGTGAAGCCCTGGCCTACTGTGCTCCTGGCAAGAATATTGGGCCCCTCGATTACAAGGGCAAAAAGTGCGATAATCGCTATGGCAAACACCAGGAACCATTTTTGCATGCGGCTGCGCAGGCGAACTTCCTGGATAATGTCAGACGGGTCTTCGAAGGTTTCGTGAACCTTGCCGCTGGTGTAGCGGATCACCCAGGCCAAGGGGAGGATGAGCAGCAGGGGCAGGTAAAAGGCCAGACAGGATAGGGTGGGGCTTACAGGGTCAGACATCTTAGCGGTTCTCGCAGGTCAACTTAATTGCACGCCAGCCGGGCCATTTTTGGGCTTCCACTCCTTGCGCAGCAATGAAAACTGCACCTGATCGTTGTAAATGCCATCCCGGCAGTAATATTCACGCAGGATCCCCTCGCGTTGAAAGCCCAGCTTTTCCAGCACGCGCTGCGAACGCTGGTTTTCCGTATGTGTGGTGGCCTCGATGCGGTTCAAGTGCATGGCTTCGAAGCCATGCTGGATGACCGCCTGTAAGGCTTCTGGCATCAATCCTTGCCCCCAATAATCCGGCCAGAGATCGTACCCGATCTCGGCGTGGTGGTGCTGCTGATCCCAGGCGCAGTAGCCGACTGTACCGATCAGGACGCCTCGGGCCTTGAGTTCGATGCCCCACCAACGGAGGGTGTGAAGGTTTTCCGGGTCTTGCAATGGGCGCAACATCTCTTCGGCTTGCTGATAAGTTTTTAGCGGCTCCTCATCGCGCATGTAGTGCGTGACTATGGGGTGCCCCCATTCTTTGAGAATGAAATCAGCGTCATCCATGCGCAGCCCACGGATCAGCAGACGGTTGGTTTCCATACGTGGGTATTCAAATGTCTCGTTGTCTATTTTCATGGTTGTCTCGCTCATTCAGGGCAGTGGTGTGAGCGCATCTTTGCCACACTGTGAACAAACCTGATCGTGAAGGGAGATCACCCCGCCACAAACGGAACAGGCCCACTTTTGTTTTTCTTCGAGCAAGAATTGTTCTGCGCCGACGGCTTTCAGGCGCAGGGCGTTGGCGACCAGGCTGACCTGGTACCTTTGCCGGTAGCTTTTATCGAGGCGTTTGAGGGTGGCGCAGGGAAAATCGGGGCAGTCCACGCAAAAAGCGACCCCGCGGCCAACGGCGCAGTCTTTGATCTTGCATTTGCGGCAGTGGTCGGGCTTATATTCGTCTTGGCCCAGGCATCCCAGGCAGGGTTTTTTCTTGCGCAGGTGCACGTAGCAGACGGTGCAGTTCATCCCACAGGGGGCGAGCATACTGGAGGGCATTTCGGTCATGCTAATCGAGACAAATGAAGCTGAGATTGCCGGGCGGCTGTCTCCCGGCGGTGTGCGGTCGGGCCAGTCTTGCGCGGCGCCGGGCGGCGCTTATAGCACCATGATACATCCAATCCCCTGGAATGGCAAGCGATAGGGGATGCAATTGGGGAGTGCAGCTAACCAGGGGCAATCATGGTTTCCATCTTGACATAATTAGAATAATTCATATAATTAGAAATATGTCTAATTATGATATCAACCCCTCACCAGTTCTAACTCTCTCCAGCAATGAGCAGATTCGGGCTTATGTCAACCCGATCCGCATGACGATCCTGGCGTTGCTGGCTCAAGAGAAACTATCGGTATCGAAGGTCGCCCGGCAGTTGGGCGTGCACCCGGCCAATCTCACGCACCATTTCAGGCTTTTGGAAAAAGCTGGATTGATCGAATTGGTGGAAAAAAGAGAGACCGGAAAAAACCTGGAAAAGTTCTACCGCGCCAGGGCTTATCACTTCACGGTGCAAGCCAGCAACGAGCCGATGGACCAGAAAGTGCTGGCCCTGTCCATCCTGCGAGATAACCTCACGGCGGCGCTGCAAGGATTAGCCACCCAGGCTGATGACCGGGATGTGTTGGGTGTGTTGAAGACCGTATGCTTGAGTCCTGAAAATGTGCAGAAATTCGAGCAGAAACTGCTTGCTTTAGCGGAAGAGTTTGAGGAACATGCCGCTGAAACGGGGATGTTCTACAGCCTGAATGCCAGTTTATATCCAACTCAAGCTGAGAGTATGCCTGCACGAGAAATTATTCTACGGACGGATGAATAACAGGCTGAGGCAGTCCGGAACATAGCTGCGAGGGCCTCGTTTGCACGAAAAATTCTACGGAGGTATTTACCCATGCCAAAACAACGAGGAAAGATCATGCCGAACTGGATTCTAATTATTGTGCTGTTGGTAATTGGCGCAGTGATCGCCGGGGTGAGTTTTTATATCGACCAACTCTTTCGCACCAAGAGCGAACTGGCCGAGTTCATCCGCTTGAACCCAAACACGACAGCCATCGCAGCCTATACGATCGATGAACACGGTGAACGGGTGGAGGATGGGAGCGAGATTTTTGAGAACGCTGATCTCCCACTCGTGGTCGCTTCGACGATGAAGATCATCGTCCTGGCGGCTTATGAAGATGCTGTGGCGCGGGGCGAGTTCGATCCGGGCGAGCAGGTCGCGATGGTCGATTTGGAAAGGTATTATTTGCCGGTGACAGATGGCGGGGCACATGCGGCTGGTCTGGCAAGCCTGGGCCTGGCGGCTGACGCCAGCGGGTTCGCGCGTGATCAGAACGCCACAATTGGGTTGGATGATGTCGCCCGGATCATGATGCACAACAGCGGAAACGCCGAGACGGATTACCTGATCGCCCGGCTGGGGGCAGAACGAATCGCCTCAGTGATGGCATTAGCTGGCCTGGAGCAGCACACACCGCTGCAGCCCGTTCTTGGTATCACGCTGGCGCTTTTCAATCACGAGGTTCCTCTGACGAACACTGAACAGCGGCAGGCCTTGATCAATCAGGTCGCTAACGGGGATTTTAGCAGCCTGGAAAGCCTGATGGATTTGTATCTACACGATCAAAGCTGGCGTGCAGCGCAAATTGCGTTTATGCAATCTGAAGAGTTTGTCGCCGCAGCCGGGCAGATAGGCTGGGAGGGGCAGGCGGCGGCAAGCCAGTTGTTCCCCAAAGGGACGGCGCGAGAATATGCGCGCCTGATGGCAAAAATAGCCAGCGGGCAGTTCATTTCCCCCGAGGTCAGCGCTCGCATGCAACAAAAACTCGAAAGCGTACCTTCCGACTGGCCGCTGCGATTGTTGTTCCACCGCCGCTATGGGGCTAAAGATGGGGTGACAGCCGGTGTGTTGGCCCTGGCATCTTACGCTGTCCCGAAAAACGGGCTGCTGGCTGGACAGCCGCGCGTGGTGGTGATATTGACGAACGAGCTGCCCTACGAGACCTGGGCAGCCCAGTTACAAGCCCAGGGGATCTATCTTCTAGAAACCGACCTTGCCAGGGCAGCGGGTGTCTTCAACCAACTGGCCGATTCCCGATAGAGGGGTATCTGTCAACTTGCAATTTATCCTGGATGAAGCGACCGCGGCGCTCTGTGATGATTGGGGTGTTCCTGGGTTAGCACGTTCTGACCTCTAGTTGCAAAACCTTTTGAAGATGCCACAGATCGCCAGGCTGACCCAGAGCTGCATGGCCCGGGTTTTGGCGGTCTCTTTATCCTGCGCTTTGGCGTAGGATACTTTCCATAAGCCGTTTTCCTGCTGGTGCTCTACCAGCCAGCGCAGGGCTGGCTGGATGTGCTCGTCGTCCTTGGACAGCCCGATGCGGGAGAGCGAATCCAGGGCGGAGACCAGGTTGTTCCACCAGAAGGGGTATTCGAAGCGCAGCCAATAGCTGGCCGCCTGGTAGGAGGTGTAGACATCCGGTTGAAAGAAGCGGGATTTTAATAAGCCGGCGGCGACTCTGGCTTCCGCGGAAACGCGGTAGCGCGGGTGTACGGCGAAGGCGCGCAGGACCATGCCGGTCCAGTTGTGTGAGAAGGGCTTCGAGCGATCGGGCTGGACAGGTTCGGCGTACTGGCTGGAGAGGCGATATTGGGTCTGCCGGTCGAACTTATGGGTGATCATGGGGATGCTCCAGCCCTGATCATCCTGGCGCATGGCCAGCAGCCAGCGGAAGCCTTTTTCGATGCGGGGATCGTCTGCGTAACCGGCCTGGATGAGCAGGGACATGATGGCCCCGGTGTAGTAGGTGGCGTACTGGTTGGCGAGGATGCCGCGGAGATCGCCTTCCCCGGTCTGGCAGGAGAAGATGAACTCGGCGGCCTGGCGCGCCTGGGGATGCTGGCTGGTGAAACCGTACTGCTCCACCAGGAAGCGGAAATGCCGCCAGGTTTCGATCAGGGCGTAGTTGATGGCGGGGTGTTGTGGCCTGCCAGGTCGCGGCCAGGAGCCATCTGGGAGCTGTTTCTTGAGGATTTTCCGGGCTCCAGGCAGCTCCCACACGGACTGGATGGGGCCGACCTGTTCGCCGAGCAGATCGCGCCGCGCGAAATAGTGCAGGGCCGGATCTTTGGCGGCTAGAAGAGGCGGCAGAGGGTCGAATGCGAATTGCTTTTGCCAGTCGTTCAAGGTTCTCCGTTAGAGCGGTTTTGCCATGAGTAATTCATCGTAAAAAACACCACTGTGGTAAATGGCTTTGGGCTCGATACCATAGATGGTGAAGCCGCAGCGGGCGTAGCAGCGGATGGCGGCGGTGTTGCTGGTAACAACTCCCAGCTTGACGGTCACCACCCCTTGGGGGCGCGCCCAGTCGCTGCAAGCTTCGATCAGCGCCTGGGCCAGGTGATGCCCGCGCCAAGCGGGCCTGACGAAGACGCCCCAGATGGTGGCGCTATGGCAGGTTTTGGGCCAATGCCCACGACCCAGGCCGGTCATGCCGACTAACTGTTCGCCTGCGGAGGCCACGCAGAGCACACCGGAATTTTGCTGGGCGTTTTTGGCGATGAGCGTGCCCCATACATCCGCAGAATCGGCGGCAGTAAGGGCATAATCTGCGGCAAAGGCTTCGGGCTGGCTGGCCAGGGCCTCCAGGCGCAGCTCGCGCAGCAGAACAGCATCCTGCGGGACAGCCGGGCGGATGGCGACGGAGCCTTTGGGCGTTGACAAGGGTTGGCTCATGGTAGCACCTGTGGTCCAAGAATGCGTGGAGATTCGATCTTTGCTATTATACTGCTCAACGGCCTTCCAGGTTCTTGCGGCGCGGCGATTATGCAGGTACAATCTACATGAATCACCCAAGCATTACGGTAAAGCGATGTGGTTACGAGGTAAAACCTGCATGCGTATCGAAGAACTCAACTGGTTCGATGTCGAAGAATATTTGAAGTCTGATGACCGGCTGATGCTGGTGCTGGGCTCGTGCGAACAGCACGGCTATCTGAGCCTGCTCACGGATGTCAAAGTGCCGCTGGCGCTGGCGGATGCCGCCAGCCAGCAAACGGGGGTGCTGGTGGCGCCGCCGCTGAACTTCGGCTGTTCGCCGTATTTTTTAGCTTACCCCGGCACGCTCAGCCTGCGGGCGAGCACGCTGCTCGACCTGGTGGAGGACCTGGTGCGCTCGGCGCAGCGACAGGGCTTCCGCCGTCTATTGGTGCTGAACGGGCACGGCGGCAACGACGCGGCGCGGGCGCGACTGTTCGAGGTGGCGACGGACCTGCCCGATTTGCAACTGCGCTGGTACGCCTGGTGGCAGGCGCACAGCGTGGCGGCAACGGCGCAGCGGCATGGCTTGAAGCCTACGCACGCCAGCTGGCTGGAGGCTTTCGCCTTCACCCAGGTGACAGAACTGCCCCCCGGCGAGAAAACGCCGCCTTACGTGCCGGGGTTGATGGGAGCCGAGCAGGCGCGCCAGGTGTACGGCGATGGAGTTTTTGGCGGGCCGTACGCGGCCGACCCGGCAGTGATGGACGAAATCTTCGCGGTTGCGCTGGCGGACGTGCTGGAAATGCTGCGTTTCGAGTGAAGTCCATCCCCGCGTATTTTGCGCAGGGTTTGACCAAACAGCCTGCCTCCGTTAAAATGCATGCAGGAAAATCCTTCAAAAGATCAGAATAAGAAACTCGAAAGGCGAAAAATGTCCAATAAGCAAAACATTATTTCCGAGAAGGCCCCCAAAGCGCTGGGCCCGTATTCTGTTGCCAATCGTTTTGGCGACCTGGTTTTCACTGCCGGCCAGTTGGGGCTCGACCCCCAGACAAACGAACTTGTACCGGGAGGCGTCGAGGCTGAAACCCGCCAGGCTTTGACGAACATCCAGTACGTTTTGGAAGCGGCTGGCTCATCTTTGGAGAATGTGCTGAAGACGACGGTCTTCTTGCGGGATATGGCCGATTTCGCGCGCATGAACGCGGTGTATGCGGAATTTTTCACCGCTAATTTCCCGGCGCGCTCCACGGTGCAAGTGGCGGCGCTGCCGAAGGGCGGGGCGGTGGAGATCGAAACGGTGGCATGCCTGGCGAGCTAGTCTTGATCGTGGACGATGAGCCCAACATCGTCCAACTGGCGCGCATGTACCTGGAACGAGATGGCTTCCGGGTGGCCTCGGTGGGGGATGGCAAGGCGGCCCTGGAGGCGGCAGGGCGCTTGAAGCCGGCCCTGATGGTTTTGGATATCATGCTGCCTGAGATGGATGGGCTGGAAGTGTGCCGCCGCCTGCGCTCCCAGGACAGCCCGCTGCCGATTCTGATGCTGACGGCACGCGACGATGACGTGGACAAGATCCTGGGGTTGGAACTGGGCGCGGATGATTACCTGACCAAGCCGTTCAACCCGCGCGAGCTGGTGGCGCGGGTCAAGGCGATCCTGCGGCGAGAGGCGCGCTCCGCAGCGCCGGCCAGCAGCGCGATCCACCTGGGCGACCTGGTGGTCGATCCGGCCAGCCGCGAGGTGACGCTCGGCGGGCAGCGGGTCGATTTACGAGCGCAGGAGTTCGACCTGTTGGTGACCCTGGCGGAGCACAAGGGGCTGGTGCTGACTCGCGAGCAACTGCTGGAAAAAGCCTGGGGCTACGAGTTCTACGGCCAATCGCGCACGGTGGATGTGCACATCGGGCATTTGCGGCGCAAGCTGGCGGACAGCCAGGTGCGCATCGAAACGATCACCGGGATAGGCTATAAGCTGGTCGTTTGATGTTTTCTTCGCTGCGCTTCCGTCTGTGGTTGACCTATGCCCTGATCGTAATGGTGGTGGTGGCGGTGGCCGGGCTGGCGATCCTGGTGTACCTGTTTCGCAACCCGGCTGCAGACCGCCGCGAGCTGCAGCGATTGCGCGTGCTGTCGACTTTCCTGGCGCAGCGCAATCAGGTTTTCTCTGGCCTGGAAGACAACCCGGAGCCGGCGCGCCTGGCAGAAGCGGTAGCTCGCTCCGACAACCTGACAGGGGCGCGGGTGGCGGTTTTCAACGAGGCCGGGGAGTTGATGGCGGATTCGCGGGTAGACAGCGCTTCCCCGCTGCCAGACTGGACCTTTTTCCGGGGTCACGATCCGAACCGGCTGGCGGTTTACCGGGATGAGCAGAACCGCCAGTGGTTGTACGCGGTCACTCCGCTGGCGCAGGGGGGCTATTTGCTGCTGGCCGCGCCCAGGCTGCGCCTGACTGTAGCTGGCTTATTGCGAGACGAGGTTTTTACACCCTTCGTGCGCGGCGTGGCGCTGGCGCTGGCGCTCTCGCTGCTGCTGGCGCTGTGGATCGCTCATTGGGTCACCCGGCCTTTGCAGCGCATCGGGGAGGCGGCGCGGGCGATGTCAGCGGGCGAGTTCCAAAAGATCCCGCTGGAGGGGCCGGGTGAGGTGCGCGACCTGGCGCGCAACTTCAACGAGATGGGCGAGAAAGTTTTGGCCAGCCAGCGCTCGCAGCGCGATTTCATCGCCAACGTGTCGCACGATTTGAAGACGCCGCTGACTTCGATCCAGGGCTTCGCCCAGGCGATCCTGGATGGGACGGCGGATGACCCGGCGGCAGCCAGCCAGGCTGCCCAGGTGATCTACGATGAAGTCGGGCGGATGCACCGCATGGTGCAGGATTTGCTCGAACTGGCTCGGCTGGACTCAGGGGCGGCCCAATTCGAACGGGCGGCGCTGGATTTGGGCGAGCTGGCGCGCGGCGTGGTGCAAAAGTTTATCTACCAGGCGGAACAGGCCCAGGTGGATTTGAGCATCCTGGAAGGGACCGGCGGCGCAGGGACAGGCGGGTTGATAACGATCATCGGCGACGCGGACCGCCTGGGGCGCGTGTTTGGCAACCTGGTGGATAACGCCATCAAGTATTCCCCGGCGGGCGGGAGCGTCACGGTATCGGTCGAAAGCGGCGGCGGTTGGGCGCAGGTGGGCGTAGTCGACACGGGCCCGGGCATTCCGCCAGAAGAATTGGAACGAGTCTTCGAGCGCTTCTACCAGACCGACAAATCGCGAAGCGGCGGACAGGGGCGCGGCGTGGGGCTGGGGTTGGCGATTGCGCGCGAGATCATCCAGGCGCACAGCGGGACGATCGAGGCGCACAACAGCGCAGAAGGGGGTAGCGTCTTTGTGGTGCGCCTGCCAGTGGCGCGCCCGGATGACGAAACTTTGGTGCGGCGCAGGTAAACATCATGCCACAGGTATCCATCATCGTACCCTGCTTTAATGAAGAGAATACGATTGGCCTGTTGTTAGAGGCTCTAGTTACGCAAACTTTCCCGATTCAAGAAACGGAAGTGATCATCGCGGATGGTTTGTCCAGCGACGCCACGCGCCAGCGGGTGGCGGAGTTCCAGCAGGAACATCCGGACCTGCGGGTGAGGGTGGTAGATAACGTAAAGCGGACGATCCCGGCGGGCCTGAACACGGCGATCGCGGCTGCCCAGGGAGAGTTCCTGGTGCGATTGGACGCACATTCGATGCCGCAGCAGGATTACGTGGCGCGCTGCGTGGAGGCATTACAGAGCGGCAAGGGCGACAACGTGGGCGGCGTGTGGCAGATCCGGGCGGGCGGGCCGGGCTGGCAGGCTGGGGCGATCGCGGCGGCGGCGGCGCATCCCCTGGGGGTGGGCGATGCACATTACCGCTTTACGGCCCAGGCTCAATGGGTGGACACGGTCCCTTTCGGGGCTTTCCGCCGCGATTGGGTGGCCCGGATCGGTCCTTTCAACGAGGACTTGCTCACCAACGAGGATTACGAGTTCAACGTGCGCCTGCGGCAGGCGGGCGGGAAGGTGTGGTTGGATCCATCGATCCGCTCGGTGTATTTTGCGCGCTCGAACCTGGCACAACTGGCGCGCCAATACTGGCGCTATGGATATTGGAAAGCGCGCATGCTGCGCCGCTACCCGGGCACGATCCGCTGGCGGCAGGCGCTGCCGCCTGTGTTCGTGCTCAGCCTGATTGGCCTGCCCTTGCTGGCGTTGTTCTTGCCCTGCGCAGGCTGGGCATTCGTGTTAGAATTAGCGATCTACACGCTTATCCTGCTGGCGGCTGGCATCCAACTGGCTGTGCGCCAGCGTGAGATTGTATTTATCTTTGGCGTTCCTCTGGCAATCGCGACCATGCATGTTGCCTGGGGGAGCGCATTTTTATGGAGTCTGATGGATAGATGAGCCAGAAGCTGGTTCCTGGATCCAAACAAGTTCTACATACGCGCCTGTGGCAGTTGCGCTTCCGTGAACGGCGGACTTTGCTGCTGTTTGGTGATTTCCTGGTGGGGGTGATTTCTCTGCTGGGCTCGCTGTACTATTGGGGGATCAACGAACGCTTTATGGGCCCTACAATGGAATTCTTACAAAAGCGTGTACCGTTCTGGTTTTATTTTTTGCCGGTGGTCTGGCTGGTGTTGATGATCGAACTCTATGATATGCACCGGGCGGCAGATTGGGGCAAGACGGTGAAGGGCATCGCCGCGGCGGCGGTGATCGGGCTGATGCTGTACTTGTTTTTGTATTTCAGTTATTCGATCCCTCCCAAGTCGCTGCTGCCGCGCCGGGGTGTGGCGAGCTTTTTGATCCTGGTGTCTGTGTTGACGATGCTCTGGCGCTTCCTGTACATCCGGGTGTTTACAGCGGCGCGCTTCATGCGCAGGGTCCTGCTGGTGGGCGGAGGCCAGTCGGGGGGATTGATGCTGCAGGTGATCAATGGATTGAAGGTCAAACCGTTCAGCGTGGTGGGGATTGTCGATGATGACCACCGCAAGCTGGGGCAGACGATCGAGGGCCACCAGGTGATCGGCACCAGCGAGCAACTGCTGAAGTTGATCGAAGAAAATAACGTTTCCGATTTGATCGTGGCGATTACCGGGAAGCTGGAGGAGGGGATGTTCCAGGGGCTGCTGGAAGCGCAGGAGATGGGGGTGGAGATTATCCGCATGCCTACGGTCTACGAGGACTTGCTTGGCCGCGTGCCGGTGGCTTCGTTAGAAGCCGATTGGATTTTGCACACTTTCGTGGACCAGGCGCGCACGAACAGCTTCTATGAAACGGGCAAGCGCCTGCTGGATATCATTGGCGGGCTGGTTGGCTTGCTATTAATGGCGATTGCTTTCCCGTTCGTGGCGCTGATGACGATCCTGGATGATGGCTTGCCGATATTCTATTCGCAGACGCGCACAGGGCGCGGGGGCCAACCCTACGAGATCCTCAAGTTCCGCACCATGCGGCGCGATGCTGAAGCGGACGGGCGGCCCAAATGGGCTAAGGAAGATGACGAGCGGGCGACGCGCGCCGGGCGATTCTTGCGCAAGACACATCTGGATGAACTGCCGCAGTTTTTCAACGTCCTGCGCGGCGAGATGAGCCTGGTTGGCCCGCGCGCCGAGCGCCCGGAACTGGTCAGTATGTTCGAGAAACATATCCCTTTCTACCGCGCCCGGCTGCTGGTCAAGCCTGGTATTACCGGCTGGGCCCAGGTGAATTACGGTTACGCTTCCAATGTTGAGGAAACCAGCATCAAGCTGGAATACGATCTGTATTACATCAAGCACCGCGACATGATGCTGGATATCATTGTGCTGCTGCGTACACCCGCGAATGTACTGGGTTTGCGAGGGCGGTGAGAATGCGCTCACGACTGCTGGTTCGCAACCGGACTGTGTTGTTAGGGGACCTGATGCTGATCGTCGTGGCAGCGCTGGGCAGTTTTGCCCTGCGCACCGACCTGGGCCCACTGTTCTTGTTCTACCTGCCGCAGGCTTACGTGCTGGTGGCGGTGGCTTTGCTGGTCAAGCCGGTGGTGTACTATTTCTTCGGGTTGTACCGGCGCTTGTGGGTGTATGCCAGTGTTAAGGAACTGATCCTGATCCTCGTGGCGGTGACGACTTCTTCGGTATTAGTTTCACTGGTGATCGTGGTGCTGCGCGCCATCCAGGTGCTGCCGTATTTCCCTCGGAGTACGCTGCCGATCGATTGGCTGCTTTCGCTGGCGTTGGTGGGTGGGCTGCGCTTTTCGCTGCGGGTGCTTTCAGAAGCCTCGATGCCCAGCGAGCCAAACCTGGGGAAGCGCCGTGTGCTGGTGGTTGGGGCGGGCGACGCCGGGGCGCTGGTGGTGCGCGAGATGCAGAAGAATGTGCAACTGCGCCTGTCGCCGGTTTGCTTTCTGGATGACGACCCGGATAAACAAAAGCAGCAAATTCACGCGGTGCCGGTGGCAGGCACGCTGAACGAACTGGGGCGCGTGATCGCGACACGGCGCATCCAAGAAGTGATCATCGCCATCCCCAGTGCGCCAGGGCGGGTGATCCGCCAGGTTGCCGATGTGTGCCGGGAGCGGGGCGTGCCTTTCCGGACGATGCCGGGCATTTACGAATTGATCGGTGGCAAGGTGAACGTCAGCCGGCTGCGAGAGGTGGAAATTACGGACCTGCTGCGGCGCGAGCCGACGCGCATCGACGACCAGCAGATCGGCACCAGCCTGGGAGGGCGACGTGTGCTGGTTACCGGGGCGGGCGGCTCGATCGGGCGTGAGCTTTGCCGCCAGGTAGCGCGCTGGCGACCTTCGGAACTGGTGCTGCTGGGGCACGGCGAGAACAGCATCTTCGAGACGTTGTTGGAAATCGAGGAGAACTTCCCGGATTTACCGCTGCACCCGGTGATCGCGGACGTGCGCGATGTAGACCGGTTGAATGTGGTCTTTGAAGAGCGCCGCCCTCAGGTGGTCTTTCACACCGCCGCGCATAAACATGTGCCCCTGATGGAGTACAACGTGGATGAGGCGATCATCAACAACGTTTTGGGCACACGCAATGTGGCGGAGGTGTGCCTGAACTATGAAGTTGAGCGCATGGTGATGATTTCGACCGACAAGGCCATCCGCCCAACCAGCGTGTACGGCGCAACAAAACGCCTGGCGGAACTGCTGGTGCTGGACGCAGCACATCGCTCTGGACTGCCTTTCTCGGTGGTGCGCTTTGGGAATGTGCTGGGCAGCCGGGGCAGCGTGGTGCCGCTCTTCAAGCGCCAGATTTTGAAGGGGGGGCCTGTAACGGTGACGCACCCGGATATGAAGCGCTATTTCATGACCATCCCCGAAGCTGTTCACCTGGTTTTGCAGGCATCTTCGATGGGGCATGGCGGCGAGGTGTTCGTCTTGAACATGGGCGAGCAGGTGCGCATCCTCGACCTGGCGGAGGATCTGATCCGCCTGTCGGGATTGGAGCCAGACAAGGATATCGAAATTGTATTTACGGGCATCCGGCCGGGCGAGAAAATGAGCGAAGAGCTGTGGGACAAATGGGCGCGCTACGAGCCGACAGCTCACCCAGATATCGTCTTGCTGGGTGATGAAGATGTGTTGACTGGGGAAGCCTTGCACCACATTGTGGATGAACTGGTGCATCTTTCGCGCGAGGGCGATCACCCGGCGATTGTGCGCGTGCTGGACGAGTGCATCCCAGGCGCGGCGGTGCGAAGCCTGCCGCCTCCGGATATCACTTCGGTGGTATGAGCATGCACAATCGAGGATGGGCCCTGAGCGCGGGCAGGATTTAGAAAAGAGTTATGCCTGAATTGAGCGCGTCCGAGTGGGACGCTTTTGTCTCCCAATACCCTGAAGCGCATTTGCTGCAGACCGGGGCATGGGGGGAACTGAAAGCCGCTTTTGGCTGGCAAGTAGTGTGGATTGGCGGTCCTGGGGAGGCCGGACAGGCCCCCAGGCTGGGGGCGCAGGTGTTGTTCCGCAAGCTGCCCCTGGGCTTTTCGCTGGCTTACATCCCTAAGGGGCCGGTGGGAGGGGGGGATGCAGATGAACCCTGGCAGGAATGGCGAGCCTTGTGGCCCGAGATCGACGCGGCCTGCCGACAGCGCAAGGCGGTCTTTCTGAAAGTGGAGCCGGATTTGTGGGAGGCAGGGCGGGAGGAAACAGCAGACTCGCCTGCACAACCGCGGGGTTTCCGCTACAGCTTGCAGGACATCCAACCGGCGCGAACTTTGCTGGTTGATCTGAGCGGCGATGAAGAGCAGGTGCTGGCGCGCATGAAACAGAAGACGCGCTATAACATCCGCCTGGCGCAGAAGAAAGGCGTGGTAGTCTCGCCCAGCGCTGATTTGGAAACTTTCCACCGCCTGATGCTGCAAACAGGGAGCCGCGATGCTTTCGGCGTGCACAGCCTGGCCTATTACCAGCGCGCTTACGAGTTGTTCCACCCGCACGGGAACTGTGAGCTGCTGATGGCGGAGTACCAGGGCGAACCGCTGGCAGCTTTGATGGTCTTCGCCCGCGGCAGGCGTGCCTGGTATTTCTACGGCGCCTCGGCTGAGGTCCAGCGTGAACGCATGCCGACTTACCTGCTGCAGTGGGAAGCCATGCGCTGGGCGCGGGGGCGCGGCAGCGCGGTGTACGATCTGTGGGGCGTACCGGATGCAGACGAACCGACGCTGGAGGCGAATTTCACGCGCCTGACGGGCGGTTTGTGGGGTGTGTACCGCTTCAAGCGCGGCTTCGGCGGACAGCTTCGCAGGGCCTCCGGCCCGTGGGACCGGGTGTACCAGCCGCTTTTGTACGCCTTTTACCGGTTGTGGGCCAGGCGGCGGGAGGCGTCGATTGGCTGAAAAGTTCGTGATGGAAGAGGCTGTACTGGAAGGGCGGGCCTGGAACGAGGCCATTGCTGATCTGCCTGGAGCGCACATCCTACAGACCTGGGAGTGGGGGCAGTTCAAGGCGCAGTATGGTTGGGACGCGCTTCCATATGTGTGGCGAGAGGCGGATGGGAAACTGGCGGCGGCATCCCTGATCCTGCGGCGCAGCATCCCCATCGGCGGCCTGGCGGCGCGCTTGCGCATCCTGTATGTGCCCAAGGGGCCGCTGTGCGATTGGAGCCAGGCGGAGCTGCGCAGGCGCGTGCTGAACGACCTGGCAGAACTGGCGCGGCAGCAAGGGGCGATCTTTATCAAAATCGATCCGGACGTACGCCTGGGGAGCGGTCTGCCAGGACAGGAGGGGGCCCAGGACGACGCTACCGGAAGGGCGGTGGTGGCTGATTTAGAAGCGGCCCATTGGCGATTTTCACAGGAGCAGGTGCAGTTTCGCAATACGGTGCTGATCGATCTGGCGGCCGAGCCGGAGGATTTGCTGGCGAACATGAAGCAGAAGACGCGCTATAACGTGCGCCTGGCAGAGCGCAAAGGAGTGAGGGTGCGCCTGGGGGGGCTGGATGAATTGGGATTGCTGTACCAAATGTACGCGGAAACCTCGCTACGAGATGGATTCGCCATCCGGGACGAGGCTTATTATCGTTCCGTTTGGGGAAATTTCATGCAGGCTGGTATGGCTGAGGCTCTGATCGCCGAGGTGCAAGGGGAAGTGGTGGCTGGGTTGATGCTGTTCCACTTCGCGGGTAAAGCCTGGTATCTGTACGGCATGTCGCGGCAGGCCCACCGCGAGAAGATGCCCAATTACCTGTTGCAGTGGGAAGCGATGCGGCGGGCCCGGGCCAGCGGCTGCGGCGTGTACGATTTGTGGGGCGCGCCGGACGCGCTGGATGAGGATGACCCGCTGTGGGGCGTGTATCGCTTCAAGGAAGGTTTGGGCGGCAGCGTGGTGCGATACCTGGGCGCCTGGGATCTGCCGGCGCGAGGGGTATATTATCGCATTTATACACAAGTGCTGCCGAGACTGTTGGATGTGATGCGCCAGCGCGGCAAGGCGCGCACACGGCGCTCGATGGTTTCAGTATAACGATTCGACAAGGAGTTGGATGATGAAGAATATCCCTCGTTTGCGCTTTGCTCATCTGCCTACAGCGGTGGACCCGCTGCCCAGGTTGACAGCTTCCCTGGGCGGGGCGCGCCTGTGGGCGAAACGGGATGACCAAACTGGATTGGGAATGGGTGGCAACAAAACCCGCAAGCTGGAATTCCTGCTGGCTGAGGCGCAGGCGCACGGCGCAGATACGTTGATCACGGCTGGTGCGGTGCAATCCAACCACTGCCGCCAAACGGCTGCCGCAGCGGCCCGCTATGGATTCGGCTGCATCCTGGTGTTGGCTGTGCCAGGCGGGCAAGATGTGGATGAATGGAAATGGCACGAGGCTTCGGGGAACCTGCTGCTCGACCAGTTATTTGGAGCCGAGATCGTCTGGACACAGCGCGAGAAGCGGGAGCAGGCGTTGGAGGATACTTTTCAATCTGCCTGGGCGACTGGACGGCGACCCTACCTGATCCCTTACGGTGGTTCGAACGCCACCGGGGCAGCGGCGTATGCGTTCGCCATGCAGGAATTGCAGGCGCAAAATGCACAGGTGGATTGGATCGTTTTCCCGTCCTCATCGGGTGGCACGCAGGCAGGGTTAATGTTGGGGGCGCGCCTGTTCGGCTATACGGGGCAGGTGCTGGGCATCAGCGTGGATGAACCGGAGGATGTGCTCAAAGAGCGCGTCGCCAGGCTGGCGACTGAGACAGCGGATTTCCTGGGCGAAAAGGCCTCCTTCCAGGCGGATGAAATCCTGGTGAACGCCGATTACCTGGGCGCGGGCTATGGTGTGATGGGCGAGGTGGAAAAGGAAGCCATCCATCTGTTGGCGCGCTCGGAGGGATTGCTGCTGGATCCAGTTTATACCGGCCGGGCGGCGGCTGGGCTGATCGACCTGGTGCGGAAGGGGAAGTTCGGCAGAGAGGAAAACGTGCTGTTCTGGCACACCGGCGGCACACCGGCGCTATTTGCCGATGTGTATCGCGATGTGGGCTAGCGTTCTTTTTTGATGCCGATGATTTCGTAAACCTGCATGGGCCGGCTTTTGCCCTTGGCCAGGAATGGCTCTACCGGGCGAGCATCGATCTTGTTGGCAACGAAGCGGTAGGCTGACTCTGTAATCAGGATCTGGTTGGCGGCGGAATTTTCCTGGACACGCTTGGCGGTGTTCACGCTGTCGCCGATGGCGGTGTATTCCAGGCGCTTTTCGGTCCCAACCCAACCCAAAACGGCTTCGCCGAATTCGATGCCCGCGCCGAAGGACAGGTGGAACTGGGCGGGGAGCTGGTGCTGCAGGCGTTGGACGGCGGCGCGGATACCCAGGGCGGCGCGCACGGCGCGCAGGGTATGATCGGCCTGGGGGATGGGAGCATTGAACCAGGCCATGACGGCGTCGCCCAGGAATTTATCGATGGTGCCTTCCTGAGCCAGGACAGCATCGGCGGCCGCGGCCAGGTAGAGGTTGAGCACGGAAACCAGTTGTTCCGGGTCTACTTTTTCGCTAAAGGCGGTGAAGCCGCGGATATCGGCGAACAGGGTGGTGATGGCGGTGCGTTTACCGCCCAGTTGCAGTTCATCGGGGTTGAGCTGTTCCAGCACGGCTGGGGAGAGCATGCGCTCCAATAAACGCCGTTGGGCCTCCAGGCGGCGTTTTTCAGTTAAGTCGTCGACCACGATAGCAATACCTTGCGTGGTGCGCGAGGCATCTTTGAGAGGGGAAACGTTGAGACTCAGCGACACCTGGCCGCGCGGTGGCAGTACAAAGCTGAGTTCTTTGCCCACTACGTGCTGGTCGGTGCGGCGGACGGTTTCGATCTCACGGAAGATTTCCTGAGTGGTGGCGCTGCCGACGGCGGGCGTGAGTACTTCCTCGAGCGAGTGACCGACGACTTCCTCTTGAGTGGTTCTGCCCAGGATGGATTGGGCTGCACGGTTGCATAGGGAGATCCTATGTTGGACATCCGCGGTAATCACCCCGCTGACGATGGAGGCGAAGACGTTATCCATCAAGTTCTTCAATTCGCTGACTTCTGCCAGGGTGCGGCGGACGGATTCGAACAGGCGAGCATTTTCCAGGGCGACTGCGGCATGATTGGCAAAGGTGAGCAGCAGATCTCGCTCGGTCTCTGAAAAGATGCCCGTGTGGATGCGGTTGTCGGCGTAGATTACTCCGGTCAATTCGCCTTTTACTTTGAGGGGGACGCACAGAATCGAGCGCAGGTTGTAGATGATGATGCTCTCTTGACCGCCGAAGCGCGGATCTTCCTGGGCATTGGTGGTCAGAATCGGCTGGCCTTCACTGACGACACGATTGATCACGGTGCGGCTGATGGCGCTTTCAGAAGCGTCGATGGATTCTTGCTCCCAGTTCCTGGCGATAAAGGTGACAAATTCACCGCGCTCGTTGCGCAACATCAAGAAACCGCGCTCTGCCCGCGTCAGGCGAATGATGGTGTCCATGACGATGCGCAGAACATCATTCAATTCTAGAGACGAGTTGATTGCCTGGATTACATCGGTAAGCGCGAGCAGGTTATCCGTTCGTCCAGCGGGAGCCATCAGTAAGATACCTCAGAAAGGTTATTTGGATTGACGAGTAAGTTGTATAGGTCGTTGTAAACGAGACAGCAGCTTGCGTCTCCACTCCCGGAGAGAGAGACGCTTGATCGTAGTGGATGCAACCAATGCAATGGATAAATTGCCATCTTGCCTGCCAAAAATCTCTTTTTGGTATTCTCTCACCAGCTTGTGTGCAGATTCCTGCGCTGGAGGCAGTATCTGACCGAGAGAGGCGGCCCGTTCAGTGGGTGTAGCTGTAGCTGGTGGAATCGAGTCGAGTCGTGTCAGAGCGGTGTTGATCTCCAAATATGCTCGGGGCAGGGGCGGAAGCGCTGCACGCTGCGCCCACAGATGTACGAAAGGAGGCGGCTTGATGCCCAGGCGCAAGAGGTTCCTTTCCAGAACGATCGGAGCAGGGTCAATAACGATCTCGTGCCGTTTGCCGCGCCAACTCAGTGTGAGCAGCCCATCCTGCCAGGCAACAAAGAATATGCCTGAACGCCACATCCAGTACACCAGTGCACTGATGCACACAGTTGCCAAAGGCAGTAACCAGTATACCACGGTCGAACGGTTTTGTTGGGCATCTGTAAGGGGCGAGAGATTGCGGTCTTCGCGCAGCAAAGCCATTTCGTCTTCCATTTCCCGGCGGAGTTGTTCCTCCAGATCAGAAGGCGAGCTGGGTCTGAGATTAGCGGTTGAATCGCCAGTGAGGCGCACAATCTCTGGTAGGGAGGCGGTTGGCTCGAACTCGACCCAGCCTATACCCTGGAAGTACACTTCTGGCCAGGCGTGGGCATCTTGCTGGCGGATCATATAGGTGGTCGTCTCGGCGGCGCTTCCCAGAGGCAGGTTTTCCTGTTCGAGTTCCTCGCCTTGAGCATAGCCAACGGCCCAGCGGGCGGGAATCCCGGCAGCGCGCAGCAGCACGATCTCGGCTGTGGCATAGTAGTTGCAGAAACCCTTGCGGTAGTCGAACAGGAACCAGTCGATGATCTCCTGATTGCGAGGTAAATCGCGATCCAGGGTCTCAACGTAGGTGATGTTTTTGCGCAAATATTCGGTGATAGCCTGGGCTTTGTCGTAGGGGTTGGTCAAATCGGCAGTAATATCATCAGCGAGCTGGTAAGTGCGCGGCGTGATCGTTTCGGGGAGCTGCAGGTAGCGTTCGGTGATCCATTCCGGGTATTCGGTGCCGGAGTCCTTCAACTGCGCGACAGTGGCGTTGCTGAGGGAGGCCTGCACTTTGTAGACCTGCCCCGGTTCCAGGGAAGGCGTGGCCCGGAAGGTGGAGATATCGACGGTGCTATCCGGATTCTCGATGTATTCAACAACCGAGGGCTGGTCGACCCAGATTGGCTGCGGGGGGGTGAACATGGTGCCGATGGGCGCGGCGCTGATGAAGCTAAACGTTCCAAGCCAACGCCCGTATTCTTCAGGAAAGGACAACTCATCAACTTGTGGGTTGAAAGTATGGGCGCGCGTGATGGTGCTGAACCATTGTCCATCGTTGTAAACATCGTACGTGCGAGCGCGCCAATACAGGCGTGCAGTCGAGGGCACACCATTGGGGACGCGTACGTTGAATACCTGCGAACTGCTCAAAGGGTTGCCGCGACCCAGCACGGCACTATCGCCGTAGATTTCACTGACCAATGCGACGGACGAGCGCAGGGAAGCGAAGACATTTTCAAAACGCTGCTTGGCCGAATTCCAGGTGCGCTGGACAGGCTGCCAGGCTTTTTGCGCGGCGGGCAGGGCGTTGGCCACGCCTGGAATGGTCCAGGCCAGCAGGACCACGATGGCTGTGGCGATGATGGTGAAGCGGATAAACTCCAGGCCCGTGTGCGGCGGCAGGGCGGTGCGGCTGGACTGCCAGCGATCGTGGTGGTGCAGGTACACCATGCGCGCCACCAGCACCAGCCCAAAGAAAAGGTAGACTGCCAGGTACCAGGCGCGCCGGGTGACCAATGGATCAAAGGAATGGATGACGAACATTGAAATGCCAGTGGGCAGAAGCGTTTCCCAGGCATTGCCCGATCGCACGAGAGTATAGCCAGCATGTGTGGCCAGGGCCCAGAACAAGATGCACATGAAAATGACGAACAGGATCGAGTCGGTGACTGGTTCTTTGTAGAAAATCTGGTAATAGACCAGGTCGAGGCGATTGTATAGCACGGTCAGGCGCTCGGTCCACAATAAATCGTGTTTCAGGAGAATGCCCAGTTGCCAGGGGATGGCGAACAGGCCATAGGCGAAGGCAAAGAAACGCGCCAGGCGGGGCGAAAAGCGGCTTTGACCCAGGGCCAAGCCGGCAATACAGCCGAAAAAGGCCAAAGTTTCAGTCAGAGCTAACTCAATGGTCCAGCGGGTGGCTACCAGGCGGCTGGAGGCGGTTAGCATGGCTGCCAGCAAGAGCAGAGCAGAAGGCAGATCCCACCAACGCTGGTGTTGGGCCTCGTTTTCTAACTCGTTTGACATAAATACCTCACCATCCTAGAATTTGCTTCCGGAAACCAGTTAACCTCATTACAATGTCAGACGTGCATAGGTTCAGATTTGATCCACGCGGGAACGGTGTTGTGCGTTACCCTGCGGTGGTTTGTGCGGTTAATTTTACCGTGATTGGAGGAAAAATACGGCAGGCAATCCCCAAAAAAGAGATTATGTCTCTCTTAAGATGATATTATCTTCATCTTGTGGTAAAATTTTGGCGCGTCCCCGAAAAATGGTTGGGTATTCTAGCGCGTCTGCCCGGTCAATATTTGCTGTTTGAACATTGCTGTTAGAGAAGGAGCCTTTATGCAGAATTACGAATGGTTTTTCATTGGTGTCTTTTTGTTGCTGGCGCCTGTTTTCCCTGCTGCGGCATTGCTTATCCCCAGGATTATTGCTCCAAAGAAACCAAATCCAATCAAGATGCAAACCTATGAATGCGGCGTCGAGACGGTGGGGAATACCTGGATCCAGTTTCGGGCCCAATACTACATCTTTGCTCTGCTTTTCCTGATCTTCGATGTGGAAGTCGTTTTCCTGTTCCCCTGGGCGGTGGCTTCCGATAAATTGCCCTTGTTTGTGGTGTTTGAAGGTGTACTCTTCATTCTCATCCTGGTCGCCGGGCTGGTTTATGCCTGGCGCAAGGGCGCTCTCCAATGGAATTAGAGATATTTTTACGAGAAAGATAAAAGGCTGAAGGTTATCCCCTCAGCCTTTTATGCCTTTGTAGAAAGCGCGACTTGCAGTAACCGGAGAGAGTTAGCAGGGTTTAAAAATAACCACGTTACAGGAGAGAAATGATGTTTGATCCGATCAATTCAATTGCGAGCTGGCTGGAAGGCCTGCTCACGAGCTGGGGATTGGCTCCTGGCCTGGTGACGTTCATCATGACCATCATCGGCGTTGTTGTGATCGCCGCTTTTGTGTTAGTGGTGGATATCATCCTGGTCTGGGTCGAACGTAAAACGGTGGCTCGCTTCCAGGACCGCCTGGGACCGAACCGCCTTGGCCCATTCGGCCTGATCCAGCCAATCGCAGACGTGATTAAGCTGCTTATTAAGGAAGATATCACGCCCGAAGGCGCTGACCGGGTGGTGTATAACCTGGCGCCGATTATCGCCCTGGCGACGGTATTGCTGCTGTGGGCGGTGATCCCGTTCGCGCCGACGATGTTGGGCGCTGACTTGAACGTAGCAGTCCTGTACATCGTAGCGATTGGTGCGATCGGCACCCTGGGCATTATCATGGCGGGCTGGGCTTCGAATAACAAGTACGCCTTGTTGGGCGCCTTCCGCATGGTGGCCCAGGTGGTCTCTTACGAAGTGCCGATGGTGATCGTGCTGCTGGTGCCGGTGCTGCTGGCTAATTCGATGGCGATCAGTGAAATTATCGCCCGGCAGAGCATCTGGTATATCATCATGGTGCCGCTGGCTGGAGCGATTTTCCTGACAACCGCCATCGCAGAACTGGGGCGTGCGCCGTTCGATCTGAGCGAAGCCGAGTCCGAGATTGTGGCCGGTTTCAACATCGAATATACCGGGATGAAGTTTGGATTGTTCTACGCTGGAGAGCTGCTGCACGCGCTAACGATGGGGGCGCTGTTCTCCTGTTTCTTCCTGGGCGGCTGGCGTGGTTTCGGCGTGGAGCGGTTCCCGATCCTGGGAGTGTTTTACCTGTTTGCCAAGGCCATGTTCATGTACTGGGTGATCATGTGGGTCAAATACACCGTGCCGCGTTTGCGCATCGATCATATGCTGGGTTTCAACTGGAAGTTCCTGACGCCCCTGGCGCTGGCGCTGGTGGTGGTAGTGGCGATTATGGACAAAGTCCTGGCGGGAACGTCAAACCTGGTCTACGCACTGGGGATGCTGGCTGCCAACCTGGTTTTGGGTTGGATCACGCTGCAAATCCTGCGCAGTTATGCCCGCCTGGAACGACGGCGCGTGGCGGAACCACGACCGGTTGCCAGCCCAGACCTGGCTGGTTCGGCAGGGGTTGGGCAAACACCGCCCACAGCTTAGCACCGGATTTATCCGGCAATGATAGGAATATGCCTATGATCTTACAAATTGTTTTCATCCTTGTGGCGGCTGCCACGCTGGGGGCAGCTTTGATGGTGGTCACCTCCCGCAACCTGGTGCACTCGGCCTTATGGCTGGTGGTGGCCTTGTTCGGCGTCGCCGTGGTGTATGCACTGCTCCAGGCTGAGTTCCTGGCGGTGGTGCAGGTGGTGATCTACATCGGGGCGATTGCGATCCTGATGATCTTTGCCATTATGCTGACGCGCAACATCGCTAAGGACAGCGGGCCGCGCTTCAACGCCAATTGGGGCTGGGCGGCGGTGCTGGCAGTGGTGCTGTTCGCAGCGGTCTCCTGGGTATTGAGCCAATGGCCAGGCTTTTCCAGCCTGCCCGGGGCGGAGCCCGCAGGGGATGCGTTGAGCGAGCTGGGATTGGCATTGGTTTCGCCCAATGGGTATGTGTTGGCTTTCGAACTGGCTTCGGTGCTGCTGCTGGCGGCGCTGATCGGTGCGATCTACGTTGCCTGGGAACGGAAATAGGAGAGGAGAAGATGATCCCGCTTTCATATTACCTGATCTTCGCCGCAGCCCTATTCAGCATTGGTTTATATGGTGTGCTGGCGCGCAAGAACGCGATTGCGATCTTGATGGGCATCGAGTTGATGCTGAACGCAGTCAACGTCAACCTGGTGGCCTTCTGGCGTTATGGCAATCCACAAGTGATGGCTGGCCAGGTTTTTGCCGTGATGGTTTTTGCTGTGGCTGCAGCAGAAGTCGCCGTCGGTCTGGCGTTGTTCATTTCGGTCTACCGCCGGCGAAAAACGGTGGCGGCCGACGAAATCGACTTGTTGAAATGGTAGAACGAGGCGCATTATGGCAATAGAAACATTGATAATCTGGTTAATCCCCCTTCCGCCATTGCTGGCGTTCTTCCTGATCATATTACTGACCAACCGGAACAAAGCCCTGAGTCATACCCTGGCGGTGGGGGCGGCGTTCCTTTCCTGGTTGGGCAGTATGTACATCTTTATCCAGGCAGTGCGCGCTGAGCACCTGGGAGAGCATCCATTTGGTCTTGGTTCTTCTGTAAACTGGCTGCCAACGGGCGATACCTGGTTCCGCATCGGTGTGCAGATCGATCCATTTGGGGCGGTATCGCTGTTCTTCGTGGCCTGGACGGTGCTGATGATCTTCCTGTACAGCGTGGGCTACCACAACTACGGGCAGCCAGCAGGCGATCACGACCGCAAAGGTTTGCCGCCGTACGGCGCGACGGTCTCGGACGTACACGGTCACCAGCACAAGGTGCCCTCCATCGAGCCGATGTACTCACGGTTCTTCGCTTTCATCGGGCTGTTCGCCTTTGGCATGTACACCCTGGTAGTTTCCGATAACCTGCTGACCCTGTTCGTGGGTTGGGAGGTGATGGGACTGTGCTCGTACCTGTTGATCGGTTTCTGGTACGGGAAGCCCTCGGCGCGGGCAGCGATGATCAAGGCTTTCATGACGACCCGCGTGGGCGATGTCTTCATGCTGTTGGGAATTGCTTTCCTGTACAAGGCCACCGGTACGCTGAACTACCGTGAGATTTTCTACAATGCGGAAACCTTGCACATGCTGGCAGAGACCAGCATGGGCTTCCTGGGCCTGTCGGCGGCGGGTTTGATCGGTATCTTGCTGTTCATCGGGACGGTCGGCAAGTCGGCGCAGTGGCCGCTGCACGTGTGGCTGCCGGATGCGATGGAAGGCCCGACGCCGGTTTCGGCGATGATCCATGCGGCGACGATGGTCTCGGCGGGCGTGTATATGGTCATCCGCATCTTCCCGCTGCTTTCGGCCGGGATGGAGCACGGGCACCTGACGCAACCGATGATGTTGATGGCGATTATCGGCTCGATCACCGCCCTGTTTGCGGCGACGATTGCAGTGGCGCAGAACGATATCAAGCGCGTGCTGGCTTATTCCACGATCTCGCAACTGGGCTACATGGTGGCGGCGCTCGGCGTCGGGGGGTACATCGCGGCGGCTTTCCACCTGATCACGCATGCCTTCTTCAAAGCGCTGTTGTTCCTCGGTTCCGGTTCGGTGATCCACGGCATGGAGCACGGCGTTTTGCATACAGACAACCATCACATTGACCCGCAGGATATGATGAACATGGGCGGGCTGTATAAGAAGATGCCGGTCACATTCTGGACCTTCCTGCTCGGCGGCCTGGCGCTTTCAGGCTTCCCGCTGGTTACGGCCGGCTTCTGGTCGAAAGATGAAATCCTGTCGGATGCCTGGGCGCACGCCCCGGTGGTGTTCGTGGTATTGGCCCTGGCGGCGCTGCTGACGGCTTTCTACACGATGCGGCAGATCAGCCTGACTTTTCTGGGCAAGCCGCGCACGGTAGAGGCCGAGCACGCAGTCGAGTCGAAATGGACGATGACGATGCCGCTGGTGATCCTGGCCTTCTTCGCGGTGACGGCAGGCTGGGTTGGCATCCCAGAGTGGATGACGGGCGGGGCAATCCCCAACTGGTTCCACGAATTTGTGGGCGGGACGCTGTTAGAGCATCCTGAGGTGCTGGAATTCAGTATTGTGCCGCTGCTGACATCGTTGGTGGTGGCCCTGGGCGGCCTGGGCCTGGGTCTGTATGTCTACCGCAACATCAAAGCCGGTGATCGCGACCCGGTGGAAATGGCCCTGGGCCCGGTGCACACGGTGCTGAAGAACAAATACTACTTCGATGAGCTGTACGACAGGCTGTTCGTGCGCCCGGCTTACTGGCTGGCAGCCACGTTCACTTCGTTGTGGATGGACCGCACGGTCATCGATGGGGTGCTGCACTGGTTCGCCTATATCTCCGGCATCATCGGCAATTTCCTGCGCGATGTCATCGACAAGCCGATCGTGAACGGCTCTGGCGACTGGCTGGCAGAGAATACCAAGAAATTGGGCAGCGATTTCCGCACCGTGCAGACCGGACTGGTACAACAGTACATGGTGCTGGCCCTGGTGACGGCTGCCGTGGTGTTCAGCGTTCTGGCTTTCATCCTGGGGCGCTAAATGAACGCCATGACTCGGATGCAATGATTTTATAGGAGCGAATGATGGATTTCATCCTTAATCACCTTCTCACGCTCATCCTGTTCACCCCGCTGCTCGGCGCTGTGGTGGTACTGATCCTGCCACGTGAGCAGGACAACCTCTACCGGTGGACAGCTTTCATCATGAGCTTCATCCCGCTGATCCTGTCGCTCGTGCTGTGGTTCAGTTTCGACCAGACTGCGGCAGGTTTCCAGTTCGAGGAGAAGTTCGTCTGGTACAGCGCCCTGAACTCTTCTTACCACGTTGGTGTGGATGGCATATCGCTGACGATGGTGCTGCTGACCACTTTGCTCACGCCCCTGTCGATCCTGGCTTCGTTCAGCATCAAAGACCGGGTGCAGTCCTACATGGTGCTGTTCTTCTTGCTAGAAATGGGCATGTTGGGCGTGTTCCTGAACCTGGATTTGCTGCTGTTCTTCGTGTTCTGGGAGTTCGGCCTGGTGCCGATGTATTTCCTGATCAACCAGTGGGGCAGCGAAAAGGGCGAGCGCGAGATCTGGGGGGGACGCAAGGTGCCGGCGCGCACTTATGCTTCGTTCAAGTTCATGGTATATACCATGGCGGGTTCGCTGGGCCTGCTGCTGGCGATCCAGATGCTGGGCCTGGTGAGCGGCACATTCGACATCCCCACGCTATACCAGCGCTGGACGGCGCTGGACCAGCCGTTGTTCGGCTTGCAGATCAACGTGGTCAAGTCGATCGCTTTCTGGGCCTTTTCCATCGCCTTTGCATTGAAGGTGCCGGTGTGGCCCTTCCACACCTGGCTGCCGGATGCACATACTGAAGCGCCCACGGCGGGTTCGATGATCCTGGCAGGTGTGCTGCTGAAGCTGGGCGCGTACGGTTTCCTGCGCCTGGTGCTGCCGCTGTACCCGGCAGAGGCGCGCTACTACTCTGGAGCGCTGGCCTTTTTGGCGGTGATGGCGATCATCTTTGGGGCGCTGGCTTCGTACGGGCAGGATGACTTCAAGCGCCTGGTGGCTTATTCCTCGGTCAACCACATGGGCTTTGTGGTGCTGGGCATCGCCGCGGCGGCGTTTGCTGCCGGCACGCAGGATGCCAATATCGCCTTGAACGGCGCGGTCCTGCAGATGTTCAACCACGGCCTGTCGGCGGCGGGCATGTTTTTCCTGGTGGGCGTGATCTACGAGCGCACACATACCCGCAACCTGAACGAATTTGGCGGTCTGTTCCCACTGGTGCCGGTGTACGGCGGCATCCTGGTTTTCACCTCGATGGCTTCGCTGGGTTTACCCGGGTTGAACGGCTTCATCTCGGAGTTCCTGGTGGTGCGGGGGGCGTGGGGTTCGGGCTGGATTTTCCCGATCTTCACAGCGCTGGCGATGATCGGCCTGTTCTTTACGGGTGCGTACATCTTGAAGGGCATCAAGCAAGTATTGCATGGGCCAGTCAACGAGCACTGGATTGGTCATATCAGCGAAATCAACGCCCGAGAAATCTTCGTGATGGTGCCGTTGATGGCGCTGATGTTGTGGATCGGCGTCTGGCCGGCCTGGATTTTGAAAGTCATCAACAATGCTGTGGCGCTGTTGTTCTGACTAAGCTGAACCGAGGTGCGCAATGCAATTTCCTATACTGAGCGTAATCGTCTTTACACCCATCATTGCAGGCTTGCTGATCTTGCTGATCCCGGCGGAGCGCAAGACGGAGGTGCGCGTGGCGGCCCTGGCGGCAGGCGCGTTTGCCTTGATCCTATCGGTCTGGGCGTACTTCAATTACGATGTCGCTGCTGGGGGCTACCAGTTTATCGAGAAATATGACTGGCTGCCAGCACTGGGGATTTCCTACCACGTTGGCCTGGATGGAATGAACGCCCCGCTGGTGCTGCTGACCGGCGTGGTGATGTTCACCGGCGTGTTGATCTCGTGGGGCATCGACGACCGGCCGCGCGAGTTCTTCGCCTTCCTGTTCATCCTGGCAACGGGCGTGTTCGGCGTTTTCGTGGCGCTGGACCTGTTCATGTTGTTCTTCTTTTATGAGATCGCAGTTTTCCCGATGTACCTGCTGATCTCGATCTGGGGCTGGAAGGTGACGCGAGAATACGCGGCGATGAAGCTGACCTTGTACCTGTTCATTGGGTCCGTGGTGGCGTTGATCGGTGCGCTGGCGATGTACTTCGCTTCGGGATTGGGCACCTTCGACATGTTAGCCCTGGAAAAGGCTGGTTTCTCCCCGGAGTTCCAGATGCTGTGGTTCCCGTTCGTGTTCTTCGGTTTCGCCGTGCTGGGCGGCATCTTCCCCTTCCACAACTGGAGCCCGGATGGCCACGTGGCTGCGCCGACGGCAGTCTCGATGTTCCACGCCGGCGTGCTGATGAAACTGGGCGCTTTCGCCGCGCTGCGGGTGGGGATCATGCTGCTGCCTGAAGGCGCCAAGGTGCATATGCCCTGGATTATCCTGCTGACGCTGGTCAACGTGGTTTACGGAGCTTTCATCGCCAGCGTGCAGAACGACTTCAAGTACGTTATCGGCTTTTCGTCGGTTTCGCACATGGGCCTGGTGTCGATGGGCTTTGCCACGCTGAACAAGCAGGGGATGCTGGGCGCGGGCGTGCAGATGTTCTCGCACGGCGTAATGACGGCTCTCTTCTTTGCTGTGGTCGGGATGATCTACGACCAGGCGCATACGCGCGAGATCCCCCGGCTGGGAGGTTTCCGCAAGGTGATGCCGCTGGTAACCATTGCTTTCATCGTCGGCGGCCTGGTGTCGATGGGCATGCCGGGCTTTTCGGGGTTCGTGGCCGAGTTCCCGATCTTCATGGGCCTGTGGGGCTCATACCCGTGGATCGCCATCGTAGCGGCGATTTCGATTGTGATCACCGCATCGTACATCATCCGCATCATCACCAAGGTTTTCTTCGGGCAGATGCCGGAGGAGTTCGAGCATCACACCCACGATGTGAACGTGCTGGATAAAGTGGCGCTCGTCTTCCTCTCGGCGATTATGATCGCCATCGGCGTGTTCCCTTCGCTGATCGTCCCGCTGGTCGAGTCGGGTGTCGGTAATATTCTGCGCCTGTTGGGAGGTGCCTAACCATGTCCCTGGATATTTCTATGTTCCTACCGATTTTGCCGCAAATCCTGCTTTTGGTGGCGGGGCTGCTGGTGCTGGCCCTGGAGTTGATCCTCCCCAAAGAGCAGCATCGCAACCTGGGATGGGTGACAGCCGTGGCAATGGGCCTGGTGATCGTCTTCAGCCTGCCAGGCATGCCCGGCGAAAAACCACAACTGGTGTGGGGCGGGTTACTGCGCCACGACTGGCTGGGCTATGCCTTCACGATGCTGTTCATCTTCGGCGCGGGCATCACGGCGCTGTTCGCCATGGATTACAAGGAATTGGGCGAGCGGGGTGACTTCTACCTGCTGCTGATCACGGCAACGATGGGCATGTCGCTGATGGCATCCGCTGCCGACCTGGTGATGCTCTATCTGGCGATCGAGACAACTTCTATCCCGCTGTACATCCTGGCTGGCTTCCTGGTGAATGACGACAAGTCCACCGAGGCGGGCTTCAAGTACCTGCTGTTCGGGGCGATGACTTCTACCATCATGCTGTACGGTTTCAGTTTGTTGTTCGGTTTCGGCGGTACAACGAACCTGTATGAGCTGGCTTTCAACCTGATCGCAGGGGAAGTGAAGACGGTTGCCATACTGGGCAGCCTGTTCCTGGTGCTGGTGGGTTTCAGTTTCAAGATTTCGGCGGTGCCCTTCCATTTCTGGGCTCCAGACGTGTACGAAGGCGCACCGACGCCGGTAGCCGGTTTCTTATCGACGGCTTCCAAGGCGGCCGGTTTTGCCGTGCTGCTGCGGGTTTTGATGTTCGTTTTCCCGCAGGTCGCCATGCATTGGGGCGTAGTGCTGGCGTCTCTGTCGGTGGCGACGATGACGCTGGGCAACCTGATTGCCCTGGCGCAGCGCAATATCAAGCGCCTGCTGGCCTACTCATCGATCGCCCATGCAGGCTACGCTTTGATCGGCGTGGTGGCGCTGTCTTCGCTGGGGATAACCAGCGTGGTGTACTATCTGACGGCTTACCTGATCACGAACCTGGCAGCCTTTGGAATTGTGTCGGTCTTCGGAAGAGCGGTGGGCTCGGATGATCTTTCAGCTTATTACGGTATGAGCCGCCGCTCACCCGGCCTGGCGCTGGCGATGCTGGTAGCTTTCCTCTCCCTGGCGGGCATGCCGCCCCTGGGTGGGTTTGTCGCCAAAGTGTTTGTGTTCGCGGCGGCGATCGACTCGGAGTTGATCTGGCTGGCAGTCGCGGGCGTGCTCAATTCGATCATCGGTCTTTACTACTACCTGACGGTGCTCAAGTACGTTTACCTGTACCGTCTGCCCGAAGAGAACGAGCACGAACTGCCGATCCTGATTTCGCGCCCCAATAAAATTGCCCTGGTGGTGTTATGTGCGGGCATTGTCCTGATCGGCACAGCCTTGATCCCATGGTTCAACTGGGCCACCACCGCGGCGGCAGCGATGCTGCCCTAGCAGAACCCATCAGAGACGGAGACCAGCTTTCCCAATTGGCCTCCGTCTCTGGATTTAGCCCTTAATTGTTTCGAGTTTGTTGACGCATTTTTACCGCCTGTGATAAAATTCTCCCGCTATGGCACTGCCTGATAACTCCCCCGAAAAGAAACACCCCCCCAGTTCGTTTGGGGTCAGGAGGGCGTTCTCGTTGGGCGGTGAAGTGGGAGGAGTGACTCTGCTCATCGTTTTCCTGGCAGTGTTCGGAGGGTTGTGGCTGGACCAAGTGCTCGGCACGAAACCCATCTTGACGGTTATCCTGGTATTAGCTTCTGCGCCGCTCGCCCTGGCCTTGACTTTCTGGCTGGCGATGCGCGCAGTCAAAGATATACAGCCCCCATCCCAATCGGGGAAACACCCTGGAGTATCCCAGGGAAATACACAAGACGAAAAGGAAGGAGGAGATGACTGGTGAGTGATGTAACCACCAAGAAACGACGACCAGTCAAGCGCTGGATTGTGCTGGCATTGATTATAGCCGGCGCTTATGCGGCTTTCTTTGGCCCCACAATCCTGCGCCCAATCCAGCCCTGGGTGGTGCTGCCTGCCGAACCGACCGGGCTGGCGATCCTGGGCTTCCCCATCACCAACAGCATCCTGGCGACGTTGATCACGGATGTTTTGTTGGTGCTGATGGCCCTGGGCGCCTGGCGCTTTTCCAAGAGCGGCAACCTGGTGCCATCCGGTTTCTACAACGCTTTCGAGGCGATCGTCGAGTTCCTGTGGAATTCGGTGGAAGGCGCGGTAGGCAAGCTGGCGAAGAAGGTCTTCCCCGTGGTGGGGACGATTTTCCTGCTGATCTTCGTAGCCAACATGGTGAAATTGGTGCCGGGTTTCGAGAGCATTGGATATCTCAAAGAAGTGCACAAGGGAACCGGCTACGCGCCTCATGAAATCGTCCAACTCGGAGGCCTGTCGTTGTACACCCTGGATAAGGGGCAGCCGGTCCCGTATGAGGCCCACGGAGAGGAAGCCACGGCCGAACATAGCGAAGAAGCAGGCGAGACGGCCCATGAATTGTGCAAGGCGTGTGAACTGGTGCCCTTCCTGCGCGGTTCGGCGACAGACCTGAACTTCCCGCTGGCCCTGGCGATCATTGCGGTGTTTATGACTCAGGTGTACGGCGTGATGGCACTGGGACCGGGTTATTTCGAGAAGTTCTTCCAATTTCGCCAGTTGATCAGCGGCGGGATTTTCGGGCTGATCAACTTCGTGGTAGGTTTCCTCGAACTGGTGTTGGAGTTCGCCAAGGTGCTGTCGTTCAGCTTCCGGTTGTTCGGCAATATTTTCGCAGGAGCGCTGCTGCTGTCGATCTTGGGCGCTTTGACAGCGGTGGTGGTCCCACCGGGGCTGTACCTCTTCGAGGTTTTCTTTGGTATCATCCAGGCGTATGTGTTCTTCTTGCTGGCTACCAGCTTTATCAGCATGGCTGTCGTCAGCCATCATGGCGACGACCACGCCGAAGAACAGCACGCATAACCGCGGTATTTGCAATCGATTCACGAAAACACTATCTCATTGTAAGGAGTAATAAGCGATGGAATTCAACGAGTTCTTTGTCCAGGGTATGAAACTGTTGGGTGCGGGTCTGGCGATGGTTGGGGCGATCGGCGCAGGTGTGGGCGTTGGCATCGCGGCATCCGGTGGTGTGCAGGCCATGGGCCGTAATCCAGATGCTACCCCGACGATCCAGACGAACATGATCCTGGGTATGGCCTTCGCCGAAGCGGTGGCGATCTACGCCCTGGCTGTGGCGCTGATCATCATCTTCGCAGCCTAAGCGCCGAAAGGAGACTTAGCGCATGGATAAACTAGGTATCAACGGCGGGTTTTTGCTGTTCCAGATCTTCAACTTCACAATCGTGATGGTTCTGCTGTACGCATGGGCGTACAAGCCGATCCTCAACATGTTGGAGAACCGCAAACGGAAGATCGCCCAGGGCCTGGAAGACGCCCGGGTGGCGGAGCAGGCGCGGGAAAACGCGGAAGTAGATGCGCGCGCCATCCTGGCGAAAGCGCAGAGCGAGGCAGCAGAAAAGGTGCGGGAAGCGACAGAGCGAGCCGAAGCAGTGCACCGCGAGGCGCTGGCCCAGGCTGAGGGTGAGGCGGCCAAGGCGCGCGAGGCGGCCCTGGCGGACGTGGCCCAGGAGCGCGAGCGCATCCTGTCCGACATACGCGGACAGGTGGCGGCTCTGGCGATGGCTGCCACCCAAAAGCTGGTCGGCGAAGCATTGGATAAGAAACGCCAGCACGCGCTGATCGACGAGTTCTTCTCGGGCGTCAAGGCCGGCAAGGTGGTGGTGCTGGAGGAGGCCGAACTGCGCGGCGCTTCGGCGGAGATCACCAGCGCGCTGCCGCTCACAGAGGATGAAAAGGAAATCGTCCGCAAAGATATCGTCTCCAAGGTTGGCGGGCAGACGGTCACTTTCCGCGTCGATCCTGCTATCTTGGGCGGCCTGGTGGTCAAGGTCGGCGACAAAGTGCTGGATGGCTCGGTATCCGGGCAACTGGATAACCTGCGCCAGAGTTTGAGCTGACCCAGCACACTTCTCGAAATATAATTCTTATGCCCAGGGTACTTGCGTGTGTCCTGTTTGGATTGCACTCGCACGTACCCTGGGTTTTTGTATCAGCCTATGCCAGACCGACCTTCTAAGTCGCTAAACCAGTTGTTATGGCATCTGCCGTGGGATGTGTCGGCCCCAGACGTGGAGGCCCGGGTCAACGCGGTGGTGATGGACAGCCGCCGGGTGCAGCCGGGCAGCCTGTTCGTGGCGATCAGTGGTGGGAAGAGCGACGGGCATGGTTACATCCCGGATGCGATCCGGCGCGGAGCCAGCGCGGTGGTCGGCACGCAGCCTGTGCCGGGCCTGGCTGTGCCTTATGTGCAAGTGCCGGACGGACGCCTGGCGCTGGCTTATCTCTGCGCGGCTTTCCGGGATTTCCCCGCACGCAAACTGCTGGTGATCGGCGTGACCGGCACGGATGGCAAGACAACCACCTGTAATATGCTGTATCACATCTTACAGGCGGCGGGCGCCCGGGTGGGGATGATCTCCACGGTCAACGCTCAAATCGGGGATGATGTTCTGGATACCGGATTCCACGTGACCACGCCTGAGTCACCCGATGTGCAGCGTTACCTGGACAAAATGGTGCGGGCCGGGCTGACACATGTGATCTTAGAAGCGACCTCGCACGGCCTGGCGCAGCAGCGCGTGGCAGCCTGTGATTTTGATATCGGTGTAATTACCAACATCACCCACGAGCACCTGGATTACCACGGCACTTACCAGGCATACCGGGCAGCCAAGGGCAGCCTGTTCGCCTCACTGGCCAATACGCCGGCCAAATCCTTCAACCCGCCGCGGGGGGCGGTGCTCAATCGCGATGACCGTTCGTACGATTACCTGGCAGAGATCAGCCAGGTGGCGCAGTTGAGCTACGGGCTGGACCCAAAGGCACAGGTGCGGGCTGTGCAGGTGGCAGAGCAACGCGAAGGCCTGCGCTTCACGGTCGAGGGCCACGATCTGGCAGGCAAGGCTTTTGCTGTGCCAGTGGCTACCCGCCTGGAAGGGGCCTATAACGTTGCGAACAGCCTGGCAGCGGTTGCGGCGGCAATGGGATTCCTGGGTGTGCCGCCCGAGGCCGTCCAGCAAGGGCTGGCGGCTATGCCGGGCGTTCCGGGACGGATGGAACGCCTGGATTTGGGACAGGATTTCAGCGCGATCGTGGATTTTGCCCACACACCGAATGCTTTGCAGCGCTCGCTGGAGGCGGCGCGCAGCATGACGAACGGGCGGGTGATCGCGGTGTTCGGCTCGGCGGGGCTGCGCGACCGCCAGAAACGGCGCATGATGGCGGAGGTATCGGGCGAACTGGCAGATTTCACTGTGCTGACCGCCGAGGACCCGCGCAGCGAGTCGCTGGACGGGATCCTGGAGGAGATGGCGGGCGGTGTAACCGCAAAGGGTGGGGTGGAAGGGAAAACCTTCTGGCGCATTCCGGACCGGGGTGAGGCGATCCGTTATGCCTTGCGCCTGGCGCGGCCGGGAGACCTGGTGATCGCCTGCGGCAAAGGGCACGAGCAATCGATGTGTTTTGGCGAAACCGAATATCCCTGGGATGATCGCATCGCCATGCGGGCCGCCCTGGCGGAATTGCTGGGCGCGCCAGGGCCGGAAATGCCTTACCTGCCGACGCAGTCGCCCTCTACCTGAAAGGGTCGGTTTTGCCTGCGAAGATGTCGTCCAGGATGCGCATCTCGCGCTGCTGGATGGTCTTCAAGAAGATACTGGCGCGGCCCATGTGTTTGAAAGCAGCATAGCCGCGCTCCAGGAAATCTTGCAGTTCACCCCAGCCAGCGCTGTGGGCCGGGCGGCGCGCCAGGCGCAGGGTGGCGCCTACCAGGGGTAGGCGTACCGTGCGGTCGATCTGTTGGCCGATGCTGACGATCATTTCGATCTGGTGAACGCGCTCGGTGTAATTATCGCAGATACGGTATCCAGCGGCATATTGTTGGGGAGTGATGGCATCCACTACGCCCAGTTCTTCAACCAAAACGTGCAGCAAAGCGTGATCCAGATCTGCGGAGAGGTTATTCAGCTCGATCACGCTGCGGATCAGCTTGAGCATGAAATCGGGCACGAAGCGTGACATGACCTGATACAGATAGAGGATATCGTGGTCACGCTGGCTGAAATCACGCGCGGCGTAAACATCGCTGAGAAAGAAGCGACAGGCGGGAGCGTAGCGCGAGTGCGCCAGCAGGTCGGTGTAGGTTTGCGCCAGGCGCTGCGATTGCCAGGTGCGCAATAAGACCAACCCAGGCTCCAGAGCGTGCAGCGCGGCAGAGGGCTGGTTTTCACGGAATTCGCCCAGCCGGGAAAGCGACTGCAAGGTCTCCTGAATCTTCGATTGATCTTCCGGCATGCTCAGTATTTATATTCCTCGCGCACCGGGCTGAAGATATCCATGACTTTGGCGGGCTGTGCGCCAACCCTGGCGCTGTGTTCGACATCGCCGGGGAAGATGTACAAATCGCCAGGGTGTAACAGGCGGGTTTCTCCGGCTATGGTGAATTCGATTTCGCCTTCGATGACAATGCCACCCTGTTCGTGGACATGCCGGTGGGTTGGAATCACGGCATTGGCATCCAGATCGACGACTGCCAGCATGAGATTCTCGCCCCAGAAGGTGCGAGCATGCACACCGGACAGCAAGTCTTTCGTCTGACGGGTTTGGGGATCGTAATAATATGCCATCTTTACCTCTGCAAAGAATGGATCACTGCACCTGAAAAAGGGAAACTGCGTCTAGGCGGCACGCCGCGTGCGCAGGAGCATGGCCAGGAGGAGCAGCAAGACAAGGGAGCCGCTGCCTGCGAGCAGGGTCGCCGGGCCAAAGTGGGCGTCGATTGCAGGCGCTGCGGAAGCCGGGTCTAATTGCGCAGCGGTTGCAGGTGCGGCGGCAGGCGGGCCAACGCGGCCATCGGGCGATAACCGGCCAGCCAGCACCAGCAGATGCGCGGTGACGGACCAGTACTCCTCGTCCGTCAGGACACCCGGCCGTTGGGGCGGGTGGGTGAGGCGCAGGTATTCGTACAGGTCCTGGGGGGCGGAAAAGGCGTTCAAATTCCGCACACCGGGGATGAAGCGGGGGAGTGGAAAGCCTTCGTCTTTCTCTTTGCCCCCGTGGCAGCCGCGCCCCCAGCAATTGCGGTGATCTTCTTCCCACACCTGGCGGAATTCGTCGGTCAGGCCCTGGCCTACATCGCCGTGACAGGGCATACAGTTGTAATAGTATACGATATTGCCTTCTTCGGCCTGGGTCGGGTTTGCAGGGGGAGTGGGGATAGCCAGCCGATCCGGCGTGGGCTGTGGGGTGGCTAAGGCTGCGGGTGCGGGCTGCGCCGGATCAAAACTGGCTGCAGCGATGATCGTCATCCCGACTGCTATCAAAATAAGAACCAGGCCTATATTTCGTACTCGTTGGTTGTTCATGATCTGTTATGCGGAAACGGGAACCAGTTCAGAAGGGTTTGCACTTCTGAGACCAGCTCCCTGATGCAGTCCTGAGCGTTATCCGATCAGGGTTCGACTACCAGGCAGGTGAGGGTGTCGATGATACCAGGGATGGGTTGGACATCTCTGGCGATCAGACGACCCAGGTGGTTGATGTCGTCGGCCAGGATGACTGCCACGGCATCGTAAGGGCCAAAGGTCATGTGGGCTTCTTGCACACCTTGCAGGCGGTTGATATTGCGTACGACTTCTGTAACCAAGCCGGGTTGAACGTGAATCAGTACAAAAGCTTTCATGTTTTTTTCCTCCAATGGGTTGTGGTTATTTCTTTGAGCGTAAGAAAACCATCCAGTAAATCGCGGCTACAAATATGGCACCACCGATTATATTTCCGATAGTCACAGGGATGAGGTTTTTAACAAAACCCATCCAATTGAGCGAAGCAAAATCGGCCGGCGTTTTTGCGATCATTTGCCAGAAAGAATCCCTGGCGAAGGATTTGATAAACAGGGCCACAGGGATGAAATACATGTTGGCAATGCTGTGTTCAAAGCCGGCGGCGACAAAGCCGGTGATGGGGAAAATGATGGCGGCGATTTTGTCCATGGTGCTGCGGGCGCTGAAGGTCATCCAGACAGCCAGGCACACCAGGGCGTTGCACAAAATGCCCAGGGCCATCGCCTGCACAAAACCCATTTCGACTTTGGCTTTGGCGATATTCAGGGCCGTCAGGCCAACGGCGCCGTTCCCATTGGTATACTGCTGACTCATGAGAATCAGGATGGCAGTGCCAACCGACCCGACGAAGTTGCCGACATATACTACCGCCCAATTGCGCAGCAGCGCCCGGGTGGTGACTTTACCGCTGGCCCAGGCCATGATGATCAGGTTGTTGCCGGTGAAAAGCTCTGCGCCTCCGACGACAACCAGGATAAGTCCGAGGCAGAAGACCAGGCCGGTGAGCAGCCGGGTAACGCCGTAGGGCATGGCGGTGGAAAACGCCAGGGCTCCATCTGGGCCTTTGATAGAGATGCCGCTGGCGGCGATGGTAGTGGCGAAGATGGCGCCCAGGGCGATGAAAGCGCCAGCCAGAACAGCCAGGGCGAACATCGTTAGCAGAGGCGCTTCAGCTTTTCGAACGCCAATGTATTCCGCACGCGTAGCCATTTCCGCTGGCAGCAGGGCATCGACACGAATTTCTGTAGCCATAGTTTTTTCTCCTGAGAGAGTGAATTTTCTATATAGAGAGGCTATCCCAATTAGATGGCTTTGGCAAGGGACGAATATCACCAGGGCGTGGTGAGTTGTGGCAGGATTCGGGGCGGTGCTATTTTAGCCTGCGACGGCGGGGATTGGACCACAGCCAGAGCAGGCTCAACCCTGCGCCAACCAATGGGAGCAGGCTGAGAGCGAGTTGACCAGCCAGGTAGAGCTGGATGCCGGTCACCAGAAGGACGGCGAAGATGATAGCCCCGGCTACCTGGTAAAGAGCTGTTTCCAGACGGCGGGTCTGCTGGTTGACCTCGGGAACATGCACGGCAATTTCGCCCCGCTCGGCTTTGGAGAGCACGGAGTCCATTTTGCGGGGCATGGTGAACAGGGCGCGCGCCAGGCTTTCCAACTCGGGCAGCCAGTTCTGGCGCTGCAGGCGGGCCTGTTCGGCGATGAGCTTTTGTGCAAATGGAGACAGATGCTCCCACAGGTTGAACTGTGGGTCCAAGCCGGTGCACATGCCGGAGAGAATACCCACGGCGCGAGCCAGGAAGATGATGTTTTGTGGCACCTGGAAGGGCATTTCGTAGACCAGATCGCGGAATTCATCGGCGAATTCTGTGACCTCGCCAATACTGATCGCGCTCAACTCGCTCATGTTCTTGCCCCAAAAGCGATCGAAGACCTCGGCCCCCGCCGTTTTTATACGCTCGATGTCTGCCGAGGGGAGGAGCAGGTCCATCATCTGGTAGGAGCGTACAACGCGATCGGCATCCTGGGTGCCGACCCCGATGAGCAGTTCGCGCAAGCCATTGAGCAGGTTGGTGGGCACATGCCCGACCATACCGAAATCGACAAAGGTCAGCTCCCAGCGGCGCTCCACATCACCGGTGCGCACTGGCAGGGGGTTGACGAACAGATTGCCAGGGTGCGGATCGGCATGGAAGAAGCCATCTTCGAAAATTTGTTTCAGGTAGGTGTCTAACAGGCGTGAGGCAACCTCCGCTCGCGAGATGCCAGCTTCGCTAATCGCATCATAGTCGGTGATTTTGATTGCCAGCACATTTTCCAGGGTGAGAGCACGCCGGTTGGTGTGGGTCCAGATCACTTCGGGGACGCGCACATTCGGCTGGCCGGAAAAATTGGCGGCAAAAGTCTCCGCGTTGCGCCCCTCGGCCAGATAATCGACTTCCTGATACAGGATGCGCGAGAACTCTGCGAGTAAGGCGGGCACATCAGCCCGGCGACGGATCGGCGGATAACGATTCAGCCATTTCCCGACGGTGCGCAGGGCGGCCAGGTCGGTGGCGATGATGCGCTCGATGTTCGGGCGTTGAACCTTGACGACGACTTTCTGACCGCGGCGCGGCGAAGCGGATCTGGTTTCAGTTGCCGGGTGAAGCCAGGCGAAGTGCACCTGCCCCAAGGAAGCGGCGGCCAATGGTTCAGGGTCGAAGACGGCAAACTTCTCTTCGAGAGGCATGCCGAACTCGACCTCTGCCACGCGACGGATATCTTCGAAGCTCTCAGCCGGGACTTCATCTTGCAGTCCAACCAGTTCCTGGGTAAATTCGGGGGGCAAAACGTCGACACGTGACGAGAGAAATTGACCAACTTTGATCAGCACGCCTCCCATGCGCACTGCCAGGGTGCGAAAGGCGGCGGCCGAGCGGCGCAAGCGTTCCGGGCGGGTGCGCCTGGCGCGCTCGCCTAACCCCAGACGGGGCAAGAGCAGGTCCCAATAAATCAGACTCAGCAGGATGCGAGCAAAAAAGAAAACAATGCGACGATAGCGGGAGCGCAGCATGATGCGAGAATTATACTCGACAAAGAGGAACGAAAATCTGGTTTTGTGGTATGCTTGACAACCTGACTATGAACGGAAACAATCCAGTGGATTATGCCAATCTATATGAAAGCTTCCAGTCGCCCATCACGGCGCTGGACTGTGGTGATCGCTGCGCGCCCTACAATGAAAACAATGCGCCATTTTGTTGTGACACGCGCCATGCTGTGCCAACCGCCTACGATCGAGAATGGGCGTACTTAAGGGCGCATACAGATTTGTGGCACATTTGGGAAGCGGACCAGGAAGCTGAAACACAGGCGCTGCGCAGCCAGACTCCAGCCGGGCAGGTGTTGATCGCCTGCCAGGGACACCGCCTGTGCCAGCGCGGGTTCCGCGCCATCACCTGCCGGGCATTCCCTTTCTTCCCCTACCTGACCCGGGAAGGTGAGTTCGTCGGTTTGTCCTATTATTGGGAATACGAGCAGCGTTGTTGGGTGATCAGCCACCTGGAAGCGGTGACAGCTACTTACCTGGCGCAGTTTGTGTCTGTCTACGAGAGGCTGTTCGAGGATATGCCTGAAGAGCGTGAGAACTTCCGCTACCATTCTACGATGATGCGGCGGGTCTTCGGACGGCGCAAGCGGGCGATCCCGCTGCTGCACCGCAACGGCAACTTTTACAAGGTCACGCCACGCAACGGACGTATGCGGCGGATGGCTGTCGAGCTGGCCCCAAAGTTCGGCGTTTACCAGATCGCGGCTGAACTGCCTTTCCCGGATGAGCTGGAGGCAAGTGCAAGGCTAGAGGTGGTTGAAGAATGACGAGCACGACGCTTTCTGCTGAGTTCACGGTGCAATCGCGCCTGCGCACCGACCGGCGCGGGGCGGCGCGCTGGGTGCTTTCGTATGCGTTGAATTACTGGTACCTGTTTGTGAGCATGTTTATCGGAGCGCTGGGAAACGCGGCCCTGGCGGCGTTGGTGCCGGTGCTGATGGGGCAGGCTTTCAATTCCATCCTGGCCTCGCCGCCCGACACGCAGGCGCTGGTGCGCATCGCGGTGTGGATCGTGTTCAGCCAATTGCTGCGCGGGCTGCTGCAATTCGGGAGGAATTTCGGCGCCGAACTGATGGGGCAGCGGGTGGAACGCGACATCCGCCACGAGCTGTATGTCAGTTTGCTGGGGAAGAGTATGACTTTCCACAACCTGCAATCAGTGGGTGACACAATGGCGCGGGCGACCAACGATGTGCGCGAGGTCAATTTCCTGTTCAGCCCTGGCGTGAACCTGGTGGTGGGCTCGGCTAATTTCTTGATCATGCCCTTGCTGATCGCGCCGCGCTACCATCCATCTTTGATCCTGGTGCCTTTATTGTTCACGATTACCTATTTCCTGGCGCTCTGGCAATATTTGCGTGAATTGGATCCAATCACGGGCGGGGTGCGCCAGGCTTTCGGGCAGTTGAACAGCCGGTTGGCCGAGGCGATCGATGGGATCGAAACGGTGAAGGGTATGGCGCAGGAACGCAGCGAAGTGGAGCGCTTCGCCAGCAACGCCCAGAGCTTCCGGGATGCGGCGGTGCGCCAGGGAGACATCGAGGCGCGCTTTGTGCCGTTGTTGCTGCTCGGACTGGCGGAGGCGGGAGGATTGATGCATGCCTTGATCCTCTTTCGCCAGGGCTGGCTGGACGTGGGGCAGGTGGTGGCCTATTTCGGCCTGCTTCAACTGTTCGGTTTCCCGGTCTTTGCTTCTTTGTTCGCTTATTCTCAGGTTTCATTGGGGCTGGCGAGCGCCCGGCGCATCCTGGAATTGATCAATCGGGAGACGGACCTGGATCAAAACGTGGGTGGTCACTCGGCCACATTGCAAGGCAAGATCGAGTTTCAGGATGTGTGTTTTGCGTACGAAGGCGGCGAACCGGCCCTGGAACAGGTCTCTTTTTGCGTGGAGCCGGGCCAGACGGTGGCGATCGTGGGGCAAACCGGGGCAGGAAAAACCACATTGGTCAAACTGGTCAACCGCACTTACGATGTCAGCGCGGGCAGGGTGCTGGTGGATGGTGTAGACGTGCGCGATTGGAACCTGGAAGCACTGCGCCGCCAGGTTTCGATGATCGAGCAGGATATCTTTTTGTTCTCGCGCAGCATCACCGACAATGTGGCTTTTGGCAACTTGCAGGCTTCTACCGAACAAATCCGGGAGGCGGCTCTGGCTGCTCAGGCGGACGATTTCATCCGCTCTTTCGATGAAGGCTACCAGACGGTGATCGGGGAGCGCGGCGTGACGCTTTCTGGTGGGCAGCGCCAGCGCCTGGCCCTGGCGCGCGCATTCCTGACCGACCCTCCGGTTTTGATCCTGGATGACTCGACCAGCGCGATCGACAGCGCAACTGAGGACAAGATCCAGCGGGCCATCTATGCAGCGGCGCGCGGGCGGACAACTTTGATCATCACGCACCGCTTGTCGCAGATTCGCTGGGCTGATTTGATCGTGGTGCTGCGCCAGGGACGCGTGGCAGCGATTGGCGCGCACGATGACTTGCTGCAAACATCGGAAGCTTACCGGCGCATTTTTAGTGAGTGAGGCATGGGATTCTTCTCTGGATTAGATTCCGAAGGGTACGACCGGCAGTACAGCGACCGCCAGTTGGTGCAGCGGATGTTGAGTTATTTTCATACCCAACGCTGGCGATTGGCATTGGTGACAGTGCTCCTGCTGGTGATTGCGGGAGCCGGAGCAGCCAGCCCGGTGGTGGTGGCGCGCAGCGTGGACGCCTTGCAAGCAAACCTGACGGTGGCTACGCTGGCCTGGTTGAGCGGGATCGTTTTCGTGATCGGCGTGCTTAGCTGGCTGGCGAACTGGGGCCGCCGCCGCCTGGTGGTGCGTATGGTTGGTGATGTGGTACTGGCGCTGCGCACCGATGCTTTCCGCGCTTCAGCGGAACACGATTTATCTTTCTATGATGAGTTCGCCTCGGGCAAGGTTGTTTCGCGGATCACTTCGGATACACAGGATTTCGGCCAAACCGTGGTGTTGGTGACCGATCTGCTGTCTCAATTTGTGCAGGCATTTATCCTGGGGATTGCCCTAATTTCCATCGAAGCCAGGCTTTCGTTGTGGCTGTTTGGCTTTTTACCCTTTCTGTTCCTGGTAGCAGTGGGTTTCCGCCGCCTGGCGCGCCAGGTGACCCGAACGGGGATGCGCGCCATGGCGAATGTCAATGCGACCATCAAGGAGACCATCAGCGGGATTGCGGTGGCGAAGAATTTCCGGCAGGAGACGAGTGTGTTTGGGGATTTCGACCGGGCCAACCGGCAGTCCTATCACGTCAATGTGCGCCGCGGGCTGGTGCTCTCGATGGTTTTCCCGGCCCTCAATGCGTTGGGCGGCGTAGCGACGGCAATCCTGGTCTACGTAGGTGGATTGAGCGCGGCGCAGGGGGTGGTGTCTGCAGGGGCCTGGTTCCTGTTCTTACAGAGCCTGGACCGTTTCTTCTTCCCGGTGCTGAATCTGTCCGCTTTTTGGACGCAGGTGCAGCAGGGGCTTTCAGCGGCGGAACGAGTCTTCGCCCTCATCGATGCTGAATCCAAAGTAGTCCAGGCGGCGCAGCGGGACGTGCCGCGTTTGAAGGGGGAGATTCGCTTCGAGAAGGTCTGGTTCCGCTATTCGGACAAAGAGCCGGTATTGTGCGATTTCGACCTGCACATACAACCGGGCGAAACCGTGGCGCTGGTAGGGCATACCGGCGCGGGTAAATCCTCGATTGCCAAATTGATCGCGCGTTTCTATGAGTTCCAGCGCGGGCAGATTTTGATCGACGGACAGGATATCCGTACGTTCGATCTGGGCCAGTATCGCTCACAGCTAGGAATTGTCTCGCAAGCACCTTTCCTGTTTTCGGGAACGGTGGCGGAGAACATTTGCTACGCCTGCCCAAGTGAAGCCAGGCTGGTCGAGATACAAACACTGGCAAAGCAGATCGGCGAAGGGGAGTGGCTAGAAACGCTGCCCCAGGGTCTGCAAACCGAGGTGGGCGAACGCGGCGGGCGCCTTTCGATGGGACAGCGCCAGTTGGTATCGTTGATGCGCGTTTTGGTACAGCATCCAGCCATTTTTATCCTGGATGAGGCCACCGCCAGCATCGACCCATTCACCGAATGGCAAATCCAACAGGCCCTGAATCTGATTCTGTCCAACACGACCAGCATCCTGATCGCCCACCGCCTGTCAACGGTCAAGGCGGCTGACCGCATTATCGTATTGGAAGAGGGGAAGATGATCGAGGAGGGCAATCATACCAGCCTGCTGGCGCAAGGCGGGCACTACGCCAACCTGTATAATACTTATTTCCGACACCAGTCGCTGCAATACCGCCCGCCAGGGTTGGAAGAGCACCTGGCAGAACGGAAGGCAAAAAGTGTGTCCCTGGGAGCCGGATGAAAAGAAATTCATCCGCTAATTTCCAGGATTCGGGAAGGTTATATGAAAAACCTTTGTATAATATATATGGCATCCCAACCAGAACAAAAAACTTGAGAGCTTCGGGACTTTGTCCCAGGATATTCGATTATTCCTATTGGTAAATGATTCGAACTCGTATATGTCTAACAGCAACGCCCACATCCAATATTTACAGGTAAATTCAGAAGGCTGGCACAGCGAAGACGCTGAAGTTGTTGTAGAGACTCCGGTCTCTCTGACGATCAATGGCGAGGTGTGGCTGTCTTTGATGTGCACCCCAACAGACTTGGAAGCCCTGGCAGTTGGTTTTATCTACAATGAAGGATTGATCCAGTCTTTGGATGAGGTGGCCTCGGTGCGCGTTTGCCCAGGCGGAGAAAATATCGATATCTGGGTGAACCACAGCCTGGAGAAGCCAGCCTCCTGGCGGCGGACCTCGGGGTGCACAGGGGGTGTGACGTCGCAGGACGCCCGGGTTGTGGGTGGCGAGGTGGTCACCTATAACGGCGTAACGCTGTCTACCTCGCAGGCCGGTGAGTTGATCGGTCTGCTGCTTGATTCTCAGGACCTGTACCGCAAATCTGGCGGCGTGCATACGTCCGCGCTCAGCGATGGGCACAGCCTGCTGGTGGTTACGGAGGATATCGGCAGGCACAATACTCTCGACAAAATTGCCGGTCGCTGCCTGCTGGAAAACATCCAACCGGCGCGTCGCATTTTGCTCACTACCGGTAGGGTCAGTTCGGAGATGATGCAAAAAGCAGCCCGCATCGGCGCTGCTGTGGTGATCTCGCGCACCTCGCCCAGTTCCTTATCGATCCAAATGGCTGAGCGCTGGGGGATTACTTTGATCGGTTATGCTCGCCGGAACAGTATGCGAATCTATACACATCCTGAAAGGATGACGGCCTTATCCAGCGAAGCAGAAAAACTTGTAGAGGATCAAAATGTCAAATCGAAAAGTGAAACGAAAACCAGTTGACCCGCAAATTGTGGCCCTGGCCGGTGAGCATGATAGCAATCCGGAGGCTGTCCTGGAAATTCTGCAGGAACTTCAAACCCAACGCGGTGGATTGACCGAGGAGGCAATTTCGAACGTTGCCCGCACGCTAAGGATCCCGGACAGGCATGCTTACGGCGTAGCCACTTTTTATTCGATGCTGTCGCTCGAACCGCGTAAAGGCGGCATTCTGCGAGTTTGCGATGGACCGGTGTGCTGGCTGTGCGGCGGCGAAGGCGTGCGAGAGGCTGTCGATGCTGCCTGCGCCGATACGGAGTGGACGGTCGAACGGACCAGCTGCCTGGGTTTGTGCGATCGCTCCCCGGCGGTGTTGGTGAACGATGAGCAGGCCGGCCCGGCAGCGCCCTCGGATGCGCAGGCGCTGCAGACTGGCTGGCGTGGCAAGCCAGGTGATTATACACAGCCCAGGCCAGGCGAGTTGCGCGTGATGCTGGCCAATGCTGGCAAGGTTGATCCTGATTCTTTCGATTCGGCCGTTGCGCACGGGGCTTACCAGGCGCTGAAGGCAGCCCTGGAATGCAAGCCGGAAGAAGTGCTGGGAGTGGTGGAAGGCTCTGGGCTGGCCGGGCGCGGCGGGGCCGGGTTCCCGGTTGGGCGGAAGTGGCGCTTCGTTTTGCAGGCGAAGGCCACACCCAAGTATGTGATCTGCAACGCCGATGAGTCTGAGCCGCTGATCTTCAAAGACCGGGTGTTGATCGATACAAACCCACACCAGGTGCTCGAGGGCATGGCGATTGCCGGCTACGCCACGGGTGCGAGCGAGGCTTTCATCTACATTCGGGGTGAGTATGAAGGGCAGGCGCAGCGTCTGGAGCGGGCCATCCACCAGGCGGAGCAGGCTGGCTGGTTGGGAGAGCGCATCCAGGAAACGGATTTCAGCTTCCACATTCACGTGCATCGCGGCGCAGGGGCGTACATCTGCGGCGAGGAGACGGCGCTGATCGAATCACTCGAGGGGAAGCGCGGCGAGCCACGCCTGCGCCCGCCTTACCCGCCCAGCGCTGGCTATCGCGGCTTACCGACCCTGGTCAACAATGTTGAGTCCTACGCAGCGGTTCCGGCGATTGTCGCCAACGGCGCCAATTGGTACCGGTCTCTGAGCGCGTGGCGCACACCGGGCACTAAACTATACATGCTGCTCGGGCATATCAACCGGCCGGGACTTTTCGAGGCGCCTTTCGGAATCACACTGCGACAGGCGATCGAAGATTTCGGCGGTGGGATGCGGGCCGGATCGGAATTCTATTTCGCCCTCACGGGCGGCGCGGCGGGCACGTTCGTGCCGGAGAGCTTATTGGATGTGCCGATCGACTATGCTTCGGCTGCCGAAGGCGTCAGCCTGGGCGCCGGGGCTTTCCTGGTGTGTGATCGGAGCGTTTCGCCGGTGGCTTTGCTGCGTGAACTGCTGCGCTTTTTCGCAGTCGAATCCTGTGGTAAGTGCACCCCCTGCCGGGTGGGCACTTACCAGGCGCATGTGATCTTGAAGCGATTGGCTGCTTCCCAGGGCCAATCCGGCGACGTCGCTGAACTGCACGAACTGGCGGATAATTTGCAGGATGCTTCATTTTGCGGTTTGGGGCAGTCGGTGCCAATCCCAATGAAATCGGCGCTCAAGCATTTCGCGGCTGAATTCGAAGCTGCCGAGCGCGGCTGAGCGAGCAGGAACGACAAGATTATCGTAAGGAGATTGAAAGATGGCTACAGTGAATATTACGATCAACGACAAACCAATTGAAGCTCAATCAGACCAGACAATCTTGAGCGTGGCTCGACAGAATGGTTTTCACATTCCTACACTATGTTATCACCGCGACCTGACCCCTACGGGCAACTGCCGCATCTGCGTGGTAGAAGTCGCCGGGCAGCGCTTCTTGCAAGCCGCCTGCGTGGTGACGCCCTGGGAAGGGATGCAGATCTATACGCACAGCGAACGCGCCGTACGGTCACGGCGCAAATCTTTGGAGCTTATGCTGGCCAACCATCCCCAGGACTGCCTAGTGTGCGATGTGAGCGGCTCCTGCGAACTGCAGGATCTGGCGTACGAATACCAGGTGGAGGTGCCGGCCTGGGGGAGCAAGGGCGGGCGCTACCCGGTTGACAGCGACCCCAACCCGTTTGTGCGCGTCGATTTCAACAAGTGCATTTTATGCCGCCGCTGTGTGCAGGCCTGCGAGGAGATCCAGGGACGATATGTGTGGGGGGTGGCTTACCGAGGCTTCGAGGAACAGATTGTGGCCGGCGCCGGGACCACGATGTTGGAAGCGCGCTGCGAATCGTGCGGCCAATGCGTGGCTTATTGCCCGACAGGCGCGCTGAGCGATAAGATGTCGTACGGCCTGGGTAGGGCCCACCAGGTGGAGAAGGTCATGACGACCTGTACTTACTGTGGTGTGGGCTGCCAGTTCGATATGAACGTCAGGGATGGGCGCATTATCGGGGTGACCTCCAATCCAAACGCGCCGGTGAACGGTATGGCTTTGTGCGTCAAGGGCCGCTACGGGTACGATTTCGTCCAGCACCCCGAGCGCCTGAAGCGGCCGCGCGTGCGCAAATACCTGCTGGATGGCACGGCAAAACCCCAGGGACGCGGCGAGTGGGTCGAAGTGGACTGGGATACAGCCCTGGAGATCACAGCTAACAAGCTGCTGCAACTGCGCGATACGCATGGAGCTGACTCGATCGGCGTGCTGACTTCGGCGAAATGCCTGAACGAAGAAAACTACCTGATGAATAAGTTCGCCAGGCAGGTGATTGGGACGAATAATATAGACCATTGCGCCCGTCTCTGACACTCCAGCACCGTGGCCGGTCTGGCCACTGCTTTTGGCTCGGGCGCTATGTCCAATTCGATGGATGACATCGTCGAGTGCGCTGAGGCGATGCTGATCATCGGCTCGAATACTTCCGAACAACATCCTGTGTTTGGGACCAAAATCCGCCAGGCGGTGCGCAAGCGCGGCGTGAAACTGGTGGTTGCCGACCCGCGGCGCATCGATATGACTGAGTTTGCAATCCTGCACCTGCAGCATAAACCGGGCACCGATATCGCTTTGATCAACGGATTGATGCACATTATCTTGCAGAAGGGCTGGGCGGACGAGGCGTTCATCGAGGCGCGCACGGAAGGCTTCGAGGATTTCAAAGAACTGATCGAGCGTTATCCACCCGAACAGGTGGCTGAAACCACCGGCGTGCCCACTGACCAGCTTTACCAGGCAGCCGAAATCCTGGCAACGAACAAGCCGATGGCGGTGATGTGGGCTATGGGCATCACTCAACACATCGTGGGGGTGCATAACGTGATGGACCTGGCTAACCTGCAGATGCTGTTGGGCAATATGGGTGTGCCAGGAGGCGGCGTGAACCCGCTGCGCGGCCAGAACAATGTGCAGGGCGCCTGCGATATGGGCGGGCTGCCCAACGTGTACCCTGGCTACCAACCGGTCACGCTGGATGCGGCGCGCCAGAAGTTCGAGGCGGCCTGGGGCGCGCCTCTGTCCGATAAAGTCGGCATGACAGTTACGACGATGATCCCGGCAGCAGCCGATGGAACGATCAGAGCGCTGTACGTGCTGGGTGAAGACCCTGTGATGAGCGATCCGGACAGCGCGCACATCCGGCACTGCCTGGAACAATGCGAATTCATCGTTCTGCAGGAAATTTTCCCCTCTGAGACGTCCCCCTATGCAGACGTTTTGCTCCCGGGGGTAAGTTTTGCTGAAAAGACGGGCACTTTCACCAACACCGAACGCCGTGTCCAAATGGTCAATAAGGTCATTGAGCCCCTGGGCGAGGCGCGTGAGGACTGGTGGATTACTTCTGAATTGGCCCGGCGTATGCTCGTCAGAGGCGATCGCAAAGTACAGGCCGGCGCGCACGCAGGTTGGGATTATCGCTATACGGACCAGATCATGGAGGAGATCGCTGCACTGACTCCCAGCTATGCGGGAATCCGCTTCGAGCGTCTGCGAAGGGGTGAGCGCTTGCAGTGGCCGGTCAAAGACCTGGAACATCCAGGGACGCCGATCTTACACGTAGGCCAGTTCTCGCGCGGTAAGGGCAAGTTCAACCCGGTCGAGAATGTGCCGCCGGCCGAAATGCCGGATGATGCCTATCCCATGCTCCTGACAACGGGTCGCGTGCTTTACCACTGGCATGGCGGCGAAATGACACGCCGCTCCAGCGGGCTGGTGGATGTTTATGACCAGGCGTTGATTGAATTGAACCCGGAAGATGCGCTGCGCCTGGGCATCAACGGCCATAAGCGCGTGCGAGTCACCTCCCGGCGGGGCAGCATCGAAGCAGAAGCCTGGGTCACCGAGCGGGTGCCGCCGGGCATCGTTTTTGCCAACTTCCACTTCCCGGCGGCCTCGGCTAACGAACTGACCATCGCGGCGCTCGATCCGGTGGCCAAGATTCCGGAATATAAAGTGTGCGCGGTGAAAGTAGAATTGTCTTAGCGAGCGTCGTTGGAAGGAACTGGATGACAGATAGACCTCTTAATATGGTGTTACGACCGGGTTTCCCGGATTTCATCGATCTGCCCTGGGGGCTGCCGCTTTCTCAGTGGTCAGGCAGTTGCGCCAGGCTGGAGCAGGTGCCGCAAGGGTTGTCGCGCCACCCGGTGGTGTTTGTCAATTACGATGGGACTTTGTTCGCCCTGAAGGAACTGCCACCAGACCTGGCGAGCTGTGAATATGAAATGCTGCGCGAGTTGGAAGATTTGCACGTACCCGCAGTGACGCCAGTGGGGCACGTGCTGGTGGAAGCGCAGCATGGCAAAACCAGTGTGTTGATCACGCGCTACCTGGAACAATCGCTGCCGTATCGCAACTTGTTCATGAGCGAGGGGTTGAAGCGCTACCGGCAGCACTTGCTGGATGCGATTGCCGGGCTGCTGGTGCAGTTGCACCTGGCAGGGGTATATTGGGGCGATTGCTCGCTCTCGAACACGCTGTTCCGCCGCGATGCAGGCGCTCTGCGTGCATACCTGGTGGACGCGGAGACTTCGGAGATTTACCCGGATCATTTCCCGGCGATGCTGCGCTTCCACGAGTTGGAGATCATGGAAGAGAACATCAATGGTGAACTGCTCGATCTGAGGGCGATCGGGGCCTTGCGGGCGGATGCTCCCGGCGTGCCGGTGGCTAACACGGGAACGTATATCCGCCTGCGCTACCAGAGCCTGTGGGAGGAGATCACCCGCGAGGATATCATCAACACGGAAGAGCGTTATCGCATCCAGGAACGCATTCGAGCGCTCAACGCACTGGGTTTTTCGGTAGGGGATGTGGCCTTGCAGGTAACGGAGCATGGCGAGCAATTGCGCCTGCGGGTTGTGGTGAGCGACCGCAATTTTCACCGCGACCAGCTATCTAACTTAACCGGCCTGGATGTAGAGGAGATGCAGGCGCGCCTGATGATGAACGAAATCCAGGAACTACGGGCTACACTAGCGCGCTTGCATGACCAGAGCACCTCGCTCAGCGTGGCGGCATTCCATTGGCTGGAACAGGTGTATAAGCCAGTTGCCGAACAGTTACAGCCCCTGACGGACGAACAGACCTCTGTCGCCGAGCTGTACTGCCAGATGCTGGAGCACAAGTGGTACCTATCTGAAAGGGCGCAGCAGGATGTCGGTCACCAGGCTGCCACAGAGGATTACATCCGTTGTTTTGGGCAAGGAAACGATAAAGAAAATCTGAATTCGGCTGGCTGAAGGTTAACAAATAGCCAGGAAGCTGATAGAATATAAACTGGTTTGTTCTCGATGATAGATCTAATGAACCGGTGCGGCATGGCATCGCCGCTCAACAGATCAATTTGAAATGGTCCGCGCGCCTGTTGTAAAATCGTGAAGCTATGTCCGCTACATCCCGTTTCAAAACTCCAATAATGAAAGTGCTTCAGGAGCGAGTCATCCCGGTTTTGGTTGTGGGATACTCGGTGATCGTCCTGGTGTGCTTCCTGGTTCTGCCCCTGCTATTTATACAAACTGTGCGTTTACCTTTCATGGGGGCGTTTTACGAGCACACTTTGATGATCAATACGACAAGCCCGACAATTCCTGGCGCCTGGGATAAAGGATTGGGCCGGGAGGGGCTGCAGTTTGGCTACCAGATTTACGCGATCAATGGCGAGCGAGTTTACCGGACCTCCCAAATGTCGGGGGTACTCGGCCAATACCAGCCAGGCGAACAGGTGACGATCACGCTGCTGGCCCCTGAGGGCGCCTTGCAAGATTACACGGTCGAATTAATCCGCCTGCCGTTTTCCGACCAGCTCAGCTATTTCATTATCCCTTACCTGACCGGCCTGATTTACCTGGCCAGCGGGCTGTATGTTTTTGGCATCCGGCGCAACGACCCGGCCGGGCGAGCGTTCGGTTTGTTCACCGCAGCCACCGCGATGGGGCTGGGGGGACTATACGATATTTACAGCACGAATTATCTGACAGTCTTATGGACGATTTCGCTGGCGGTGTCGGGCGGGGCACTGTTCAACCTGGCGATGCTCTTCCCGGAGAGTGTACGCCAGGTGCGGGAGTATCCGTTTTTACGCTGGTTGGGTTATATACCTGCCATAATCGTGGCGGCAATCGCGGTGCCCACGATCTACAACATGGCTCACCCCACTGCCTACGTATTAGCCTGGCGCTTCGAGTTTATCTTCCTGGGGGTGTCAGCTTTCCTGTTCATCGGTTTCATTGTCCTGCGCCGTTACACCTCCGTGTCGCCGGTGGTGCGTGAGCAGGCGCGGCTGATGGCGGTTGGAGCGCTGCTGTCGTTTACTTTGCTGGCTATCTGGTTCTTCGCTACCACGATCAACCAGTCGTTTGGCCTGTCCTCCTGGTATATGCTGCCGATGGGTTTCTTCCCGGTTTTCACGGGGTATGCGATCATCCGCTACCGTCTGTTGAGCACCGATTATATACTCAGCCGCATGGCGCTTTACATGGCGCTGACTGCGATCGCGGTGATTGGTTACGCTTTGCTGGTCAGCGGTTTGAGCCAGATTTTTGTTGGGGTGCTCGACCCCAATGGCCCCTTGATGATCGGCTTGCTGGTTTTCGCGCTGGCATTGGGATTGAATCCATTGCGGTTGGTTCTACAGCGGCGCATCGATGAGTTCTTCTTCCGCAGCCAGTTTGCCTATCGCGAGCGTTTGCAGGCTTTCGGGCGCGAGCTGACCCAGGCGATGGATTTGAATAAGATCCTGTCTGTGCTACGCCAGTATATCGAGAGCGCTTTTCTGCCTACACGATTGCATCTGTTTGTGTACGATCTGTCCAGCGGCCATTACCTGGCAATGCCAGATGATACCGGGCGCCCAACCAGTGATGTGCGCTTTGCCGTCGACAGCGCCCTGGTGCAAGTGCTGGCCAGGCAGCGGGAGGCCTTTTTCCTGAGCGATTTGGGCGATGCGCCTGCAACCGTACAGGCAGATCAGGCGCGCCTGGCGCTGCTGGGTGCGCAGCTTTACGTGCCGCTGCCGGGCCAGACGCAATTGATTGGCTGGATCGCCCTGGGAGGCCGGCGCTCGGGCGAGCCGTATAACACGCGGGACCTGGGTTTCCTGGAATCTTTGAGCGACCAGGCTGCTTTGGCGATCGAACGCACCCAGGTGATCTCGGACCTTGAGCGGCGGGTGCGCGAGATGAATGTGCTCACATTGATCGCCCAGGGCGTTAGTTTCACCGTGGGGTTTGACGACATCCTGGAATTGCTCTCGGCGCAGGCGGACCAACTGCTGCCGGCGCGCGATTTTCATGTGACGCTGTTCGATCAAGAAACCGGTATGCTTTCGCACGCTTTCTACCTGGAGGATGACGAACGCCTGACTGAGCGCGAGGCGCTACCGCTGCCAGCCGGGCAGGGCCTGGAATGGGAGGTGATCAACAGTCACCGCTACATCATCACAGATGATTACGAGCGCGAATGCCGTGGGCGCGGGTTGCTGCCTCGTTTGCAAGGAGTGTATGCCTGGATAGGGGTGCCGATGAACGCCGGGGCTGAAACGATCGGCTTGATCAGCGTAGCCAGCCGTGACCCGGCGATAACTTATACCGAAGAACAGCGCAACTTACTCCAGGCGATTGCAGACCAGGCTTCCGGTGCAATCGTGAAGGCGCGTTTGCTGGAAGAATCGGAGCGGCGCGCTCGCCAGCTTGCGCAGTTGAATGAAATTGGCCTGGGCCTGACCTCTACTTTGGATATCAGTTTGCTGCTCAACCAGATTATGCAGAGCGCGGTGGAGATCTTGAATTGTGAAGCGGGCAGCCTGTTCCTGGTGGACCAGGAGACGGATGAACTGGTCTTTGAAGTGGTGACCGGGCCTGTGGCATCTAACCTGCTGGGCCGCCGCCTGCCGCCGGGCACGGGATTGGTGGGCGAAGCCGTGCAAACGGGTCGGGCGCTGATTGTTAACGATGCCAAGCGGCGCAAGGAATGGTTCGAGAAGACGGACGAGCAAACGGGTTTCACCACGCAGGATTTGCTGGCTGTGCCAATGCGCGTTCAGGACCGGGTGATCGGCGTGATCGAGGTGATCAACAAACGTAACGGCGCGCCATTCACCCAGGCCGACCAGGATTTGCTGACGGCCTATACCAGCCAGGCCTCGATTGCGGTAGAAAACGCACGCTTGTATACGATGACGGACCAGGCGCTGGCCGACCGCGTCGAAGAGCTGTCGGTGATGCAGCGCATCGACCGCGAGCTGAACGCCAGCCTGGACATCGAACGCGCCATGCGCATTACTTTGGATTGGGCGATGCGCCAGTCGGAAGCGCAGGCAGGCCTGGTAGGCATGGTGGAACCAGAGGGCGTGCGAGTGATGGTCGCCCAGGGGTATGCCGATGAGGTAACTTTGCCTGGACCGGCAGACAATGGGAACCACCAATACCTGCCGGCAGATTTGCTGGGCGTGAGTGAAGCCATCCAGAGCGGGCAACCCCAGCGCCGGCGGTTGGCGGACGGCGCGATGGGCGTAAAAGTTGGACTGCTCAAGGGAGCCGGAGCGCAGATCGTCATCCCCATCCGGCGTGAGACAGAATCGATCGGCGTTATACTTTTGGAGAGCATGCAGGTTGAGCAATATCCTGATGAACTGGTAGGCTTCCTGGCGCGCCTGAGCGACCATGCGGCCATCGCGATTGCCAATGCGCAATTGTTCGATGAGGTGAATGAGGCCAACCTGGCCAAGAGCCGTTTTGTGTCTTTCGTTGCCCACGAGTTGAAGAACCCAATGGCTTCGATCAAGGGCTACACGGAACTGGTGGCGGGAGGGATGGCTGGCCCTATCAATGAGATGCAGACCAGCTTCTTGGCGACGGTGCGTTCGAACGTGGATCGTATGAACACGATTGTTTCTGACCTGAACGACCTGACCAAGATCCAGGTAGGCAATCTGCGTTTGGATTTCCGCACCGTGCAAGCTCCGGAGGTGGTCGATGAAGTCGTGCGATCGCTGAAGCGGCAGATCGATGAAAAAGAGCAGCAAGTTAACATCAACTTGCCGAGCGACTTGCCAACCGTTTGGGCTGATCCTGCGCGCTTGAATCAGATCATCGTCAACCTGGTGAGCAATGCCGTCAAGTATACGCCCCAGAACGGCGCGTTTACGGTTGGGGCGGAGCGCTATACTTCAGAAGACGAAACCCTGGCAGGCGTGCAGTTTGTGCGCATCTGGGTGGAAGATACCGGTATTGGCATCAGCGAAGAGGATCAGAAGCAAATCTTCCAGCAGTACTTCCGCACGGAGAATGCCAAGGAAATGGCATCGGGCACAGGTCTGGGCCTGAACATCACCAAGAGCCTGATCGAAATGCAGGGGGGAAAGATCTGGTTCGAGAGCCAGGTGGGCCAGGGAACTATATTCCATTTCACCGTGCCCGTTGCAGAAACACAGTAAGCAGATACACCGAGGTCTGGCATGGCACTTTCTGCAGCAATTGGACAATCTCGTTTGGCAGACGCTCACGATGCCGGGTTTCAGGCTGCTCAACAAGCCCTGGAGCAATTGGGGCGTGGACGAACGGCTTTTGCCCTGGTTGTGGCCTCTCATGTACATCCGGCGCAACAGGTGTTGGCAGGCATCAACGATTCGCTGGGTGAGACGCCGGTACTGGGGTTTTCGACTTCCGCTGAATTAACCTCGCAGGGTCGCAGCCAACGTTCGGTAGCCGTGGCGCTGTTCGCCAGTGATGAAGTCGAGGCTCGCTGCGGCTGGTGGCCTGATTTTGTGCAAGACAGTCGCGCCTGTACATTCAATATGTTGAAAGCCCTGCAACCGCAGGCGGAGACGGGTGAGATCCTGCTGTTGGTGGCAGATGGCTTGAGCGGCAGTGCGGAATACCTGGGTCAGGAAACATCTCAGGCGGGCTATGCTTTGGCCGGCTGCCTGGCAGGCGGAGACGTGGGGCGAGGACGCACGTTCCAGATGGGCGGGCGGCAATCGGGCAGCGGCGGCCTGGCCGCAGCCGTGTTGAGCGGCAATATTGTCATTGGCGTGGGGGCGGAGCATGGCTGGAGACCAGTGGGCGCGCTGGCGCGCCTGACGCGCGTGCAGGGCCAATGGGTACGCACGCTGGATGACCAGCCGGCCAATGAACTCTACGCCCGGTTGTTCGGTTATCCGGCGCGCGAGTGGGCTTATTCGCCCTTGAACGACCTGGTGCGCCTGTATCCCCTGGGACTACACACGGAAGAAGATGTGGTGGTCCGAGCGCCGCTGCGCATGGAGGCCGATGGCAGCTTGCGGATGAATGCCCGCCTGCCTGAAGGCGCGATTGTAGACATCATGGTGGGCAGCCAGGATGGCTGCCTGGAGGCTGCCCGGCAGGCGACGCGGCAAGCCCTGGATGCATTGGGACCTACACGTCCGCGCCTGGCGGTTCTTCTGGTGGATGTGGCCTGGCAGGCGCTCTTGGAACTCCAGCCCGGGAGCGAAGTGCAGGCTGTAAGCCAGATCCTGGGCCAAGAAGTGCCCGTGATCGGCGGTTATACCTACGGGCAAGTAGCGCGTCTGGGGCAGCCGGGACCGGTGCATTTGTTCAACCAGCATATCGAGGTTGTGTTGTTTGGCGTCAAAGAAATAGAGGTGCAAGAAGGCGTCCTCTAGCTCTCTGGCACCCCTTTGTGGAAGTGTAGCAGAAAGTTCGACCTACTCGAATATGGCAGATTCGCGAATCATCGTTGAAATGGGGACACCTGATCCAGCCAGTTTGAGTCTCCGCTTCTCGGCTGCGCCGGTGATGTTGTGCGCGCTGGACGCGCAAGGAAGATTGGCGGCTGCTAACGATCGATGGTTGGCGGCTTTGGATTATCCATACCAGGAGGTAATTGGCCAACCACTGGTAGGTTTCCTGGTGGGGGAGTCGCGCAGCAAAATGCAGGCGTTTTTACCAGAGCTGTTAGCGGGCGAGCCAATTAGTGATGTGCTTTGCCAGGTGCGACACCGCCAAGGACATACACTGGATATGCTTTGCTCATTTTCAGGCGCACAAGCTGCAGATGAGGATAGCGGGCATACCCTGGTGGTTATGGTAAACGTGACCGAGCGAATGCGAGCCGAAGACCAGGTGCAGCAGCGCCTGGAGCAGTTGCTGACCATCCGCCAGATCGACCAGGCAATCCTGACCAGCCAGAATTTGCAAAATACGTTGTCAATCTTATTAGATAAGCTTATGGCTGTGCTTCAGGTGGACGCTGCGGCAGTTTTACTGCTCAACCCTTACAGCCAGACGCTGGAATATAACGCAGACCTGGGTTTCCATTCGACCAGTTTCCGGCAGGTGCGCCTGCGCCTGGGTGAGGATTTCGCCGGGCAGGTGGCTTTACAGCGTAAACTGATTCATATTGCTGATTTGAAGGCTTCACGCGGGCTCGGGCGGCCGCGCTGGGCGATTGTCGAAGGTTTTGTGAGTTACTGCGGCCTGCCATTGATCAGTGAAAACCAGATCATGGGCGTGCTGGAGGTGTATCACCGCCAGGCGTTCACGCCGCAGGAAGAATGGTTGGATTTCCTGGAGACCCTGGCGGGCCAGGCGGCGATTGCTGTGCACAATGCTGCCTTGTTGGAGGGTTTGCAGACCGCTAATGTGGAACTGATCCAGGCTTATAATGCCACAATCGAGGGCTGGTCGCGCGCCATGGAACTGCGCGACCTGGAGACGGCCGGACACAGTAAGCGGGTGACTGAGATGACCATGAACGTCGCCCGCGCCCTGGGCGTGAGCGTAAAGGATTTGGAACACATCCGGCGCGGCGCTTTGTTGCACGATATCGGCAAGATGGGCATCCCGGACGGCATCTTGCTCAAGCCTGGCAAGCTATCCGATGAAGAGTGGTTGGTGATGCGGAAGCACCCTGAATATGCTTACCGGCTGCTCTCAGTGGTGCCTTTCCTGCGGCCGGCTCTGGATATCCCTTACTACCACCACGAGAGGTGGGATGGCAGTGGCTACCCGTTGGGTCTGAAGGGAACGGAGATCCCCCTGGCAGCGCGCATCTTTGCGGTTGTCGATGTATGGGAATCGCTGTGCCACGACCGGCCCTACCATCGCGCCTGGGATGAGCAGGAGATATTGGCTTACCTGCGTAAGTATGCCGGCAGTTATTTCGACCCCCAGGTGGTGGAGACTTTCGTGCGCGTGCGGCAGGAAGAATTAGGCGCGGGGAGGCAGGTTGAAGACGGAGATGAATAACCTGGCTCTGATGGACACTGTTATCAGGGCTGCCAGGCGAGCGAGACCTGACTGCGAATCGATTTGTGCATGTTTAATGAATTGCTCCGGAGTTACTGCATTGAATTTTGAAATAGGATCTGATATTTTCAGGCAGATATGACTACCGGACTATTTGCATATTTTGGGGAAATCTATATAATCGTTAAGTAATGTGGCTGGCCGAATTGGGGCATGCAAACCAATCCAAGAAAATTTGGCAAGTCGGAGAACCAACCTCAGAAAGGATAAGGAGGATGAAATGAAACGAGCGATTACTTTTATCATGCTGGTAAGTCTGGCGTTGGCAGCCTGTTCGGGCGGCGAAGTCACGCCTACAGTGGTGCCGACCGCGTTGCCTACCGCGCCGCAAGCTACGGCGGTGATGGTGGTCGCAGCGACGGCTACCACTGCCAGTGGTGTACCCGCTGGGCCAGTGATTGCGCACCTGGAAGCAGGCAAAGAGGTGTTCATGCGCTACGTGAGCATGTTCGACCAACTGCGCGGATGGGCGGTGGGGGCGGGTGTCGTCGACACCGGCGACGATTATATCCTGAAAACCTACGATAGCGGACAAACCTGGTTGGATGTCACCCCGCCTGAGCCAGCCTCCGAGGGTGGTAAGTTTAAATATGCCGCGGCGTATTTCTCCAGCCTGGAGCAGGGCGTGGTGACTTATTATCCAACGGACCCGGTTTCGCAACCGTCCATCTTCTGGCTCACCAACGATGGGGGCAAGACCTGGCAACCCAGCCAGCCTCTGGATGCCCAGGGATTGGAAGCGGCTGCCCTGACGTTGGAGAAACTGTATTTCGCCAACAACCAGTACGGCTGGCTGCTGTTGAAGGGTGAACCGGGTGCAGGCCAATCTCCGGCAGTGTTGTATGGGACCCGGGATGGCGGCGCTTCTTGGGAGCGATTGATCGATCCCAACAGCAATGACAAGGGCTCGATTGGAGAGTGCTGCCGCACGGGGATGGCTTTCATGGATGACAAGGTCGGCCTGATCACCTCGGTGACCAGCCCGAATCCCAAGCCGCATTTCAACATTACGAGAGATGGCGGTAAAACCTGGCAGCCGATAGAACTTCTGCCGGCGGACGAAGAGCTGTTCAGCAGGAGCCTGTGCGGCACTTTCTCGCCTTCGGTGCTCTCGACTCAGAGCCTGGCCCTGGTGGTTGAATGCACAGAATTCATTGGTATGGAGCAGAAATACACGCCCTACCTGTATGTGACCAATGACCAGGGAAATAGCTGGGCCTGGGTATCTGTGCCGGTCACGCCTCTAGCTGAGGGTAAGTGGGAAAAGATCGAGCGTGAGCAGCGGGTGATGTTCTTCGATGCACAAAATGGCTGGTTCCTGATCGAAGATGTTTACACCGGCAAAGATCCTAAGAATAATATGTCTTTGACCCAGGTGTACAAGACCTCAGATGGCGGCCAGACGTGGACGAGGCATAAAAAGAATTTCTCCTGGATCGGGCAGTACAGCTTCCTGAACCTGGATGTGGGTTGGGCGATTGCAAAGCTTGGAAAGGTGCCTTCCTTCGTGAAAACCACGGATGGAGGCGGCAAGTGGGTGGAATTGTTCCCCACGATCCGAGATGAATGAGTCTTATGGAATGTGGTTGATATCCGCATCGGGATCTCAGCCAAGGTAGTTTTGACCAGCACACACAATCATCTGAGCGCCGCTTGCAGGGCTGAGCGGCGCTCAGCGGTTTTACGCGCAGGCGCTACCGCAGGTAGACGACGACCAGGCTGAGTAAGGCCAGGAGCGTACAGTAGGCTGAAAAAATATATAAAGGGCGGTGGGTCAAGAAGCCTAATAACCAGCGGATGGAGAGATAGCCGGCAAGGGCGGCTGCCAGGAAGCCGGGCAGGTAGACTGGCAATAAGTGGGTGAAAGATGGGATTTCGAGCAAATCTTTTACTGCCAGCAAGCCTGCCGCCAGCATGATGGGAATGGAAAGCAGGAAAGAAAAACGGGCGGCTTCGGGGCGAGACAGGTTGCGCGTCATGCCACCGGTGATGGTGGCGCCAGAGCGCGAAATGCCGGGAAAAATTGCCAGCGCCTGAGCCAGGCCGATCCACACAGCATCTAGCCAGATCAGGTTGTGCAAGTCGCGGCTGCGCCGGCCGGCGCGCTCGGCGACCAACAGCAGAGCAGCAGTAACCAGCAAGGATAAGGCGGTTGCCAGCGGGCTGGCAAAAGCCTGTTCAACGGCGTCTTTCAGCAGCAGGCCGATCAACCCGGCGGGCAGGGTTGCCAGCAGGATCAACCAGCCGAGGCGCGCCTGCGGTTCTTCAAAGGGCGCCCGGCGTACCAGGCCGAGGATGAAAGCTTTGCCAATCGCCAGGAGATCGTTCCAAAAGTACACGAAGACGGCCAGCAGGGTAGCTACCTGCACCAGCACGTCGAAGACAAAAGCGTCGCTGGCGGGGATATCCCAATTCAACAGGTAGGGGACCAGCACCAGGTGGCCCGAACTGGAAATGGGCAGGAACTCCGTCAGGCCTTGCAGGATGCCGAGCAGGATGGATTGGAGTAAGGTCATGGGCAAGCGCTCCGAAAAAGGTCTGCGCTGATCAGGCGCGGTTGGGATTGGCGTTTGTGTTCCAGGTTTCCAGCAAGCTGGCGGCGTGAGCCTGGAAATCGCCTTGCAGGATGGCGGCACGCAGGGCGCCGGCCAATTCGATCAGGGTATGCAGATTATGGATGGAAAGCAGGGTTGCAGCCAGCATCTCGCGCCCGACCACCAGGTGACGAAGGTAGGCGCGAGTGAAATTCTGGCAGGTGTAGCAGGCACAGTTCTCGTCGATCGGGCGCTGGTCGTGGGCAAAGGCGGCATTCACCAGGTTCAGCCGGCCGCTGCGGGTCATGGCCGCGTTGTGGCGAGCCAGGCGGGTGGGCAGCACGCAGTCGAATATATCGATGCCGCGCAGCACACCGTTAACCAGATCCTCAGGGGTGCCCACGCCCATCAAGTAGCGCGGCCGGTCCTCGGGCAAAGTGGCATCGACGGTTTCCAGCGCCAGGTGCATTTCGGCTTTGGTTTCGCCCACGGAGAGACCACCGATGGCGTTGCCGGGGAAATCCAGCGCAGCGATGAATTGGGCCGACTGGCTGCGCAAATCGGGGAATATGCCGCCTTGCACGATGCCGAAGAGAGCCTGGTCGGTGCGAGTCTTAGCCTGCACGCAGCGCTCAGCCCAGGCGTGGGTGCGGTGCATGGCGCGCTGGCTGTAAGCGTAATCGTTGGGCGGGGCGCATTCGTCGAAGGCCATGATGATATCGGCACCCAGGTTTTCCTGGATGGCGATGGCTTTTTCGGGGGTGAAACGGTGCAGCGAGCCGTCGATATGGCTTTTGAAGGTAACGCCGTCTTCATCGATCTTGCGGTTTTCGGCCAAGGAGAAGACCTGGAAGCCGCCCGAGTCGGTCAGGATGGGGCGCGGCCAGCGCATGAAACTGTGCAAGCCGCCCATTTCAGCAACCAGGGCATCGCCGGGGCGCAGGTACAGGTGGTAGGTGTTGGCCAAAACCAGGCTGGCGCCCATTTCTGCGAGCTGGGCCGGAGTGACGGCTTTGACGGTCGCCTGGGTGCCTACCGGGGCGAAGACTGGGGTGGGCAGATCGCCGTGCGGCGTGTGGAAAACGCCAGCACGGGCGCGCCCCTGGCGCGCCTGAAGCTCGAAGGAAAAGGGTGATGGAGTAGTGGAAGTGGACACGAAAATTGATTATACCTTGCTTTCTACAGGTCGAATGCTGCGGTGGGGATGAAAGTCATGCCGGTAAACCGCAGGAAGTCATTGGCAAGAGGGTGGCGGGGGGACGGGAGGGCGCGGTATAATTCAGGCCTCTCATTTAAACTTGTCCCGCAGAGGACATTAGCTTATGGTTCAGGAGTACTGTATATGCCCATTTTGAATTTGCCCGGACCCAAAGCGCGGGCAATCATCAAGCGCGACCAAAACGTAATTTCGCCTTCTTATCCGCGTGGTTATCCATTTGTCATGGATCATGGACGCGGGAGCGAGGTGTGGGATGTGGACGGCAACCGCTTCCTGGATTTCGCTGCCGGGATCGCGGTGGTCTCCACGGGCCACAGCCATCCCAAGGTGGTCAAGGCCATCCAGGAGCAGGCAGAGAAGTTTATCCACATCTCCTCAGATTTCTACCACTCGAAATGGGTGGAACTGGGGGAGAAGATCGATGAGATCGCGCCGTTCTTAGACAACGCTATTTCGTTTATGACCAACTCGGGCACTGAAAGTGTCGAGGCGGCGATCAAGCTGGCCCGGCACTACACCGGGCGCTCGCAGTTCATCGGTTTCCTGGGCGCTTTCCATGGCCGCACTATGGGCGCAGTTACTTTTACTGCCAGTAAGCCGGTTTATCACCGCGATTTCTATCCTCTGATGAACGGCGTAACGCACGCACCGTTCCCGGATCCCTATCGCCCGATATTGCAGACAGCGCCTGGTGAGGATTATGGCGCGGCTGTGGTTCGTTATATCGAAGAGCAAATCCTGGGGCATGTTTTGCCCGCGGATGAAGTGGCGGGTATCCTGGTAGAGCCGATCCAGGGTGAAGGCGGCTACGTGCTGCCGGCGCCCGGTTTCTTCCCGGCGCTGCGTGAACTTTGTGACCGGCACGGCATCCTGTTGATCGTGGATGAAGTGCAGTCGGGCATGGGACGCACCGGAAAGTGGTGGGCGATCGAGCACTTCGATGTCGAGCCGGATATTGTGTGTGTGGCCAAGGGCGTCGCCTCGGGCGTGCCGCTGGGGGTGATGTTTGCTCGTGAGCATATTGTCACCTGGCCAAAGGGTTCGCATGGCAATACTTACGGCGGCAACCCGCTGTCTTGCGCGGCGGCGCTGGCGACGATCGACTTGATCGAAAATGAATACCTGCAAAATGCGACCGATGTCGGCACTTACACGATGGATATCCTGGAGGAGTTGATGGCTCGCCATCCCGCCATCGGGCAGGTGCGCGGCAAGGGTCTGATGATCGGGGTGGAGTTCGTCAAGGATCGTCTAACTAAGGAGCCAGACGAGAAGCTGCGCGACCGCATTGTGGACAATGCTTTCCTGCGTGGCATGTTGTTGTTAGGCTGTGGTAAAAGCGCCATCCGCATCGCTCCACCGTTGTGTGTGACGCGCAGGGAAGTGGATGAGGCCATGGAGATCTTCGAGGAAGCTCTGGTTACCAGCGAGCGCAGCCACGAGCCGGTGTTAGTCGAGGTGCCCAGCGTTGTTGCCTGATTTCCGCGTCCGCCAGCGCGATTATTTACTCGAGATTTCGCGAGCCATTACCCAGGAGCTAGACCTGGATAAGCTGCTGGCACGCATTTTGAACATCTCGATTGAAATGCTGGCCGGACAGGCGGGTTTGATGGCATTACGCGAAACGGCGGGGGGGTGGCGGGTGGCTGTCACCCAGGGCATCCCCCCCGCTTTTCTGCGCCAGTTGGAGCCGCTCCTGGCGACGGTTCCGGAGCATGAAGAACCGGCGCGTTACGAATTGCCGGAAATCAACCGCCTGTTGCAAGGCCTGACGCGCGCGGCCAGCCTGGGGTTATTGACCGGCGTGGTGCTGCCGCTGATCGCTCGTAAGCAGGTGATCGGCGTTATTTTGATTTTCCGCAATTATCTGGGGGTATTCTCATCCAACGATACGGCTTTGCTGCAGAGTTTTGCTGACCAGGCCGCAATTGCGGTGAGCAACGCCCAGTTGTACACGCGCCTGCGATACGAAGAGCGCCGCCTGATGGCGATGTTGGACGCGGTGGCGGACGGCATCTTGATCCTGACGGCTGACCATACCGTGGAGCATTGCAACCCGGCGCTGGCGCGCATGCTGGGGCTGTCGGTGCAGGAAGTTCGCGGCCAACCGCACGACCAGATCATCCACTGGAAGCGGCACAAAGACGGCATGACCCTCGAGCAAGCTGAGGCCGGGGGTTGGCCCCTGACGCCGAATGCAACTTTGTACGTCGAGGGCGACCTGGAAAGGTCTGGGATGCCCTCGCTGCCGGTAGGAGTGACCTATTCGCCGCTGCTTTCGGCGGATGGCAACCTGATGAATGTGATCGCCCTGGTGCGGGACATCACCCGCTTCCGCGAGGCAGAAGAACTCAAGAGCACGTTCATTTCGGTGGTCAGTCACGAGTTGAAGACCCCGGTGGCGTTGATCAAAGGCTATGTCAGCACCCTGCGGCGCAAGGATGCCTCTTGGGACCGCCAGGTGGTGCAAGACAGCCTGGAGGTGATCGAAGAAGAGGCGGATCGCCTGACGGAGTTGATTGAGAATCTGTTAAACGCGTCGCGTTTGCAGGCCGGGGCGCTTTCGATCAATCTCTCGGATGTGGCTATGGATGCGCTGGCCCGGCGCATTGCCGAGCGTTTCGAGACGCAAACGCGCCTGCATACCATCGTGGTAGATTTCCCGGCGCAGTTCCCGGTTATTTTGGGCGATGAGGAACGCCTGGCGCAGGTGCTTTCCAATCTGGTTTCCAATGCGATTAAGTACGCGGGAGAAGGCGGGGAGATCCGCGTCAGCGGGCAGATCCGTCCAGAGCAAGTGGTGGTGTGCGTCAGCGACCAGGGGCCGGGGATCGATGCCGGGGATATCCCGCACGTTTTCGACCGGTTCTACCGGGCAACCGGGGCTTCGCGCACAACCAAGGGAGCCGGGTTGGGACTGTACCTGGCGCGCGCCGTGGTCGAGGCGCACGGCGGGCATATTTGGGTGGATCCGAAGCCGGGGGATGGGGCGCGCATTTGTTTCTCGCTGCCTCGTGAAGATGAACGATAGCCCAGGCCGAGCGCTTGCTGGCGGTTGGCCTGCAAGTTTCGAATTTTCTGATGATATGGAGATTTAGATGCCAAAAACGAGTGTAAGTTGCCCGAACTGTCGCCAGCCGGTGCCGGCTGAAATCGATCAGTTGTTTGACACCAACCAGGACCCTTCCGCCAAGCAGCGGTTTTTGAGTGGAGCTTTTAATGTAATCCAATGCCCGGTATGTGGTTACCAGGGCGCGTTGGCTACGCCGTTGATTTATCACGACGCGGACAAAGAGCTGTTGTTGACTTTTGTCCCGCCAGAGCTTAACTTGCCGCGCCAGGAACAGGAGCGCATGATTGGCGGGTTGATCAACCAGGTAATCAGTAAACTGCCGCAGGAGAAGCGCAAGGGTTATCTGTTCAACCCAAGCACAGCGCTGACTTTGCAGGGCATGGTCGAGCGTGTCCTGGAGGCGGAGGGCATCACACGCGAGATGATCCAGGCCCAGCAACAGCGCGTGAACCTGGTCCGGCGCCTGATGAGCGCTTCGGGCGAGGATGTACAGGATGAGATCATCCAGCAAGAAGAAGCGTTGATCGATGCAGAGTTTTTCTCCCTGTTGGGCCGGTTCATCGAATCAGCCATGGCTGGCGGCGATAAAGAGGCTGCGCAGCAGCTTGCTGCACTGCAGAACAGCCTGCTGCAAAAAACAGAATATGGCCGGCAGATGCAAGAACAGGCTGGAGAGATCCAGGCTGCGGTGGATGAATTGCGAGCCCTGGGCAACAATATGACGCGAGAGAAGCTTTTGGAGCTGGTCGAAAACGCGCCGAATGACACGCGTTTGAGTGTGATGGTCAGCCTGGTGCGCCCGGCAATGGATTACGCTTTCTTCCAATTACTGAGCGATCGTATCGAACGGGCGCGTGGCGATGGTCGCGAGCGCCTGGTTGAGCTGCGTACGAAATTATTGGAGATGACGCAGGAGATCGATAAGCAGATGCAGGCGCGCCAGCAACAGGCTCAGAAGCTTGTAGAGGCGATCTTGCAATCCGGGAACATTGGTGAAGCCGTGTATCAGAATTTACAGTCGATCGATGATTTCTTTGTGCAGGAAGTCCAGCAGATGCTGGAAGCGGCGCGCAAACAGGGTGATCTGGAGCGTTCTGCCAAGCTGAATCAAATCGTGGAGATGCTGCAGCAGTTGAGCGCACCGCCAGAGCTCGAACTGATCGAAGAGTTTTTGGCAGTGGAAGAAGAAGACGCTCGCCTGGCGTTCCTGAAAGCACATGCTGAACAGATTACACCCGAGTTCATCGAGTTGTTGGGGAACATCGCTTCGCAGGCGCAGTCCGGCGATGATCCAGATCTGGCCGAACACGCCAAGGTTGCCAACCGGCAGGCTTTGCGCTTTGCGATGTCGAAAAATCTGCAGGCCTGATCCCGGGCATGCAGAAAGTAAAAAAGTGGAAATGGCGCTGGGATCACGATCCCAGCGCCGTTGTAATTATACCGGGGGGTTATCCAGGCGCAAACCATGCCCGCGCACGGTGATCACATAATCGTGGTCGGGGTCGATGCTGGCGATGCGGTCACGCAAGCGCCGGACGAGGGCATCCAATGCCTGTTCGGAGACATCGTAGGCGTGTTTCTCTCCCCAGACGGCGGCGACCAGATCGCCGCGTGGCACGACGCGCCCCTGGTTGTCGTACAACACTTCCAACAAACGGAACTGGGAGGCCGAAAGTGGTGGGATTACCTCGATTTCTTGGGGGGGATCTTGTGCGCTTTGTTTGATCCACACTCGCCGAGAGCGTTTTTCCACGCGCAGCCGACCGGAGCCCAGAACGATCTGGGCGATCTCGTCCGGAATAGTTTGTATGGCTGTATCCTGGGCATCGAGCGGCACAGTAGCATCTGAACTGAGGTAGATGAATTTTTGAGCCAGGGCGATTTGAATGACGTCGCCATCCTGCAGTTGGGTTCTTTCTTTGATAGCTTTCCCGTTCAGATGGGTGCCGTTTTTGCTTCCCAAGTCCTCTAGCAGAACGCCGTTAATCGAAACATGGATGCGAGCATGGTGGCGGGAGATTTGGCGGTCAGCGATGACAATATCGCAGGTGGACTCGCGCCCCAGTAAGAGGCTCTTGCGCAAAGCCCAACGTTGGCCGTTAAGTGGACCAGCTTGTGCGACTAATAGCGCGACTTCCTCGTTATAGCTTTCCATAGATCTTGCCTCTACAAGGTATAATATCACAAAACGCCGTTTTCGAATCGCCCGATCTTCTGGAGGAGCCCGGACTGTTTTCAAGTGTTAGCCGTGTGAACACGGCAAAACCAATCATTGGGATGTGTGAATGCCAACGCCACTAAAAGCTGGTGAAGTTCTACGCGGTCGTTACCGCATCAGCCGCATCATTGGGCAAGGAGGTATGGGGAGCATCTACCTGGCCGATGACCTGCGCCTGGAAGGCCGTCTGTGCGCCTTGAAAGAGGTGGAACACGACCGCAGCCTGGCAGCCGAATCGCTCAAGCAGGCGCGCGAGCAGTTTTTGCGCGAAGCGACGGTATTGGCGCGCCTGGACCATCCCAACCTTCCTAAAGTCTCTGACTTCTTCTCGGTGGGCGGGCGCGACTACCTGGTGATGGATTTCGTGCCTGGCAAAGATTTGCGTACTTTGATGACAGAGGCACGCCAGAAAGGGCAATTCCTGGCCGAGCGTGAGGTCTTACGCTGGGCTGACCAGTTGGCAGATGCGCTATCCTATTTGCATGAGCAAAAACCACCCATCCTGCATCGCGATATCAAGCCCAGCAACCTGAAACTGACTCCCAGTGGACTACTCAAACTGGTTGATTTCGGATTGGTGAAGATCCTGGCTTCGGACGATGTGACGATTACCATTTTGCAGGGCCGGGGTACAGCGCTGTATACGCCCCTGGAGCAATATGGCGGTGACAGCGGGCATACCGATGCGCGCAGCGATATTTACGCTTTCGGGGCAACGTTGTATCATCTGCTGACAAACCACTCGCCGCCAGAGGCGCGCGAGCTCTTCTTGAGTCCTGAGGCATTGACTCCACCACGCCAGATCAACCCGGACATCAGTTTACGCACAGAGCGGGCGATCCTGTGGGCGCTAAATTTGCACCCCGATGAGCGACCGCAAAACGTGGACGCGTTTCGCCGGGCGCTGCTCGGAGACTGGGACCCGGTGGCGCGCCCGCGCGCTCCACTGCCCAGCCCAACACTGGCAGACCTGGTCTCATCCCCGGTAGAACGCAGCCTGATCTGGATTTCGGGTGGATTGATCTTGTTGAGCCTGATTTTCACCCTGCTAGATTGACCTGACCCCAGGGGCGTTTTATTCCGTGGCTTTCTGCCGGGAGCGGTCGGCAGCGAACTGCCAGGCGATAGCGGCGATGAGGCCCAGAGCAGCGCCGATCAGTGTTCCCAGAAACGTTCCGAATGATATGGATGACTTCAGGAGCGCCTGGGTGCCTGGCATCTCCAATGCCAGGTAGGAGTAGGCCAGCAAGCCGCCGATGAAGGCCAGGAAAGCGGCGCGGATGCCCCAGATGTTCTTCCCGATGAGCGCTGCCAGACGGTATCCCAGCCAGCTAACCAGCGCGGAGACAAAGACGGCCAGGAGCCAATCCCCGAAGCCTGGGCGAGTGGGCGGAGGCTGCAGTGGCGGTTCGGGCGTCGGTTCAACCGGAATTGGGGTGGGTGAAGGCGGAACAGGCGTGAGGGTAGGCTCTAATGTGGGCGTAGGCGTATCCAGAACTTCACCGCTGGGCGAAGGGATTTCGAATTTCAAGCTGGCGGAGCGGGCATTTTCGCTTTCGACGTGAATTTCCAGGGCGCCTGGGAGGTTGATCGAAAAGGTAGTGCGGGCGATACCTTTCTTGGTGGTGGCATCCTGGCGGGTGCTGTTGGTTTCACTACCCTGGACGAAAACGAAACTGACCGGCGTGCCATCGGGAACGGCGTGTCCATTGGAGTCCAGGATTACACCTGTGCGCAGAGGGATCACATCGCCCAGGTGAAACTCGGGTGATGGGGTCGGCTCGGGTGTGGCGGGGGTGGGTAACAGTTCGGGCTGGGGCAGATCCAGCTCCAGGGGGATAATCTGATCCGGGTCGGGGAACAGGGCACTGTTGAGATCGTAGCGAATGCCTGAGACAGAAACGGGCGAGGAGCCTATGGGGCGCAGTTCGCGGAAAAGCAGGTAAGCTGCCACATCGATGAATTGTGGAGTCTTGCCGTATAGGCCGTAATAGGCGTTCAGTTTGGAAATATTGGTGGCATCCAGGAAGTATGGGGCGCAAAAGGCGAAAACGATCAGGCGCTTTTGCTGGAACAGGTCGGGACGCTCGGAAAGAAACCGGCTGAGAATTTGGAACGAAGGCCAATCGCTGCGCGGCGCCAGCATGCCAAACACAATCCAGTTGGCACGCTTTAATTCACTCTCGAGAGGCGCGTCGGGAAGAGAGCCATCCAACATAATTTGCAGATCGTTTAGCGAGTAGGAAGACAGGTTACCAGGGGAAATCTGCCCACCGGAGCTGGGGCCATACAGGCGGGTGACGGCATCCTGCAAGGCGCGAGTCTCCAGCAAGGAGTAAGGCTGGCACTGGCTGCACTGCAGGGCTGTGCGTGTATCACTGATAAATACGATGCGATCGTCCTGGTTAGGAGGATCGGGGATAGAATCGTCCAGCTCAGTTTGCGATGGGCTGAGCAGGGTGGCAGCCTGCCGGGCGACTTCGAAGACAACCTTGCTGGAGGTCCCTATTTCTTCCAGACTGGTTTGCGGGGCGACTACGCTGCCCAGGGTGAAGTTGGCGTACAGGCGGTATTTCAGGGTGAGGATGCGCAGGACTGAAGCGTCGACGCGCTGGGCGAAAGCTGTGTCGTCGCGATATTTTTGAGCGAAGAATTCGAAGGTGCGCACCGCCGCGGTGTAGGAATCCGGTTCGCTGGCTGAGGAAAAGTCACCAATGTAGAGTAAATCATTGCCTGCCAGGAAGGCATTCAGGGCGACCCGGCGGGCCTCAAAGGTCTGGCTGGTCAGGTCGTAGAAGCGCCTCACGGCGCGACTGCCCAGGTTGTCGCTGATCATCAAGCCACCGCGCTGCCGCCAGGTATCCAGCGTGGACAGGCTCATGAGGAGATTGAAGGCCTGTGGGTCCAGGCTGACCGGGCGGGTGGTGGCGCGAATGTTGCCTTGCAAGCCTTGATAGCGGATATGAGAGGCCAGCAGCCCGTCACTGGTTTCTTCGGGCGTAGCCGCGTTGCCGGTAACGGCAAAGAAGGGCACCAGGTCGAAGGTTTCGAGCTGTTGCAAGGATTTGCGAACTGTGGATACTTCTTCCTCCGGCAGCCGGTCGGCACTGCCGTGGCCCGGGAAACGTTTGGCGATGACGGCGATCTTACCAGCGCTACCCTGGTGCACACCGCGGATGTAAGCGCGACCCATCTCGCTGACCCAGTATGGATCGCCGCCAAAAGTGCGCGTACCCAGGTTGTTGGTCGAGCCCAGTTGGGGGGTGTCCAAGACATCCAATGATGGTCCCAGTAATAAATTGAACCCCAGCGCGGAAAGCTCCTTGCCCAAAATGCCGCCGATCTGTTCGGCCAGGTCAGGCTTCCAGGTAGCGCCCAGCGCCATCTGGTTGGGCAAGGGCGTCAGGCCGCTCAGGATTTGATCGTAAGGGTCGCCGCCGCCTTCCTGGGAGACGCCAATGAACAGTGGCATGTAGGCGGGCGTAAAGGTTTGCCCATCGACCGGATTGGTTTGTGCCTGGCGCGAGGCGTTCCAGGCGATTTGTTGAAGCTGTCGGTTCAGAGAGAACACCTGACGATCGACCTGAAGCACACCTTGCTCGGGGTCGCCGATATTGTCGTTGGCAGCCAGCAGGATCACACCGCCGATGTGATAGTTGGTGACCAGATCATAGATTGGGCTCTCTGAGCTGGTGTCTGTGCCCTGGAATGTGATCAGGAAGAGCTGACCGACGCGCTCTTCGGGAGTCAGGCGTTCCAACAGCGCCTGGGCTTGCTGCTGTGGGTCGGGCGCAGTCTGACGAGCTTGGGCAGGGTGGGCCAACGAGAACCACAGTGTGACCAGCAGCACCAGGTTGAGCAGGCGGCTCGAACTTCGCAGGCGGAAAATCTTGGCGGGCATCATTTAGGATTGACTTCCTCGCTTGCCTCAATCGCGATGATTTCGTGTAAAAGCTGGCGGCGAGCGCCGCCGCTGAGCGCTTCCAACCGGCGGATGCCGAGGGGGTCGATCACGTGACGCAGCAGGTGAATCTGTTCTGGCGTTGGGGCAGGCGTTTCGTGAACGTCGGGGGCGATTTCTAATTCGAAACCGGTATGTTTCTGGATATAAGCCGGGTCGACACCGGGGTGGAAACTGGTCAGACGCAGGCAGGGTTGTTGGGGAGTACCCCCGGCGAAGTCGAACTGCCCCAGATCGGTGATCAGGTAGCGTGGACCGGCGCCGCGACGACGCGCGGAGTGGTAACCGAGCCCTGAAAGGAAATCCAGCCTGGGCACGAACGTCAAGCGGGAGTGGCGCGGGACGTACAGGTAGATATCGCTGATGAAGGTGGTGACATCTGGGATACCGCCTGTGCCGGGTAAGCGCAAGCGCGGGTGGCGATAGTCTTTTCCAAAGGCAATGTTGTTGAAATTGCCGTGAGGGTCAACCTGAGCCGGGCGGAAGAATTCTTTGGGGCGCAGGCGTGGGAGCATATCAGCGGCGGCGCGCACAAACCCAACGTTGGTCAAGGAGCGATCCAGCCAGAGCGATTCCACGCGTGTCAGGCCCAGTGGGGCCGGTTGGCGGCAGATACCCTGCCCGATGGCGGAGGTGAAATACAGGTTGGGCGCATGGGTGTGGCGGGCCAGTAAATAGGCGGCAGCTACCAGGGGCGTCGCCAGCCCCTGGGCGACAATCTCGCCATCCTGTACCTGGCGAGCCATGCAGATCACCATGTATTCTTCGTGAGTGATGTCGTTTTCTATCAGGTTCTCTCCTCGGTCTTTACGATCTGGGCGTGGATCTCAGGCTGGATGTTGCCGCCAGAGATGATTACGACCGCCGGGCGGCTGGTGACCCCGCCGCTCAGGACGGCTGCCAGGGCGGCCGCGGCAGAGCCTTCGATGCGCTGCTGGTATTGCGTCCAGGCGAAGCGGATGGCCTCGGCGATCTGCGCTTCGCTGACCAGGATGAAGTCATCCACCAAGCGCCGGATGATCGGGATGGTCAGGGCATCAGGTTCCAGCGGGCCAGCCAGCCCATCGGCCAGGCTGGGGAGTTCGTCTACCCCGGCCTGCGAGCCGCGATGGTAAATGGCGTGGAAGAAGGGCGATGCCTGAGATTGTACAGCTACCAGGCGGGTTTGGCCGATGCGAGCAGCGGCCTCACTGCTGTGCAGGGCTGCGGCGATGCCTGCTATCAACCCGCCGCCGCCCACGGGAACTACCCAGGTGGATGCGGATAAGGCAGGCAGTTGGCGCAAGGTTTCCAGCCCCAAGGTGCCTTGCCCGGCGATGACCAGCCCATTGTTATAGGGCGATACCCAGGTGGCCTGGGTGTGTGCAGCGAAAGCCAGGCCGGCTTGCTCGGCTTCGCCGTAGCCGCCCGGAACCAGTTCAACGGTGGCTCCCAGGGAGCGCATGGCTGCTACCTTCGCCGGGACAGCGTGTTCGGAAGCGAAAATGGTCACGGCAGCGCCGGCCAATTTCCCGGCCAGGGCCAGACCCTGCCCATGATTGCCTGCCGAAGCTGCGACCAGGCCACACTGCCGTTCCCATTCTTGCAGTGCCAGAACTTTGTTGAGCGCGCCACGCACTTTGAAAGAGCCAGTGACCTGCTGGCTTTCCCATTTCAAGTAGATATCCCGTGCAGCATCATACTCGAGAGGTGTGACTCGAATATGAGGAGCAATGCGCTTCTGCGCTTCTTCAAACCAGGCGTAAGGGATCATCGCGAGTTCAGCACCATCATGCAGGTTCAGGAGGCTGGTAATTTGCTGCGCACCTGGCAAGCCAGGACAGGATCATCAGTGAAGATGCCGTCAACGCCCTGGGCAAACAGGCGCTGCATATCATCTTCCAGGTTGACCGTGTAAACGAAAATCTTGTTGCCGCGCTGGTGCGTGCGCGCCACCAGGGCCGAGGTCACATCGCCTTTTTCGGGATGCAGGCTCTGGTAGGCAAGCAGTCGCCCGGGCCAGGAGCGCGCCAGGCTGCCATTGGTCCCTGGCAGGGCCAAAAGTCCGATAGGCGCTTCTGGGAGCAGCCGCCGGATGCGCACCAGGGCTAGAGGGTTAAATGATGAAAACAGCACGCGCCGGTTGAGTTTGAAGCGCTTTACCAACTCGGCGACCTTCTCGGGGAGCGCATCTGTGAGCGAGGCGTAATTGGTCAATTCTACATTGATGAAGGTGAGCTGTCCAACTGCTTTGAAAACTTCTTCGAGTGTAGGGACTGGCTCGCCGCGAAAGGCGACATCGAAATGACTGCCGGCGTCCATCTGGCGAATTTCTGCCAGAGTCAGTTCGCGCACGCGGCCTGTATGCATGGTGGTGCGATCCACGCTCTGGTCGTGGATGACGACAACATGCCCATCTGCGGTCAGCTTGGCATCTAATTCGATTCCATCTGCATCCTGGCGCAGGGCCAGTTGAAAGGCCGCCAGGGTGTTTTCGGGAGCGTAAGCGCTGGCTCCACGATGGGCGAAAATGGCTTGAGCAGGTAATTCGGCAAGCATGGCGGATTATATTCGCTTATAGTTCTACGAAGAAAGCTGAAGCGGCTCGATCGATCATGGTGGTGGACATGTCCGCGTCCACGTTGAGGTAACGGGCGATATCCAGAACCTGATCACACAAGTCACGCGGGTGCGAGGCGCGCAGCTTGCGGTTGCGGCGGATGTACCACTCTTGCAGCAGGTAAGCCAGGCCTGAGTCGTTGTAGGTCACACCTTTGGCTTCGGCTACTTGCTGGAAGATCTGGCGGTAGGCTTCGTAGGATGGATCGCCGATTTCGATCTTGTGGCGCAAGCGGCGCAGGAAGGCCTCATCAACCAAATCTTTGGGGGGCAAGTTTGTCGAGAAAACTACCAGGACATCGAAGGGAATCTCAACTTTGCGGCCGGTGTGCAGAGTCAGGTAGTCGATGCGGTTCTCAAGAGGAACGATCCAGCGATTGAGTAAATCTCTCGGGCGCACAAGTTGGCGGCCAAAGTCATCGATCAACAAGATGCCGCCGTTGGACTTGACCTGGAAGGGGGCTTCGTAGAACTTGTTGACATCATCGAAGACCAGATCCAGGCCTTCCAGGGTCAGTTCGCCGCCGGTGACGATAAACGGCCGGCGGATGCGCACCCAGCGCAGGTCGCGGCGCAACGCGGCGCGCAACTGGCCGGTGCCGGTGGTGGCTGGCGGCTCTTCGGGTACGGCCTGGTGGTTGACCGAGTCGTACAAGGTGACTACCTGTCCATCCACGTAGATGGCATAAGGGATGTGCATGTACTCATTGAGCAACAGGTTGCCGATGGCGCGGGCGATGCTGGTTTTGCCATTGCCAGGGGGGCCATACAGGAAAATTGAAGTGCCTGAGTTGACTGCTGGCCCGATGCGCTCGAGCATATCATCGGAAACGATCAGGTGAGAAAGCACCTGGCGCAAGTCGGGATCGGTTACCTGCATGCGCCCCCGGCTTTGCGCAATCACGGAGGCGTTATAGACCTGGATGGGCACCGGCGCAGGGCCAGCATATTGGCTGCGCTCCAAGGCTTCGCGCGCCCGGGCGATGCCCAGACCGGTGATGCCGTAAACGTAAGAGCCCTCTCCCAGCCCGAGCTGCTGGGCGGACTTGACTTCAGCCAGTTTCTCGCGCTTGAGGATTTCCAATAGTTGATCGACGATACCGGCAAAGGGCAGGGCAAGTTCGTCGGCAACTTTAAAGCCAGTCATGTAGCCCTGGAAGTAGAGGATTTTCAACGCCAAATCCTGTAACCAGAGTCCAGAGAGGCCGGTGTCTTCGATGCGCGTGATTGGAGGTGGGTAAAAAGGTTCTCTGATCGATTTTGATTGAGCGCTGTCTGTTCCGGCAGCGCTTTTGGGTTGACCAAGACGTTTTACATTCATGAATCATCTCCCGCAGGTTTTGCCTGCGAATGGCTGACATGGACAAGTTTTTCCAGTATTCCTGGCTCTGAAATTATAATCGAAATAGCGAGGCCTAATTCAGGTATAATTCGTCGCATGAAAATTTCGGTGATTATCCCGGTATACAATGAGGTTCACACCATCCGTGAGATTCTACGCAGGGTGTGGGAGACCAAAATTCCTGAAGAAATCGTCGTGGTTGATGATGGCTCGAGCGATGGCACGCGTGATGTGTTGAATGAATTGTTGAAAGATGGCGAGCACGAGTCTGGCAAGCTGAGATTGTTTTTGCACGAATGCAACCAGGGCAAGGGAGCAGCGGTTGTGACGGGCATTATGCAGGCAAGCGGGGAGGTGCTGATCATCCAGGATGCTGACCTGGAATACGATCCGCGCGAATATCCGGCTTTGCTGAAACCGCTCGAGGAGAATCTGGCGGATGTGGTGTATGGCTCACGCTTCCTGGGGGCGCCCAGGCGCCCGGCCATGTTCTGGCACATGATTGCCAATAAGATGCTCACTTTGATGACGAATGTGCTCTATGATAACATCCTGACTGATATGGAAACGGGCTACAAAGTGTTCCGCCGCCAGGTGGTAGAGGGCATGCAGATCAAGGCGCGCCGCTTTGACTTCGAACCGGAGTTCACCGCCAAGATCCTCAAACGCAAGGTGCGCATTTTCGAGGTGCCGATCACTTTCAATCCGCGAGACTACAGCGAGGGCAAGAAAATCCAGCTCAAAGATGCCTTTGAAGCGGTGTGGACTTTGATTAAGTATCGCTTTGTCGATTGAGATCCAAGGCGAAATGCCAGGGTGTGTACGGACGGGTCTGGTCAATCGTCTGCGCCAGAGGGCTTGAGGTCGCGCACGTTGAGCTGCAGGGAACTGCGCCCGTTGTATTCATTGGTCTCAAAAGAGTAGAGTAGATCCACGTGGGGGGGCATTTGCGCTTGCCAATGACCCTGGCGGAAAGCGATGGCGTCATAGGTGATGCGACCATCACTAACACTCAGGCGCAGGTGGGCATTCTCTCTACCCACTGCCCGAAAACGCACTACTCTCAAGCCGCGGCTCACAAAGACGGCCTCTGGATTGCTCTGCCCGGTGGGCTGCAGCCAGGCCAGGTCTTCCAGCAAACTGGGATGCAAATCGCTCAATGGGATTTCGATATCCGCTCTTAGAACAGGGCGCAAATCCAGATGGCCTAAGGCTTGCTGTGCAATGGCTTTCATACGTTCGATCATGGCTGGCAGGTCCTGATTGCGAACCGTGAAACCGGCGGCGGCAGCATGGCCGCCATGATGAACCAGTAAATCGGCTACCTGATCCAGGGCGTTTGTGATGTGAAATTCAGGGATGCTGCGACACGAGCCGCGCGTAAACTCCTCTCCCAGGTGAGCGACGATCGCCGGGCGGTAATATTGTTCGGTCAGGCGCGAGGCTGCCAGGCCGACGACACCGGGATTGTATTCGGGATGAGCGGCAAAGAGCAGCATGGCATTGGGATCATCGGCCAGGGCCAGTTTTTCGGCGTCAGACTGGATCTCGCGAGTGATTTGCTGGCGCTCGCGGTTTTGGTTATCCAGTTTCTGGGCCAGGCCGGCGGCTTCGGCCACATCTTCGGTAGTCAGCAGGCGCAGCGCGGCCAGAGCCGATTCCAGCCGGCCGGCGGCGTTCAAGCGTGGTCCGAGCATAAAGCCGATATCGGTTGCAGAGATTTTTTCAGGGTTCAGACCGGCCGCGCCGATAAGAGACATCAGCCCCTGGCGATGGGGGCGGCGGATTTGTCCCAGCCCGGCGCGCACCAGCGCCCGGTTCTCGCCGACCAGCGGGGCCAGGTCTGCGATGGTCCCCAGGGCGACCAGATCCAGGTATTGGTGGACTTCTGGGATGGTTGAGTCAGGCGGAGCGACCTCCAGGAGAGCCTGCGCCAGCTTGTAAGCCAAGCCAACACCGGCCAGATCCTGATCGGGGTAGTTCTCACCTGGCTGTTTGGGGTTGATCACCGCCAGCGCGGCGGGCATCTCAGCCCCGGGGTGGTGGTGGTCGGTGATGATCAAATCCAGGCCGGCCTGCCGGGCGTGTTCGGTTTCACGCGGGGAACGGATGCCGCAGTCCACGGTTACCACCAGTTGAATTCCATCCTGTTGCAATGTATCCAGAGCTTCGATATTCAAGCCGTAGCCTTCATCGAAGCGATTAGGGATATAACCGATTACATCCCCTCCCAAGGATCTGAGGACCTGGGTGAGCAAGGCCGTGGCGGTGACGCCATCTGCATCATAATCGCCGTAAACGGCGATTTTCTCCCCTTGTGAGAGGGCGAACTGGATGCGTTCAACAGCCTGGGGAACGCCCAGCATGTTGCCTGGCTCGGTACCCTGCGGCGGAAGCGCTTCCAGGAATTGGCGGGCGGCCTCGTGAGTGTGGTAGCCACGGTTGAACAGAATCTGACGCAGGATGGGCGGGTAGCCGAGTAAGTTTTGCCCGGCTTCAGGGGGGATCGGCGGTGAAATTTGCCAGTGTTTATTGATCGAAGGCATTGAGTTATGTCGGGATTGAATCGGGAACAGGGTAAAGCGTGCGTCCCAGGGCTAAGGCACCTACCAGGCCAACCTCATCACCAAAATGAGCTTTTTCCAGGGTGAGGTTGTCCAGATAGTGCGGGTTCATGGCATGTTCTTGGAGGGCGGCTTTGATCGGCTCGAATAACAGGGAGCCGCTCTGTGAAACACCGCCTCCCAGGATCAGGGCAGACGGGTTGAAAATGTGTAGCAAGTTTGCCAGGGCCATCCCGATGTAATGCCCGGCGCGGGCCAGCGCGGCAATGCAGAGTTCGTCGCCCTGGTGAGCGGCCTCGGAGACCATCTTGGCGGTGATGGGCTGTTGTCCCATGACGAGTGTTGAGGAGGCTCCCTGGACCAATTCATCTTCCACCCAACGGGCGATGGCCGTTCCAGAAGCGAGTGCCTCCAGATGACCGCGCTGTCCGCAGCCGCACATGGGGCCATCTGGAAGAACGGTCACGTGCCCGACTTCGGCGGCCAAACCCTGATCTCCCAGGAGCATACGCCCATCCACGATGATGCCGCTGCCAATGCCGGTGCTGATGGTCATGTAAATCATGTGATCGTGGCCGCGTCCGGCGCCGTATTTCCATTCTGCCAGGGCCGCCAGGTTGGCGTCATTGCCAACCACAACCGGCGCCCGAAAGCGCTCGTGGAGTTTTTGGGATAGGGGCAAGTCTACCCATTCGTGGATGTTGGGGGCCTTCAAGATCACCCCGCTGTAAGGATTGGTGGGGCCAGGAGCAGCCACGCTGATGGCCGTCACGGTTTCATCAACCGGCCAGATCGAGTTGATGAGCGTTTGCAGGCGCTCGAAAGGATCTACAGGTTGGGGGGCGCCTGCGGATGGGCGAGTGGTAATGCGCTCCAGGGAAAAAGGCTCCAGGCCTGATGGGCGGTAGCAGGCGGCACGCATTTGTGTACCGCCGATGTCGACGGCGATATAAAAGCTCATGGGCAAAGTATAGCATGAAGTGCGGCAAAAAGGCCGGGTAAATCGCCCTTGTGACTCTTGACGTTTCCTGAGGCTGGCTGTATAATGCCACTTAGTTAGTTAACTAAACTTACTAAGTAAACCCTGGGTATAAGACGATGAACCAGCCGCTCGAAAAGTCGACCCACCAGCAAACTAAAGCCAATAACGTCCAGCTTGTGCTCCGAACAATCTATGATCATGGTCAGATCAGCCGTGCTCAGGTGGCGCGCCTGACGCGCCTGACGCGGGTTACTGTTTCGGAAATTGTCACGGAACTGATCGAAAGTAAGCTGGTGGCCGAAGTAGGCCGCGGCCCATCGACAGGCGGTAAAACGCCGATCTTGTTGAGCGTGATCGACGATGCCCGCCATCTGATCTGCCTGGATTTGGAAGATGAGGTGTTCCATGGTGCAGTCATCAATTTGCGTGGGCAGATCAAATACTCATGTAATCTATCACGCCAGGACCAGGGCGGCGCTCAGGCTGTGGAAATGGTGTATGAACTGGTCGATTCTTTGTTGGCGGCGACCAGACAGCCGGTTTTAGGTATTGGGGTGGGCGTGCCAGGCCTGGTGGACAGCGTGAACGGGGTGGTGCGGCGGGCAGTGCATCTGGATTGGAACGATTTGCACCTGGCCAATTTGTTGGACCAGCGCTATCACCTGCCGGTTCACATTGCTAATGATTCGCAAGCGGCGGCCTTGGCCGAATTTACTTTTGGGAAACACGAGCAGCTCAATAATATTCTAGTCGTGCGGGTTGGGCGAGGCATTGGGGCTGGTATGGTGCTCAATGGCCGATTGCATTACGGCGACAATTTCGGGGCAGGCGAAATCGGCCACATGCGGGTAGTCGAAGGTGGGGAACGATGCCGGTGTGGGAATTATGGCTGCCTGGAAACCGTGGCAAGCAGCCGGGCCTTGGTGCGCCGGGCGCAGTTTCTATTGGATGAACTCCCGGGGGGGCGGCTGGCTTCGCCACTGCGCCGCATGGCTGCCAGGCCGGAAGATATCGATACGGACCTGCTGCTGCGGGCTTACCGGGCCGGAGACCGAACGGTGCGCGGTCTGATCGAAGATGTGGGTTATTATCTGGGGATGGCCATCGCCCATATGGTGAGCATTCTGAATGTAAACCAGGTGGTGCTGACAGGCAGTCTCTCGCGCTTCGGCGATGTTCTGGTGGAAGTGATCCGATACCAGTTATTGCGCGGTGGGCTGCCTTTGCTGGCTGATAAAGTACAAGTCAGTCTCTCCACGTTGGGTAAGGATATCGTGATGCTGGGTGCGGCCAGTTTGCTGATGGGCGAGGTCGGCCTTGTTTGAGATGGAATCAATGATGAAAAAGATAAAGGACTAGAATGACGATCACTGAACGATACAATGTTCCGAAATTGCCACCCCCGCTGGACGAGTCTTTCCATCCAGCGGTGATCTTCAACCGCGAATTTCTGCGCGGCGTGCAAGCAAGCGGCCGGGGCCAGGAAGTGGTGATCGGCGTGCAGCGGGTGGATGGCTCTTTGTCTCGATATGAAGCGCAGATCTATCCGGCAGGGCATGCCAATGCCATCCATAATGGTTTCTACTGCGAGCGCCTGGTGAAATTCTTGCTCTGGCAGCGGGGAGGCTGTCGCGTTTTCTTTGGAGGCCCGGCGGAGATCGGCAATTACTTGCAGCAAGTTTACGCGGCTGAGGGCGAGCGGGCTTTCGACTATCACTTCATGGGGCAGGATGTGTACCAGCAGACCTTCTCTGTGGTGGTCTGCGCTCCGGAGGATGTCCCGGCGGCGCACGAGAGCGAGCAATCCCTGGGCCGCCACCTGGAGGGCTGCCGGATTGGCTTCGACCTGGGCGCTTCTGACGTCAAGGTCTCGGCGGTGCAGGAGGGGCAGGCCGTTTTCAGCCGGGAGATCGAGTGGGACCCGCGCAGCCAGACCGATCCGCAGTACCATCGCCAACAGATTATGGCGGCGCTCAAGCTGGCGGCCTCTAAGCTGCCGCATGTGGATGCGATTGGAGGCAGTTCGGCGGGAGTGATCATCAACAACCGCCCCATGGTGGCATCCTTATTCCGCGGCATTCCTAAAGATCGGTATGATGAGGTACATGACCTTTTCACCGGTATCCGCGACGAACTGCGCGTGCCTGTGGAGGTGGTGAACGATGGCGAGGTTTCCGCCCTGGCTGGTTCGATGGCTTTGGAGCGCAATGCTGTGTTGGGGATTGCGTTAGGGTCCAGCCTGGCGACAGGCTACGTGACGCCGCAGGGGAATATCACTAACTGGTTAAATGAACTGGCATTTGCTCCTATCGATTACAATCCGGATGCTCCGGTGGATGAATGGTCGGGTGATCGCGGTGTGGGGGCGTTGTATTTATCGCAGCAGTGTGTTTTCCGCCTGTCTCCTAAGGTGGGCATCGATATCCCGTCCGGGCTTTCTAATGCACAGAAACTCAAGTTCGCCCAGGAGAGATTGGAGGCAGGGCACAACGGGGCGAGGCAGATCTGGGAGAGCATGGGCATTTTCCTGGGTTATGCCATCGCTCATTATGCCAGTTTCTACGACCTGGAGAATGTCTTGCTCTTAGGGCGGTGCACGTCTGGGATGGGAGGGCTGCTGATCCTGGAAGGGGCGAAGCAGGTTTTGCAGGTCGAATTTCCTGAATTGGCGGAAAAGATTGAATTGCGCCTGCCGGATGAGAAGAGCCGGCGGGTAGGGCAGTCGATTGCGGCTGCCAGTTTGCCCAGAATCGAATAGGAAAAAGCCATGAAATTCAAATCGAAAACGGCTCAGATTTTTGTACCCGATGGATGTGCAGAAGCGCAGGCGTTGGAACGCACCACGCACCTGGCAATCAGCGCTCACCAGGATGACCTGGAGATCATGGCGATCGCCGGTATCCTGGCGTGTTTCCAACAACCAGACCTTTGGTTCACCGGGGTGGTGGTGACGGATGGGGCCGGCTCGCCGCGCGATGATCTCTACAAGGATTACTCAGACGAGCAGATGCGGGCAGTGCGCATCGTCGAGCAAAAGAAGGCGGCGGTGGTTGGGGAATACGCTGCCCAGGTACTCATGGATTACCCCAGCTCGATGGTGAAGGATGCAGCCAACCAGGATGTCATCGAAGATCTGGTGGCGCTATTGCGAGCAACCCGTCCCAGGGTGGTTTTCACGCACAACCTGGCGGACAAACATGCTACCCATGTAGCAGTGGCCTTACGTACGATCGAGGCGCTGCGCAGGTTACCGGTAGCGGAGCAACCCGAGCATGTTTATGGCTGCGAAGTCTGGCGTGACCTGGGTTGGATGTTAGATGAAGACAAGGTAGTCTTCGACTGCTCTGGTCACGATAACTTGCAAATGGCGTTGCTGGGTGTGTTCGATTCGCAGATATGCGGCGGCAAGCGCTATGACCTGGCTACGATGGGGCGGAGGCAGGCAACCGCTACCTATTTCGCTTCGCATGCAGTCGATGTGATGACTCACATGGCTACTGCCATGGATTTGACGGCGCTGGTTCGGGATGAATCCCTGGATGTGGTGGAATATGTGCGCGCTTATATTCACCGGTTCGAAGCGGATGTGGTGCAACTGGTAACTCATATGCGATAATCTCTGCTCACAGCCTGGGCCGCGGGAAGTTGACCGTTGACGAGTCATCCAAAGACTGCTATCATCATTCAGAATATGGAAGATGGTAAGCGTATGTCTGGGCCAGGATGGTTCCAGGAACGCCTGGCGCGGTGGACGAAGTGGCTGGTGCCCGGTTTAGGGGTAAAGCGTTGGTTGGTGATCATTTTATTGGGCACAACGCTGGTGGGAATCGGTCTGGGTGTTTTGATCTTGGAGGTTTACCGCACCGCGCCGGACACCTGGTGGCTGCCTTTGCTTTCGGCGGCCTCGTTGCGCTTTTTGCCGCGCCCTTTGCGCGCGATAATTTTCGGCGGGATGGGATTGGGTTTGATCGCCCTGGGCATTTGGGCGCTGAATCGCGCGCTCATGCGACCGTTTATGCGGCCCGGGCACCAGGTGGCGGATGCTTTGTTGATGCACCGACAACGGCAGCGCGGCCCGCGGATCGTGGCGATAGGTGGGGGGCACGGACTGGCTGCCCTGCTGCGCGGCTTGAAGTTCTATTCTCATCATATCACTGCGATCGTGACGGTGGCGGATGATGGCGGGTCTTCAGGGCGCCTGCGGCGTGAGCTGGGTATCTTGCCACCTGGCGATATCCGCAACTGTCTGGCAGCCTTGTCGAATGACGAGGCGCTGTTAGGACAGCTTTTTCAGTATCGTTTCCCTGATGGCGAGGGGGCGCTGGAGGGGCATTCGTTCGGCAACTTGTTTATCACAGCCATGACCGAAATTACGGGTAGTTTTGAGGTAGCCGTGGCTGAATCGGGGCGCGTGCTGGGCGTCCAGGGACAGGTACTGCCGGCGACGCTGCACGATGTGCGCCTGGTGGCTGATGTGCGCCTGCCGAATGCAACTTCAGAAGTGCGCGTGGCAGGCGAGAGCCAGATTCCGAAATCCAGTGGTAAGATCAGCCGGATTTGGTTAGAGCCCAGCACACCGCCGGCTTTTCCTCAGGCGATCCAGGCGATCCTGGCGGCGGATGTGATCGTGATCGGCCCAGGCAGCCTGTATACCAGCCTGCTGCCGAATCTGCTGGTGCCAGACCTGGTGGAAGCGATCCGCGCCAGCCGGGCATTGAAGCTGTTTGTGTGCAACGTGGCGACAGAGCCGGGTGAGACCGAGCACTTTGCTTGCGGCGATCACCTGCGGGTGGTGGAAGAGCACGTGGGCGGCGGCCTGTTTGACGTGGCGATCGCTAACCATTGCTACGAAGGTAAGCTGCCCGAGGGGGTGGAATGGGTGTCGATTGACCCGGACTTGGGCGAGTATTTCCCGTTCTACCATGCCGATTTGATCGATGTTTTGCGCCCCTGGAGGCATGATTCGCAGAAATTGGCCCGAGTTGTCATGGATTTGTATGAAGAACGCACCGGACCTTTGGTAGAATAGGGGGGTATGCAAATCGTTGAAGATAGACCAAAAAAGTGTATTTGCTGTCTAAACGGGCGATGCCCGCAAAACTAAAAATCAAAAGCGTATATCAAATTAAGATGGAGGTTCAAAATGTCAGTAAAAGTAGGAATCAACGGTTTCGGTCGCATTGGTCGACAAGTACTCAAGGCCATTCGTGACTACCATCCTGAGGAGCTAGAGGTTGTAGCTTTCAACGATATCGGCAACCTGGCTACGATGGCTCATTTGTTGAAGTATGACTCCAACTATGGACGTTTCAATGGCGAAGTTGAAGCCAGCGAAGACTCGCTGTCGATCGATGGCAAGCCGGTCAAGGTTTTCAAGGAAACCGATCCGGCCAATATCCCCTGGGGCGACCTGGGCATCGAGATCGTTGTAGAAAGCACCGGTATCTTCACGATCAAGAAGGATGGTGTAAATAAGAAGGGCAAGCAGGTCAAGGGCGCTGAGAATCACATTGTCAAGGGCGGGGCAAAGAAAGTGATCATCTCTGCTCCGGCAGAGGGCGAGGATTTGACCGTCGTGCTGGGTGTGAACGATCATATGTATGATCCAGCCAACCATCACGTAGTCTCCAATGCTTCCTGCACCACCAACGGCCTGGCCCCGGCGGTCAAGGTCGCGCACGACAAGTATAAGATTGCGCGCGCATTCATGACCACCATCCACGCTTACACCAACGACCAGAAGATCCTCGACCTGCCGCACAGCGACCTGCGCCGGGCGCGCGCCGCGGCGATGAGCATCATTCCAACTACCACGGGCGCTGCCCGGGCGTTGAAGCTGGTTATCCCCGACCTGGCGGGCAAGATTGATGGCTACGCTTTGCGCGTTCCCACTTCTACCGTTTCGGTCATCGACCTGACGGCTGAACTTGAGAAACCCACTACCACTGAGCAACTGCGCCAGGATTACCGCGATGCCGCGGCTGGCCCCTTGAAGGGCATCCTGGCTGCGGTGGATGAGCCGCTGGTCAGCATCGATTACAAGGGTGATCCGCACAGCTCTTCGGTTGATTTGCCATTTACCATGGTCCTGGGTAAGGGCGAGAGCAACCTGGTCAAGATCGTTGCCTGGTATGACAACGAATGGGGTTACTCCGTTCGCACAGCCGACCTGGCAGCTTTGATGGCAAAGCACCTTTAGAAAGTATGAACTGATGCGCTACGCGACGGTTAACGAGGCTTGCGTAGCGCATCAGAACTGGAAGGTTGCAGATGTTCAATAAGAAGCTGATCACTGATATCGATGTAAACGGCAAGCGCGTCCTGGTGCGGGTGGATTTCAACGTCCCGATCAAGGATGGCGCTGTGGCGGATGATACACGCATCCAGGCCGCCTTGCCTACGATCAAGTATTTGTTGGATCATGGCGCGGCCGTGGTCCTGTGCTCGCATTTGGGCCGCCCGAAAGAGGGCCCAGAGCCGAAATACTCCATGAAGCCCACGGCAGAGCATCTTGCGAAGCTGCTGGGCAAGCCGGTGGCCTTTGCTGAGGATTGTGTTGGCCCGGTAGCCGAACAGGCAGCCAAGGCGCTGAAGCCGGGAAATGTTTTGGTGCTGGAGAATACGCGCTTCCACAAGGGCGAAACCAAGAACGATCCAGAGATGGCCAAGCAGTTTGCCGCTCTGGCGGATGTTTATGTGAACGATGCCTTTGGTTCAGCCCACCGCGCCCACGCCTCGACTGAGGGTGTTGCACGCTTGCTACCGGCTGTGGCCGGTTTCCTGATGGAAAAGGAAATCCGCTACCTGGGGCAGGCAATCGCCGATCCCAAGCGGCCCTTTATCGCCATCCTGGGCGGGGCGAAAGTCAGCGATAAGATCGGTGTGATCCGCAACCTGTTGCAGAAGGCCGACCAGGTGCTGATTGGTGGTGGCATGGCGAATACCTTCTTCAAAGCGCAGGGTTACCCTGTGGGCGAATCGCTGGTCGAAGATGAGGCGCTAGAGACGGCGCGCGAACTTCTACAAATCGGGCAGACGCACCTGCGACTGCCGGTCGATGTGGTCATTGGGGATCGCTTTGATGCAGAGGCCGAATCCAAAGTTATGGATATGAGCCCAGTCCCTGATGGCTGGCGCATCCTGGACATCGGCCCTGTCACGGTGGCGGCTTATGCCAAGGCTCTGCGCGTCGCCGGTACAGTGGTGTGGAACGGCCCGATGGGCGTGTTCGAGTTCCCGCGCTTCGCCGAAGGCACTTTTGGCGTAGCCCGAGCAGTGGCAGAGAGCGGCGCGGTGTCGATCGTCGGTGGGGGCGACTCGGTGGCTGCGATCAATAAATCCGGCCTGGCGGATCGCATCACGCACATCTCTACAGGGGGCGGCGCTTCGCTGGAAATGCTGGAGGGCCTGGAACTGCCGGGCGTGGCAGCTCTAATGGATAAAGAATAGTGATGATGGTGAGGGATGCAGCCGCAGACAGGTGCATCCCTCACTTCTGTTAATACAAGCGCCGGTAGGGGTACACCAGGAGAGAGTTATGCCATTTACAGAAGGTGAAAGTGTTGGGCCTTATCGCCTGATCGAGCAACTGGGCCAGGGGGGGATGGCGACAGTTTTCAAAGCATATCACGCTGCCTTGGATCGTTACGTGGCGATCAAGGCGTTGCACCCGGCTTTCACCCAGGAAGCGAACTTCTTGACTCGTTTTCAACGAGAGGCGCAGGTGGTGGCGCGCCTGGAACACCCCAACATTGTGCCAATATACGATTACGCCGAGCATGAGGGGCGGCCCTACCTGGTGATGAAGTTTATCGAAGGCGAAACGCTCAAAGCACGCTTGAGCCAGGGAGACCTGGCTCATGATGAGATGATGAAGATCGTGGAGAGCGTGGGCGCAGCCCTGGAATATGCTCACCAGCAGGGGGTGCTGCACCGGGATGTCAAGCCATCGAACGTCCTCCTGGCAAAAGATGGGCGCATCTACCTGGCGGATTTTGGGCTGGCGCGCATGGCCCAGGCCGGCGAATCAACGATTTCTTCGGATGTTATGCTGGGAACGCCTCAGTATATTTCTCCCGAACAGGCCAAGGGGGCGCGCAACCTGGATGGCGGCACCGATATCTATTCGTTCGGTGTCCTGTTATACGAGCTGCTGGTTGGGCGAGTCCCGTACAGCGCAGATACGCCTTATTCGATCATCCATGACCATATCTATGCCCCGCTACCTCTGCCACGCAACATCAAGCCCGAAATCCCCGAAGCAGTGGAACGGGTTTTGTTGAAAGCTCTGGCTAAGGAAAGGGAAGACCGTTTCCCAGACGTGGTTTCGATGATCGAGGCCTGGAAGCGCGCCTGGTCCGGGCAGGCGGTTGCGCCTGTGGAAGCTGAAGCAGTAGCTGAGAGCGCCGCGGTGCAGGAAGCTGCGCCAGCGGCCGGGGTTGCAGCCAAGGGAGCGGAGACTCTGCAAGTCCCAGCGGATGAGATTCCGGAAGGATCGAGCGGGGTTCTTCCTGGCCAGGTGCAGCCCGCAGAGCCTGAAACGGCGAAGGAAAAAGGCGGTAAGAAATCCTGGCGAAACTGGATCTTCGCCTTCGGTTTGCTGGCGATGATATGCCTGTGTGTTTTCTTTGTATTGGTGGCGCTCCAAAGGCAGAGGCGACAGGCTGTGGCCGAACGAACCGACACGCCTGTTGTTGCCCAGGCGGATGCTACAGTTACACTTCCGGCAAAGCCGAAGCTGACGCCCGCGTTGCCGCCGACACACGTTCCGCCACAAACCCGCCAGCCGGGAGTCAGGCCGACGCTGGTGAACAACTTGGATATGGCCGTCCGGCGAGTGACCGCAGAGCCGAATAGCGCCCTCGCCCATCTGGCGCTGGCGGCTGCTTATCTGGACGCTGGGATGAATGATGAGGCTGAAGTTGAATTTAGCCTGGCCAAGCAACTGGCAGGGGAAAATAACCCGGCGTTTTATAATCGGGCGGGTGAATTCTTCCTGGCGCGCCAGCGCTGGGTGCTGGCGGCGGATGCCTTTGCGCAGGCGATCCAGTACACTCCCGAGCCAGCGCCAAACGAGATGATGGAAAACTTCATGCAAGCGCTGTACCTGGCTTCCGCAGAAGTGCCTGTCACTGACCTGGTCGATGCCGAGGTGCTTGGCCTCTTGCATGGAGCCTCTCAAGAGATCCTGAACGCCCGGTATATGCTCTACCAGGGCGATGTTTCAGGCGCTCAGGCTATCGTGCAAAGGATTTTGGATCATGGAGATCCCCCCCCCGAAACGAAGCTGTTGCAGGCTGAGATTCATATGTATGAGGGCGATAAAGATTCGGCAAAGCCCTTGCTGACGAGCCTGGAAGAAGATGTGCTTACCCCACAATGGATACGCCTCGTAGCAGAGTATCTATTGAATGAAATTTCGAAATGAGGACATATGCGAACACCATTTGTTGCTGGAAACTGGAAAATGTTCAAAACTGTGGCGGAGGCCCGCCACCTGGTATCTGAACTGGTGCCTGGCTTACAGGCTGTAGCTGGAATCGAAAAGGTGATATGCCCGCCGTTTACAACTTTGCTGGCTGTGGGCGCATTGTTGGAAGGAACGGACATCGGACTGGGGGCGCAAAACATGCACTGGGAATTGTCGGGAGCATTCACGGGTGAGATCGCCCCTACGATGGTGGCAGAACTGTGCCATTACGTGATCCTGGGACATTCGGAGCGCCGCAAGTACTTCGGTGAAAGCGATGAAAACGTAAATCGTAAAGTGCAGGCGGCATTCGCGCACAACCTGGTGCCGATTGTGTGTGTCGGTGAGACTCTGGAGGAGAACGAGGCCGGGCGAACGGCGGAAGTCGTCAGCCGGCAGGTCCGCCAGGGTTTGGCAGGGATTGCCGACCCGGGCGGGGCCAAATCTCTGGTGATCGCCTATGAACCAGTGTGGGCGATTGGCACAGGCCGGCCTTCAACTGCAGCAGGCGCGGTGGCTGTCGTTGCCGATGTAATTCGTCCCAGCCTGGCAGAATTGTTTGGCGAGGCTTTCGCCCAGTCGGTGCGCGTTCTGTATGGCGGTTCTGTAACCGGCAGCAATGCGGCAGAGTTCTTCGCGGAGACGGAGATCGATGGCGCCCTGGTTGGCGGCGCCAGCCTGAAAGTAGCGGATTTCACCCAGATCGCACAGGCGGCGGCGCGATAGCATCCGGCGCGCAGGTATGCCAGCCAATTTAGACGGCCTGATCTGGCTCTTGCTTTTGCTGGGGCCGCTGCTCATCTTACAGCGTAACCTGCATCGCGAGATCCAGGCGGTTTTGCTATTACTGACACGCCGTTCTGATATCTCCCTGGCGCTCTTCTCGCTGTTGTTTTTCCCTGGTGTGTTGCTGCACGAGGGCAGCCATTACCTGGCGGCGCGCTTGATGGGGGTGCGCACCGGGCGTTTCTCTTTGCTTCCGCAGCCATTGGGAAATGGACGGCTGCAACTGGGTTTTGTGGAGACGGCGGCTACAGATTGGGGGCGTGATGCGCTGATTGGCGTGGCGCCTTTGCTTACGGGGGGGGCTTTCGTAGCCTATGCAGGTGTGACGCGGCTGGGGTTGGTCGCGGCCTGGGACCTGGTGGCGACAACGGGCCTGCCTGCCTGGCGACAGGCTCTGGCGAGCATTTACAATCGCCCGGATTTTTGGCTGTGGTTCTACCTGACTGTGGCAGTCAGCAGCACGATGATGCCCTCAGAGTCGGACCGGCGGTCGTGGCTTCCGTTAGGGCTGGCGGCCGGTTTGCTGGTGGCGGTGAGCATCGTGGCCGGAGCGGGCCCCTGGCTGCTGGCTAACCTGGCTCCGTGGTTGAATCGAGGATTGCAGGCGGTTGCAGTGGTGTTTGGTATCGGGGTGTTGATACACCTGCTGCTGCTGCCGCCTTTTTGGCTCTGGCATCGCCTTCTGTCGCATTTATTTGGGATGGACGTGGCTTGACCGGTTGGATAGGGTATAATTTCATGTTTGTGAGTATGTATGGGAGTTTGTTCTAATGGCCAGCCAGTGGTTTGCGTTACGCAGTAAGCCCCGCAAGGAAGATGCTGTGTGGCGCCAGATTCACAGCCAGGGATTCGAGACCTTTTACCCGCGCCTGCGCGTACAACCGGTGAACCCGCGATCTCGGAAGTTGATCCCTTACTTCCCCGGGTATTTATTCGTGCGCGCTGATCTGGATGAAATCGGCCAATCTACCTTCCAATGGATGCCTCACACCATGGGATTGGTCTCTTTTGGGGGTGAACCGGCGGTGGTGCCCGATAACCTGGTGCACGCGATCCAGAAGCGCGTCGAGGAGATCAATGCGGCGGGCGGCGAGGTATTCGATGGTCTGGAACAAGGTCAAACTGTGAAAATCAGTGCGGGACCATTCCAGGGTTTTGAAGCAATTTTTGACGTACGTTTACCGGGAACCGAACGCGTGCGCGTTTTGCTAGAACTATTAGGTAGCCGCCGACAGGTGCCCGTAGTTCTGAGCGCCGGGCAGATCGAGCGCAAGAAGAAAAAATAATCAAGATTATAGAAGGATTACAGAATGAAGAAGGCGTTGATTACAGGAATCACCGGCCAGGATGGTTCTTATCTGGCTGAGTTGTTGTTGGCTAAAGGCTATGAGGTCCACGGGTTGATCCGGCGTGCAAGCACGTTCAATACAAACCGCATCGATCATATTTATCGTGATCCGCATAATGGCGATCAGGTGCAGTTGTATTTGCACTACGGCGATCTATCCAATACCGGTAACCTGGTGGATTTGATCTACAATATCCGGCCGGATGAGGTCTATCACCTGGCGGCGCAGAGCCATGTGCGGGTGAGTTTCGATTTACCGGAATATACAGGGGATATCACTGGCCTGGGAACGATCCGTATTTTAGAGGCTATTCGTAAAAGTGGTTTCAATACGCGTTTTTACCAGGCTTCCTCGAGCGAAATGTTCGGCAGCGCAGCTCCTCCACAGAGCGAAACAACGGTTTTCCAACCGCAGAGCCCGTACGCCGCGGCCAAGGTTTATGCTTATTGGGTAACACGTAATTACCGCGAAGGCTATAATTTATTCGCCTGTAATGGCATTCTATTCAACCACGAGTCCCCCAGGCGCGGTGAAACTTTTGTGACGCGCAAGATCACCCGCGCCCTGGCGGCTATTGTAGCAGGAAAGCAAAAAGCGTTGTACCTGGGCAACCTGGATGCCAGGCGCGACTGGGGATACGCGCCAGACTACATTGCTGCGATGTGGAAATTGCTGCAGCATGACCGCCCTGGGGATTTTGTGATCGGCACGGGCGAGGCGCATTCCGTACGCGAGTTCCTGGATGAGGCCTTCGGTTATGTTGGTCTGGACTGGCATGATTACGTCAAGATCGACCCGCGTTATTTCCGCCCGACTGAAGTGGATTACCTGTTAGCCGATCCGACCAAAGCCCGGCAGGAGTTGGGTTGGGAGCCACGCGTGTTTTTCCGCGATCTCGTGCGGATTATGGTGGATGCGGATATGGAACTGGCAGGGTTGGAGACCCCGGGCGAGGGGCGGCGCATCCTGGAAAAACATCACGGCAAATGGCATCGCTGGGAAGATCAAATTTCCAGCATGGAGGGATAATCGTTGGTCGCGGCGAGGGCGTTGATCCTGGGTGTAGACGGCCAGGATGGTTCATACCTGGCTGAATTGCTAGTGCACCAGGGTTACCAGGTAATCGGTTGGATACCGAAGTCCATCGATACCTCTTTGGAGAACATCCGGCATGTGTTGGAGCGCATCACTCTGGTGAAGGGCGAACTAGGCGACCAGCAGGATCTGATCGATTGCCTGGAAGAACATCGCCCGGATGAAATCTACAACCTGGCAGCTCCATCTTCGCCGGTGGCATCCTGGAACGATGCGGTTATGGTAGGGGATGTGGCCGGGCTGGGGGTGGCGCGCCTGCTGGAAGGTATGCGCCTGGTCTGCCCGAACTCCCGTTTCTACCAGGCGTCTTCCAGCGAATTGTTCGGGGAGCCTGTGGAAGCGCCCCAAAGCGAGACAACACCATTTCATCCCCGGAATCCGTACGGGATTGCAAAGTTGTACGCTCATTGGACAACGATGCGCTATCGCCAGCATTATGGGCTGTTCACGGCTGCGGGGATCCTGTTCAACCACGAAAGCCCACGAAGGGACCTGCGTTTCGTCACGCGCAAGATCACACGCCGGGCAGCTCAAATCAAGCTGGGCCTGGAGCATGAACTGCGCCTGGGCAACCTGGATGCCCGGCGAGATTGGGGCTTCGCCGGCGATTACGTGCGGGCGATGTGGCTGATGCTGCAACAGAAGAGCCCTGGCGATTACGTGGTGGGCACAGGAGAGACCCATTCGGTGCGCGAATTGTGTGAATTGGCTTTCGCTTTCCTGGGCATGGACTACCGCGATTACGTGATGGTGGATGAAAGTTACGTCCGTCCCAGCGAAACCGTCCAGTTGGTGGCGGACTCAACCAAAGCACGGCGGGAGTTGGGTTGGAAGCCAGACCTGACTTTCGAACAGTTGATCAATCTGATGGTAGAAGCCGATCTACGCGGGCTTTCTGCCGAACAAAGATGAGCAAACCCCGGCTGGGACGATTGACTATTTCCAGCGAGACCCAAAAACGCTTGCGCCAATTCCTGGGGGTATTGGTCAGCGGCCTGTCACTCTACCTGGCTGCGCGCCATATCCAGCTCGAAGATGCCTGGGAGGCGATTGTACGGGCGGATTGGCGGCTGGTGGCAGCGGCTTTGGGTGTATATTTTGGGGTTAATCTGGTCAAAACCTGGCGCTGGTGGGTCTTACTTGGGATGTACGGCGGGCGGGTATCTTTTGTGTATCTATTTGGATCGCACATTGTGGGTCAAATGTTGAACCTTCTGCTGCCTGCCAGGATGGGTGAAGTGAGCCGGGTGGTCATGGTTGGTGGTTGGTTGGCACAGCCTGCGGAACAAGGCATGATGTTCGTAACGGGCACGATCCTGGTGGAAAAAGTGTGCGACATGATCGTATACGCCCTGCTGTTTGTCACGTTGTTGTTCCTGATACCGCTCCCAGGCTGGTTGGGCAACTCGGCTTATATCTTTGTTGGAATCACTTTGCTGGCCTCGGTGGCGCTATTCTGGATCACAACCCAACGCAAATGGCTGTCGGTTCGCCTGGAGAAAGCGGCGGCGCGCCTGCCAGCAGGCTGGCGGGGCCGGGTGGAGCAGGCTTTGCTGGCTGGATTGTCCAGCCTGGATGTACTGCAAAAAAGGGCGGAACTGGTGAAGATCGCCTTGAGTTCGGCGCTAATTTGGGCGGGGGCGTTGTGGATTAATCATTTGTTGGTGCTGGCTTTCGATTTTGACCTGCCTTTATCGGCTGCTTTGTTGACGTTGATTGCTTTGCAAGCGGGTATTTCGATACCAGCCATACCAGGGAAAATCGGTGTTTTTGAATATGTGTGCGTGCTCACGCTGGGCTTTTTCAAAGTCGGCCGGGCAGAAGCGCTCAGTTACGGTATACTTTTACATGTCCTTTTGCTTCTCCCAGTAGTACTCGTGGGGCTGATTGGCCTGTGGTTGATGAAGCCGCCAGGAGGTTGGGCCAAATTATTCCGAATTCATCAAGAGATGGAAGTAAAGCCATAGGAGAGAGATGATGCACTCCGTGTTGTTTGTGTGCAGCGCCAATATCTGTCGTTCGCCGATGGCCCAGGGGCTGTTCCTGGCTCGCCTGGGTGGGGATATCGCTGACTGGCGGGTGCAATCCGCAGGAGTGTGGGCCAGAGATGGCTACTCGGCGCATGCCAACACGTTGTCTATCTTGCGGGACCGCGGTGTTGATTTGAGCGCTCATCGGTCCCGGCAGGTGAACCTTGAAATAATGGAGAATTTCAAGCTGATCCTGACCATGGAATCTGGCCATAAGGAGGCGCTGCAAGCTGCCTTCCCGCAGTACGCCGAACGCGTATACTTGCTAACCGAAATCGTGGGGCAACAGTTCGATATCGTTGATCCGGTTGGAGGCCCATTTATCGAATTCGAGGCTACGGCTGGTGAGATCGATGATTTGCTGGGGCGTGGCTTTGACCGCTTGAAGGAGCTGGCCAGAGAGGCATAAGAATATGGCGCAGACACCTGATCCCAGCCTCAGGGCAGAATTGCGTTCGCTTCTGGCTATTTTGATCGTGGCTTTGGCGCATGGTTTGCTGTACGTGTTCATCATGCCTCCCTGGCAGCACTATGACGAGCCCACGCATTTCGAGCGCGTCTGGCTGACCGCCAGGTTGGGTAGATCACCAGGCGAGCAGGATTACGACGAAGTCATGAGCCGGGCAGTGGTCGAGTCGATGGTGGCTCACCACTTCTTCGATAACCTGGGTTATATGCCAGACCTTTCACCGGGGGCGCAGGTGCGCATCCCAGGTTACGAGCACCTGGAAAAGCCTCCGCTGTATTATTGGCTGGCAGCCATACCGGTCAAGCTCGTAGGTGATGCTGCGGTGGAAACACAATTGTATACGGCGCGCTTGGTCTCGCTGGTTTTATACCTGGCCACTGTCCTGGCGAGTTGGGGGATCGCCAGAGAACTCTTCCGCCCCAAGCACCCGATGCGCTGGCTACTGCCGATGGGCATCGTATTATTACCCGGGTTTGCAGACGCGATGAGCGCGGTGAATGGCGACCCGGCTGCGGTCGCTGCAACCAGCTTTTTCCTATGGGGGGGATTGCGGTTGGTGAAGCGCGGCTTTTCTGTTCTCGAATTGCTGTGGACTTTGCTGGCGGCTGTTCTGATGGCGTTTTCCAAGAATACGGCGTATCCGAGCCTGCTGGCTTTCCCATTCTTTCTAATCTTTGCCTTATTGCGTGGCAAATTGCGACCGCTGGCGTGGGGGTTGGTTGCGGTGGGCGCAGTGGCCGCGCTTGTGCTGGCGCTGCGCTTCGATGATGCTGCCTACTGGCATCGCTATACTACTCAAGATGAGCCGATGCGCCTGGCGGGCGAACAGGCGGTTTTGGGCGAGCATTGGCTGGGCTTGGACCTGGAAAAGCCAGCGGTCTCGATGTGGAGCGTACTGGCATCTCAGTTTCTCCCTTTGAGAGAGGAACAGCCGCTCGGCGGCAAACAGGTTACTTTGGGCCTGTGGATGTGGGCGGATAACCCCGTCGAAGTGAACATGCCGGTGCTCAGCACCTACAGCTTTTCCTTGCACAAACGGATCAACCTGACGAGCGAACCGCAGTTTTTTGCGGCAACGATGAGGCTGCCAGAAAAAGAGAATCGTATTCGCCTGCTGCTGGCCCCCGAAGCGAGGCAACAACAAGCCAGGTGGGTGTACTACGATGGCGTCGTGCTGGTTGAGGGGGAATGGCCGGCTGACCAGCCGCCCGTGTTCACGGATGAAAACGGCGTAACTGGCGAGTGGGGAGGCGTGCCGTTCAAGAATCTGATTCGAAACGCTTCTTTCGAGCAGGCAGGGCTGCGTTTCAGCCCACGGCTGGATCATTTGGGCGCCAGGGTCTTACCGAATAACGCCTTGCCATCTCAATTCCTCACGTCAATTTTGGACTGGCCAGGGGCTGGCTGGTTATGGAAGTTGTCTTTAGTGCGATGCATCCATACATTCTGGGGACAATTTGGCTGGGGACACGTGGCCTTGATCGGTATGTGGCTGTATTCCGTGTTGCTGTGGGTGGTGTATTTCCAGGTGAGTGGGGCGGTGATTGGGGCTATCCGCAGGTGGCGCTCCCTGCCCTGGGAGGTTGTGCTCATCCTGGGGTTAGTTTTCATTGTTAGCTGGCTGGCGGCGCTTTCGCGCAGTTCTGTTGAGCTGGTGCTGGCGCGCCCTTATCTTCCTGTGGCCCGCTATGCTTTCCCGGTCATCATTGCGACCATGATCATTCTGTGCATGGGGTGGTTGGAGATTTGGAGCCTGCCTCAGATCATCATCAGGAAACTGCAAGGCAAGAAAACTTCTGAGGAAGAGCTGCGTTCTTCGCAGGGACTGGCTTTTAGCGCTTACTTGGTTGGCGCGATGGCTCTGGATATCTGGTCATTGATCAGTATTTTGAACTACTATTATCTGCACTTCAGCGTATAGTCCGCGCTTCATAGGCTTTGACGGATCGAGCGATGAACTGGTCAGCGATTTCGGTCATACGCGCGTTGACGATGCTGTTGGCGATGCGCTGGATGACCGTGGAAGGCATGTAACGCAGTCCCAGCGGCACAGGCAGTCTGGCGTTGAGCTTCAAGTGGTAGTCGACCCGGGTCTGTTCGCCCTGCTCGAAGAACAGCGACTCGCTGTTGAAATAGCCATATCCAGATAAAGAATGCAAATTCCACTCGCTGCGCATGGGCCTGGCTGCTGCCAGAGGGCGGATGCGAATGGCCCAGGCTGTGGGGTCGCTTTCAACCTGCAGGTCGCAGATGATGCGAACGCGGTAAATGCCCATTTCAACCGTGCTGTAGCGCATGCGATATTGCGTATCGCTAAAGCACTGGAGCAGGGAGATGTGGGGCAAGTGGTTGAAGGCCTGTTGCAGGTCATTGTAGTAGGTGAAGGTGTTTTGCTGGTCGGCTGGGAAGATGAAGGAACGGTGGGCAAGGCCGACGATTTCAATCATTGCTTTGGGAAAGCTCTTCCAGTCGGGAGGATAATTCCTCAAGTTGTATATACAGGCGCTGCAGGTCTGCCTGGCTGGGTAACTGGCGCCTTTGAAGGTATTCCTCCAACTCTTTGATGGTGATCAGACCGGCGTCACTCTGCCCGTGCTGCCCCTGGCGCTGGCGTAAACCCTGTTCGATTAATTTTTTCAGCAAAGCTTCGCCTTCGGTAACCGTCAACTCCCCCTGGTGGACGAGGGCCTGGACGCGCTGGCGAATTTCTTCGTCAATCTGCTGCCAGAAGCCCGGTGAGAACAGGCCGCGCTGCAGAGCCGTCAGGCGCTCGCTGCCCAAGCGTACCAGGTTCATCAGGGTGGTGTGAGAAAGGACGCCGCTCTGTTTTCGCTCCTGCTCCAGGATAATCTGGGTCAGGGTCAGGGCGGTGATATCCTCGCCGGTGACGTGATCGGTTACCTGGATTTCCTGGCCTTGGCGGATCAAATTGGCGATGCCATCCAACGTGATATATTGTTTGGCCTGGGTATCATACAGCTTGCGATTGGGGTAGCGCTTGATGAGTAGCATGCCAGTCTCCTGCTTGTGCAACCTGGTAATTATATCAGGTGAGTCAGAAGGGCGATTTTGCAGCCAAGTGTTGCAAAATCGCCCTTCTCTCAGGTCTACTGACCGGGTAGAGGCTCAACTCTTTTTCAATTCGTCGATCTTCCGGGTCAATTCGGTGATTTTTTCGCTCAGGGCATCGATGTCGGCTTTGGAAGGAACGCTCATGCGATCCAGGATAGTTTCGACGCGCTTGGTCATTTCATCCTCAGCCTTTCCAGCCTGTTTCTTGCGGCGGTCAACCACTTCGCGCATCAATTTCCGGCCATCCTTTTCGGCAATTTCGCCGCGCTCAACCAGGCGGTTCACAAATTCCTCGATTTCCTCCTGAGCCAGGGCCACGGCTCCAATGCCTGCCAGCAGGACCTTGCGGGCTGCCTCCAGCAAAGGGTTAGCTTCTTCTTTGACATCTTCGATGACATCTTCCACAACTTCTTTCGCTTTTGCTTTTGTCGCCATATCGAATCTCCTTCCATTTCGATACTTACTTGATCTGGATCAGTTTTGATATTCTTCTGTGATATCCGAAAAACCACTTATGACGCACCGCGTCGTAAATGAGTATAACAGACCGTGTAGTGAAAGTCAAGTGCCCTGCATCTTCTCACGGCTGGGGCGCTGCTTGACGTCCATCTGGTTGTACAATATACTATTCGATAGTGTACAGTTCGATCAACCGGATGGACAGGTGATCACCGGTGTGGGTGAACGATCTGTTGAGGAAGGCGAGATGCCCAATAAGAAAACCATTTTGGTTACGGGGGTGGCAAGCTTCTGGGGAGCCCAGGCTGCTGAGCGCTTGATCGAGTGGAGCGTGGTGCGCAGGGATGCAGGCGTGCACATCATGGGGGTCGATGCCCAGGCGCCTGCGCGAGAGATCGAAGGCCTGGATTTCATCCAGGCCGATGTGCGCAATCCGCTGATGGTTGAATTGCTGAAGAGCGAGGCTGTGGACAGTGTATGCCACCTGACCTTTGTGGAAAGCCAGCGTCTGACGGAGACAATTTTCGATCTAAACGTGATGGGTACAATGAAGCTGTTGGGCGCTTGCGCTGAAGCCGGCGTTCACAAGGTAGTGTTGAGAAGCAGCACGGCAGTGTATGGGGCTTCATCGAATAATCCGATGTTTATCACGGAAGACCAGCCTGTGCAGGGCAGCCGCGCTTATGGCTACACGCGCGACCTGGTGGAGATCGAGGCTTTTTGCAACGGTTTTCGCCACCAGGCGCCTGAAATGATTTTGACCATCCTGCGTTTTGCCAATGTTATCGGTCCCAGGGTGAATTCACCGATGACTCGCTTTTTGAAACAACCCCTGGCGCCGACCTTGTTAGGTTTTGACCCGTTGATGCAAGTGATCCACGAGCGGGATGCCATCGAAGCGCTGGCACATGTAACCTGGAATGACGTTCCGGGTGTTTTCAATGTGGCTGCCGAGGAGGCGCTGCCGCTCAACCGGGTAATGGGATTGGCAGCCAAGGTGCCCTTGCCGGTATTTCACTTGTTTACCTATTGGGGGATCGGCCTGGCGAGCAGCGCGGGCATCAAGGTCGGTGATTACTTCCCCATCGAGCCAGACTATTTGCGTTATGGCTGGGTGGGCGACCTGGCGAAGATGCGCCAGGAAATGGCGTTTGTCCCACGCTACACGGCTGAAGAAACGCTGCGAGAATTTGCCGGCGAGCAGCGCCGGCGGCGTTATATGCCCGAGGCGGCGGCCCTGGCTTATGACGAAGACAGGCTGCGCGATACGCTGGAGCGCCGTCGCCGTGCACGCAACCTCGAAGCGAGCGAGGCGGAGAAGAACAGCACAGGGATGGAGGCGTGAGCGATGCAAAATGAAGTAACTCCGGTGGATGGGCTGGATACAGGTGATGCTCTGCCGCCCGATGAGGGCTCATTTGCGAATGAAACGGATGCGCCAGTGGATGAACAGGCCAACGGGCAGCCGGGCAATGTTGAGTTGAGAGAGCAGCTCATCATAGAACTGGAGGCATTGGTGACGCGCTTGCGCCAAATGACTCCGGAATTTTCACCGCCGCCCTACTCACCAAAGCGCCTGAAGGCTCTGATGGATGAGAACCTGCCGCTCTTGTCGCCTGGCATGGGCCTGAGACTGTTGGAAAGGCTGAGCAATGCCATCCGCAAAGATTTGCTGGACCCTGAAGTGTGGAAAGGCGCCTGGTATTTGCTCACTTATTTGATCGAATATCAAAGCAACATGTTCAGGCGGCGCCTGGCCGGAGAATATGAAACCGATGAATGGGGGTTCGACCCCGAGTTTTTGCAGGTGGTCGAACCATTCCTGACCTTCATGTACAAAACTTACTGGCGAGTGCAGACGAGCGGCATGGAGAACATCGCCGGGCAGGGACGGGTTTTGCTGGTGTGCAATCATTCAGGCCAACTACCCTGGGACGGGGCGATGCTGGGTACAGCAATCTATAACGAGCACCCTGAGCGCAGGCTGCTGCGTAATCTGTATGCCACCTGGCTGCAAACTTTACCCTTCGTTTCGGCGACCCTGGTCCGGCTGGGCCAGGCGCTGGCAAATGAAGATAATGGAATTCGTTTGTTAGAGCAAGAACAACTGGTTTCGGTCTTTCCAGAGGGGTATAAAGGGGTGGGCAAGCTGTTCAAGGAGCGCTACCGGCTGGCGCGCTTTGGGCGCGGGGGATTCGTGCGTATGGCGCTTAAGACCGGCGCCCCGATGCTGCCTGTGGCGATCGTGGGGGCTGAGGAAACTTACATCTCCCTGGCGAAGTCTGACACCATCGCGCGGATGATCGGCTTCCCGTATTTCCCGATTTCGATCACCTGGCCCTGGCTCGGGCTGCTGGGTTTTGTGCCTTTGCCGACTAAGTGGTTTATCGATATCGGCACGCCGATTCCGACGGCTCATTATGGACCTGAGGCAGCCGACAACCAGTTGCTGGTGTCGCAATTGACTGACCAGGTGCGCAATATCGTACAGACGATGATTTTTGACCGGCTGACGCAGCGGCGCTCGGTGTTCTTTGGGTGATCCCGGGGTGAAAGAGCCGGCAGCGCGCATGGGCGAACCGCGCAAGCGGGTTGGCCTGGCCCTGGGAGGGGGATTGGTGCGCGGCTGGGCGCATATTGGTGTGCTGTCCGTTTTACAAGAGCAGGGCATCCCAATCGATTACGTGGCTGGCACCAGCGCTGGCTCGATTATTGGCGCGGCCTACTGCGCTGGGATGGATGCGGAACGCATCCACCGGTACGCGCTCACTTTCCGCTGGCGGCGCATTACCCGTTTGACCTGGCCCAGGCGCGGATGGCTCAGCTTTGAGAAGCTGGAACACTGGATGGTGAAAGAGCTGGGGGAGCTGGATTTCGCAGATTTGAAGGTGCCTCTAACGGTGGTGGCTACAGATATCGAGCACGGCCAGCCGGTGGTATTGCGCCAGGGGCCGGTAGCGCGGGCCGTGCGCGCCAGTTGTTCGCTGCCCGGGGCAGTTGCGCCAGTTGAATGGCAGGGCCATTGGTTGTGTGATGGCGGCCTGTCGGATATGGTGCCGGTAGATGTGCTGCGTGAGATGGGGGCCGAGTATGTGATTGGCGTTGATATCTTCGGATTCAAGATCCGGTCTTACCTGGGGCCGATCGGCTACCTGCTGGCGGGGTTGGAAATTTTATTGGAGCGCGCTGGAGGCGGCATCGATGAGGCGGACTGCCTGATCGCACCTGAACTGAGCGGGAAGACATACCTACGGTTTTCCAGGCGTTTTGAGTTGTACGAACTGGGGCGCCGGGCGGCTTTGGAAAAGCTGCCGTGTATCCGCGCAGCCTTGGGCCTGGTGGGCGCTGTTCAGGTACAGTTGGAACCCGGAAATACAGCAATTTAGCGACGGAAACGGCTCTGCAAGAAGAACAAGACCGCAATGGATGCCAACAGACCGCTGACGAGCAAGGCATCGGGTTTACGGTTGCCGGGCAAGGCTGACACCGGGTGCAGGTTGAAGATGAAGGCGTTGCCTTTATCCAGAACTACGTCATCTGGGATGGCGCCATTGGCGCGCATCAGGAAAGCGGTAACCTGCCAGAACTCTTCGGTTTTCAGGTAACCCGGGTTCCACCAGGGCATGGTTTCGATGATGTAATCGAACAATTCCTGGCCGTTGCTGTAATTAGCCAGGGTGCCCGGGCCGATAACGGCCGTGCAACACGTCTCGGGAAAACTGAAGCCCTGGGGAGGGTGATCGTTTCCGTGGCATTCTGATTGCCAACAATCATAATCTTCTTCCCAGACCAGTCGCCATTCTTCGGTCAGGCCCTGGCCGCGATCACCGTGGCAGGCCATACAAACCTGGTAATATACATGGGCTCCCAGGTCGGCCTGAGAGGGTTGGTCCGGCAGGGGGGGCGCTGCCAGGCGGTCGATGGTGGGGGTAGGGACAGGCTGTGATTGTTCAGGGAAAGCGCTGGTGCAGGCTACCAATAAGAAAACCAGTAAACTTCCCCAGGCGAGCGCACAGCCCGCCGTGAGTGGCGAGATCCACTTAGATTTTGTCGACATACTGAAGCTCCTCTAAGTAAAATACAAGCATACCCTGGAATTGGGTTCAAATCAAGTGCCAAGTATCGCATTTTCGCATGACAGAATGGACTCACTCGAAGCATAGACGGGCGGATTTGGATCAGTTGACAAGATAGCTTTGTCGGGGTATAAGCATGGGTATTGGCCAAATTTATGAAGATACTTTCGTTGAGCGATAAGATCGTTCCGTTTATCTATAGCCCGCAGGTGCGAAAGCGCTTTAGGGATGTGGATTTGATTATCGGCTGTGGTGACCTGGCGTATTATTATCTGGAGTATGTGTTGAACGCGTTGGACCGCCCCATGTATTTCGTGCGAGGTAATCATGATAAGGTGGTGGAATACAGCCTGGAAGGGCAACGAACCGCGCCGCACGGTGGTGTGGACCTTCACCGCCGAGTGCTGCAGCACGATGGATTGTTGTTGGCGGGCGTGGAGGGCAGCTTGCGCTATCGCCCAGGCCGTTTTCAGTATTCTCAGGCGCAGATGTGGCGGCATGTGTGGCACCTCGTTCCGGATTTGCTGAAGAATCGGGCACTGCATGGACGGTTTTTGGATGTGTTTGTCTCACATGCGCCTCCTGAGGATATTCACGATGAGACTGACCTGCCTCACCGGGGCATCAAGGCTTTCCGTTGGCTGGTGAACGTCTTCCAACCAGCGTATTTCATCCACGGGCACGTCCACATCTATCACCCAGAGACGCCAGTGAAGACTCAGGTGGGAGGAACGCTGGTGATCAATGCTTACGAATTTCACGAAATCATGTTGGATATAAAACCTGGAGCCAGGAACGCATAGCTGGGAAGTTTTATATCCGAGGAGTTGATGGCGATGTCAATGGACCAATTGGCACGACAAGATTACGAACGCGCCTTGTCCAGGGGGTTCTGGCGTAGAATCATCAGTTTTTTGACCGGCGAGGATAACGAATTGCTGCCTTTCTATGAGGTGCGCGAGCGACTTCCGATCCGAGGTCAGCACTATATTGGTCTGCGCCAGGTAGAGATCGAGAAGATCGTTGGCAGCCTGGGGCGCTATTACGATTTCGACCGGGCATTCCTGCCGCTTCAGAGGCGAACTCGCGAGCGCTGGGTGAGCATCGATATGGCGCACTACGCCCAGGCGCCGCTGCCGCCGGTGGACCTGTATAAGATTGGCGATATCTATTTCGTCAAGGATGGCAACCACCGGGTTTCTGTGGCGCGCGAGCGTGGCCAGGAATACGTGGATGCCTACGTCACAGAAATCGAGATTTCGGTCAGGCTTACGCCTGAGACGCGCCTGGATGACCTGGCGTTGAAGAAAGCCTATGCAGATTTCCTGGAGCAAACGCAGCTTTCCAAGCTGCGAGCTGGCGCAGAGATCGAACTGAGCCAGGAGGGGTTTTACGCCGAGATGCTGCGGCATATCGCTGCACATCGTTGGTATTTGGGCGAGCAGCGCGGGCAGGAAGTCCCTTATGAAGATGCGGTGGCTTCCTGGTACGACCAGGTCTATCTGCCACTGGCCGAAACGGTGCGCGAAAACGAACTGGTCAAGGCTTTCCCTGGATCCAGCCAGGCGGACTTGTGTTTGTGGCTGATGGAGTATCGAGATTACCTGAGCCAGGCTTACCAGGAGGAAGAAGATGGCATCGATGGCAGCGCGCAGGCTGCCAGGCAACTGATGATGGATTATCCGCTGCCGGCGGTGAAGAAACTTGCGGCTGTCGTGCAGGGCACGGGCTGGCTGGGAACGATTTTACTGGCCCAGGAGAAAGCCAACTTCCTGGAGCAGACGCGCCTGGTAGAAGTCTGCCCACAGGCCTGCATCGAAGTGACTGTGCCCGGGCAATATCGCCGCCTGAGAGAGCATATCGACGCGCATCGCTGGTATTTGGGCGAACAACGCGGACAGGAAGTGTCCTACGAAGATGCACTGGTTTCGTGGTACCAGAATGTGTACAGCCCACTGGTGGAAACCATCCGACAGCAGGAAATCTTGAAGGAGTTCCCTGGCCGCACGGAAACGGACCTGTATCTGTGGATCACCACCCATCGCTGGTATTTGCGCCAGGCTTACGGGGATGAAGTGCCCCTCGAGCAGGCCGCCGAACAGTTCGCCGACGATTACTCGGAGAGGCCAATGAAAAAAGTGGTCAAGGCGATCAAGAAAGCTACCCGGAAAGAGTAACTTTCAACGGCAGATCAGCATTGGCTTGCGGCTGTGGCGCAGCACCTGGTCGACGGCGCTGCCCAGGACAGCTTCTAGGACCGGGTTCAAACCGTAGCCGCCCATGATGAGCAGATCGCACTGGTGTTCTTCGGCTGTCTCGAGGATGCTTTCGGCGACTGGCCCGCTTGCGATCCGGTACTCGGCAGACACCTGGTGATCCTGCAGATACTGGCGGGCCTGATCCAGGGTTTGCTCTGAGATTTTTCCGTTATCCTGGATGGTGATCACATTCAGGGCAGTGCCCCATTGACCTGCCAGATAGGTGGCAATGTAGAGGGCCTCGCGGGCTTTTGGGCTGCCATCGTAAGCCAGAAGAGCCCGGCTGAACTGACTGACGGTTTGCGGTGTGGCAAGCAGCGGGCGGGGGCAGCGCTGGATCAGGTCACGGAAGCCCGAACTCAAGCGGGAAAGCGGCTGTGGCGCAGGAGGATAGGTGAGATTGGCAACGATCAGATCGTTCGCACCTGACAGGTTGCAGATGTGCGGGGCGATCTCGCCGGCCGCGATGACCAGATCGCTGGCTATTCCAGCCTCTTCGCAACGCCGGTTAAACTCAGCCTGAAACTCTGCGATCCAGGTAGATTCCTTTTGCGCTTCACCGGCAACGACATGCAGGCCATGGATGCGGGCGCCATCGCGCTGCGCCACTACCAGGGCCTGTCCCAGGGCACACCAGCCGTCTTCGCGCCCGTTGACCGGCACCAGGATATCCAGGAACAGGCGCTCCTCCAGGCGAGATGCCAGGGTGGTGGCGCGCCACTGACCGGCGGGCGGGCCTGGCTCCAACTTGTCGGGCAGAATTAATTTCAGCAGCGTGCCGCCCAGGTGGTCAAGCCAGCTTTCGCGCCCTTTTCCGAACTTCTCTGCCAGATCGCTGGCGGCATAATCAAGCTTGATCTTCCAGCCCATTTGCTCTTCCAGTTGGGCACGGTACTCGGCCAGCCAGAGGTAAAGATCCGTTTCGGTTCGCTCTGGGAAGTGGCGCAAAATGCCCAGAGCGCGGATGGTTTGCACAACTGGTAGATACACGGCATCGTACCAATGGCTCACAGCTTCTTCGTAGGGAATATCACGCTGAAAATCCAGGCCCATGAAATAGCGGTGCACATCGATATGGTCCAGCAGCACCTGGAATTGGCCGGGGATGGTTACGCTGAGGTCTGCATCGGGGCGCAACTGGTCCAGATGGGTGTGCTCCAGGAAATGGATGTACTCGGCTTTGAGGATCAAATCGTCTGGTCGGATGTCTGACGTGATGGGAACACGGCTGTACACTTCAGTGACGTAGGCCTGAATGTGTGTTGCCCCTAGCTGACGTGCTACCGAGACGCGGTGATTGCCATCTTTGACGAAATAGACCTCTCCAATTTTGTATACCTCGATGGGGGGTAATCCTACCAGGCCAGTGACGGCAACCTTGACGCGTGCCCAGCGCTCTGCATCGATAGACTGCAACGGCAGGAAGTCGCGTGTGAAGTCGGTATATCTGCCAACGCTGCCCACGATGGCATCCAGGGGGATATCTTTCAGGCCGCGCTCACTGGCGCCGCTCAGGTTGAGCTTTTGGCGCACTTCGTCGTAGGAGAGCAACTGGTTCGATTCGCCAGAAAGACGGCTAACGAGTTCTTGCAGCTTGGCCTGGCTGCGCAAGCGGTGGAAATCGTAGATGGCAGAGCCCAGGCTGCGATTTTCAGAATCTGTGAACATGCTGCTATTTTACTCGCGATTGGGCCCCTATTATGCAGAATGGTAGTCCTGTAATGCCATGAAATCTGTTGTACAATAAGTCCCGGAACAAATCGCGTGATAGTTTGCAGGAGTAACCCGGATGGCTTTTCCAAGAATCACTTTTTTCTGTGAATTGGAGACAGAGGCCTTATTGGCCCTGGTCAATGACGACTTGATTGCGGATTTATCGGCGATGAAAGCCTATCTGAGCCTGGGGATCCTTGATCTCGGTCCTGAACGGGCGGCCGTGGTGCAGCGGCTGAACCGGGCCGGCGTACCGGTGATTGCCTGGCTTTTGCTGCCCAGAGAGCAGGGCTACTGGTTCAACCTGTACAATGCAGCCCAGGCGGCGGCGCGTTATGCGGACTTCACGGCCTGGACGGTGGAATATGGCTTGCAGTGGGCCGGGATTGGGCTGGATATCGAGCCAGACCTGCAAGACCTGACGCAACTGGCGCGCAGCAGGCTGCGCGTGGCGGCGATCATCGTGCGGCGGTTGTTGGATTGGCGCACTTTGCGCAAGGCGCGGGCGGTCTACGCCGATTTGGTGGCGCAAATGCACGCAGATGGTTATCACGTGGATAGCTACCAGTTCCCGGTGATTGCTGACGAACGACAGATGGGCTCGACGCTGCTGCAGCGGGCGGCCGGGTTGGTGGACTTGCCAGGCGCGGCTGTTGACCGGGAAGTGTGGATGCTGTACAGCAGCTTCGTCAGGCCGCATGGCGCGGGCATAATCGCCTGTTATGCTCCTGAGGCCCAATCGGTGGGCCTGGGAACGACCATGGCGGGAATGGATGCGGAATTTGGGGATTACCCGCCGCTCGGCTGGGGCGAACTGGCGCGTGACCTGCGCCTGGCCTGGAGCTGGTGCGAGGATCTTCACATCTACAGCCTGGAAGGGTGTGTCAGCCAGGGCTACCTGGAACGCCTGAAAACCTTTGTTTGGGATGCGCCCATTCTGATGCCGGAGGAGAGCCTGACGCGGGTGAGCGCCTGGCGCAGTGCATTACGTTCAGCTTTATGGGTGGCGGCGCATTTCAGGATTTTGATGCTGACTTCGATGGCGTTGTATTTGACGATCAAATGGGGCAGCCGTTACTTGAGAAAGCGCTGGTCGAGCCAATAGTCCATGCAAACTGAGGCGTCTTTACGGAGCGGGCTGCTCAAAGCCCGGGAACAACTGCCGTATCTGTGGCGTGCGCTGGTTTTGATTTGGGAGGCTACGCCCGGATGGACGGCAGGTTGGGCTGCGCTGTTGGTAGTGCAGGGCATCTTGCCGGTCGCTATCGTGAATCTGACGCGCCTGCTGGTGGACAGCTTGGTGACGGTGATGGATACGGGTCCAGAGGGCGAATCCTTTGCCTGGGAAAGCGTGCGCCCCGTCATGATCCAGGTTGGCCTGATGGCGGCGGTCTTGATCCTCAAGGAGATTCTGCGCAGTGTCGTCAGCTTGATCCGCACGGCCCAGTCTGAGCGCATCAAAGATCACATGAATGGGCTGATCCACCAGAAGTCGGTGGAGGTGGACCTGGCTTTCTACGACTCCCCTGGTTATCACGATCAGCTCTACCGGGCTCGCTTCGGAGCTTCGCAGCGCCCCCTGGCACTGCTAGAGAGCACGGGAGTCCTGCTGCAAAATGGCATCACCCTGGTGGCGATGTTGTTCGTGCTGCTGCCCTATGGCCCGTGGCTGCCGCTGGCCTTGTTGGTCAGTACTTTGCCGGCTTTCTACGTGGTGCTGAAGCAGCGCTTGCAGCTTCATCGTTGGACGATCAAAAACACGGAAAGCGAGCGCCGGGCGGCATACTACGATTGGATGTTGACTGTACGCGAGTCAGCCGCCGAGCTGCGTTTATTCCAGTTGAGTGAATATTTTCGTAACCTCTACCAGATTCTGCGCAAGAGGCTGCGCCAGGAGCGCATCCAACTGGCAGTGCAGCAAGGCCGGGCTGAAGTCCTGGCGGGTGGGGTGACCCTGCTGGTCACCGGCGCGGCGATGGCCTGGATGGTATGGCGGGCGGTGAACGGGCAGGTGTCGTTGGGCGACCTGGCGCTGTTCTACCAGGCTTTCAACCAGGGGCAAGGCCTGATGCGCTCTTTCCTGGAGAACGCCGGTGAGATCTACAGCAACAGTTTCTTCCTGGCGGATTTGTTCGAATTCCTGGAACTGCAGCCGTGTGTTTTCGATCCGCCTGATCCGCTGCCTGTGCCGGCTGTGCTGAAACAGGGCGTGCAGATGCAGGGCCTGACCTTCTATTATCCAGAAAGCGCCCGGCCTGCACTGGATGGATTCAATCTGGAGATCAAGCCGGGACGGATCGTGGCAATCGTGGGGGCGAATGGGGCCGGCAAGAGCACGCTGATCAAACTGCTGTGCCGGTTTTACGACCCACAGGAAGGCGCGATTACGATCGATGGGGTGGATATCCGCCAGTTTGCCTTGCAAGATTTGCGCGAGCACATTACAGTACTGTTCCAGGAGCCGCTGCATTTCAGCGCTACGGCTGGTGAAAACATCGCCTTGGGGGACCTGTCCATTTTGCAGCAGACCGAGCGAGAGGAATCCGATGGAATCTGGAAGCAACGCGTGCGGGAGGCTGCCCAGGTGGCGGGCGCGGATGAACCGATCAGCCGCCTGCCTCAGGGCTATGAATCCCTGCTCGGTCGCTGGTTCAAGGGCGGCACGGACCTGAGCGTGGGCGAGTGGCAGCGGGTGGCGCTGGCGCGCTCCTTCCTGCGCGATGCGCCCATCATCGTCCTGGATGAACCGACCAGCGCTATGGACCCCTGGGCGGAGGCGGACTGGCTGGTGCGCTTCCGGCGCATGGCGGCCGGGCGCACGGCGATCCTGATCACGCACCGCTTTACCACGGCGGCTTTTGCCGACGTGATCCACGTGATGGATGAGGGCAGGATCGTGGAGTCGGGGCAGCACCACGAGTTATTAGAGCAGGCAGGCGCCTACGCGACTTCGTGGAAAGAGCAAATGCACCGCTGGCTGGAGGCCTCCAGCCCGGATGAAGGCGCTGATCTATCCGCCTGAGATCACTGCTCCGAATTACAAAACTCCAGGGCGGCGTCGGCCAGGATTTGGGCCAGGCTGGCGACTGATTCCAGTTCGACCCATTCTTCGGCAGAATGCAGCCCGCCGCCAATGGGTCCCAGCAGCACGCTCGGGATGCCAGCATCGGCCAGCAGGGCAGCGTCGGTCCAGAAGCTGGCCCCAACAACGGCAGGCGGCCGGTTGAAGCGGCGCTGCATCACGTTTTGCAGGCTGGCGACAATGGGCGCCTGGGGCGAAACCTCGAAGGGAGAACGATCCAGGTCCTGGCGCAGGGTGGCGCGGAAGGCCGGATCCTGGCGGGCCAGTTCGTCCAGGATGGACTGGAATTCCTGGGTGACCTGCGCCAGGGTCTCGCCCGGGCTGGTACGCCGCTCGACTTGCAAGGTGCAGTGCGCCGGGTAAATGCTCCATTCGCTGCCGCCCTTGATCAGCGAGGCGTGCAGGGATGGCGGGCCAGCGAGGGGGTGCGGCGGGCGCAGGCGCAGCTCTTTTTCCAACTTTTCCAGGCGTTCCAGGAAGCGCCCCATGTGCAGGATGGCGTCGATGCCTTCGTTGTAACGGCTGCCGTGGGCGGCCCGCCCGAAGGTCTCGATTTCATACCAGATAAAACCGCGGTGCGCCAGGCCGAGCGCCAGGTCGGTCGGCTCGGTGACGATGGCCGCATCGGCGCGGTAACGGCGGAGGATGTCGGCCGTGCCCAGGCTGGCGAATTCTTCGTCGGCCACGCCGGTGAGGATCAAATCGCCGCCCAGCTCAACGCCGGCGTCGACCAGTGCTTTGGCGGCGGCGAGCATGGCAGCCAGGCTGCCTTTCATATCCTGGCTGCCGCGGCCATACAGACGGCCATTGCGCACCTCGCCGGAGAAGGGGGCGGGCATGCCCTCTACGCCGACGGTGTCCATGTGGGCGTTCCACATCAGGCTGCGCCCCCAGCCGGCGCCGGGCAGGATGCCGACCACGTTGACGCGCCCGGGGGCCAGTTCGTGCAGGTGCACCTCCAGGCCCAGGGCTTGCAAAACGCCAGCGACGTAAGCGCCGATTTCGGCTTCTCCGGCGCCGTGGATCGAGAGGGAAGGGTTGCTCGAGTCGATGCGTACCAGGTCGACCAGGGTTTGGGTCAGGAAATCGTTGTCAATGGGAATCACGGGGTCCTCTCCTATTCGTTTCGCGGTTTTTTGCGGCAGATCAGCCTCACCGAACGGGTGAGCAGGTCTTCCCGGGTGTAGCCCCGGGCGCTCAATTCCTCCCAGAGCGCAGGGGTGAGAAGGGCATGGCCCTCCTCGATGGTTTGCTCGTCGATGACATCCAGGTTGCCCTCAAAAATGCGACGGTAATCCTGCAAGCGCAGCCGGTTGAGGTAGAAGTTGGCCGGATAGCGCTGCTGGCGCAGATGATCCCAGGGCGGGACGCGGCGGGAAGGCGAGGTATCCGGGGAAAGCCAGTCGAGGTGGTGCCCGCCGGAAAGGCTGGGGTACAGGTGGATGTAGATTACGGCGACGCCGGTGGTTTTCAGGGTACGGTCCACCTCTCGAACGGCGGCGGGGACATCTTCGAAGTGCTCGAAGGCCCAGACCGAGTAAACCAGGTCGAAGTGATCGCCGGGGAAATCCAACTGGCTGGCGCTCATCAGGCGGGCGTCCAGTTGGTCATAAGGCGCTTCCCGCGGGTAACGACGGCGCAATTCGCGCTGGTAGGCTGGGTCGAAAAAGATGTAGCGCGCCAGGGATTTGATGGCGCGCTCGCCGCCGTTGTGGCGCAGCACCCGGAGCAGGATGGCGGGGTTCAGACGATAGGTGGGCAGCTCGACGTCAACGCCGGTCACCCGGGCGCCATCGGCGGCGAACAAGGCCACCTGGCGAGCCATTTGCCCGCAGCCCAGGTCGAGGATGCGCGCCGGGGCGCCAGGGGCCAGCCCGGTGTATGTGGAGAGCAGTGCGCTGATCTCGGCGTGCAGGCGCACCTCCGCCTCGGCGGAACCGAAGCGCCTGCGCCGGTAGAGCTTCCACAGGTCCCAGGCGGACGCCAGGCGGTGGATCGCCCCGATGGGCTGGGAGGCCATGATGGCTTTGCGCTGCGGCTGGTTTTTCAGGGACAGGCCTCTATTCACCCTCGCTGCTGGAAGCGCTGCGGGTGCTGGCGGTGGGCGGCGGGTTGATCTTGCGCAGGATGTCGTACCAGAATGAAGAACCTTGCGAAAGGGCGGCGGTAGTGATCAACAGCCCCAGGATGCGCAGCACCCAGGCGGCGGCTGTAGCCGGCTGCGGCGTCTGCCACCAGGTCAGCGGGATGGTCAGGCTGTCGAGCTTTTCCAGGATCAGGTTGACTTCCTGGACGCGCTCGGCATAGAGTTGGACTTTCTGCTCCGGGGTGAGCGACTCCACCTGATCGGGGGGAACCTGGCCTGAGCCGAACTGGTCGACGAAGGTGGGGGCGGCCTGCACAACGGCGGCGCGCAGGGTGGGCTGCGTCCACAGTGATTGGGCCACGTAGATGCTGTCGGTGCCCAGACCGAAGGCCACCACGAAGGACACGGCCACCACGACGAGGCGCACATTCTGGGTGAAGACCAGGGAGACGTTCTTCATCAGGTCGTTGTACCAGCCCTCCAGGCGCTGGCGAAAGCTATCGACGTCGGCGCTGCTGAGATCGAGCAGGCTGAGCAAAGATTTCTTGGCCGGGCCCTCGGGCAGGGCCAGGATGCCGGCGCGCAGGCGGGCCAGCCTGGCTTGTGGGGTGCTCAAGAGCATACCGGACAGTTCCTGCAGCTTACCTTTGACCGCGCCGGGCGGCAGCCGGCCTATCACCTCTTGCATGGCGTCCGTCAACTGCTCGACGCTTTCTACGTTGAGCAGGGAGTCAAGCGCCTGCTGGATGGCAGGATCGTCCTGCTCGCCCAGCAGTTTTTCGATCACCTTGCGGGCGATCTGGACGAACACTTCCGGCGAGGAAAGCTCGTCCACCAGCGCCAGGGAGAAGGTCCCGCCGGGGATCTCGGAAACTTTGGTTTTCTGGCGGTTGACGATTTGCAGGAACTTGGGCTGGAAGGGCCGCAAGTTTTGAATCAGGGTGTTGTCCGAGAAGCGCTCGAAGAGGTTGTCCTGGTTGAGCTTGAAGGCTTCGATCAAGACCTTCTCCAGCGCTTCGGCGCGCAGGTCGAGGATATCCTTGACCGTGCCGACGACCAGGTTGACGATCAGGCCCAGGGCGTAGTAGACCAGCACCAGACCCAGGGCGACTTCCAGGATGGCTGATAGGGACATGGTTTGCCTCCTTGACTGGATAGATAAAATGGACGGGTGACCCTATTCAATATACAGCATCCATCCAAAGGAGTCAATCGTTTTTGCGTGCGTATTCGCTGGTGTTTAGATTGTGGTGGGCCGGCCGTCTACGCATACGAATGAGGAAACGATAAGCGAACGGGGCGGCGCTGGAGGGCCAACCGGCTGGCGGCGGTGGATGGGCCGGAGGGGTTGGTGGAATTCGCTTATAATGGCCTGGGTGATCGTGTGACGCAGACGATGGATGGCGATACTACCACCTATGTGCTGGACACTGCCGCCGGGCTGACGCAGGTGCTGGCGAAAGACGATACCACCTACCTGTATGGCCTGGGGCGCATTGCGCAGCAAGGCGAAAGCAGCACGGAGTACTTCCTGGGCGATGCGCTGGGTAGCGTGCGCCAGTTGGTGGATGGGGACGGGGTGGTGATGCTGGCGAGAAGTACGATCCCTACAGCGAGGTGTTGGACAGCGTCGGGAGCGAGACGAGAGCCTTCGATTTCACGGGGGAGGCGCAGTGGTTATGGCGGGTGGCGATTTCGATGTTCCACTGAATGTGGAGAGGGTGTAAAATATGGGCAGGCGAAAGTTTCAGGTTGAAAGGAGCCGCCGTGGACAGAATTAGTGTCAATGCAGAAATTCACTTTGGTAAGCCGTGTATTACTGGCACGCGTGTTACGGTGCAAAGCGTATTGGAATTGCTCAACGAAGGCCTGGCTTTCGATGAGATCATCCGGGAATACTATCCCGAGCTACAAGTCGAAGATATTCGCGCTTGTTTGCAATATGCGATTGCGCTGGTTGCATCGGAAGATATTCACTTACGTTCTGTAGCGGCGTGAAATTTCTACTCGACCAGGATGTTTATGCGATAACGGCTATTTTCTTAGCTGGCCTGGGGCATGAGGTTGTCAGGGCGGCGGAAATTGGGTTGTCCCAGGCGAGCGATGAGGATTTGCTGGCAATATCACGGCGGCAGGGTCGTATTTTCGTGACGCGGGATCGCGATTTCGGCGGGCTCATTTTTGTGAGAAGGCTCGGCGGAGGAGTGATCTACCTGCGGATGCTGCCTTCGAACCAAAAACTGGTACATGCGGAATTGCAACGAGTGCTGGAGCTTTATTCTGCGGAGGAAGTTGGTCAGGCATTCATTGTTGTTGGGCCGGATGGTCACAGGAAGCGAAGTTCTCTAGGGAAATGATCACTTCCTGGGCGATGCGCCGGGCAGCGTGCGCCAGTGGGTGGATGGGGAGGGGATGGCGAGGAAGTTGCGATGAGGCTGGCAAGTGTACTTGACAAGCGGCGGGGGTTCAGATAAACTGTAGGTACCTCGGTTGGGGAGTAGCTCCCTGCGCTGCAGGATGGACGATCGTCAAGACGGAGAAACCCTCCCGGTTGTCCATTTTCAGAAGCAAGACCACCGCAACGGCTGTTGCGGTGTTTTTAATAGTAATAGGAGGCTGAGATGTTTGGGATGTGGCTGCGACAAGTTCTGCTGATGTCTACAACGACCTTGCTGCTCTTCCTGGCTTACTGCCTGGCGGCGATGTGGCAGCCGCTGGCGCGCCTGCTTCAAAAAATTCGCCGGGCGACTTCGTAGCGACCCTGGCAGCACAGCTAACCCGGCTGTGCCGCTATATCTTGAGACCAACCCTGGGAGTGTGCATCTTTGAACGATTGGTATAAGCAAACTGCCGGACAGGCGATCGAGCAACTGGGCAGCGACGCCGAGCATGGTTTACCGGCGGCAGAAGCCGGGCGCCGCCTGGAGCAGTATGGGTCTAATGAACTGATCGAACGGGGGGTGAAGAGTCCCTGGAAGATCCTGTTCGAACAATTTTCCGAGACGATGGTGGTGGTGCTGATCGTGGCGGCGCTGATCTCGATGTTCCTGCGGGAATTCAAGGACGCAGGCGTGATCCTGGCGATCGTGGTGCTGAACGCGCTGCTGGGTTTCCGCCAGGAATACCAGGCCGAGCAGGCCATGGCGGCGCTGAAGAAACTGGCGGTGCCGACGGTGCGGGTGCGCCGCGGCGGGCATGTGCAGGAAATTTCGGCGCGAGGGCTGGTGCCCGGGGATGTGATCCTGCTGGAGGCGGGCAACCTGGTGCCGGCTGACTGCCGCTTGCTGGAGAGCGCCAACCTGAGCACGCAGGAATCTGCTTTGACCGGCGAATCGGAGCCGGTTGCCAAGCTGGTCGAATTCCCACAGGGGGAAGCTGCGGACCTGCCATTGGCCGAGCGGCGCAACATGGTGTACATGGGCACGGTGGTGACGTACGGGCGCGGCGAGGCGCTGGTGGTCGAGACGGGTATGCAAACCCAATTGGGCGGGATCGCCGATTTGATGCAATCGGCGGGACAGGAGCCCACGCCCTTGCAGCGCCGCCTGGACCAGCTCGGGAAGGGCCTAGCCCTGGCAGCCCTGGCGCTGGTGGCGATTGTCTTCGCCCTGGGACTGGCACGCGGCGAGGACCTCAAGGTATTGGTGCTGACTTCGATCGGCATGTCCGTGGCGGCGATCCCCGAGGGGCTGCCGGCAGTGGTGACGATTGCCCTGGCCCTGGGGGCGCGGCGCATGCTCAAGCGCAACGCGCTGATCCGCAAGCTGCCGGCGGTGGAGGCGCTCGGTTCGGTGACGGTGATCTGCTCGGACAAGACCGGCACGCTGACCGAGAACCGCATGACGGTGACGGTGCTGGACCTGGCCGACAATCGTTTCGACTTGATGGAAGAGGAAGTGAAGCTGCCGCTGCACGGGCGCAATGTGTTGTGCGGTCCGCCTGAGCCCACGCTCGAACAGCAGCAGGCATTGAGAGACATGCCGGCGCTGTCGCTGCTTTTGGCCGGCGGGGCGCTGTGCAACGATGCTTTGCTGGAGTGCGATGATGAAGTAAGCGGCCATTTCCACATCGTTGGAGACCCGACCGAAGGGGCTTTGCTGCTGTCGGCGGCGCGCATGGGCCTGCTGCGCGAAGCGCTGGAGGAAATCTTCCCACGCCAGGCTGAAGCGCCCTTCGACTCGGAGCGCAAACGTATGACCACGGTGCACCGCATGCCGGCTGCGGAGCAGGATGTGCCGCAGGCCTTTCGCGGGGTGTGGGATTGGGGCGGCTGGGCCGGCGTCGAGGCGTTTTCGCACGTGGCTTTCACCAAGGGGGCCATCGATGGGCTGCTGGAGATCACCGACCGGGTGTGGGTGCAGGACCACATCGAGCCGATGAGCGCGGCGTGGCGCGCGCGGGTCGAGGCGGCCAACGAGAACCTGGCCAAGCAGGGCATGCGCGTCCTGGGGGTAGCCTGCCGGGGGTGGCAAGCCCTGCCGGAGCAGGTGGGTGTGGCGCAAAGCGCGGAGCAGGCTGCCGCGCAGTTCGAAAGCGAGCTGATCCTGGTGGGCATCGTGGGGATGATCGACCCGGCGCGCCCGGAGGTCAAGAACGCGGTGCAGACCTGCCGCACGGCCGGCATCCGCCCGATGATGATCACCGGTGACCATCCGCTGACGGCCGGGTACATCGCCCGGGAATTAGGGTTGATCACGGGCAGCGCAGCGCCGAGGCTGGAAGAACTGCCGGACATGGCTCCTGAAGAGGATCGGGTGATGACCGGGCAGGAGCTGGAAGGGCTTTCGCCGGAAGAATTAGAAGATGTGGTGCGGCGCATTTCGGTGTACGCGCGCGTATCGCCCGAGCATAAGCTCAAGATCGTGCAGGCGTTACAGAATCAAGGCCAGATCGCAGCAATGACCGGCGACGGGGTCAACGACGCGCCGGCGCTGAAGAAGGCCGACATCGGCGTGGCCATGGGCATCGCCGGCACGGACGTTTCGAAAGAGGCCTCGGACATCGTGCTGTTGGACGACAACTTCGCCACGATCGTGGCGGCAGTGCGCGAAGGGCGCATCATTTACGACAACATTCGCCGTTTCATCCAGTATACGTTGACCAGCAACGCCGGCGAAATCTGGGTGATGCTGCTGGCGCCGTTCCTGGGTATGCCCCTGCCGCTGGTGCCGATCCAGATCTTATGGATCAACCTGGTGACGGACGGGCTGCCGGGCCTGGCGCTGAGCGTGGAAATCGGCGAGCGGGAGGTGATGCGGCGCAAGCCCTACCCGCCCAACGAGAACATCTTCGCCCGCGGGCTGGGCTCCAGCGTGCTGTGGATCGGCTTGCTGATGGGCCTGATTTCGCTGGGAGCGGGTTACGCTTACTGGCGCATGGGCAGCCCGTTGTGGCAGACGATGGTGTTCACCACGCTGACGCTCTCGGAGATGGGCTACGTGATGGCGATCCGCTCCAACCGGGACTCGCTGTTCGCCATCGGACCGTTCACCAACCGGGCGCTGGTGGGAGCGGTGGGGCTGACCACGCTGCTGCAACTGGCGGTGGTGTACGTGCCGTTCTTGAATGACCTGTTCCATACGCTGCCCCTGCCGCTGGGCGACCTGCTGGTGGCCCTGGCGCTGAGCACGACGCTGTTCTGGGCGGTGGAATTGCAGAAGTGGCTGCGCCGCCGATCGAAGTAACGTGAACGGGCTGCTGGGTATACAGCAGCCCGTTTTTTGAAGGTGCTGGAACAAGGGTCAAATCTGGGGTGCATATAACCTGGGTTTTGCAACTATTTTCCTGCCGGGGCGTTATATAATAGGATAAGTTTGCAAAGGAGATGATTTCATGAGACCGAACACGTTGTTTTGGGGTATCGTGCTGATTCTGGTGGGGGGCCTGTTGGTGCTCAGCAACCTGGGCATCCTGGGCGTCGATATGTGGAATGTGCTGTGGCCGGCGCTGGTGATCCTGTTGGGGGTGTGGATGCTGTTGGGTGTGTTCATGCGCCGCAGCCCGGCCATGGAACACGCCAGCGTGCCCCTGGAAGGGGCGCGGCGGGCGCGCCTGCGCCTGAACCACGGGGCGGGGCGCTTGCAGGTGCAGGCCGGGGCGGGGCCAGGCAACCTGGCGGAAGGCGAGTTCGGCGGCGGTCTGGAGCTGCGCAAACGCCTGGATGGGGATACACTGGAGGCGACGTTGAGCGTGCCCTCCCAGGTGTGGTTCCCGTTCGGGTGGGGGCCGGGGCGCACGCTGGACTGGTCGGTGAGGCTGGGGCGTGACGTGCCGATGCGCCTGGAGCTGGATACCGGCGCCAACGAGGCGCATGTGGATTTGAGCGAACTGCTGGTGGAAGACCTGCGCCTGAACTCGGGGGCCAGCTCAACCACCCTGACCTTGCCGGCCAACGCCGGGCAAACGCATGCCAAGATCTCGGTGGGGGCGGCCTCGGTGCGCGTCAATATCCCCCAGGGCGTGGCGGCGCGCATCCACACAACCAGCGGGGTGGCGAGCATTACGGTGGACCGGGAGCGCTTCCCGCGCAGCGCCGGTGTGTACCAATCCCCGGATTACGAAACGGCGGCCAATAAAGTCGACCTGAACATCGAAGCCGGAGTCGGCTCGATCGACGTGCGCTGAGCGCTGGGGACCCCCAACGTATGGATGCTAAAGCGCAGGCGACGGCGGAAGGTATTTTGTTCACGGATATGTACCAGCTCACCATGGCCCAGTTGTATTATCGCATGGGCCTGCACGAGAAGCTGGTGCAGTTCGACCATTTCTTCCGCAGCTACCCGGATTACGGCACGCACAAGGCGGGCTACTGCGTCAACGCTGGCCTGGAGTGGCTGCTGGATTGGATGAAGCAGGCGCACTTCGGCGAGGACGAGATCGAGTTCTTACGCAGGCAGCGCTCGCGCCTGGGCGAGGCGCTTTTCGCCGAAGATTTCCTGGACTGGCTCGGCCAGCACGGCGATTTCTCGGGGCTCAGCCTGCGCGCCATCCCGGAGGGGCGGGTGGTGCACGCCAACGTGCCCCTGACGGTGGTGCAGGGCCCGCTGATGATGGCGCAAATCCTGGAGACAGCGCTGCTCAACCAGTTGAACCACCAGACGCTGATCGCTACCAAGGCGGCGCGCATCCGCGAGATCGGGCGCGGGCAGTTGATGCTGGAGTTCGGACTGCGCCGGGGGCACGGCAAAGGCGCCAACGCCGGGGCGCGGGCAGCCCTGATTGGAGGCGCCGATTTCACCTCCAACGTGGGCATCTCGGCGGCGCTGGGTTACCCGCCCAAGGGCACGCACGCTCACAGCATGGTGCAGCTTTTCATCTCGCTGGGGATGAGCGAATTGGACGCTTTCCGGGCCTATGCCGAGGTCTACCCGGATGACTGCCTGCTGCTGGTGGATACGGTCAACACGCTGGAGAGCGGCATCCCCAACGCCATCCGGGTGTTCGAGGAGCTGCGCCGCAAGGGGCACAGGCCGCTGGGGGTTCGCCTGGATTCGGGCGACCTGGCCTATCTGAGCATCCAGGCGGCGTGTTTGCTGGACGCGGCCGGTTTCGAGGAGACTTCGATCGTGCTGTCGAACAACCTGGACGAGCTGGTGATCTGGCAGATCATCACGCAGATCGGTGAAGAGGCGCCGCGCTACGGCGTGGACCCGGAAAAGCTGCTCAAGCGGCTGGTATATGGGGTGGGGACGCGCCTGATCACCTCGTGGGGCGAGCCGGCCCTGGGCGGGGTGTACAAGCTGGTGGCGGTGTATCACGAAGGCAACTGGCTGCCGGCGATCAAGATTTCGGAGTCGATCAGCAAGACGCCCAACCCGGGCAACAAGCGCGTCTGGCGGCTGTACGACCAGCGCGGCAAAGCCACAGCGGACCTGATCGGCTTGCAGGATGAGCAGCCGCGCCAGGCGAGCGAAGTGATGCTGCGCCACCCGACCGAGCACGCCAAGTACCGCAGCCTGGCGGCGGCGGAGATCTCGGAGGTCGAAGCGCTGCTGGTGGAGGTTTTGCAAGAGGGTAAGCTGGTGTATGACCTGCCGGATATCGAGGCAATGCGGGCGCTGCGCCAGGCGGACGTGGAGCGCCTGGACCCGGGCGTGCGGCGCATTATGTTCCCGCATATCTATCACGTGTCGCTGACCCAGCGGCTGTGGGATTTGAAGCAGGATTTGATCCGTTCTACCGTAGGGGCGGGTCTAAGTAGGGGCGGGTCTTAGACCCGCCCCTACGGAACAACATAGAAAGCGAGGAGATGAACATGAAATGGCTTGAGTCACGCATTCTTTGGGGAGTTCTATTGATCGCGGGTGGGGTAATATTCCTGCTCGAAAACCTGAACATCATCGAATTTGGCGGGCTTGTCTGGGCTTTGTTATTCGCCCTGGCCAGCGCGGTGTTCTTTTCGGTCTACTTCCAGGAGCGGCGCACCAACTGGTGGGCGATGATCCCGGCTTTCACGCTGCTGGGCATCGGCGCGGAAATTGGGGTAGACCAACTGGCGCCGCGCCTGTCGGACGTGCTGGGCGGCTCCCTGGTGCTGGGCGGGATTGGCGCGGGCTTCCTGTTCGTGTACATCGCCAGCCGGGAAAACTGGTGGGCGATCATCCCGGCGGGTGTGCTGTTCACCCTGGCGGCGGTTTCTGCGCTCGAGGAGACCACCGACGGAGAGACGGGCGGGGTCTTCTTCCTGGGGCTGGGTCTGACTTTCGCCCTGGTGGCTGTGCTGCCCAACCCGAGCGGAACGATGCGTTGGGCGTGGATTCCGGCTGTGATCCTGCTGGTGATGGGCGTTTTGTTCCTGGCAGCGGCGCAGAACCTGATGGGCTACATCTGGCCGGCGGCGTTGATCCTGGTGGGCGGCTTCCTGATCCTGCGCGCCCTGAGACCCAGGGGCCGGTAGAAAGGAACTGCTATGGAAAACCGGGAAAGTGTGGAACGCCGGCAGCGGCGGCGGCCGCGCAGTATCTTCTGGCCGCTGATTCTGATCGCTGTAGGCGTGATCTTTTTGCTCAACAACACAGGCCGGATGAGCGGCGACCTGTGGGCCAATATCTTGCAGTGGTGGCCGCTGCTGCTGATCGTGAGCGGATTGGATGGCTTCATCCGGCGCGAAGGCGCAGCCGGCTCGAGCCTGGTGCTGGGCCTGGGCGTGATCTTCCTGCTCAACAATCTGGGTTACTTCGACCTGAGCGTGGTGGGGGTGCTGCTGCACATCTGGCCGCTGTTCCTGGTGGCGGCGGGCTTCGATCTCCTCATCGGGCGGCGCTCCTGGCTGCTGGCAATCGCCGGCGCGGTGCTGATCGTGGCCATCCTGGCGGGCACGCTGTTTGCCATGCAGGCCAGCGCCGGGCGGCGCGCCGCAGCGAGCGAGAGCCTGCGCTTATCGCTGGAAGAAGCGCAGCAGGCGCGCATCCTCATCGAGCCGGGGGCGGGCAGCCTGCACGTGGAGGCTCAGCCCGAGCCGGTAGACCTGGTGACGGGCAGCTACCCGGCGCAGGGGCCATTGAAGATGCAGGCCGAGAACAGCCTGCAAGGCGGCACAGCCGAGGTTACGCTGCGCGGCGCGGGCTGGGGTTATGCCCCGGGCGCGGCGCCATCCTATGATTGGGATTTGAAGCTGCCCCCGCAACTGCCGCTCGACTTGAGCGTGGACCTGGGGGCGGGCGAAATGGACCTGGATTTGAGCGGGCTGACCCTGAAGGCGTTGAAGATCGATTACGGGGTGGCCCAGGCGACCATCCGGCTGCCAGCCACGGGTAGCTTCGTGGCTGAGATCAACGGGGCGATGGGCACGCTGACTTTGGTCGTGCCGGCCGAGGTGGGGCTGCGGGTCGAAAACGACAGCGGGCTGAGCTTCTTGCAACTGCCCGAGGGCTACGTGCAGCGCACTTCGCCGAATTACGAGCAGGCGGAATACCGCATCGAACTGCACCTGAGCCAGGCGATGGGCGTGGTGCTGGTACAGCAGCCCTGAACGACTGGATAGCGTACACAAATCCCCGGAGCAGGATCAAAGCTCCGGGGATTTTGCGTCCGTCTGCGGCTGGGGCGTTTATTGAGCAGTGTTGCCACCATCTACAACCAGGGCAGCGCCGGTCATGAAGCTGGAATCGTCGCAGGCCAGGAAGAGCACAGCGCGGGCGATCTCGCTGGCGTGGGCGACGCGCCCGAGGGGGATGCCCTCGGCGTGGCGGGCGGCAGCCTCGTCGACGGCGCCGGAGCCGCGGAAGAAGCCATCTTGCAGCCAGCGCTCGACGAAGGTATCGCCGGGGCAGACGGCGTTGACGCGGATGCCCTCGTGGGCGTGGTCCAGGGCCATGCTGCGGGTCATCTGGATCACCGCGCCCTTGGAGGTGCTGTAGGCCAGGGCGTCACGCGCCCCAACCAGGCCCCAATCGGAGGCGTTGTTGACGATGACGCCGCCGCCCTGGGCGCGCAGGATGGGGAGGACCAGGCGGCTCATGCGCCAGACGGCGGTGACGTTGAGGCCGAGGGTGTCCTGCCAATCCTGCTCCGTGGTGGTCTCGGCGCGGCCGCGGGTGACGATGCCGGCGTTGTTGAAGAGCACGTCGATGCGCTCGAAGCGGGCCAGGGTAGCCTGGACGGCGCGGTCGCAGTCGTCTGGGCGGCGGTGGTCGGCCTGGATATAGTGCGCGCCCGTCTCCCTGGCAAGCTGTTCGCCCAGCTCAGCGCGCCGCCCGGTGAAGGCCACCTGGGCGCCTTCCCGGACGAACAACTCAACGACTGCCTGGCCGATGCCGGAAGTGCCGCCGGTGACCAGGGCTACTTTGTGCTCCAGCTTCATGGATGCCTTACAGGTTCAGCCATTGGGCGGCCTGGTGCGGCAGATCGCCCAGGGGGCCCTGGCGCACAGTGCAGGGGGGCAGCGAGTCCAGGAAGAGCTTGCCGTAGCGCTTGGTGAGGATGCGGCGGTCGAAGATGGCCACCACGCCGCGGTCGTACTGGGTGCGGATCAGGCGTCCGAAGCCCTGGCGGAAGCGCAGGATGGCCTCGGGCAAGGAATACTGGTAGAAGGGGTCTTCGAAGGTCTCGGAGCGGGCGGCGATGACGGGGTCGGAGGGCACGTCGAAGGGCAGCTTGGCGATGGCCAGCACGGAGAGCGCCTGGCCGGGGACGTCCACGCCCTCCCAGAAGGCGCGCGTGCCGAGCAGCACGGCGCGCTCGCTGCTGCGGAAGGTCTCCAGCAGGCTGTGAGCCGAAGCGCCTTCGCCCTGCTCGTAGACCAGGATGTCGTCGCGGGCCAACTGGGGGGAGATGGCCTGGGAGACACGCTTGAGCTGGTCGTAAGAGGTGAACAGGGCCAGGGTGCGCCCGCCGGTGGCGCGGCACAGGCGCGTCAGGCCGTTCTCCAGGGCGCGCTGGTGGCCGCTGCGGTCGTTGGGCTCGGGGATGTCGTTGACCACGTAGAGCAGGGCGGCGGTCTCGAAATCGAAGGGCGAGCCCAGGGCCAGCTCGTAGGCGTCGGCGGCGTTCAGGCGGCCGCGCAGGTAGTCGAACTCGCCGGCGGTGGTCAGGGTGGCCGAGGTGAGGATGACGCTGGTCTTTTCGTGCCACAGGTGGCGCTCCATCAGCGGGCCGATGTGCAAGGGGGCGGCGTGTAGGGAGGGCTGGTAGGCGTTGGATTGCATCTCGGCCCAGTAGATCTGCTCGGCGGAGGGCTCGAAGACCAGGGCGTTGAGGTTGTCGTGCAGCTCGCTGAACTGGCGGTAGAGGTTAGCCAGGCCGCTGTAGAGCTCCTCGTCTTCCTCGCTCATCGCCTCCTGGATTTCGGCCACGCCCTGGGCCAGGCGGGCGAGCATCTCGTTCATGGGCTGTAAAGTGTGCTGGGCTTCGTCCCAGGCCAGCTCGACATCGCCCCAGGCGGGCTGGGTGCGGGTGGCGTCGACGATGCGCTCCTGGTGGGCGTAAGCTCCCACCTGGCGGCCTTCGCGCTGCTCTTGCAAGAAGTGGTCGATGCTGAAGAAGAACTGGCGGGCCAGGTTCTGGAAGCGGAAGGCCAGGTCGGTGAGGCCCTGCACCAGGTGGTTGAGGGCGGCGAACTCGGCCGGTTCGAGCAGCTCCTGGGTGGCAGCCAGCGTCCAGCCCAGCGCGCCAGAGCCGGGCCCGCCGAGCTGGGCCAGGGCGCGCTCGACTTCGGCCAGGGTGACGTGGTAGCTGAGGGCGTTGGTAGTGGCGTCTTCCAGGTGGTGGCCCTCGTCGATGATCAGGTATTCGTATTCGGGCAGGACGCGGTTGCCGGTGGCGACGTCGGCCAGCAGCAGGGCGTGGTTGACGATCAGGATGTGGGCAGATTGGGCAGCCTGGCGGGCGCGGTAGGCCGGGCAGGCGCCGCCGGTGCGCTTGACGCAGTTTTCGCTGGTGCAGGCTTCGTCTTCGGCGGAGAGGCGCGCCCACACGCTGCGCTCGGCCGGGCCGTGGATGTTGAGCTCGGCGCGGTCACCGGTGTGGGTGCCTTGCAGCCAGACGAGCACTTTGGCCAGGACGCGCAGCTCGTCGACGTTGGCCGGGCCGTGACGGCGCAGGCTCTCCAGGCGGCGCGGGCACAGGTAGTTGCTGCGGCCCTTGAGCACGGCGGCGCGCAGGTCGATGCCCAGGGCGGCGCGCAGGTCGGGGATGTCTTTGTTGATCAACTGGTCTTGCAGGTTGATGGTGTTGGTGGAGATGACCACGCGGCGCTCGTTTTGAATGGCCCACAGGGCAGCCGGGATCAGGTAGGCGATGCTCTTGCCGGTGCCGGTGCCGGCTTCGACCAGCAGGTGGCGGCCTTCGGAGAGGGCTTCGACCACGGACTGGAGCATGGCGACCTGCTGGGTGCGGTGCTCGAACTGCGGGAAGTGGCGGGCGAAAGCGCCGCCGGGCTCGAGCAACGCAGAAACTTCTTCCATATCCAGGGGCAGGGGCTCGCCCACGGGCTGCAAGGGCGGGGCCGGGCGGCCGTAGTCGTCTTCGAACAGGGGGCCGCTGTAGGCGTGGCGCACGGAGTCGGCCGAGACAACCTGGCGCGAGCGGGCGCGCAGGGCCAGGCGCAGGGGCCAGTAGCCGCCCCATTCCACCCCGTCGCCCAGGCGGACGATCTCGGCTAACAGGGGCAGGGGCAGGCGCTCGAGGGCTTCTTCGTACAGGCGCAGGAAAACGCCGCGCGTGGCCTGGGCATCGTCCAGGGCGCGGTGGGTGGCGGGCAGGGGCACGTTCAAGGCCTGCGCCAGGGCGCCCAGGCCGTAGCGCCCGGCGGTGGGCAGCAGCACGGCGGCCATCTCGTAGGAATCCAGGGCGACGTTGCGGGTGAACAGGCCGTGGCGGCGCAGGAAGCTCAGGTCGAAGCGCACGTTGTGGCCCAGGATGGGGGCGTTGCCGACGAAGTTCTCCAGGTCGGCGAGCACGTCCTGGATGGGCGGGGCGCGCAGCACCATCTGGTCGCTGATGCCGGTGAGCTGGGTGATGAAGGGCGGGATGCGCCGCCCGGGGTGGATCAGGGTGCTCCACTCGCCTTCGACGCGGCGGTCGTTGAAGCGTACGGCGCCGATTTCGATGATGGCGTCTTTTTCGGGGTCGAGGCCGGTGGTCTCGAGGTCCAGGGCGACGATGGTATCCATGCGTAGATTATACCTAAGGCGGGCAGGTTTTGGGCGGCGAGTCGGGGTGTTGGCGGGGATTCACTGGCTGTGTTGGGGAGGGCGGGTTTTTAACACGGAGAGCACGGAGAAGAAACACGGAGGGCACGGAGAAGAGAATGGAGAGGAGGGGGTTGGTTGGATTGCAGTCACTCCAGGGGAGGGGTGGTGAGGGTCGATTTGTGTGCCAGAGGAACCACGAAGAACACGAAGGGGGGCGTTCAATTCTTGAGGTTGTGAATCTTGGGCAAAATTGAGGGCATCTCCGTGGTAAGATAAATCTGCTGGTCAACGCGCTCGCAAGCCGGGAGGCAAGGCAAAGCGCCTGGGGCGAGCGGATGAAGCGGATAGATGAATTTTAGAACAAATGGGCGAATTATGCAAGAGGCAGTTTGGGAGCACGTGACGAGGTGAGGTTTTGAGCAGCCTGCCGGCCAGCCTGAGGCCTTTCTTCCAGGAGTACAACCTGGAGCAGTTGGACGTGGAGCGCTCGGCGCATACGATCATCGAGCGCACTTTGCAGTTCGGCAACCGGGAGGAGATTCGCTGGTTGTTTGGATGCTACTCGCGGCAGCGCATCCGGGAGTGGGTGCGGCGGTGGGGCGGGGTGGCGTTGGCGGAGCCGCACCGGTCTTTTTGGAGGTTGGTGCTGGACCTGGAGGATGAATGAAGGGATCGAATCTGCAATGAGTGAGCTTTACCGCGCCCGGCTGGCCCGTATCCGCACTGTATACCCCAGAGCTTACACACCCTGGACTCAAGATGATCAGGCGCTGCTCAAGCAGCAGTACCTGGCTGGAAAATCTGTTGAACAGATCGCCCAGTTTTTGCAGCGCCAGCCCAGCGCCATCCGCTCCAGGCTGAAACGTTTAGAGCTCATTCCAGGGGAAAATTCGCGCCCAAATCGGGAAACCACGCCAGTAATTCTCGACACCCCATCTGCGATTGCTCTCACGCTCAAGGCGCGGTGGCAGCCTGTTTTCTCCGGCCCAGGAGATCATTACCAGTTTCCGGCACCGATTACCATTTTTATGAGCCGAACTTACAACCATCCGGCGATTTACTGCTGGCAGGTGGTCGATCCAGACCAGGCCCGACCCGGAGCGCTCTACATCGGACCCACCAAACAACTTTGTCTGGAGCGTTTAGCTGGTTACCTGGAGCCAGGAAATTCAGCGACCAGCCAGCGAATCCGCCGGCATTTGGTATCTTTTCAAGAGCAAGGTTATCGGGTAATCCTCGCAATCCTTTCACCGGGAGAATTCAAAATTGGGGGCATCCAATTGCAAATCATCGATTATCATAAAGAGAGAGACCGGTTGTTTATCGAGGATTTGTTGATAACCTATTACAGGCTGGCCGGATACCGGTTGCTAAACCTGTGAATTGTGTGAGGCGGTTGCTGCCTGGAGGTACAAGAGATGAGCGATTTGGTTTTGAATGAACCTGATCTGGTTTCGAAATTGGAACAACTGGCGCGGGAGCAAAAAACCTCTCCCCAGGCGCTTTTGCGCCTGGCCGTAGGTAAATATGTGGAAGATATGGGCCGGCAGAAACTGCGCTACGAAATCCAGGCTTTTCTGGCCATGCACGGTGAGTTGATGGAAAAATACGCCGGGCAGGCGGTTGCCATTCACCAGGGCCAGGTGATTGACCATGATCTGGATGTGCGCGGTCTGTACCTTAGGATTCGTTCGCGCTATGGCGATACGCCTGTGTTGATCCGCCAGGTGGCGGAACGGGGCGAAAATACGCTCACCTTCCGCAGCCCACGCCTGGGGGGCGCAGAGCCATGAAATACCCCTATAACCGCCAAACTACGCCGCCGATCCCGGTGATTGAAGTGTTTCTGAGCTTGCCTGGGGAAAGCCAGAAGGTTGGGCCGCTGCCGGGGTTCATCGATACCGGCGCCGATGGTACTTTAATCCCGGCCTCTTATCTGGAACAAATTCATGCTGCTTTTGTCGATGAAGCCATGCTGCGCAGCCAATGGGGCGAATGGCGTCCGGCTGTCCTCTACCTACTGGATATCGAAGTGGGCGGCCAGACTTTGCCGGGTATCTACGTGGTTGGAGACGAATTGGGTGATGAGATTATCCTGGGTAGAAACATTCTGAACAGGCTAAGGCTTCTACTGGATGGCCCGGCAGCCATGACGCAGCTTCTGACAACAGGCAAGGTTAAATGACTCGTGTTCCTCGCTGCCTGATCGAAGTAGATCTTGCCCATCTGAGCCATCTCGGCCTGCGCCCAGCGCATAAGAGGATCGGGTGCACTTTGTGGTTTGGGAGGACGTCCGCTGGTTGAGCCGCATTTGGCTTTTTGGTGGTTGGGGCTGGAGGTGGAGGAGGCATGACAGGTTTGCAGTTGCCTGAGTTTCTTCGCCCGCTGTTCTGGGATGTGGAAAGTGGATACTGTCCTGCGAGCATGCCGATATAATAAACACTTTTGAGTTGTGATAGATAAGGGCTACTTCTTTGACTTCCTAACAGTGCATATCAGCCGAGTTGAAAAGCGCAATGGAATCGTTTCGGCCGGACAAGCAGGCTAGCTTGCCCTTTGCTCCTAAAGCAAAGCCAATCAAAACAAGTATACGATTTTATCATTGTGGCCAGACAATTATGCTCCAATTGTCATTATAGAGTGTTCCAGATTTAAATGGGACCTCATGTGAGCTATCCGATGAAAGTGCATATAGTCCAGGATGACCTCCAGCAGTTGCTATGGGGACTCCTGGCGCAAGTTCGCCAACAGTAACAATCTGCCCATCTTGGAAAAGTATAACCTCCCTTTGGCTAGTCACTAAAATTTCGATTCTATGCCATTCGTTGAATGTAAATGATGGCGCGTTGGGAAGCGGTAGCGATTTCCAATCTTTGATATTAAATAGGGCGATAAAATACTTCCCTCTCATTCGGTATAAATCTGCGGTAGCCGCTACATTCCAACCAGAACCAAATGTACCAGTATCATAAAAATCTCCGAGCAGACTCAGATGCGGGCCATCCGATGTGGACCTGATTTTTGGGGAAAAGTCATCCTTCAAATATACATCTAATCCTATTAGGTGTGGGCCCGTTCGTGCGGGCATATACATGGTTGGATATGATCGTACTACTGATCTTCCACCGGGTGTGTACTGGGGGTCAAAATAGGCTAGGTCTGGAGCAGCCTCACATTTCAGAACCTTTCCTCTTCCAGACATAGCGGGATCATCAACAATGCTATACCTGCCGTGAAGGTTTAGTTGGCCATTATATAATCCACCCTCCAGCGAATCAAAACTCGTCGACCAAGCAAAAGAGGGTATTGGCGTTTCTGTGGGAGTAGGCGTGACAGTGGGGGTAGGTGTATTCGATGGTGTAAGCGTGAAAGTAGGTGTTTGAGTGGAAGTGTCGCTGGGCAGCGGGGAAGCGGCGTGTGTGGTGGTATTGGTATAGGATGGCGACGGCTCTTGCGTAGGTATTGAGTTAAGGATTGGTGTTGCCACTGGTAATGTTGATGTGCAGGCTAGCAGTACAAGTACCGTGCTGGTGAATACGAATGTCCGCGCTAAATTCTTCATTAGCTTTCCTCCTGAAATATCTTTAGAACCTGTCTGAAAAGTCTTGACTGTCGGCCATAGGTTGAGTAAGTTATGGGTATGACCAACCAAATATACCCAACCGATATGACCGACAGTCAATGGAATTGTATCAAAGAACTGGTGCCAGCGG
>JBFMFR010000049.1:0-54685 GCA_040752025.1 Chloroflexota bacterium | reverse complement strand
ACTGTAAGCCATCATCTTTCCATTCCGCATTGATTTGATCGGTAACAGATTACGCAGAAGCATAACCCAATGGACAATATCTAGCAAGACCGAAAAAACACCAGACAGTTATTTAATCCGCATTCCTTAGGGCAAGAAGTCAGCGATGTCCGGCAAGGAGATACTGTAACCCAAGAAGAATACAAAGGTATTTCACAAGAGGCAGATCGCCCTTATCGTGTACCTAGAAAACCTAGAATAGAAGACCAATCCTTGCATTCCCCAGAAAGTGACCATTCAATTCGTAAACCAGATGATGATTTTGATCCATCCCAACAAACTTTTTAGAGTATGAAAAAGGGAGTATGATAGATGGAATTCATGCAAGGCCAAAATATTGGCAGCTATATCATTGAGGATGAAATCAAGCGTGGAGGAATGGCTTGGATACTCAAAGTGCTCTCACTGCAAAATGAACCCTATGCGATGAAATTGAGTTTGGTCGGTTTGTCTAATGAGCAAAATGAACATAATCGTAATGCCATTCGGGGCGAAGCTGATTTACTTTCACGCTTGAATCATCAACGTGTTGTCAGAGTGGTACCTATACCTCGAGATAAAAACGATTTTAGATCAGGTAATCGTTACTATGCCAGTATTTATCGCATGGAAGGTCAACCTTGGTATTTCATTATGGAGTATCTGGAAGGCGATAATTTGAATGATCATATCAAGAAATATGGTCCGCTCACTGTAGCAGAGGCCTCCAATATTATTGGTAATGTTTGCCTTGGTTTGAACTATCTTTATTCAAGAAATTTAACGCATAATGATCTAAAAGCCGAAAATGTTGTTTTTCGCAAACCAATTCGCAAAGGCGAGCTTTTCGATCCTGTTCTAATCGACTTCGGTACAGCTGCAGGTGTTAAGAGCTATCGTGAGGAAGCTGGTACTTTCTACACGATGCCGCCTGAACGTATTCGTGTTGCTCGCGGTTTAGATTCCCCAGAATTCTATATTGATCCAGTCAGCGCTGAAATTTGGTCAATTGGGGTTTTGCTTTATCAGTCTTTGACAGGAAAGGTGCCTTTTCCTTCGAATAACCCTCGCCGATTAACATCCCAAATATTAGATGTAAAAGCGACCAGCATTCGCAACTTTAATTCGGAAGTAGATCCTGGATTTGATCGCTTTGTAGTTGACGGTTGCCTCAGCAAGACACCAAATTCTAGACCATCAATCCAAGAAGTATTAACCTTCCTGTCCCCGTATGGAAGCGGGCCAGTTGTTGCTAGTAAAGCAAAATCATTGTAAAAAATGGAATCGGTGATACGCAAGCTTAGAACTAAACCCAAAAAAGGTTCCCCAATTTTTTTTGGTTATGGCCATATTGGTACAGCCACAAGAATTCGCGAATACCAAGATCGTCACTTTTGCGGTATTCTTCACACTCAGGGGGGGGTAGATATTACTCTAGGTATTGTTGCTGATGGTATAGGGGGAGGCAATTTGGGACAGCGTGCAGCCCAGATAACAGTCGATTCGATTGTTGACTATTGCCTTTCTTCTAGCATTATCAATATTCCCGAGTTGCTCGGAAAAGCTGTTGGGGAGGCAAATCGCAAGGTTTATGTTGAGGGGACTAGCAATAGTGAAAGCGATGGCATGTGTACTACTGTAGCCATTGCTGCAATTGTCTCAAGTAGATTATATGTTGCCAACGTTGGTGATAGTAGAGTGTATTTGATACGCAACAGAAAAGAATTGATACAGTTGACCGTTGATCATACTTGGGCTTGGGAGCATATTCGAGATGGGAAACTATCAGCAAAAGAAGCTTTTAGACACCCTAATGCGGGAAGCTTGGTACGTTCGGTTGGCTCCGATACAACAATTACGGTTGACTTAGGTCTTTACTTGAAAGGTGGGCAAGAAAGTGGTAGTGTTGCTTTTCAACAACAAGGATTAATTTTGAAGTCAAATGATGTGGTCTTGGTTTGTTCTGATGGGTTGGTCAAGCCGACACCTTTAGGCGATGGAACCTATGTTAGCAATAAGGAAATAGTCTCAGTTGTCCAAAAGTGCAATGCTGAAAGGGCAGCTAAAACTTTGGTTGACATCGCTATAGGTCGGAATGTAGATGACAATGTTACAGCAGTGATCATCGAAATGCCCTAGCCTCCTCCAGGCCGTGGCGATTTTCCCTGCCACTAATAATAGCTGACTGTGAAAGTAAGCTCGTTCTTTCTTTTGGATGCAAATTCATATCTCGTTCCTCCCATCATTCCCACGCTTGAAGCTGCTGGTCAATTTCGTCATTAACTGTCGTCCATCAGGACAACGTAGACAATCTAACAGATAAACCATCATAACATCGTAGACAGAACCTTAACAACCGAAACCATCACAACATCGTAGAAAAGAGCGCATAATTTGCTTATCCGAGCAAGGAGTAGGTGAATTATGAGCGAACAAGCCGATTATGAAGACAGGAAATCGTTGATCCACTTATTGAACAGCGGCAAAAAGCCACGGGAGGCGGCGCAGGAATTGGGCAGGTCTTCTGCCTGGGCATACAAGTGGGAAGAACGTTATCAGCAGGAAGGGTGGGCTGGTTTGCGAGGTCGCTCACGGGCGCCCAAGCATATTGTGAGGGGCACACCCGCCAAAGTGCGCCAAGAAATCCTGCGCATTCGTAGCGAGCTGGAGGTCGAAGCAAAGAACAAGGATAACCTGGGCTACATTGGGGCAGATGCGATTTATGGCAGGTTATGTAGTGCTGGGATTACGCCGCTGCCAGCCGTGAGCACAATCGAGCGCATCCTGCGTCAGGCTGGCAAGACCAAGCCCAAACTACCCCAGACAGAAAAAGAAGTGGTGTATCCACACCAGAAACCAAGTGCGGTGCACCAATTGACCCAAGTGGATATTGTTCCGCACTACCTGACCGGTGGACAGAGCATTGCTTGTTTCAACAGCATCGATGTAGTATCACGCTACCCGGCGGGCAAGCAATTCGCCCACAAGCGTTCTGGGGATGCAGTCGAGTTCATTATGCACACCTGGCGGGAGATGGGACTGTCGGAGTATTTGCAGATGGATAACGAAAGTTGCTTCAGCGGTGGCTACAAACACCCTGGCGTGATTGGCAAAGTGGTTCGTCTGGCGCTGTATGTTGGTGTTCAACCGGTCTTCTCGCCGTTTTATCACCCGGAGAGTAATGCCTTTGTAGAACGTTTTCATCAGGATTACTCAGATTTTGTCTGGAAGAAAGAACATCTTGAAGATCTTGCCGCTGTACGCCAACGTTCGGCGCTCTTTTTCCCAAACTATCGTAACAGCCATCATCACTCCGCTCTTGCTGGACAATCTCCGCTGGAAATCCACCGCACAGTTCCTGCATGCAAACTGCTGTGTGGCTTTTCGATACCAAATCCATTGCCAATCACTGTCGGACAAGTCCACTTTTTGCGAGCAGTGGATGAAAATCGGAGTGTTCTCATCCTGAACAAGATCTGGTCGGCTGGATTAGGTGTTCCCAATCAAGGCGTTTGGGCTACCCTGTCGCTAAAGCTCAGTGGTGCAACGTTGCGAATTTATGATGCCGCACCCGATGCTCCTAAACGCCGCTGTTTGGCGGAGCACCCCTTTTCGCTCAACGAGCCCGTGGTGCCTTTGCAAGCCCAGTTCGCACGTAAGCAAACCAGCTTGAACTGGTGGCAAGCCTTGCTCGCAAGTGTTTTCAAACGCCCTGCTTTGACCCCGTCTACGATGTCTTGATGGTTTCTTCGGTTGTTAACGTGCTGCTTTTTTTCCCGATGTTATGATGGATGACAATTAACAACTAGGCCTTTGGGTCGTCAGGTTGTCCGCCGCAGACATCCCTGTTTTCCCAATTATACAACCTGTCAGCGACTCTCACCATCGCACCAATCCGCTCGAGTTATAATACCCCCACAGTGCTCTTCCCAAAAAAATCCGTGTTCATCCGCGCCAATCCGTGTACAAATAAGTAAAATGAAAGTCACCTTTCTTGGAACCTCGGCGGCGAACGCCTTCCCAGAAGCCTTCTGCCGCTGCGCCAACTGCCAGCAGGCACGCGCCCTGGGCGGCCCCAGCCTGAGAAAGCGCTCTGCTGTATTGGTCAACGACGATCTGCTCATCGACCTCGGCCCTGACATCCAGGCGGCGGCGCAGGCGTACGGCTGTGCGCTGGCCAACGTGCGCTACTGCCTGCAAACGCACCCCCACGCCGATCACCTGGACCTGTCACACCTGCTCTCGCGCAGCCCCGGCTTCGGCGTGGCCGGCGCACCCATTTTGCACTTCTACGCCTCGCCGGAGACCCTGCAGCGCGCCGCCGAGACCTTCGCAAGGGACCTGGCAGGCTATTCGCTCCTGTCCCCGCAGGCCGAAGAGGAGCTGAACCTGAAAGTCCACCCCATCCAGGCGCTGCAGCCTTTCACTTGCGGCGAATATCGCCTCACGGCCTTCCCCGCCAACCACGCCCCGGGCATGGGCGCATTGTTATACGCTGTCGAAGCCAATGGCTGCAGCCTATTCTATGGCGCCGACACTGCCGCGCTGCTCGAAGCGACCTGGCAGGCCTTTCACCAGCACGAAATGCGCTTTGACCTGATCATCCTCGACCACACCTACGGCCCGGACCAGCCCGGCAGCGACCACCTGAGCGCTCACCAGGTTATCGAGCACGCCAGGCGCATGCGCAGCGAGGAGCTGCTGCGGCCGGGCGGGCGCGTCTTCGCCACACACATCGCCCACGAAGGCAATCCCGCCCACCCGGAACTGGCAGAATTTGCCCGGCGAAACGGTTACGAAGTCGCCTACGATGGGCTCGTTCTTGATATCTGAAGTTTCTCCCCGCAAAATAAAATGACGGAACCCGCCGATTACCCCGCACCCACGAAAATCACCGACGATTCGCTGCGTATCCCTTTGGAGCAATTTATCTCGGAATACCTGGGGCGACCCTGGGCGGTGAAAACCTCCACAGACCTCAGAGAGCTTGCCTGCCACCCGGCTGCTATCCTTTCGGATGACTCCTATTCTATATTTGCCAAATTCAGCGACGCAGCCAATGGTCGAGAACAGTTCGAGATTGAGCTTGCCAGTTTGCGTTTACTCGCCAGGCATTCAGGCGTCCTGGTCCCCACGCCAATCGGCATTATCTCCGCTAATGTGGGCAGCATCCTGATTCTCGAAGAAGTTCGAGTCGTCGAAAGAACCCCTCGTCACTGGCGGCAAATCGGGCAGGCATTAGCCCGTCTTCACCAGGTGAAATCAGACCAGTTCGGCCTGGAAACCAATGGCTATTTCGGCCCCCTTCGTCAGGATAATACCCCAATGAGCGATTGGCCCGCGTTCTTTACCGAACGCAGATTGGTCCCGGGCTTGAAACGGGCCGTTGATTCCGGAAATTTACCCTCGCCTCTTGCCCGGCAGCTTGAACAGGTAATTTCACGCCTGCCCGAGCTTTGTGGGCCTGAAATCGTCCCGAACCTCTTACATGGCGACGCGCAACAAAACAACTTTATCAGTGCGGAAAGCGGTGTATATGTGATCGATCCAGCGGTCTACTATGGACACCCAGAAGTGGACCTGGCTTATATCGATTATATTCAACCTGTTCCGGATGAGGTTTTTGAAGGCTACCGAGAAGAATTGCCGATCGATCCAGGTTTTTGGGAAAGACGTTATCTGTGGCGCATATGGGGATATCTTGCGGGTGTAACGGTCGAAGGAGCAGGTTATCTGGGTCAATTGGCCGATGCAGTTCAAAGATACATCTAAATCCTCATAACGATTTTCACCCGGTTCAAATTGGCCTGCGGATCATTCATGAATCTCTCTACCATGTGGGCGACTCCAGGATTCTAAGTTTAGGCAAAATTATACCTGCAAGCGCGCCCTACCACACCAAGGACAGACGAAGCAGCAGCGGTGCAGCGGTAGGTTATTTCTACGAGATTCGTGGTAAGATTTACGATGGATCCGAATAGATTGCACAGCGAGACGAGCAAGTTATTCAGGGAGAGTGCCTCTTATGAGCGGTAGAGTGATTCAATTAACGGCGTTGATCGAACGTGAGGATGACTGGTTTATCGCTACTTGTCCTGAGCTTGATATTGTCAGCCAGGGCGAAACCATTGAACTAGCACGCTCCAACCTACTGGAGGCAGTCGAGGGCTTTTTTGAAGCAGCCTCACCTTCCGAAGTTAAGCGGCGTTTGAAAAAAGAGACCTATGTAATGCCCTTGATGCCCATTCTCCCAGACGCAAAACCAGCCGCGAGAACTTGACATGCCAAGACTGCGCGTTCTATCTGGCAGAGAAGTGTGCCTGATCTTAGCACAACACAACTTCGAGGAAGTGCGCCGAAAGGGCAGTCACATCATTATGCAGAAACGCACCGATAACTCCACAATCACTGTACCAGTACCAGATCATGCCGAATTAAAAACTGGCACATTACTTGGGATCATCCGGCAATCTGGATTACCTCGTTCGCTGTTCGAAACCAAATAAAACTGCATACATCTCGAGTCGATCGGTGCTATAACGCCCGGTCAAGCATACCCGCGACTAATTCCTTATAGAACTGGTTAAAATCCCGAGTACATGCTAAAATACATGCTGGAATATGTAGAAAGGAACCCTTTATGCAGCAGATCGTGGGTGTAACCGAACTACAGCGCCGGTTCCGGGCATTCTTCGATGAGGTTGTGCGTAAACGCACACCATTGGTATTAACGCGCGGCTCGCGTCCTGAAGCTGTGCTGATCCCTTACGAAGATTATCTGCGCTTTCAACAAATGCAGGAAAGCGAAGTACTGGCGCGCTTCGATGAGGTATGGCAGCGCCTGGATGAAGTCAACGCAGCTTACGCCGAAGACGAAATCGCCGCGGATATTCAGTCCGCCCGGCGAAAATAAGCAATGCGCATCGTTTTAGATACCGGAGTTCTGGTCAGCGCTCTCATCCGCAGGCAGGGCACAACCGGTGATGTGCTGCGTGCTCTGCGAGACGGGCGCTTTACCATAATTTACACCACAGACACCCTGGTAGAAATCGTCGATGTGCTGGGACGCGCCCCGCTGCGCGCCAAATACCATATCCAGCCGGAGGATATCACTGCGCTGATCAACCTGATCCGCCTGCGCGGTGAACTGGCAACACCTACGCGCCGCGTGACAGCCTGCCGCGATCCACAGGATGACAAATTCTTAGAAGCTGCTCTGGCCGGGAACGCCGATTGCCTGGTTTCAGGAGATGCAGATTTACTGGATCTGAAGCTCTTCGAGGGTATCCCAATACTACGCCCGGCGGAGTTTTTAGCAAGGTTGTGAGTCGCATTTCGAGAGTTGCCCATCAACCACTATTGGATGCAAGAAGGATTCATTATGATAAATACTCCAACTCTGCCCACCTGCCCCACCTGCAAGCAAACCGACCAGATCCGGAAAGTGACCAGCCTGTACGCCCTGAACACCAAGGAATGGAGCGAGTCCTACTCGCGCACCGACGCCTGGGGGCATACCGAAACGGTGGACGAACACAAAGAGGCGCACACTTCCCTGGGCCTGAAGCTCAAGCCGCCCCCCGAGCCCAGCGGGCCTACGCACCCCGGCCTATGGTATGGGATCGGCGGGCTGGTGGCCTTCATCCTGCTATCGGCCTTGTGCCCGCTTGTCATGCTGCCGCTTTCGCTGGTCATCCCGGCGCTGGCCGGTTCCACATTCGTTCCTGACGTTTCGGGCGTGCCGGCCTGGGCGGTCACCGCGGCGGCGATTGGCGTGCTGACGCTGTGCGTTGGCGGGCTGGGGATCGGGCTGCTGGTCTGGCTGGGCCTCAAAGTCAAGCGGCGCTTCAAGCGTGATTTGCAAAACTACAAAGCGAAGAGAGCCACCTTCGAGCGCGATGAGCTGCCGCGCTGGCAGCGCGCCCAAAGCCGCTGGGAGCAACTGTATTTCTGCATGCGCGACGAGACCGTCTTCATCCCCGCCGAAAACAAGGCCATCAAGGCCGAGGATATGCTCAAATATCTATACGATCCGATGTTCAGAAGCCTGAACCCACCCTCTCTGGAGGCCAAATGAGCACTGCCCAATCTTCCCCCGCTTCGCCTGTACATCTCAGCCTGAGCTACAAAGTCGTCTGGGGCGTCGCCGCCCTGGGCACTTCGCTGATCTCGGGCACCTACGGCGCGCTGCTGCCCATCTTTTACCAGGATTACCTCGGCCTGGCGGCGCGCTGGATCGCCCTGGCGTCCACCATTTACGCCGTGTGGAACGCCATCAACGACCCACTCTTCGGCTACATCACCGACAGCTCACGCTTCAAGAGCGGGCGGCGCATCCCCTACATGCGCTTCACCGCTCCCTTCCTGGCGCTGACCTTCATCCTGGTGTGGTTTGCCCCGCTGAAGGCCAACGAGCAGACCCTGTTCTGGTGGATGCTGGGGGCTATGCTGCTCTACGACACCTGCTATACGATCATCGGCCTGGTGTATTCCGCCCTGCTGCCCGAGATCAGCGAATCCGACGCCGAGCGCAACGGGCTGCAAATCTCCTCGTCGCTCTTCGGCCTGCTGGGCATGATCCTGGGCTTCCTGATCCCCGACCTGTTCCGCCCCAAGGCCGGCGCTTCGCTCTCCCTGCTGCCCATGCAAATCTCGATGATCGTCATCGGCGTGCTGGGAGCGGCCTTTATCATCATCACCACCCTGAAAGTCAAGGAGCGCCCGGAGTTCCACCGCCTGGACAAGCCCATCCCGCTCGGCCCGGCCCTGCGCCTGACCTTCACCAGCCGCTCCTTCCTGATCCTGGTGGCGCAGAACTTCATGTCGATCCTGATGCAGTCGCTGCTGCTGGGTGTGCTGTTCTACCTGGCCGATTACGTGCTCAAGATGAGCACGATCCTGCTGCTGGTGAGCGTGTTCATCCCGCTGATCATCGGCGTGCCGCTCACCACGCTGATCCGCAAGCGCCTGGGGGTGGTGGGCGCCCAGCAAGTGCTGCTGCTCATCGCCGGCGTGGCCCTGATCCTGGTGGCCGTGGTGCCCACGCCGCTGATCCTGTTCTGCCTGGCGCTGGCCGGCTTCGGCCTGTCCGGCCCGCAGACGCTCACCAACGTGATGTTCGCCCAGGTAGCCGACGAAGACGAGCTGCGCTCGGGCGTGCGCCGCGAGGGGGCTTTCTTCGGGGTCAATGCTCTGCTGACCAAGCCGGCCCAGTCCGTGGCCCTGGCGCTGATTCCCATCATGTTGGAGGCCAGCCACTTCGTCACACGTGAGGCCAACCAGGGGCAAATCTACCTGAACCAGCCTGCCAGCGCCATCTTCGGCATCAAAGCCCTGATCGGCCTGATCCCCGGCCTGGCACTCATCCTGGGGGCGCTGCTGCTCATCTGGTATCCTCTGCGCGGCGCCTACCTGGAGCGGGTCAAAACCGAACTACTGGCTCTGCACGCCGAGAAACACGCCCGCCTGGAGCAAGCGGAATCATAAACTCTGCGACAACAGACCCCCGCTAAGGGAAACGCGCACAGCGGAACCCAACGTGCACCTGCGGAGAGCCGTCCATTTCCTTACGCACAACGGACATCAGGTAATAGGCATTGTTGATGTACGATCCACCGCGCGCAACGTGATATTGTCCTGTGGTCGGCCCGGTTGGGTTCTCAAGTGGTGAAAAACTGTAATAATCTTTCCCATACCAGTCAGCCACCCACTCCCAGGCATTGCCAGCCAGGTTATAGACCCCGTATGGGCTGACGCCGTTCGCAAAAGAATCGACCGGCGCTACATCGATGTGACCATCGTCGAAGTCGGGATTGGCGTAATCCTTACGGCAGTTCCGGTCGCACATGTTGGCGCGATCATCGAGGCGATTCCCCCACGGGTAGATCCACCCAGCCTGGCCGCGCGCCGCCTTTTCCCACTCGGCTTCGGTTGGCAGACGCGCCCCACGCCAGGTGCAATAAGCCCAGGCAGCTTCGTAACTTACGTACACCACCGGGTAGTAAGCGAAGCGCGAGCTGCTGAAATAAGGCACAAAGGTGTAAGCCTTGTCTGACTTTGGCGGCTGGCACGCGCCAGCTTCGACGCAATGGGCATAACTGATGTTCGAGACCTCGAACTTGTCGATGTAGAAATCGCCCAACACGACCGGGTGCACTGGCTGCCCATCCTGGAACCAGGAAAGATCGCATTCACCTGCACCGGCGTAATGCCGCTGGCATTCCTCGAAAACCTGCCGGGCATCCATGCCCATATCGAACCTGCCCGCCAGCACCAGCCGCATCGCTACGCCCCGCTCGTCCACGATTTCCTCCAGGCCCGCTGGAAACGGCGCCTCACTCGTAGTGGGGACCAGAGTCGTGGGCAGCACCGGCTGAGTGGCTGTCTCTGTCGGCGTTATCGTCGTTATTATAATCACAGGGGGCGGGCTCAATGTAGGGCTTAGTGTATAAGTAGGAGTCAATGTCGAGGTCGAGGTCGGCGAGGGTTTTGTCACCGTTACCGTTAGCGGCCCAACCAAACCGGACATCCTGCCCGGGAGAAATCCTCCGAACAATAGCCCCAACACAAACAATGCGAAGAAAAAGCCGCCTGCTAACCACTGCCAGGGTAAGCGGGACAGGGGCTTTGCAGCCACTCTCGAACTGTTCGGTGCAGAAAGCGAACCGCTCAACTTGCCCGTTGCAGCCTGCAAATTCACCGTGGGCGTATGCAGCAGCAGCGCCAGCTTGAACTCGAGCACAGACCGGTGACGCTCCGTGCGTTTGATCTGCATGGCCTTTGCCAACACATCACTGACGTGAACGGGGATGTCAGGGTTCACCTGACAGGCCGGTGCAGGCGGCGGAGCGCTCCCAGCCATGATATCTACACTGGCCGGCGGCACTAATCCAGTAAGCAGCGTGTAACCGGTAGCGCCCAGGGCATAAAGATCGCTGCGGGCATCGGTGATCCCGCTGCCATACTGCTCAAGGGGCGAATACCCGGGCGTGACCGCTCGAGCGCCCTGAGTTGTGCTGCGCTGTACATCGAGCAGCTTGGCAATCCCGAAATCGACCAGTATCGCCCTACCATCCGGCGTGATACGGATATTGGCTGGTTTGACATCGCGATGGATCACCGGCGGCGTCTGTTGGTGCAAATAAATCAGGGCATCGCAAACCTGCCCGATCCAGTGCAGCGCATCCGCAACAGGCAGCGGGCCGCCCAGGCTCACCAAGATTTGTTCCAGGTCCCCGCCTTCGATAAAATCCATCACCAGGTATTGGCCCCGCCCTGGGATCAAAAAATGATCCGTCACACGCGGCAGACCAGCATGGTACAAATTGCCCAGGATCTTGGCCTCGCGCTCGAACTGCCTGACAACCTCTGGCGCTATGTTCAGATTCTCCTTGATCGCACAGGGATGTTCCATGACCAAATCCCAGGCGCGATACAAAGTGCCATATCCGCCCTGTTTGAGCAACTGTACAACGCGGTAACGCTGGTTGAGTACTTCTCCTTGAATGAGCATCATCGGCATTCTCTCTGCAACGTGGTGATATTCCCATCAAAACATAATGGGCCGTTGGCGTATTATAACGCCAACGCCCCAACCAGGCTCTTGCGATGCCGTTTTTTCGCCCGAAAATTACCTGCTCCCAGGCGGATCGGAGAAGCTCAACAATGGCAAATACAGGCGCACGCTGACCAGCTCGTCGGCCCCCACGTCGGCGAGGCTGCCGGATGGGCGGGCGTCGCCATCAAAGTCCGCGCCGGCGTCGGTTGGGGCGGTGACCTGGTCGATGGCGACGGCGGCGGTAGAGGCCAGGTGCAGATCGCCGCTGCTGCCATCCACGAACAGGCTGAGCGGCTGGTACTGCAGGTTGCCGGACAGGCTGTCCACCCCGCCGCGGTCCATCAGGTTGTGCGTCAGCAAATTATTGATGATCGTCACGTTGGTGCGGCTGAAGCGCCACTCGATGCCCGAGAAAGGCGCCTGCGTGGAGGCCACGGTGTTGTGCAGCGCCCGCGCCCCGCAGGCCTGCCACAGGCAGATGCCGCAGTCGAAACCATACTCCGAGGCGAACAGGCTGCTGTCATTGGCGAAGACAAAGTTATCGCGGATGACCCCACCGTAATGGTCCACGTAGCCGCCGGCGGCGCTCGGGCAGGGGTTATCCGGGTAAGTGCGCTTGTTGCTGGCCAGCTCTTGCAGGCCGAAACCCACGCCGCGGGCGTTGTTCACCAGGCGGTTGCGCTCCACTAACGTATCCCGGCTGCTCACCCACATGTGGACGGCGTGCTCCGACAGGCCGCTGCTGCACCAGAAGCCCTCGATGTGGTTATCGCGGATGGTCCAGCCGCGGGCCTGGTGCCCGTCCACACCGCCGGTGTAGCAGTTATCGCGCACCTGCGAGCGCCCGGCGCCGGTCAGCTCGATGTGCGAGCAGGCCACCGTGCCGTAATCGGGGAAATGGGCGGCGTTGTCGCCCGTGTAAGGGTTGATCTTGATGCCCTGCTGCCCGGGGTCGATGATGTGCACGTTGTAGATCAGCGTGTTCAGGGTGTCGCTGCTGCTGGTGCTCATCACGTGGATGGGATGGTCGTAGGCCTCGCGCAGCGTCAGGTCGGCGATGGTCACGTTGGAAGCGGTGACCTGGACGATCTCGGTGGTGATATAGTTGCCATCCAGCACCACCGCCTCCCGGTTCCCGCTGGCCGAGCGCAGCGTGACGTTGGGCGTATCGATGAGCAGGTAAGCGCCGTTCAGGTTATAGACCCCATCCGCCACCAGGATGGTGACGCCGGGAGCGGCCGAATTAACGGCAGCCTGCAAAGCCGCCACGGTCGAAACGCTGACCGTGCTGCCGGCTGGCGGCGGCAGCGGGGCGCAGGCGTAATCCGCCGCGCCGGGCGCAGCGCGCCCCGAAAACCAGCCGCCGAAAAGCAGCGCCCCTACCAGCCCCAATCCAAGCGCCAGGCGCAGCCAGGCCATCATGCTCCTGCCAGGTTTCATTTCTCGCCTCCAAAGCAGAATTCACTTCAACACGGAGATCACTGAGTCTTTTTTCTCTTACTGATTCTATGCTCACCGTGGTAGCAGTTCGCAACAACCCAAAAGGCATTCACCACAAAGTTCACGAAGTTCACAAAAGAGGGACTCGGTGGTTCTCCGTGGTTCTTCTCTGTGCACTCCGTGTTGTAGTCCGCAACGACCCAAAAGACATTCACCACAAAGTTCACGAAGTTCACAAAAGAGGGACTCGGTGGTTCTCCGTGGTTCTTCTCTGTGCACTGCGTGTCAGGATCTACTCTCCGAGGATCACCAGGGACACGTTGTCCCAGTAGATCACGCCCTGCTCGTGGTTGCCCGAATACAGGATCACGCGGATGAAGCGCGTGCCGGGCGGGGATACGCCCTCGACAGTGACTGTGGTCCACTCCGGCGAGCCATCCTTGAAGAAGGTGTACACCGGCTGGATGCGCACCCGGCTGTTGGAGAGGAAATCCATGTAGAGCGAGGGCTGCCCGCCTTTCTCGGTGCGGAAATCTGCCGAGAGCCGGTATTTGAGCCCCTCCAGGGCCGGCACGTGCTGCACGGCCGAGACGCTGCAGAAAGAATTGCAGTCCCGGAAGTCCGTGCTCAGCAGGCCGAAGCCGCGCCCGAATTCGGAGAGGTCCACCCGCTCGATCCAGCGCGTGTCCTCCCGCCCGCCGCCCGGGGGCACATCCTGCACCAGGTACCAGCGATACGTGGCGACGTCCGTCTGCGCCCAGTTGCGGATTTTCCCAAAATCGCCCGCGTCCAGGCTGCCGTTGACCAGCAGGTCCACGCCTGCCGGGAAAGCCGGCGTCGGCGAGGGGAAAGGCGTCAGCGAAGGCATCGGGCTGGGGGTGAGCGCCTGCCAGGCGATGGGCGTGGCCGGCGGGGCGCCCAACCCGGCCAGCTGCGTGGCCTGGGCGGCGTTCAGCGTGGCTTCGTAGGACAAAAACTCAGCCTGACTGACCTGCTGCGTCGAAAGTTGGGCGAGGCGCGTCGCCTGGTAAGCGTTCTCCTGCGCCAGCGCTCCAATCTGCGTGGCCTGGTAGGAAAGCCAGGCCAGGTTAGAAGGCTCCTGTGTGGGAAGAGCCGGCCCTAAGGTCTGCCGGGCAATGAAGATCACTCCAACCAGCCCGAGGATCAGCACGCCAAAGAATCCCAGGATCAGCATGAATCTGCGGTCGTCCACTGTACTACCTCCAATTCACCGGCATGATCCCGCCGGGGGGCGTGCTGGCCAGCAGCGCTTCCGCCAGCGCTTCGACCTGCAAGTCCAGCGCCCCAAAGCTCGCCAGGCTGGGGATGGAGGCCGGCACGAGGGAAAGATCGTAGGGCAAATCGGCTGCCGCTACGATGGCGGGCACGCCCCGCGCCAGGATGGCCTGCAGCAAATCACGCTGGGAGGCATCGCCCTGGCTGAGGCGCAGGTGGGCATCCCAGGTGACCAGCAGCACCTGGGGGTAACCCGGCAGGGCGTTCAGCACCTGGGCCTGGATACTGGCTACCTGCGCCGGGTTATCGACGGCGTAGATCCACTCATCCACCTGGATCCCGCGCGCCTGCAAAGTCTCGCCCAGCAGCGAGAGGTTATCGCCGGTGACGCTGCCGGCTGGCAGCCGGTCGGGGGTAACCAGGAGCAGGCGCTGGCCCTGCACCAGCGGCAGGCTGGCCTCCCCGCGCAAATAGATGGCGCTGCGGGAAATCTTCTGCACCAGCGCCAGGCCGACCTGCTCCTGGATGTCCCATTCCGCGGGCGTGGTGGCTTCGAACAGGCCAAAACGCGCCTTGAGGGCCAGGATGCGCCGCACAGAGGCGTCGATGCGCTGCGTGGAGATCGAGCCGCTGCGGGCCGCCCCCAGGATGGCCTGGTAAGCAGTGACAGCGTAGCCCGGGGCGGTGAAGGTGAGCACGTCGCAGCCGGCCTGCACCGCCAGCACTGCCGCCTGGCCCGGCTCGTACAGCCCCGTCACGGCGCCCATGCTCATGGCGTCGGTCATGGCGATGCCAGGGTAGCCCAGCTCGCCGCGCAGCAGGCCATCCACGAAGGCCGCCGAGAGCGAGGCCGGGGCGCCGCTGGGGTCGATGTGCAGGTCGGCGATGTGCCCGACCATCACACCGCTGACCTGCGCCTGCGCGGCGGCGGCGAAGGGGGCCAATTCGTTGGCGCGCAACTGCTCCAGGCTTTTATCCAGGTAGGGCAGGGCGCTGTGCGAATCGACTTTGGTGCTGCCGTGGCCGGGGAAATGCTTGGCCACGGCCATCACGCCGAACTCCTGCAAGCCGGCGATGTAGCGCAGGCCCATGTGCGTGACGATCTCGGGCGCGCCGCCGAAGGCGCGCATGCCGATCACCGGGTTGGCGGCTTCGTCGTTGATGTCCAGCACCGGGCCCAGGCTCATATTGATGCCCATGGCGCGCAACTGCTGGGCCGAGGTGGCCGCGGCCTGGTAAACCAGGTCGGGGTCGCCGGTAGCGCCCAGGGCCAGGGCCGCCGGGAAGTGCGTCACGCCGGCCTTGAAGCGGAACACCGGCCCGCCTTCGTGGTCGATGGCGATGAAGAGCGGGATGGCCTGGCTGCTGCCCTGCGCCAGGGCTTGCAATTCCCGGCTGAGGCTCAAAGTCTGCCCGGGCGAATAGGCGTTGCCCCCGAAGTAGACGATCCCGCCCAGGTGATAGTCCTGCACCAACTGGCGGCCATCCTCCCCGGCGGTCTTGCCGGGCACGGCGGCCATGAGCATCTGGCCGACTTTTTCTTCCAGGCTCATGCGCCCCAGCAGGGCCTCGACGTCCACCAGGGAGGGCGAGATGACCGGGACGAGGGTGGGGGCCTGTTCCAGGCCGGAGACGTCGATCTCCGTGGGCGTAACCCCGGGTAATGGGGCCGTGGGGCTGGCGGCCGTCCCAGGCTGCGTGCCAACGGGCTGCACCTGCAAGCCGCTCAGAAAGATGACCACCGCCAGGAACAGCAGCAGGGCCAGCGCCACCATGACCACACGGATGGCGGCCTGCACCGAGAAGCCGCCCCCAGGCCTCACGGCTTGCTCCAGCTCGGATGGAACTGATCGCCAGGGATCGAAGCTGCCAGGGGGAAGCGCAGATTGTGCGCGATGGAATAGATGAACAGATCGCGGCTGCCGTCAGCGCCGATGGTCGAAAACACGATCCAGTTCCCATCGGGCGAGAAACTGGGCGTGACTATCGAGATGCTGGATTCTGACTTGCCCAGGTTCTCGACCAGCGCCCGCAGGCCGCCGCCGCTGCTGTCCATCAGGCACAGGTTCCACTGGTCCTTGAAACAGGCGAAAGCAATATCGCTGGTGGTGGGCGACACGGCCGGGTACTTCTCCGTGGTGGTCTCGGCCTTGTCCAGGTCGACGGGAGAAAAGGGGTTGCCCAGGAAGAGCTTGACCAGGTGGAAGTTCTGCGTGCCCACACGGCGCATGAAGACGATCCAATCGTCGGCGCGCGACCAGCCGACGTTGCCGGCGAAGGCGTAGCCGTCCCCCACCAGGCCCGGGGCGGCCTGCGTCCCCAGGTTATATTCGTAGAGCGACCAGTCGCTGCCCTGGGCGCTGCTCAGGGCGCTGAAGATGACCCGCTGGCCATCGTTCGAGCAGCGCGGCACGCCCAGCTTGGCGAAGCCCGGCATGGAGACTGCCGCGGCCGGGCCGCTGCTGCCATCCAGCGGGACTTTGTAAATGCCCTGGAACTGGGTATTCTTCGAATCCTGGATTTCGTACAGAATGACCTGGTTGCCCAGGCAGAAGTCCGGCCACCAGGCGCGGTTGTAATTCTCATCGGTGGGAAGCTGCACCGGCTCTGAGAAGGGCGAGGCGCTGATCACCGAGAGCGAAGCCACACCGCCGGGCTGGCCGACGAACCAGTAATCCCCGCCGTGCACCTGCACGACGTAGAGGCGCTCCTTGCTATCCGAGGGGCGGTCGGAGGCAAAAGCGATCCACGACTCGGGCAGCGTCACCAGCACAGCGCCCGGCTCGGGCGGCGGCACGGTTGTCGGCGAAGGGATGGGCGTGGGGGTGTAATTGGGCGCCGGCGTGAAGGTGGGCAGGGTTTGCGGCGTTTGCGATGTCTGCGGCGTCTCCGGCAGCCCACCCGAGCCCGTCTCGGAGGTAGGGCTGGCCTTCCCCGTTGTAGCGCTAACCTGCCCCACGGGGGTCGGCTCGCCGTTGCCGTTGAGCTGGTCCCAGAACCACAGCCCGCCCAGGGCGCCGCCAATGGCCAGGATGAAGACCCCCAGCAGTCCGGCAGCCAGCATGGGCCAGGCCGGGCGCCTGGCCCTGGGCGCCGGGGCCGGCCTGGAGGTGGGGCGCGGCTGCGCCGCCGGCGGGGCGGCGGGCGGGGCGTAAACCGGCGCCATGCGCTCGGTCGACGAGACGGGCTGCACGGGGCGGTTTCCCATCTGCATGGCGCGTTCCAGGGCGAGCTTGAAAGCGGACACGCTGCCCAGGCGCTGGGCGCGGTTGACCTGCATGGCCTGGGCGATGACCGCCCCCACGGCGGGCGGCACCTGCGGGTTGAGCAGGTGCGCCTGGCGGGGCGGCTGCGTGGCACCCGACATGATATCCACGCTGTCCGGCGGGGCGAGGTTGGTCAGCAGGGTATAAAGCGTAGCTCCCAGGGCGTAGACGTCGCTCTGGGCGTCGGTGAAGCCCTGGCCGTACTGCTCGGGCGGGGAGTAGCCGGGGGTGACGGCGCGCGCCCCCACGGTGGTGCGCGCCCCGGGCGTGTACATCTTGGCGATGCCGAAATCGACCAGCATGGCCCGCCCGTGAGGCGAGCCGGTGGTGCGCATGACGCGGATGTTGGCGGGCTTGATGTCGCGGTGGATCACGGCCGGGGCCTGGGCGTGCATGTGGGTCAGGGCGTCGCACACCTGGTATATCCACTCCAGGGCGCGCTCCACGGGCGGCGGGCCGGCGCGGTCCAGAAGCTGCTGCAAATCCTCCCCCTCGATGTAATCCATGACCAGGTACTGGCCCTGGCCGGGGATGAAGAAATGGTCGCTGACGTGGGGCAGGCCGGGGTGGCTGAGGTTGGCCAGGATCTTGGCCTCGCGCTCGAACTGGCGCTGGGCCACTTCGGAGGTTTCCAGGTTCTCCTTGAGGGCGCAGGGCCGGTCGAGGTTCATATCCCAGGCGCGGTAGACCGCGCCGAAGCCGCCCTGACCGAGCAGCTTGACAATACGGTAGCGATCTTTGAGGATCTTTCCGGTATCCAAAGGCATGGCAGGCGACCTCCCGAGGGCCGGCGAAACGAACGGATTTGCCTCGATTGTATATTTAGGTGGGATGCCTGTCAAGGCGCGAGCGCGTATAAAAGGATGACAAAAGGTTGACGCGGGGAGTTGAAAGAAGGGATAAAGTAGACGGTAGAAGGGAAACGGGGGAGGGCGTGCGTTGCATCTGGTTTTGATGCGATGCACGTGGCGGGGCGCCGGCCGCTAACGATCGAATAATCCGCAGAGGCACGCCAATTAGCGCAGATTTCAAGAACCGAAAAAAGCCGTGCTCCCTGGTTCCCACGCTCCGCGTGGGAACCGCGCTGCGACGCTCCGCGTCGTGGATGGGCTGGATCAGTTGGTTTTCCCCGGCCAACGGCTGGGATTCAAATCTGAGCCTGATATGCCAGGCTGAGCGGCTGGGATTCAAAATCCCAGCCTGATACGCCAAGTGCGCTGAAGCGCACTCCCCCGAACCGGGTTCCTGAGCGCGCTTTCCCTGGTTCCCACGCTCCGCGTGGGAACCGCGCCCCGACGCTCCGCGTCGTGGATGGGCTGGATCAGTTGGTTTTCCCCGGCCAACGGCTGGGATTCAAATCTGAGCCTGATACGCCAGGCTGAGCGGCTGGGATTCAAAATCCCAGCCTGATACGCCAAGTGCGCTGCAAGCGCACTCCCCCGAACCGGGTTACGATATAATTGCGAAAGCCCGGTTCTCCGGTTTTGTCTGCAAGCTGATACGCATGGTTATGGATTGAAGGAGGAGCCCCAAAATGCAAATCGATGCCTTTCTGCCCAAGTACGATTTCACCGAAATCCACAAGGTGACGGTCAAGGCTTCGCCGCAAAAGACTCTGGCGGCGGTCAAAGACCTGCTGCCCTCCGAGCTGTCGCCGCTGGTGTTCTGGATGCTGGCAGCGCGCAGCCTGCCCGCCAGGCTGATGGGCCAGCGCACCCCCGGCACGGGCGACGACGAGCGCCCCTTCCTGGCGCAGCTTTACACCGGCGGCTTCATCCCGCTCGAGGAAAGCGATCAGGAGGTGGTCTTCGGGCTGGTGGGGCAGTTCTGGAAGCTGGTGGGCGAAGAACACGTGGAGATCGACGGGCCGCAGGCGTTCCTGGACTTCGAGCGCACGGACTTCGCCAAGGTGGCCGCTAACCTGGCGGTGCAGCCCGCCGGGGAGGGGACGCTGCTGTCCACCGAGACGCGCATCGCCGCCCCCGACGAGCAAACCCGCAGGAAGTTCGCCTTCTACTGGCGGCTGATCTCCTTCGGCAGCGGATGGATCCGGGTGATGTGGCTGAGGGCGATCAAACGCAAAGCGGAAGCTCGAAAATAGTAGCAAGAATACAGTAGGCGGGAGAAGGGCGGGTTGGGACACGGATGGCGCGGATGGCACGGATTCTTCACCGATGGGGATGAGACTCCCGGAGTTTTGGGATACTCCGGGAGTCTGGATGGCGGGTTGTCTCTGATCGCCCGCAGATGCACGCAGATTCTCGCGGATGCTTTAAATCTATGAAGTTGGAAAGGTGCTATGTTCCGGTGCTATTCAGTGAATGGGGAAGCCACGAATTACACGAATTGGGCGAATTCTGAACTGGTTGCTGGAAAACGGTGAGTGGTTGGAAGCTGGTAAGGTGCTGGGAATTGTTCCTGAAAAAATTCAAATCGGAACAATCCGGTCTGGCGGGAAGGGGCCGGCGATGGGAGACCAGGGGTTCATTACAGTTGGCGAGGTGCATGGCATTTTTGGAATAAAAAAATTAATCGCAGATATTTTGAGGAACGAAGGGCCTAGAAGGTAGAAGTTGCAAGATGCGGGCTTCAAGGTGCAAGTTAGAAGATAGAAATTGCAAGTTACGAACTGCAAGATAGAAATTAGCAGGTGCAGGGAGGAAAATGCAAGTTGCAAGGTAGGAATTCGCAGGTGCAGAGTCGATGGCGTGTGCATACCTGTTTTTAGCACAGATGTTCGAAAAAGGCAAGGGGTTAAATGGGAAATCCCCCGAAGATTAATCCTTTGGGGGAGGTGGTTGGTTCGGCTCGCCGGTGGCAATCTGCTAAATTCTTATGCTGCACTGCCTTCTACAATTGCAATCTCCTCCTCTGTCAACCCATAGAGAGCATACACGATCTGGTCGATCAGCCGGTCGGTGGCTGCCAGCTTGCTCTTTATCGGCAACAGCTTGTCCAGGCTGGCCTGGTATTCCTGCGCCAGGCGTTCCTGGAAGGCGCGCCCTGCAACCTGCACGCCCAGCTTACGCTGGTTCTTGCGCAGCACCGCCAGGATGTCTTCCAGCGCCACGGCTTCTTCGCCTTTCCGGTAATCGCCCAGGTAGTTCAGGATCGTAGTCTTGCCGGTGAGCCCCTCCAGCGGAGTGCCAATTTCGCGCTCCAGCCAAGCCAGGAAACCCATAATCTCGCATTGGCGAATTTTGTTTAGAGCAATCATTTGTTCAGCTAGATACGCTAATAGATCATGAACAATATCTGTTCGTAAGGGTAGGTGTTGGCGAGCAAGAGTCTGAATATCTTTCAGGTTGAAAGCCGCATAGAGTTCTTGTACATCATCGAGTTCCTTAGCTCGTATATCAGCTGGTGTTTGAAAAGTAATATGCCTAATTGGGAGTTTACGTAGGTTAACCGGTTTTACTTCTGCAAAGACCCTCTCCTCCTCTTGCACTAAAACTTGATAGACATGCTGTAACAGTTTTGAATTCAATACAGCCGCCCAAAAATAAGGTGACCAATTACTCGAATCTGGACGAATAACAATAACTGTGTTTAGCACACAATGTCCATAGGGATCAACAGTGGCTATGATCTTATCAGATGTTTGCCTGCAGATGACTTTAGGAGATTGATATAAGTTACGATTCCTCGGCCAATGAAGAACATACCAAGGCATTTTTCCTTCTTTGGCTTCGCGTCTTTGTTCGAGTTGGGGTTTGTATTTCAGCAAATGAGATATTGTGTTAGCGTATTTCTTAGCATCAGTATCCCATTCGATGTATAGGATGGATTGTGGAACGACCTCAGGGGTTGTATAACGGTCGATATCACTTCCTGTTAGAAGCGACCATGATATACCATTCTCTATTCCCTCGGCTTGTATATCGATGGGCGTCATTATGAATGCCGAATTATTGCCAGAATGAACCCCAAGTGATATATCTGAAGCAAGCTCGATAACTTTATCTGATTCAACAAATAGATGAGAGAGCAATTTGATGCTACTTGTATCTGCTGTTATGGTGTAATCGGGCAGTGATAATAACAATTTTTGTTGCAAACTTTCCAATGGCCAATTGTCATGAATAGGTAATCGATCTCGGGGTATTTTGCGTAAATCCCCAATTTTTACAAAAACATCCTCTTGATAAGGAGAACACTCTGCCACGAGAATGCAGGCAGGTGCAGTTACACCCCTAAAAACATTGTCCCCTAAATTAATAAGTTCCCAAACTCGGCAATGCTCGAGAAGAATCTTACGGAGATTACTGTATTCATGAGCATAAAGAACTACATTCGGTAAGATTTGGCCAAAAACACCTTGTTGGCGAGTGTTATCGTGGGCTACCCCAAAGAAGTATTTTGCTGTGTCTGGCAATCTCTGGTGTAAAGCCAAAAATTTTACCTTCAGATAATCAAAAGTTTGTGTATCTATTTCTCCTCCCCAAGGCGGATTCCCAATTACCGCATCAAAACCCGGGTTTTTCGCCCAGTTCCTCTCACGCAAATCTACGAACACCTCGGGAAATTCTACATCCCAATGGAAATAGCGCTTTTCTTGCCACAGCGCCTGAGCGGAAGTGATAACAGCCTGTTGCTGTGCGGTGACTTTGCGCTCGCCCCGGATAACTGGCAGCATCTCTCTCCCGTACAGTTCCATGAACTCTTTAGCAGCTTTATTGCCGAAATACTGACTCACCCACAAATCGAGGGCTTGTTTATACGGCGTCAGCGCTTTTTGCAACGCTTCGAAGTCCTGGGCGCTCTGGTGCACGTCTGCCAGGGTGGCATCGGCGCGCTCGGCTACCTCGATCATCACCGCTGTCAGATCCAGCAGCCCCTCAAATGGGCCACCAAATAGGCTGAATTGCAATGCTCCGCCTCTTTGTTCTTGGGCGAATATGGCGTTCTCCACTGTATGTACATCTGTCCCGATCAGCGAGTTGCCCCAACGCAGGTGGTGATCCAGAAATGACAGCGGTGCGCCTACTGTGAACGAGTGCAGCCATAAGCTGACCTTAGCGAGCTCCACGGCCATGCGGTTCAGGTCTACCCCATAGATACAGCGCTTCATCACCAGGCGAGTCAGCAGGGCGGTGTCATCCAGGCGGCGGGTGTCCACGTTCAGCCCCTGTACGGCCATTTCTTGCACAATCTCGGCGCGCACGCGCTCGATCAGCGCCTGGATCGGGTCCCAGTCCCAGCGCACCTCGGGGTGTGCATCATGGTACGCCTGCATTAGCTGGATGATGCCATCCGTCAGGTGATCGACGGCATTGACCAGGAAATGACCACTGCCCATGGCAGGATCGAGCACCTTGATGCCCAGGAAGGCTTCGCGCGCCTGGCGCTCAGCCTCGGCCAATTCGCCCTGCAAACGGCGGTTGGTCGCCGGGTCAGTTGTTTTCGCCAGTTGCTTGCGCGTCGCGCCAACCTGTCCCATCGCCTGAGCGTAATCAGCCTGGCGCGCCTCCAGGATGGGGTCCAGCGTGTGTTCTACGATATATTCGACGATATAGTCCGGCGTGTAATACGAGCCAGTGGCCTTGCGCTCGCCCTTGTCGTTGACCAGCTGCACCTGTCCCTTGACTGCATCCAACACGCGCAAGCGGTTCTCCAGCAAGCCCTCATAGATGGCCCCCAGGTTGCGCACCGAGATATAGGCATAATCCACCGGTTGGCCCTGGTCGCGCACCAGCAGGTCGATGGCGCGCCCCACGACCAGGTCGCTCAGCTTGTGACTTTCCAGGAAGCGGTTCTCTGGTGTGTGGGGGTTGAACAGGCCGCCATTGTAGCGCGGAATGCCCAAGCTAGGGTCGCCGCGGTCCACCCGCCGGAAAAGGGCCAGCAGCGCATCATAGCGCGGTGTGGCGAAGGTTGCCTCGCTCATTCGCCGCCCCATATCGCTTTGCTGTGCCGCCCATTGCGCCAGGGCGGTCAGGCTGTTGGCGCGATAGTCGGGATTGTCCATTGGAAGCAGCGAGCGCGCCTCGGCATACAACAGGAACAGAAGTTTGTACAGAAGACTCAGGCTGGCGCGGTAGATTTCGAGCAAAGTCTCAGGCGTTTCGGCCTGGATGCCCATCTGTTGAGAACGGTAGGCGACGAACCCCCCGGCGATCTCCGGCATAACATCTTCAAAGACCAGCTCTTTCAAACGCTCACTGACCTCACGGGCGTAGAGCGTTGAACCTTCATGCACGCGCTGCACGAAGGGCTGCGCACCTTCCTGGCGGGTGAAAGCTGCCCGGCGGAAGAACAGCCACCAGCGTTTGAACTGTTCAACCTGCACCGGGCTGGGCGGCTCACCGGCAGGCAGGGAGTCAAGCAGCTCACCCAGGTCGATTTCGTAAAACTCACTGGCTGTACTGCTTACCTCCCGGCTGTATAAGCGCCAGGTTACTCCGTTGGTCAGGATGCCCCATTCGGAGCGCGTGCCAACCAGGTAGCTGACCATCTGGTGACTGGGGTTGCTCTCGGCTTTCCAAGTGGCGCGCCCGCTGGCATCTTTCTGGCTGAGAGGACGTTCCCAGTGCTTGGCCTCGGCGATTGCCAGGGCACGCGTGTAGAAAGCCTCGTCATGGCCCTGGTGGGGATAGGCCTCCTGTTTGCTGGCTTCGCTGGCAAAGAGGGCGTAATCCGGGCGGGTCACCTGCCCGCTGCGCCCGGCCTTGGCCTGGACGATAAAACTCCAGCCTAAAACGCCCAATACCGGCTTAATGAACTCCTCTTCGGTCTGGGCCTCGTTCCAGGCGCTGCCATACTGGCGTGCTTTGGCCCACAAGGGGCGGATCTGCTCCAGGAAGGGCAGGGCATCTTCGTTCCACTCGGGCTGCTGGCAAAGGCGGTTATCCAGGAAATGTTGGGAAAAAAGCGTTTTGTTTTGCATAATGCCTCGGTCTTTACGTGCTGGGTGCCCGCTATAGGCGGCTTAGGGCCAGTTTGTCCAGTGTTTGTATGACTCCCATCTGCTTACGAATCCTACAACAATTTATTATACCCATTTCGTGGCTAATCGGGTGTGATCCCAAATTTTGCAGAAAGAACTAAAACCATGTTTCGTTTGCAGTATAATAGCCCCAGGGAATGTACACAAAGGAGCGTGATCTATGCCACAGGCGATTGCTGACCCGGAAGACCTCCAACGTTTTGCGCAGGAACTGCGCCAGTTCAACGAAATCCTGAAAGATAGCATGTCCCGCCTGAAAGGACAGTTTGGCGCTTTGGGGGACACCTGGCGCGACCAGGAGCACCAGAAATTTGCCCAGGAGTTCGAGCAGACCCTGGCAGTTCTGCAACATTTCCGACAAAGCTCGGAACAGCAAATTCCATTTCTACTGCGTAAGGCGGAAAGAATCCGCGAGTATTTGCAGCAGCGTTGAGCCATTTAGTGGGTGAATATGAGCGAAGGCGCAAACCTACGTGAAATCTCGGCCCTGGGAGAACTACGCAGCGGGTTGATTCGTTTCGGGAGTGAGACCCAATCTGCGCTGAACGCGGCTGCCCTGGAAATACGCCGCACGCTAGATTGGCTGCAAGAGCGCGCCCAACACTGGCAGAACCAGGTGCGCCAACGCCAGGCTGAAGTGGAGCAAGCGGCGGCTGCCCTACGCCGTTGCGAGGCCAGCGGCTATTACGATCGTGATAGCGGGCGTTATTATCCCCCTAATTGCAGCGCCGAGCAGCACGCGCTGCTAAAGGCCAGATTGCACCTTGTGGAAGCTGAAACTGCTCTCAAAGAAGTGAAGGATTGGGCGCGCTTAGTTCAGCAGTCTTATGACGATTATCACATCCAGGCGCAGCGGTTAGAAGGGCACTTGAACCAGGAGGTGCAAGTTGCGGAGGCATTGTTGCAGCGCAAGGAGGATATCCTCAATAACTACGTTGCCCAGGCGCCGCCGGAGGCCACGCACAGCATGAAAGGCGGTTCCAGCCCCGAAGTTGAGCGCTCGTCCGAACGAGAACGCGGCCCGGAGCGCGGTTAGTCCTGACCTGTTTTCGAATTCAGCCAGGCAAACCATTTCGTTCGCCTACACTATACCAGGAGCACGCATCGATGGAATTACAGGCAGTTCTTGCTCACATGCAACAAAGCTGGCAGATCTTGCAGCAGCGCTGGGAAGCGGTCGGCGCGTTGTGGGACGACCCGGTTCGGCGAGGCTTCGAGGGCCAATACTGGCAGCCATTGGATACCCAGGCTGATCAAACTCGCCAGGCCCTCGAGCGCCTGGCGCAGGTGGTGAGCCAGGCGCGGCGCAGCGTGAAATAGGGGGAAAGACGCATGCTCCAGTTGGAGAATGAACAGCAAAGAATCGCCCAATCCATTCTGGAATTTCGCGCTGCAGAGCAGCGCCGCCAGGTGACCGAAGCCAGCGCAGAAGCGCAACGCCAGCAGGAAGCTCAGGCGTCTGCTGAGCAGGCGGGAGAACTGCACAGGCAAATTGCCGAGACCTCTGAGCGGGCCGGGCTGGTGTTGGAGATAGAGCGCGGCCTTCATAAGGATGCAATCGATGAAACCCGGCAGTTAGTTGAAGCTGCCCTGGCGCAGTTGGCGCGCCTGGAAGGCGAAGCTCGTCAAACTCTGGAAAATTTGATCCTGGGCGGCAGAGTGAAGCTGTTACCTGTTGTCCCTTGGAATGTGGCCAAGATAGCCCAGCCGTTAAGCGCTATGCAGGTCAGTCTGGAGCAGGCCCAGGCGGCAGGCGAGCAAATCCAGGGTGGGTTGCGAAGCTTGCGCGACTGGCAATCTCGCCGTAAGTTGCGCCGGGTGAGGATAGTGGCTGCACTGGTTGTGGTCGTTTTCGCTATTTGCCTGGTATCTGTGTGGGTAGGGTATCAATATTATCAGGCGCAGGTTGAGCAAGCCCGGCAGGCAGCAATTTTTGCTCGCATCCTTGAACTGAACGCGAAGATGGCTGCCATTCCCGCAGGTGAGTTCCAGATGGGCAGCGAAAATGGGGCTTTCGATGAGCAACCGGTTCACATAGTGTACCTGGATGGATATTTTATAGACGCCTACGAAGTGACCAATGCCTTGTATGCGGAGTGCGTGGCATCTGGGGATTGTGCGGAGCCGGGCTGCGGCGATTTTGCGGATGCGGTTTACGCCAACCATCCGGTGACTTGCGTGAGCTGGGATCAGGCACAGGCCTATTGCCGATGGCGCGGCGGCCAACTGCCAACAGAGGCGCAGTGGGAGAAGGCAGCGCGTGGCGGTTTGGAGGGCAGGTTGTATCCCTGGGGAGATGAGGAACCCACCTGCGTACCGGGAGCCAGGAATGGCGCGCAGTATGTCGATTGTGGCGGGAGCACGGTTCCGGTGGGCAGTTTTGCACCGAATGGTTACGGGTTGTACGATATGGCTGGCAATGTAAGGGAGTGGGTTCAGGACTGGTATTCAAGCAGTTTTTATGGCAGTTCACCGCGCGATAATCCGATCAGTTTTGGCCCAGGTTCTTCTCGAGTGCTGCGTAGTGGGGGCGACTGGGACGGGAACTTGAGTCCCCTGCGCGTGGCGGACCGTCTCTACAACGATCCGGGCTACCGTTACGGTCTCTTCGGTTTTCGCTGCCTGCTGGCCCCAGGAAAGTGAAATGCTGGAATCCTGGCTTCTGAATTGTTGTACGGTGCAGAGATAATAGGAGCAGATAAGCGCATGTCTCAAGCATTCAGTGAGCAAGACCAAATACGCCGGGCTGTGCACGAGTTTCGCGCCGCTGAGCAGCGCCGCCAGGTGGCCGAAGGCAGCGCTGAAGCTGTTCGCCAGCAAGAGACGCTGACATTGAGCGAGAGAAGCCAACACTTCCAGGAGCAAGAGGCTGCGATCCAGTTGGGGGCAAAGCAGGCCCTGGATCAGGAACGACTTCGGCAGCGGGAAGCAGTTGCCGATGTACGGCAGGCAGCCGAAAAAGCCCTGGCGCAGGTTGAACGCTTGGAGAGTAATATTCGACAATCTGTGGCGGTGCCATTCTTGGAGAAGTTACTGCGAGCCGATCCAGAGAGTATCACTCATGTGGTTCAACCATTGGTTGCTATGCAAGACAGCCTCGAACAAGCTCAGGTGGTAGAGGAACAAATCCTGAGCATTTGGAATTCTCGGCGCAAAACGGCGCGGGATTGTTTGCTGGTGGCCATGATTTATGCCATATTGGGGTTGATTACTATGATAATCGTAATAAGCTGGTTTCTCTCGCAAGTAGTCTTTCTACCTTAGGGAGAGGTGACCAGTTCGGTAGTGTCGGCTTTCGCTGTGTTCGATCACCTTGATGGACTATCATAAGATTGGGTAAGGAGTGTAAAATTGAGGGAACAGGAAATCATCCACCAGATTCAAACCCAGGTCAACCGCCTGGCGCGTACAGCGGCGGAGGTGCGCCGGTATGCTGCCCAGGCGGTGGAAGACGCCGAAGCGCAGAGCGCCCAGAAGCTCAGCCAGGCTGAGGAGGAATACCGACAGGCTATGGCCCAGGAACAAGCTCGCAGCGCTGAGGCGGCGCGCCAGGCTGAAGAACGCCTGGCAGAGATCGAGGCTATTTATCGTCAGCAAATGGAAGCGGCTGCGGCTCCTTATCCGGCGGCGCTTTCGCAAGCGCTTGAAAGCCTGGCGCCAGCCAGCGCACTTTTGGAGCGGCGAACCTGGGAAGACCCCGCCTGGCGCTCCTGGGAGCCGCCTGATGCGCTAGTTGGCCTGCCGCCTGCGTCACGCCTGGGGTGGCTGACTTACACTGGACGGTGGGACCAGATTGGTTTTCCGGCTATACCACCGCTGATCGGCGGGCGCCCGCTATTGATCGAGGCCAGCGGTCTGGCGCTTAAAAAAGCTGCGGCTGCCATCCAGTCTTACCTGCTGCGCCTGTTGGTTGGGCTGCCGCCCGGCAAGTTATATTTCACCTTCCTGGACCCACTGGGGTTGGGGCAGAACGCCGCGCCTTTTATGAAGCTGGCTGATTACAACGAGTTACTGGTCAGCAGCCGCGCCTGGACCGAACCACAGCACATCGAGCGCCAGCTAGCTGCCCTGACGGAACACATGGAGAATGTGATCCAGAAGTACCTGCGCAGCCATTACGCTGCCATCGAAGAGTACAACGAGGAGGCTGGCGAGGTTGCCGAGCCGTATCGTCTGTTGGCGGCGTATAATTTCCCGGCAAATTTCAACGAGGCGGCTGCCAGGCGACTGCTCAGCATCGCCCAGAACGGGCCGCGCTGTGGAGTCTATGCGGTGATCCTGGCCGATCCCTCCAAGCCATCTCCGCATGGCTTCAACCTGAACGACCTGCGGCAGGCCTGTTCGGTAATTTCCTGGCAGGAGGGTGGCGGTTTTGTGTGGAAGGAACCTGTTTTTGTGGATTGCCAGCTTGAATTGGATGAGCCTCCAGAAACCGAATTATTCAATGCCCTGATCGAAAAAATCGGCCAGACTGCCCAAGAGGCGGGCAAGGTGGAAGTGCCTTTTGACAAAGTGCTGGAACGGGCTGGCCTGACGCCCGCCAGTTGGCAGCGGGCGAAAGCTGGCGATGGGCTGCGCGTCCCGCTGGGGCCATCTGGGGCGCGTAAGGCGCAGATCCTGGAACTGGGAGCGGGGGTGGCGCAGCATGCCCTGGTGGCTGGGCGCACTGGGGCAGGCAAATCCACACTGCTGCACGTGCTGATCACTTCCCTGGCGCTGGCTTACAGCCCAGATGAAGTTACGCTGTATTTGATCGACTTCAAAAAAGGCGTGGAATTCAAGCCTTACGCCGAGATTGGCTTACCGCATGCCCGCGTCATCGCCATCGAGAGCGAGCGTGAATTTGGTTTGAGCGTGCTCCAGGGGTTGGACGCTGAGATGAAACGCCGCGGCGACCTTTTCCGCGCGGCAATGGTCGACGACCTGGCCAGCTACCGGCGTAAAAGCAGGCAGCAGTTGGGGCGGATTTTGCTGATTGTGGATGAGTTCCAGGAATTTTTTACCGAAGATGACGTGATTGCTTCGCAGGCGATGCGAATCCTGGATCGCCTTGTACGGCAGGGGCGTGGTTTTGGAATGCACGTTTTGCTCGGTTCACAGACCCTGGCAGGCGCTTATACCCTGGCTCGCTCTACCATCGACCAGATGGCGGTGCGCATTGCTTTGCAATGCAGCGAGGCCGACTCGCGACTGATCCTGGCAGACGATAATCCCTCTGCTCGCCTGCTGACTCGCCCTGGCGAGGCGATTTATAACGCCGCCAACGGCCGGGTAGAGGGCAATAACCATTTCCAGGTGGCCTGGCTGCCGGATGAAGAGCGCGACCGTTACCTGCTCCAAATTTCGGAGTTGGTGAATAGAACTGGCTACCAGTCCGCCGCGCCGACCATTGTTTTCGAAGGCAACCTCCCAGGGGATGTGGCCAAGAATTCGCTTTTGAAGAACCTGCTCTCCGAGCGCCCGGCCCCGGCATCCAGCGGCGATTTTGCCAGGGATATGCTGGCCTGGCTGGGGGAGCCGATTGCCATCCGCGAGCCAACCGCGGCAGTGTTCCGCCGCCAGAGTGGAAGTAACTTGCTGGTGGTGGGCCAGAATGAAACCTCCGCTGCCGGTATGTTGGGGGCGGCCCTGCTCAGCCTGGCGGCGCGCCTGCCCGCATCCGGCGAGACACCGGATGACAAAACCTTCCAGGTGCTGGATTTTTCGGCTGCCGATGCCTCTGCTGGCGAAAGCCTCGCCCACCTGGCAGAGCGTCTGCCCATCTCGCAGGTAATCGGGTGCCGCCGGCAACTGGCAGATGTGATCGTCGCCCTGGCTGACGAAGTTAAGCGCAGGTTGGATGGCGACTTGCTCAAAGAGCCTGCGCGCTTCCTGTTTATCTACGGTTTACAGCGCGCTCGCGATCTGCGCCCTGATGACAGCTTCAGCTTTCCAACGTTGGGCAGCGATACACCTGCCGGGCCGAACTTGTCATCTCTGTTCACTACCATCTTGCGCGATGGGCCAGAAGTCGGCGTGCACACCCTGGCCTGGTGCGATACGCTCACCAATGTGAATCGCACCCTGGAGCGGCGCACGCTGCGTGAATTTTCTCTGCGAGTGGCCTTTCAGATGAGCGCCGAAGACTCGGTCAATCTGATCGACACCCCTGCAGCCAGCAAGCTGGGGTCCTATCGAGCCTTGATCTTTGATGATGATGGGGGGAAGTTAGAGAAATTTCGCCCTTACGCGCTGCCGCAAGAGGAATGGCTGGCGTGGGCGGCCGGGTGTTTGGAGCGCTAAAGATGTCGCCGCAAGCGGATGCCAACCCAGAAGACCTGGAACGTTTTGCTGCCGAGTTAGGCGTATTTTGCAAGGAATTGGAAGGCCGCCTGGCGCGCCTGCGCGGGCAGTTTGCCAAACTAGGCGAAACCTGGCAGGATCAAGAGCATAGTAAATATGCCCGCGAGTTCCAGGAAACGAGCCTGGTTGTGCAGCGCTTTCTTCGTACTGCAGAGCAGCACACCCCATTGTTGAAGCGCAAAGCGCAGCGGCTGAGAGGATATTTAGAGAATGGAGCGCCTGGTGAATCGCCGGGTATTGCTCCTGGGTTGGTTGCGGCCTTGGGCCTGGCTAGCTCGGCAGTGATTGCAGCCAATGTGCTGGGGCTTGGATCGACGCCGCCAGCGCCAGTGCAGGATCTTAATGCTGGATTGGCCGCTGTAGAACAAATCCACCAGCAGCCAGCGATTGGATGGTGGCAGCAGCATGGTTATAACCAGCTTCACCCGGATGTCACCGCAGTATTAGATCGTTATGGTCGGCGGCCCGGCGGCGCGCACTATAATGGCTGTGGGACGGTCGCATTGGCAATGTTGATCAACCACGCCAATGCCGGCTGGGCAGCGCCAGTCCCCGAATTGAGCCCACAAGCATTGGTAGAAGAAGCGGGCCGGGCGGGCTATTTCAACGATGACAATCTGATTTCCTTTGCTGAACTGGAAAGCCTGGCTCGCGAGCATGGCTTTCGTTTCTCGCCAGTTTTGAATGAGAATGGCAATGCGGTCCTGTCGAGTCAGGCTTTGTTAGAAAATGTCAAATCGGGGAAACCCGCACTGGTGTTGATGCGCTACGCATACACATCCACCGGAGAGTATCAGCCCAATCCCTCGGTCGAATTCGATCATTTTATAATTTTGGCAGGCGTATCAACCGATGGGCAGGAAGTGATGGTTGTCAATCCACACCCCGGCATAAATCAAACCGGTCACGTTGACGTGCAGCCCGAAACGATCTCAATGGAAGTTTTTCGCTCCAGTTGGGAGTTTGATCAAGATCAGGGGTTGGGTCAAGGGATTATCCTAGAGGTGTTCGCCAGCGAATAAAGATCGACTTACCATTCCTGGTGAACATCCTGCCAGGAGATCGCGCCGGATTCCTCTCTCACCTGCCATCCTTGATGAAAAGGCTCCTCTCTGATTATACCCACAGCGCAGCCGCTCCACAATCAAATTCGCCCAATTCGTGCAATTCGTGGCTTGTTCCCTACTCCAATCCACGCAGGTGAGTTTAGATCCGTGTTCTCCGGTGCATCCGTGAGCAGTTTTTTGCTCCCACGGCTAACACGTGCACCGCACCCGGCAGGTGCAGCGCACACTCATTTCGCGCGCCACATGTTCCCGGCCGGTTGAATCGCTTGACTTCGCATCTCATCTGCTCTAAAATCAAGTCATATCCCTATCCAGGCGGGAGTCTATGACCGACCAGGAACACCAGTTGTAACCGTGGTGGAGGGTTGAGATGCGGAAAGCATTGGAAGAAACAGGCAACGGAGGCAAGCGACGGTGGGGCTGGCTGGCCTTACTCGTCGTGATCGTAGCGCTGACTGTGGGAGTAGATATCTTGTTGTTCAATCGACCGCAGGCAAGCACGGCAGCGATTGGCAGCAGGGCCGGGGAGCAGAGCTTGCAGGTCTATTTCGATGAAATGGCGGACTTACTGCTGCGGCAAAACCTGCGCACAGCGGCAGAAGGATCGGAGGCCAGGGTGACCGCCAGGGCAAAAACGCTGGCTGCGCTGCAAGCATTGGATGGCAAGCGTAAAGGCCGGTTGGTACAATTTCTGTACGAAGCTGAGTTGATACAAACCGGCAATCAGATCGTTGACCTGAGCGATGCCGATCTAAGCGACGCCAACCTGAGCAGGGCCAGCCTGGGCCAGGCTAATCTGAAACGAGCTGACCTGAGCCATGCCGATCTGAGCTGGGTCGATCTGCGCGGGGCAATCATCGATGAGGCGACTTTGCTAGACGACAAATGGCGGCTGGTGTGGGAACTTGCCAACCAGGGCGCGTCCGGCGCGGATTTGTCTGGCAAGGATTTGAGCAAAGCCTATCTGGTGGCAGCCAATCTGGCCAATGCCAATCTGAGCGGCGCTGATCTGAGCGAGGCGCTGCTGTACGAAGCTGACCTGAGCGATGCCAATTTGAAAGGGGCCAATCTGAACGGCGCTGACTTTTACAAGGCCAACCTCAGTGGAGCCAATCTGAGTGATGCGAACCTCAACGAAAGCAGCCTGATAGAAGCCAACCTGAGCAGGGCCGATCTGAGCAACGCTGACCTGAGCAAGGTAAACCTATACGACACAGTGATGGATGAATCGACCCGGTTGGATGACAAATGGCGGCTGGCGTGGCAGATTGTGAACCAGGGCGCTCCCGGCGCAGATTTGTCTGGCAAGGATTTGAGCGAGACCATTCTGAGCTACGCTGATCTGAGCGGGGCCAACCTGAGTGGGGCGAATTTGAATGGGAGCGAACTGATCCTGGCTGACCTGAGTGGAGCCAACCTGAGTGGAGCTAACCTGGTCGATGCTTTCCTGAGCGGGACAGTTTTGAAGATGGCAGCGATCGATGAGTCAACCCAACTGGATGGCAAATGGCGGTTGGCCTGGGAGATCGTGAACCAGGGGGCGCCCGGCATGGATTTGTCTGGCAAGGATCTGAGTTACGCCGATCTGAGTGAGGCTGATCTGAGCGGGGCCGACCTGAGCTGGGCCGACTTGAGCGGGGCGAACCTGAGCAAGACTGACCTGGACGAGGCCAATTTGATCCATGCCGGATTGAGCGGGGCTAATTTGAGCGAGGCTTACCTGATGGGGGCCGACTTTAGAAGGGCTGATTTGAGTGGGGCCGATTTGAGCAGAGTCATTTTGTCGGCTGTCAACCTGAGAGGGGCCGACCTGCGTGGAGCCGACCTGAGTATGGCCAATCTGGAACTGGCAGCGATCGACCATTCAACGCAAATGGATGATAAATGGCGGCTGGTGTGGGAAATTGTCAACTTTGGCGCTCCAGGCGATGATTTATCCGGCCAGGACCTGAGCAAGGCGGAGCTGTTCATGGCCAACCTGTACAGCGCCAACTTGAGTGGAGCCGATCTTAGCGGCGCCGGGCTAGATGGAACCAACTTAGAAGAGGCTAACTTGAGTAAAGCCAACTTAGAAGAGGCCGAACTGAGGATGGCTAACCTGGAAGATATTGATCTGAAGGATGCCAATCTGTGCAAAGCCGACCTGAGCTTTTCCCGGTTGAACAATGCTGACCTGCGTGGAGCAAACTTGAGCGAGGCCAAGCTGATCGCAACCGACTTGCGCGGCAGCACGCTGATCGCTGCTGACCTGCGTGGAGCTAATCTGAGCGGCGCCAAGTTGAAAGCGGCAGAGATCGATAAGGCGACTCAGTTGGATGATAAATGGCGGCTGGTGTGGGAAATCGTCAACCTGGGCGCCCCCGGCGCGGATTTATCTGGTAAAGATCTGAGCAGGGCCTGCCTTAGCGAGGCTGACCTGAGCAAGGCGAACCTTAGTAGGGCTAACCTGCACAAGGCCGAACTGGACAAGGCTAACCTGAGTTTTGCCTGGCTGGTCGGGGCTAACCTGGCCAGGGCCGACCTGAGCGAGACCGACCTGAGTGGAGCCAGATTGTACAACGCCGACCTGAGCGGGACCGACCTGAGCAAGGCTAACCTGAGCGGGGCAGCAGTCACATATGAACAGCTTGCCCTGGCTAAATCGCTGGAGGGGGCGATTATGCCGGATGGGAAGGTGTTCGACCCGGCGGTGCACGTGCTGCCGGCGCCGGTGGCAACACCGACGCCAACACCTACCCCGGCCCCGTAATGGCAGAAATGGGACGCAGATTTTCGCAGATGGACGCTGATGCTAAAACAGGAAACAGGTGAACGCTATAGGCAGAACCGCAAGGGCGGGTCGATCTGTTTGACGATCTGCATGGGGAGGGCGGGGTGACGGTAGAGGCAGGCGCCCGGCCAGACGGGGCAGACCCGCCCCTACAGCTCAATTGGAGGAGCAGCGTGAAACTGTGCGAGACTGGTAAGGCTTGGGCGGTTATCCTGCTGGCGGCGGGGAGGCTCTCACCGCGCCTGCGGCAGCGACTGCGACTGCCGCCTGTCTCCTGGGCTGAAACGCCAGACCTGATGAGCACATCGAAACCAACCCTAACCCCCACACCATAACGCGGCGAGTTTTCGTAGAGAAACAAGAAATGAGGCGCAGATTTTCGCAGATGAACGCCTATTTCTAACCTTTGATCTGCGAAATCTGCTTACTCAACGAGCGCCTGGTATTACAAAACGCTATAGTATGATTTAAGTCCCGATGGAATTCGGGAGGAGTAAGCGATGAATATCCATTCTGCTGCCAGTAACGAAATTGCCAGCCGCTTGACCAGACTGGCCAAGCTGTACCAACAGGGGCAGGCCAGCGAAGTGACCACGCGCACGTTGGACAAGCTGATCGAATATGAAGCCGGTCTGACGAAAGCGCAGTTGGATGAGGTACGGAAAGACCTGGCGGATTTTGAAACCCGTTACCATAGAACATCCGAACAATTCTATCAGGCATATAAGGCTGGCGAAACCGACGACCGGATGGATTTTGTCGAGTGGGATTCGCTGGTGCAGATGGCGGAAAATCTACAACACAGGCTGCAACTGCTGACAGATGAGGAAAACGATTGACCGCTCTTGAATACCTGGAAACGCTCAAAGAGTGAAGATTCTCAACAAAACTCTGTGAACTCCGTGAATTCTCCGTGCGCTCCGTGTTAAATTCTCGCCTCAAACGCTGCGCATAAATGTGTCAATCAGCCCCCCGCTGCACCAACGGCACGTAGATGTGCTGCCACTGCACCGGCGCTGACGGGGGGAGGACGAGCAGGGTGATGGAGTTGGCGGGAAAGGCGGCGGTGAAGCCGCTGGGGGTGAGGGGCTGGTCGGGCAGGCGCTGGATGGCGCTGAGGTCGGCGGCGCTGTAGCGGTAGACCTGCGCCTGGCTGGCGGGGGCGAAGTTGGCCAGGGAGACGGCGCTGGTCAGCTCGCCGCCGGTCTTGTTGATGACCATCAGGGTCAGGGCCAGGTCGCGGGTGCGCTGGGCGGCGTAGATGGAGAGTTTGCCCTGGTCGGTGCTGCTGGCGTGCAGGCGCGTCTCGCCGAACTTGCCGCCGCCGCCATCGTAGTTGCGGTACATGCGCAAGGCGTAAGCGCCCGGCTGGGCGGCGGCGGGCGGGTCCCAGAGAGTGGCCAGGCCGAGGCCTTCGCGCCCGAAGATGCCGAGCACATCGGCCTGGGCCAGGGCGCCGTTGAGATGCTCCAGGCCGCCCCAGTTGTATTCGCCGATGGCAAGCTGGGTGCCGGGGTAGTTGGCGGCCGCCCAGTCGCGCATGCGCGGGATGAGGCGCACGATGCCGCCGTCCGGGCCGGAGCCGGCGATCCAGCTTTCGTCCACGTAGGTGGGGTCCCAGAGCGAGCGGGTGGAGCGCAGGCGCAGGGCCTGGCGGCTGGCGTCGCCGGCTTCCACCAGGGCCACGCCGGATTGGGGGTAATAGTGCAGGTCCAGGTAATCCAGCAGGCGCTGGCCGTGGGTTTGCTCGTAGGCCCGCAACTGGCCGAGCAGCCAGGGGGTGAAGTAGCCGCCGCCGTGGGCCAGGCGGTCGTCGGGCGTGCTCCAATCACCGCGCTGCCCATCGTAGGGCGACTCGAAGTAGTAGCTCCACACGCCGGTGCCCGGGCCGAGCACGGCGGCGGTCAGGTCGCCGGCTTTGACGGCGGCGGCAACCTGGATGGTGCGGTCGCGCCACTGGTCGTAGGTCAGGCCGGTGGGGGAAACGTCGCGGTGGGTTTCGAACCACAGGTCGGGCTCGTTGTCGGTGTTGTAGAACATCACCCCGCCGTCGGCGGCGCGCCCGTAGCGGCTCTCCAGGAAGTCGACCCAGCCGGTGACGAAGGCGGGGGTGATGGCAAAGCTGGTATCCAGCGGGTCGTTGCCGGTGAGGTTGGCGCCGTTGGTGTGCACGCCGTTGCCGCAGTCGGGCCGCCAGTAGTCGCTGTCCTGCTGCGGGCCGTACTTGGCGATGCTAAAGCCGCAGGCGACGGCGTTGTTGTTGGAGACGTAGCCGGTCATGGGCACCACCAGGTAGGTATGAGCGCCAAGGCTGCGGTTGAGCTCGATGAAGCGGTTGGCGCCCGAATCGTCGGGCAGGTTGGCGGCGCTGCTCTCTTTGATGTTCTCGAAATACCAGTCCATGGCGTGGTTGGAGATGTCGTTCTGGTAGTTATAGCGGCTGGTGGAATTGCCGCCCCAGCGGCGCACGGGCAGGTCCAGCTCGGCGTAGAAGGCGGCGTCGCCGCTGCCGTCCAGGCTCACCAGGTTGATGCCGTAGATATAGGGGCTGATGGGCTGGCGGTCGAGGGCGGCGTCCACGCTCAGGGCGGGCGGGGCGGGGGGAAGGCCATCGCCGGCCAGCAGGACGTCATCGAGGTAGAAGACGGCCTGGGGGTTGGGCGTGCGGTTCCACCAGGTCAGGCGGCTGATCTCGGCCGGGCTGCCCAGCTCGCCGAGCGGGATGGTGAAATGCGTCCAGGCGCCGGCGGGCAGGGTGAGGGTCTTGTGGGTGCTTTCGCTGTTATCGGCGAACTGCGTGTAGAAGTCGATGTGCGTGCCGCCGGCGCCGCCGTAGGCCCAGAAATCGATGGACAGGTAGCCGCTGGCGTCGATCGAGGCGGGGGCGTGCAGCGACAGGCCGCTCCAGCCGGCGGTGAAGGTGGCGGCCAGAGCGTAAGCGCCGCTGTGAACGTGGGCGGCGGCGCTGTAATCGATGGTGGTGTCCCAGGACCAGCTTTCCCAGCCGCCGGACAGGGCGTCGGCGTAGACGAGGATGTCGGCGGCGGCGCGGGCGGGGGCGAGGACTGCGCTGCTGGACAGGGTGAGGCAGACCAACACGGCAAAAAAAGCGTAGAGCGATCTATCGGTAAGTTTTCGAAGTTTCATGAGGTCACCTGTAAGCATCCAATCCATAACACCGCAAAGACGCCAAGAAGAACTGAAAAGACGTTCAACCAGTAAATTATACGCTCTCCCCGCGTGGGATCAGATTAGAATTATTTATTCTCGACCCAGGTGTTGTCATCCAGATCGATCTGAGGCACACGGTACTCGGGGTCGATCTGGATTTCCAGCGGGCGCTCGGCGCTTTCGAATTCAATGCGATGCTGCCCGCTCTTTACCAGGTGCAGATCGATCAATCGCCAGTCTTCTCCGGTGGAGGTTTTGTAGCCCAGGGCAGTGAATAATTCGTAATCGCGATCGGCGTTGACTTCCAGCTCCACCTGCACTTCGAAGCCGCCGTCCACGGGCTGTATGGCAACCTCCCGGACGGCAAGGTCGATCCTGGCGTTGTGCCGGGTCCACTGCTCCAGGTATGCCGCCACGTCCACTTGCGTGAATTTCTGTAGGCTGGCGATGAAATCGGCGTAACCGGTCTTTTGGTTGCGCCGAGACTGATAAAAATCGCGCAGGCCGGCGAGCAGGGCTTCGGTACCCACTTTCTGGCGCAACTGCTCCCATACCAGGGCGCCGTAATTGTAGACCAAAGCCCAATGATCGAACCAGTTCTCATCCAGGTTAGCGAGACTGCGCTCGTAACGGTAGGCTTCCTGCTCTTCGAATGCTTCGAGATAGCTAAGCCGGTTACCGGCCTCCGTTTCAGGGCCGTACAAGGTCTCTGTGGCCCAGGAGGCCATAAAGGTGGCGCCGCCCTCCACCCACCATTCTGCCAGGCTGCCTTCCCAGGTCAGGCTCCAGGCGTTCCAGAGGTGATAGCCCTCATGGGCAACCAGGTGGACAAACATGTCCCTGGCGGTTTCATCCTGGTCATATTTCAAAAAAGGCTGGACATTGGCGAGGAAAATGAGATTACCATTACTCTCGCCGCCGCTCGCAGTATCCAGCAAATCCGGGAAGACGATGCGGAAGCTGCGAGCGGACGGTTCCCCGAACTGCTCCCGGTAGAGCGACAGGATTTCGGCAGCCGTGGCCAGCACGTGCGGCGACAGGTCAACCTGCTGGGGCGTGAAAATCTCGAGGCGCAGCCCGTGGATGTCTTCAGCCATGAGGTTGTACGGCGCGCAGGAGAACGAAGGGTCGTAAGGAACCTCGGAGCGGTACACGTCCTTGACGAAGCCGCCGCTTTCTGCGGTGCTGACTGCTTCCCCGGGCAAGGCGCACAGGAAGGTGTTGGGATGTGTGATGGTCATCGTAAACGGCGCTTCCAGGCTGCCGGATACCATTGGAAAAGCGCCGCTCTCCGGCCCTCCGGCGTGGCTGCCGCGGGCGCTGACGAACAGATCGTAAATATTCCCCGCCGGCCCATCCTGGATCGCCTGCGGCGGCAGATGGTAGGCCAGGTTCAGTTTCAAGAGGCCCTGGCGGGGGATGTCTTCGGTCGTTCGAATTTCGATCTCGGAAGTAACGCTCTTCCCCCAAAAATTATCGGTGGTCGTGCTGCCAACTTCTTGCCACTGCGCAATGGGAAGGTCGTTGCCTGCGCCATCTTCCAACGCCAGGGTATCGACCACCAGGTCGCCTCCGATGAATAGGGTGAGCTTGCGGCCCTGGGCCAGGCTGGCGGTCAGCGAAATTTGCTGCTGCGAACGGAAGATACCCTGCGCAGGATCCATTTCGATGGCAATGTCGTAATACAGGATGCCGCGATGTGAAGTATCTGCGGCAGATGGCAGCAGGGCGCAAGCGCCGAGCATGGGGACCAGGATAGCGGTCAAGAGCAAAAGCGTTGGAATAAAGGTCGATCTTTTCATGGTTGTACCTGGCTCCTTTGTCACATGCGTTACTGCACCACACTGGCTTTGCCATCTTACCAGAGCGCGCCCCGAAAGGTTCAAAGCCTGCCAGGCAAACGCAGCGTGCGCCGCACCTCCCAGCGCAGCGCACGCCCTCTCCCCGGATTACCGAATTACCCTGTCGCCTGATTCCCCCCTCACTCCTTGACCGGCAAATACAGCTCGAAGACGTATTTCGCCGGGTCGGGCTCGAGGGGGTTGAGCAGGTGTTCGAGCCACTGGTGGCTGGCTTCGAGGTAGGGGCTGCTCTCGCGCCACTGCACCAGCTCGCCCCAGACGCGCCCGATGTTCTCGAGGTTCTCGAAGCAGGTGACGGCGTACAGGCCGCCGTTGAAGGCCACCAGGCGCAGGTCGCCTTCGGGCTCCACCTCGGGCGGCAGCAGGGCCCAGATTTCGTAGCCGTAGTTCGGGCTGCCGTGGGAAGGGTTGGGGTTGTTGAAGCCGTAGTGCGGGATGGCGCTGCCGTAGCCTTCCAGCAGGCCTTTGGCTTTCAGGAAGGCGGCCATTTTGTCAGCGGCAACCATCTCGGGCGAGGGGCCGAAGCCGTAGGCGCTGATCAGGCGCATGGGCGGCAGGGTTTCGATACGAATGTCGAGGTTACTCATTTTTTCTCTCCTTCTTAACAAGTCTCTTTGAAAGAAACCGGGTTTTTGATGTGCGCACGGCCCGCAAAAACTTGTAAAGCTTCTCCACCTGGATGGCGAAAAACCCGGTTTCTTGTCACGTGTGCATATCTTACTATTCTATCCCTGACACCTTATGTCAGGGATTTCTGGTAAAATCGAAATAGAAACCGGGTTTTTGAGGTGCAAACGGCCCGCAAAATTTGCAAAACGGCCCCGCCTGATTGGGAAAAACCCGGTTTCTCGTCCAAGGAGGCCCTTATGCGCGCAGACCGTTTACTTGCCCTGCTGATGCTGCTGCAAACGCGCGGGCGGCTGACCGCCCGCCAGCTTGCCGCCGAGCTGGAGGTGTCGGAGCGCACGATTTACCGGGACGTGGTAGCCCTGAACACGGCGGGAATCCCGGTCTACAGCGAAGGCGGCCCGGGGGGCGGCATCGCCCTGGTGGAAAGCTACCAGACGGACCTGACCGGGCTGAGCCCGGAGGAGGCCCAGTCGCTCTCGATGCTGAATATCCCCGAGCCGCTGGTGCGCCTGGGCGTGGGCCAGGAGCTCAAGGCCGCCCTGCTCAAGCTGTCGGCGGCGGTCCCGCCATCGATGCGCGAGAAACAGGTCCAGGCGCAGCAGCGCATCCACCTGGACGCGGCCTGGTGGTTCCAGCCCGAAGAACCCACGCCGCACCTGCAGACCATACAGCAGGCCGCCTGGCAGGACCGGCTGCTGCAGATCACCTACCGCGGCGATTTCGACGTGCTCAGCGAGCTGGTGGTGGCCCCTTACGGGCTGGTAGCCAAGGCCAGCATCTGGTACCTGGTGTATGCACATGGCGGGCAAACCCGCGCCCGGCGCGTCTCGCGCATCGTGGAGGCGGCCATGCTGCCCGAGTCCTTCCTACGCCCGGCGGATTTCGACCTGGCGGCCTTCTGGCAGCGGTGGTGTACGGATTTCGAGAACGAGCGCCCGCGCTACGAGGTGCGCGCCCTGGTTGCGCCGTCGCTGGCGGAGCGCCTGCCGCGGCTGCTGCAAGGGGGCCTGCCGGGCGTGCCCAATACCCCGCCGGCGATGGGGCGGGAAGGCTGGCAGGCGATGAGGCTGACTTTCGAGAATTTCGAAACGGCGCGGGCGCGCATGCTGAGCTTCGGCGGGGCCATCGAAGTGCTCGAGCCGCTGGCGCTGCGCATGAGTATTGCCGACTATGCGCAGCAAATCCAGGGGGTTTATGCTACGAAAAAGGAAATTTAAACACGGAGAACGCGGAGAGGCACAGAGAACACGGAGTTTTTGAGGATGGATGGATCAAAATAAGATTCATCCATCCCGGGCAGGTCCGGGTGGCGCGTCGATTTCCCCGAGCATGGTGGTATACAAAGGCACCAGGCCATGTTGCGCATAGAACTCCAAGGCGGCGCGGTTTGCCACGGCGGTGTACACGGCGAAATAGCGCACACCCTGCGCGGCAAAGAAGGACTTGGCAGCGGCGAGTAAGCGCCCGGCGATGCCCTGCTTCCGGTATTCCGGCTGCACCATCAGGCCAGAGATCTCGCCCAGGCGCTTGACCTGCCAGTAGCTGACCTGTTCATGCACGTAGACGGTGATGTAGGCCACGATGCGTTCGCCATCCAGGGCAACCAGCGCCTGGCGGGTATCACGGTTGCAAAATGAGGCAAAGTAAGCGATGATTTGCTCATCTTCCAGGTGATCGATCTTGAAAAAATCCCGGTGGTGGGTCTCGTATTCGCCGAAGAACTGGCGCGAAAGCGAGATCAAGTCAGAGAAGTCATCATCTTTGCGCAGAGAACGGATTGCGATCATTGCTCCTCCAAAGAGAAACCGGGTTTTTGATAGGAACTATGCTACAATGTTATCAGTGATTCGAAACCGTTCTTAGAAACCCGGAAAGGAAGGTAAGTATGGCGAACGAAGTAGACGAGCGCACACAGGCAGCCAGTGAAAGAGAAGAAGCGGGAAAAGTGGCTCCGAAAGGCCAGGTCCTCGCCACCCATACCTTGACCGCCAAAGAGACTTTGAGCGATCTGTCTTTGAAGTATTACGGTCATGCCACTGAGCCCTATTGGAGGCTGATCTACGAAGCCAATAAAGACGTGGTTGGCGACAACCCCAACCGGGTTCATTCGGGAATGGTGCTCAAAGTCCCCGTACTGCCCGAGTCGATGAAAAAATAGCTCATTTGCATTGATACGAGACGCCTTCTGCTGAACCCACGGGAGGCGTTCTCTTTACATCCAGCATATCCTCAAACAGATGCGTACTGCATGGATATGTTGGAATTATTGCTTTTTAATCCCGGCGTTACCAACTGGTTAGCCGGTTTATCCATCCATTTCATAGCACATCGGAGGAAAAAATGAACAAAAGTCGTATAATCACGATCGTCTTGGGTATGCTCCTGTTGCTTTCGTTATGCGCCTGCTCGCCGCGTTTCCCGACAGGAGCATTTGAAACAGCAGCGGGCACCATGCTCGAATTTAAAGAGGATGGCACCTACAAGTTAACTTCTGCATTCGGGAAACTTTCACATCAAGGCATCTACTCTGTAGAGGGCGATTTATTGACCCTGATGACCGATACAAACTGCGATCAATATAACCTCGGGAAAGGCGTCTACAATTGGACTTACGAGGACGACAAGCTGGTGTTTCACCTCGTAGAGGACAATTGTAAATCTCGAACGCCATTATTCGATGCTAAAGTCCCATACTACAAATACCCCTACGTGCCGAAGCGATAAAGCCGGGCGCCCGTAAGGGTAATCCGGGAGGTTCTTCTACACCTAATTTCTGGTGGTCAGGCAGCCAACCATCGACTACCACAATCCTGGCAGCAGCCGGTAGCGCACGTGCTGCGCAAAATCAGCATAGCCATCCAGTTCGGCCTTCAGGCTGCGATCCTCGAGGGCCGTGCGCAGGATGAGCAGGAACGCGGACAGCAAGCTGGCGAGCAGCGCCCACCAGGAGGCCAACAGCACGGATAGAGCCAATTCGTATAGTAGTGCGCCCAGGTAAGCCGGGTGGCGCACGAAGCGATACGGCCCGCCGGTAGCGACGGCATGGCCGCGCTCGGACTGGATGCGCACGATCTGTGAGAAAAAGGCGTTGGAAGCCGTGGCCCAGGTGACCAGGAAATAGCCCAGGGCGCACACCGCCAGGGCGATCAACTGGGCCGCCAGGGGAAAGTCCCCCGACCAGCCATAGCGCTGGTCGAAGCCGGCCAGGATGTAGCGGGCCAACTGCAGCAGGCCCACCAGGCTCATGATGGCCGTGTCCCAGCGCTTGGCCCCCTGGCGCGGCCCCAGGCGCTCGGCCAGCAAACTGGGGTTGAAGCGCAGGATGACGACGGCGGTCGCCACGATCCAGGCGGCCATGACCGCCAGCGCGGCCCAGGCCGGCCACCAGTCGATGCGCCCGGCCGGCCAGAACAGCGCTACGCCCATGATCACCAGCCCCATGCTCTCGCGAATACTATAACGAACGATCAATTTGCGGTCCATACAAACCGTCCTTTCGGTTCAATGCATCAATCCTATGCTTCGATCGCTCCTAATTTAGCATAACACCATCAACTGGATGCCACATTTCCATAAATATACTACAGACTCCCCCCGGAAGTTCGTTCAGACAGCGGCAAGGCATCCTGTCGCTGCCTGAAAATACAGGCTGCCAATTTCACCAAACACTGCTCAAATCGTCCATTTTTATACTATAATCAAGCCATATTTCGCCAATCGCCAGGCGCAGGTGAGGCGCCAGGCGGAATCGCTTGGAAAGAAAGGAGGTCAATCTCAAACGACAAAATCCCCTCAGCGGGCCTGGGGCCAACCAGCCGCCGGCCCCGACCCACATCGCTCTTTCATTCAAGCCCATTTCGATACAGAACAATTGAACCAGAGTAACCCGTTTTTCGCCAGAGGAGAGAGACATGTCCCGAAAAATTTCGTTTGGATTCGTGTTACTGCTTGTATTTGCGCTGGTTCTGGCAGCCTGCCAGCCAGCCGGAGCTCCGGCAGGTGGGGGCGAACAGCCGGTCAAAACCGTAGAAGTCATCAAAACCGTGATCGTAACCGTGGAGGTGCCGGCAGAGGCGGCCCCCGCCGCCACGCCGCAGGTGAAGATCGAAGTCGCCCAGGCCCCCGGCTTTGGGGATACGCTCAAAGCTGTACAGGGCCGCGATAAACTGATCTGCGGGGTCAACGGGCAACTGCCCGGTTTCAGCTTCCTCGACCCGCAGGGCAACTTCGCCGGCTTCGACGCCGATTTCTGCCGCGCTCTGGCTGCCGCCATCTTCGGCGACGCCAGCAAAGTGGAATTCCGCCCGTCCACCACGCAGGAGCGCTTCACCATCCTGCAAACCGGCGAGATCGACGTTTTGATCCGCAACACCACCTGGTCGCTGGTGCGCGATACCGAGCTGGGCTTCAACTTCACCGGCATCACTTTCTACGACGGGCAGGGCATCATGGTGCCCAAGGACAGCGGCATCGCCACCCTGCAAGACCTGGAGGGCGGCACGATCTGCGTCCAGAAAGGCACTACCACGGAGCTGAACCTGGCCGACACGATGGCCACCGAGGGCATCAGCTACACGCCGGCGGTCTTCGATGACGTCAACGCCACCTACGGGGCCTATGCGGAGGGGCGCTGCGATGCCGTCACCAGTGACAAATCGCAGCTTAGCTCGGTCGCCAAGGGCCTGCTGCCCAACCCGGACGACCACGTGATTATGGATGTCACGCTGTCGAAAGAACCGCTGGGGCCGGTGGTGCGCCACGGCGATGACCAGTGGTTCGACATCGTGAAGTGGACCATCTTCGCCACCTTCGCCGCCGAACAGTTCGGCATCACCTCCGCCAACGTGGATGAGATCCGCAGCAGCACGGCCAACCCCGAGGTCAAGCGCCTGTTAGGATTGGAAGGCGACCTGGGTCTGAAGCTGGGCCTGACGAATGATTGGGCCTACAATATCATCAAACTGGCCGGCAACTACGGAGAAATCTACGCCCGCAACCTGGGTGAAAGTACGCCCACTTTCATCCCGCGCGGCCAGAACAGCCTGTACACCAACGGCGGCCTGCTCTACTCGCCGCCATTCCGCTAAATGTGAAAGACCTGACGGGTTTCTCCAACGCCTTCGCTTGCTGACCAGAAACCCTGGCAGGTAGCTTGAGTATACAGGCGCCTGTTAAAACCTGTCAGGTCTGGATTTTGCGACTGGGGCTATCCGGATCAACGCATAGCCCCAGCCGCCAACTTTCATAAAATGACCTCCAGCCAACCACCCCCTTCCGGCCCGGCCTCCCCCCAGCGCATCCCCCTGTGGCGGGATGAGCGCTTCCTGCGCATCCTGGGCCAGGCCATCTTCCTCTTGCTGCTGGCAGCCTTCCTGGGCTATTTGGGCAACAACATGCTCGCCAACCTGCGCCAGCAGGGGCTGGCCCTGGGCTTCGATTTCCTGCGCACCACCTCCGGCTTCGATATCGGCGAGCACGCCATTCCCTACGATCGCAGCAGCACCTACCTGCGCGCCTTCACCGTGGGGCTGATCAACACGGCCCTGGTATCCTTCCTGGGGATCGTTTTTGCAACCCTGCTGGGGATCATCTTCGGAGTCGGGCAGCTTTCGGGCAACCTGCTGGTGCGCTGGCTGGCGCGCGCCTACATCGAAATCCTGCGCAACATCCCGCTGCTGGTGCTGCTGATCTTCCTGTATTCGGCGGTCTTCATCAAATTCCCGCGCGTCAAGGAAGCGCTGATCCTGCCCGGACCCACCTACCTGACCAACCGGGGGGTGGCAATCCCCTGGGGCCTGCCCACGGATACCTTCAACGTCTACCGGATTATCTTGGGCCTGGGGCTGCTGGCCGCCACCGGCGTTGGCCTGGCGCTGAACTGGTACGGAAAGCGCACGGGGCGCGCCCCATTGAGCGCAGTTTGGGGCAGCCTGGCCTTCTGCGCGGTTGCCGTACTTGGCTGGTTCGCCCTGCCCGGCGCGCCGCTCAGCCCCAGCCTGCCGGAAGTGCAAGGGCTGCGGCTGGCGGGAGGCTTGCAGCTTTCGCCGGAGTTCATGACCCTGCTAACCGGGCTGGTCATCTATACCTCGGCTTTCATCGCCGACGTGGTGCGGGCGGGCATCCAGGCTGTGTCGCTCGGCCAGGTGGAAGCCGCCAAATCGGTAGGATTGACCTCCTTCCAAACGCTGCGCCTGGTGGTCTTCCCGCAGGCGCTGCGCGTAATCATCCCTCCCTTGACCAGCCAGTACCTGAATCTAGCCAAAAACTCCTCCCTGGCGGTGGCGATCGGCTACCCGGAGCTTTTCCACGTCTCGGGGACGGTGCTCAACCAGAGCGGCCGGGCGGTGGAGGTGATCGTCATCGTCATGTCGGTCTACCTGTCCATCAGCCTGCTGACTTCGCTGCTGATGAACCTGTATAACCGCCGCATCCGGCTGGTGGAGCGTTGATGCCATGAACACTGCCCAATCCACCCCCAGCCTGCCGCCTCCCAGCGAACGCCAGAACCTGTTCGGCTGGGCCTACAAGAACCTGTTCAGCACCTGGTACGACGCGCTGCTGACTTTCCTGGTATTGGGCCTGATCTATGCCGTGCTCAAGCCGTTCACCGTGTGGCTCTTCACCCAGGCCGAATGGGAAGTGGTCCAGGTCAACCTGCGCCTGCTGATGGCCGGGCAGTACCCGGCAGAAGAACTGTGGCGCGCCTGGCTGTGCCTGCACTTATTGGCTGCTATCATTGGCCTGTCGTGGGGTCTGTGGGGGCCGCAGAAATCCCGCCTGGCGCTGGGACTGCTGCTGCTGCCCGTGCTGCTGGCGCTCTTCCCTGGGTTAGCAAGCTCTGCACGCCTCAACCTGCTGGGGCTGGATTTGGCTACGCTGCTCGGGTTCGCCGCCGGGCGCTGGCGGGGCGCGCAGTTGCGCAGCACTGCCATCAGTCTGTGGGTGCTGTATTTCCCTATCGTTCTATTCATTATCCGTGGAGCCGAATTCATCCAGGCCTGGCTGCCAGTGATACCCACCAACCTGTGGGGCGGGTTGATGCTGACCTTCATGCTCACCGTGGTCGGCATCGTTTTCTCCTTCCCGCTGGGTGTGCTGCTGGCGCTGGGGCGGCGCTCGTCGCTGCCTGCCATCCGCTGGGTGAGTGTGATCTACATCGAAGTGATCCGCGGCGTGCCGCTGGTGACGATCCTGTTCATGGCGAGCGTGATGGTGCCGCTGTTCCTGCCGAGCGACGTGCGCATCGACCGCGTGCTGCGCACCATGGTGGGGATCACCATGTTCACCGCCGCCTACCTGGCCGAGAACGTGCGCGGCGGCTTGCAGGCCATCCCGCGCGGCCAGTTCGAAGCCTCGCAGGCTGTGGGGCTGAGCGGCTTCCATACCATGCTGCTGGTGGTGCTGCCGCAGGCGCTGCGCACGGTCATCCCGGTGATCATGGGGCTGTTCATCGCCCTGTTCAAAGACACTTCGCTGGTAGTCACGATCGGGCTGCTGGAACTGCTCGGCATCTCGCGCAGCGTTCTGGCGCAGCCATTGTACATCAGCTACCAGATCGAAGTGTACCTGTTTATTTCGCTAATCTATTGGGTGTTCAGCTATTTCCTGTCCTACGTCAGCCGCAAACTGGAAGTCCGCCTGGGTGTGGGAGAGCGCTAACGCCGTCTGCCTGGAGACAAGCATGAGTGAGAACCAAGCCAACCCGCAGTCGATCATCATCGCCCGAGACGTGCACAAATGGTACGGCAATTTCCACGCTTTGAAGGGTGTGGATATGGAAGTGCAAAAGGGGGAAGTGATCGTGATCTTCGGCCCCTCGGGCTCGGGGAAATCGACTTTCATCCGCACGCTCAACCGGCTGGAGGAGCACCAGCGCGGCCAGATCATCATCGACGGCATCGAACTGACCCACGATGTGCGCAACATCGAGCGCGTCCGCATGGAAACCGGCATGGTCTTCCAGCAGTTCAACCTGTTCCCCCACCTGACGGTGATGCAGAATATCACCCTGGCCCCGCTGTGGGTGCGCAAATGGAAGAAAGACAAAGCCGAAGAGGTCGCCCTGCAGCTCCTGGAGCGGGTGGGAATCCCCGAGCAGGCGCTTAAATTCCCCGGGCAGCTTTCAGGCGGGCAGCAGCAGCGCGTGGCCATCGCCCGGGCGCTGGCCATGCAGCCCAAGATCATGCTCTTCGACGAGCCGACCTCGGCCCTCGACCCGGAGATGATCAAAGAGGTGCTGGACGTGATGATCGAGCTGGCGCGCAGCGGGATGACCATGCTGGTGGTGACGCACGAAATGGCTTTTGCCCGCGCCGTGGCGCACCGCATGTTCTTCTTCGACGGGGGCGCCATCGTCGAAAGCGGCTCACCGCAAGAAATCTTCAGCGAACCCAAGGAAGAACGCACCAAGCTGTTCTTATCGCAGATCCTGACGCACTAGGGCGCACAAGGGTCCGGCCTGAAGAGCGGCGCAAGCGCCGCCCCGATGGCGCCATCGCCCATCGAGGCGTTGAAGAATCCGGGCTGTTCGTGCTTGTAATGCGCGGTTGTGTTATTGTCGAGTATTTTCATCTCCTTTGTTTCATTTTCTTTACTTTCCCGACCTTACCCGATATAATTGCACCCATATTCCAACTGATCCTACCCCTATTGAGGTGAACATGTACAAGCCCATATTTTCCCCAAAGCCGCGGCGCTCAGCCTGGCTGCCCCTGGCGCTGGCCTGCCTGGTGATCGTGCAACTGGCCTGCCAGGCGCTCTCGCCCGGCGGGCCTTCGGACTTCCCCACGCCGCCGAACACGCCAGCGGCGACAACCCAGCCCAGCGAGCCGCCGGCTGCCAGCCCGGCAGCGCCCACGCCCGCAGCGAGCCTGGCGGTGCAGCCGACCAGCACCCAGCCGCTGGAGCAGCCCACGCCCGGAGCCGGCCTGCCGCCCGGTGAGGGCCTGGCCTGCTTCGCCAGCCTCAGCGAGGGCGTCGCCTGCCTGAGCGCGGCGGGCTGGCAGCTTTACACCCGCGAAAACTCTTCCCTGGGCAGCGACAGCATCCAGGATGTCACCGCCTGCCCGGATGGCAGAATCGCCGCCGCCCACAGCAATGGCGTGAGCGTCTTCGACGGGCAGCGATGGATCGATTACCAGGGCGAACTCAGCATGTTGATCGGCGCCAGCGGCGTGGCCTGCGACGCACAGGGCGGCTTGTGGGTCAGCCACATCCAGGGCGTGGCGCACTTCGACGGCCAGGACTGGCGGGATTTCAGCGCCAGCGAAGTCACGCAAGGCGGCAGCACGATCTTCGATGACATTGCCGTGGCCCCGGATGGCGTGGTGTGGACCCTGACCAATGACAGCGTCTCACGATTCGACGGAACAAGCTGGCAGGTCTTCAAAGAGGGCCAGGGTTTCAACAAGAACATGTTCTTCGGCGGCCTGGCCCTGGCCGCCGACGGCACGCCCTGGGTTGCTTACAGCGGCGGCGTGGCCTTCTACGAAGCCGGCGTGTGGGAGCAGCGCGCCAACAGCAAGCTCGGCAGCGCCAACGGCCTGGCGCTGGATGCCCAGGGGCGCGTGTGGCTGGCCTCCAGCGCAGACGGGCTGTTCATGTTCGAAGATGGCGGCTGGACGCAGTACGACACCCAGGCCCTGGCGGGCGTGAGCAAGCAGGTGCAGGCGGTGGCGGTCGACGCCAGCGGGCGGGTATGGGCCGCCAGCAAGTATGGCCTGGCAGTCTTCGACGGGGCGAACTGGACGAGCTATTTCATGCACACCGCCGAACTGGTGGATAACGAGCTGCGCAGCGCGGCCGTCTCGCAGGGCGGCCCGCCGCTGCCCGCGCCCCTGGAGAAAGCCACCGGCACGCTCTCGGCGCGCATCCTCGGCCCGAGCGGCCAACCGGTGGCGGACGCCCCGGTCGAAATCTGCGTGGAGACCCTCGGCCCGAGCTACTACGGCGAGACGCCTTGCTCCGGCCAGCCATTCTTGCAAAAGACGCAGACCGACGCGGATGGGCGCTTCAAGCTCAGCGACCTGCCCGGCGGCTATTACATCATCACCGTCTACGCCCAGGGAGGCTGGTCGCAGCTCGTCGGGCAGTTCGGGGCGTTCTCCGAGCGCGTGCTGGTGCGCCCCGGGCAGGACAGCGAAGTGGGAGACATCAACTTGCAGTAGCGCCCTTTTGTCAAGCGGTTGTCAAAGCGCTATCAAGCGCTTTTCTCCAGCAGCGAGTATAGTGTAGATGCAAGAAACTGTCCGTAAGTTCTTGATCGAAGTGAAGGAGAAAAGCTATGCGCACCCGATATTCCCCCACACCCGTTTTCCTGGCGATCGCTGCCCTGCTGTTGGCCGCGCTGCTGGCGGCGTGCAGCCCAGCGGCGACCGCCGAGCAGGCGCCGATCGCCTACGCCCCCAAGAGCGGGCCCATCGCCCAATACCCGCCGGCCTACACGCTGGTCTACCACGCCTACCTGGAGATGAAGGTCTCCAACCTCGACCGGGCAATCGAAAAAGCCACGCAGTTGGCCTACAATTACGGCGGCTACCTGTCCGGTTCGCAGACCTGGTACGTGGATGGGCGCAAGGTGGCCTCCCTGGAGCTGGCTGTGCCCAACGCCAATTTCGATCCCCTGCGCAAGGCGCTGTACGGGCTGGGCAGCCTGGTGAGCGAAAACACCAGCAGCCAACTGGTGGATACTTACCCGGGCGACAAGCGCACGCTGTTTTCCACGATCACCGTGCAGCTCCGCACGGGCGCAGCCTCGGCGCCGCCGATCCAGATCGGCGGGTGGAACCCGGGGCGCACGCTGCAAAACGCTTTCTCGGTGTTCGTGAGCATCTTCGGTTTCCTGGCCGATATCTTCATCTGGCTGGTGGTGGTGGTGGGGCCGTTCCTGCTGGCGGCGATCATCGCCCGCGTGCTGATCCGGCGCTTCCGGCGCAGTGCTTGAATCAGGAATCTAACACGGAGAGCACGGAGAATCCACGGAGTTCACAGAGTTTTTGCCAGCCAGATACATCCTGCACAGATCATATTCACCGCAAAGCCGCGAAGAGCGCAAAGAAAGATTCGAGATTTACAGCTTGCCCAGCATTTCCCCCCAGGTGTCTTCCCTTTCGGCTTCGTGCAGGCAGGCCTGGTAGGGCAGGAAGGGCACGCCGCCCCATTTGGTCTTGAAGAAGGTTACCCCGGGGTTGAGGCCCAGGCCGAGGTTGAGGCTGTGCTTGCCCTCGGCGCGGGCGCGCTGGATGGCGCTGTCCAGGAGCAGGTCGGAGGCGCCGGGCACGTGGCGCTTGCGCGAGCGGAAGTTGAACAGGTAAAAGGCGTAATGCCGGGCGCTGAAATCGACCACGTCGAAGGCCGCCAGTTCGCCGCGCCGGTCGCGGGCGCTGAAAATCCAGGCGCCGGGGGATTTCAGATAGGCGGGGAGGTTGTGGAAGATGGCGCGCGTGCTCCAGTCCAGGCGGCGCTGGCGCACGAAGTCATCGACGAGTTTTTTGTGCTGGCGGGTGAAGGCCTGCCCCATTTCCACGGACAGCTCGCTCCCGGCGCGCTTGAGCATGTTGCGCAGTTTCTTGGAAGGCTGCAAGCTGCGCAAATCCAGGCGGTAATAGGCGTCCGGGGGGGAGAGCTGGCTGCCGGGCAGCGCGGCGGGCCGGGCGGCGGCGATCACCGATACCACGGTGGGCATAAAGCGGGCCATAGCCCCCTTGAGGGCGGCATCCAGGCCAGGCTCGTCGACGCCGCCTTGCAAGGCATAGCCGATGAACACCAGGCGCTCGCCGTCCAGGTAGAGCAGGTAATCGCCCGCCAGGAAAGGCTCGGCGCCGGTGATGGCGGTGACGTAATCCGGCAGGTGCTCGGGGACGTAGGCCCGCTCGAGGATGTCATCACGCTGGGCGGCGCGGATCATTCTGGCCTGTGCTCCACAACGTAGCCGTGCTCACGCAGCAGGTGGCTGACGCCCGGCACGTGCGGGGCGCCGACGAAGGCCGCCACGCGCCGGCTTTGCATGGCGGCGAGCATACGCTCGAAGAGGATGCAGTCACGCTCGCCGACGACCACCGGGCAGCGGCTGGGGAAGCGCCCGGAGAGCGCCAGCCAGCCGTCCAGGTCGCCAGCCAGGAAGGTATCCACGTAGCGCCGGACGTAGGCCGGCCAGCCATCCACTTCATTGAGCTGGTCGACGATGCGCTCCAGGGGGATGCCATCCAGGACGCGCAACTGTTCCTCGACGGTCTCGAGGAAATGCACCGGCTTCTTCAGGCGCAGGGCCACGTGGTAAGCTTCCATGTCCACCGAGTATTCCCATCCCAGGCCGGTGGACCAGATCGAAAAGAAGGCCATCCAGGGGCGCACGCCCTGGGTGAGCATCTCGAAATACATGGCCCGGCCGGGCTGCGAGAGGTAATACAGGCCGGCCTCGCCGTTGTGGTCCAGGCGCTGCTCCAGGCGGCGGTTGATGTGGCGGATGGCGGCCGGCTCGAGCAGATCCCCCAGGTCCGGGCAGTCCTGGCCCTGCCGCCCGTAGGCAGCGATCTGGTTCATGCTGTCTGCATCCAGCGGGCCTTCGAAGAGCACGGCGTCCACCTCCCCGACCAGCTTCTCCAGCGCCCGCCGGAAGCTGTAGGGGAAGAAATGCGCGGTACCCACCAGGTAGGAAAGCTCCCGCCCGTCTTTTGCGACGGTCCAGAGCATGCGCAGGTCGCGCTGCTTCGACCAGGGCCAGCGCCTGGGGAAGCGCCACTTCATCGCCTGGCCTCCAACACCGCGTGCAGCAGGCCGAGGGGGCCGGGCGGGCGGTAAGTGATTTCGCAGAATTCGTATTGCAGATACGGCCGGCCGCCCCACTTGCGCTTGAAGCGCCGGATGCCGTCGCTGACTCCCAGGCCCAAATTGATGGCAGGCTTGCGGTTGGCCCGCGCCAGCTCGATCATCTGGTAGAAGAGCAGGTCCGAGGCGTGCGCCACGTAATGCTGGCGCGAATAGCAGCCCAGGATGTAGGCGTCGAAGCGCCTGGCGGCCGTCTCGATCACGTAGAAGGCGCTCAACTTACCCCTGCGGGTGTAGGCGCTGAGCAGGCAGGCGGTGGAGGAGCCGGCCAGCAGGTCCGGCATGCTGCGGTAGAGGGCGGCGACCAGCCCGGGCAGCTCCTGGCGGCGCATGAACTCGCTGACCAGGGCTTTGTGCTGGCGGGTGTAGGCCTGCTCGCGCTCGACTACCAGCGCCTGGGCGGCTTCCTGGGCCTGGCGCTGCAAGGCAGGTTTTATATGAAGGCCGTCCAGCTCGAGCTGCAAGTATTCGTCGCTGGAGCGCGCCGTGCAGGCCTGCGCCAGCGCGGCCGGCGCCTGCGGGCCGATGAACCACAGGGTATCGGGCTGCACTGCCGCCACGGCCTGGTCGATGGCGGCCTGGCACTCGGCCTCCACGAAGGGCCCCGCCAGGGGGTAGCCGACCAGGGTCAGCCAGTTGTCCCGGCTGAAGGCCAGGTACTCGCCGATGCGCAGGGGCCGGCCTTTGGATATGGCCGCCATGAGGGCGACGACGTGCTCGGGCACGCAGGCCCTGTCCAGGGCGTAAAGTTCGTCGGCGGGGGTGAAGGGGGGCAGCTCGGGCATGGGCGGGTTCCTGGGGATATTTTACCCCAACTCGCAGCAGGCCGTCCGGGAATCGCATTTCTGAGATGATCTAAAATTGGTAAGGTGCGGGGAATGATCCCTGAAAACAATCCTATGGGATTTTTGAATAAAAAAATTAATCACGAAAATTTGGAGGAACGAAGGGGCAGGGCAGGCGCTGCAAGAGGCAAGGTGCAAGGTAGATGTTAGCAATTGCAGGGCGCGGGGCGCAGGCTGCAGGGCAGGAATTCGGAGGTGAAGTGTAGTTGGTGTGTGCATGCCTGTTTTTAGCACGGTCGTTCGGGAAATGCAAGGGGTTAAAGGGGAAATCCCCCGAAGATTAACCCGTTGGGGGATATGGAAAATGGGGGTTGGCAGCAATTCTACTGACCGGGATGGATGTGTGACGCAGCGCTATGAATGACCCGGCTAATCTTTTCTTTTCGCCGGGATCCAGTGGGGGGTAAAGAAAACGTACTGCGTCCGATACCCTGATCTGAACGTGCTTCAGGCTTAGGGAACAAGCCACGAATTGGGCGAATTTGGCGAATTTGATTGAGGGGGAAACCAGGTGCAACGCACGAAGGGATGCGGAAGATGGGGGTTGGCAGCTGGGATTCAAAATCCCAGCCTGATACGCCAAGTGCGCTGAAGCGCACTCCCCTGAGGGTATCTTGTTAGCACGAAATCTGCCTGCACGGATTGGCAGGGGGGAGGCAGGTGCAACGCACGAAGCACGTGCATCGCACCAGGGGGTTGCGTGGGGTTGG
>JBFMFR010000048.1:0-55555 GCA_040752025.1 Chloroflexota bacterium | reverse complement strand
GGATACCGCTTCGCTCTTACCCACTTTTCCACACCCTCTACTACGACTACGCCGGCGATCCACTTCTCTCCCTGGCTGCCCTCAACAACTTTCTCTCAATACCCTTGACGGTTCTAAACATCTGTAAGCCAGAGGAGAAGGTTGTAGGGGAGGGTGTTTTGCCAGAATGGGCAGACCCGCCCCTACAGGTTGTTGAATGATGGATTTGCGGGATAATCTATTGCACTTTCCCCCGCCTCGGCGGCGGGCGACATCGTCGGGCAGGTCGGGCCAGAAGGTGCCCGCCAGCAGATAGCGGGTGTGGGGCCGGTGGCGATAAGCGACCAGGTAGGCCAGGAGCGAGCGCGCGGTTGTCCCAGGGGGTATTTCGATCGGAGTGTCATCCCAGGCAAGCGCCAACCCGCCGAACAGGGAGGAACTGCAAAACACTCATGGTTGCCTCTCAGGTAAGTTTACTACAGAAATATTTCCCAGGATGAATTGCTGAAACAACGCTCAAGTTGTTACAAAAAATTTGACAGTCTTCAGGCTGCTCCCGGTTGGGTATTCCGCTGCTGGATCAGGAGGGTGAATATGGATCGGGTTTGCATAGGTGCACTATTCGAGGTATAATCTAGTCAGACTAGTCATTTCGGAGGCGTGTGATGAATAACATCTGGCAAATCCAAGAGGCGAAGAGCAAGTTTAGTGAGTTGGTGGACCGCGCCCTGGCGCAGGGCGCGCAGATTGTCACTCGCCGGGGGCGCAAGGCAGTGGTTGTTATGCCTTTCGCGGAGTATGAGCGGCTCACCCGGCAGGGTGGAAACCTGGCGCAGTTCCTACTCAGTTCACCCCTGGCAGGTTCGGAACTGATCCTCGATAGGGATCGAGATTTGCCTGGCGATGTCGAGATTGAGCCATGAACTACTTGTTGGATACCTGCGTGTTGTCTGAATTCACCCGCCGCAGGCCGGATGAAAAAGTTATTGCATGGGTTGGTGGTATCGATGAAGAAAAGTTATTCATCAGTGTTATCACCGTCGGGGAAATCCAGCGCGGCGTGGAACGCCTGCCGGGGTCACAGCGCAAGACGGAGTTATTGGTCTGGCTGAACAATGCGCTCATCGAGCGCTTCGGCCAACGTATCCTTTCACTAGACTGTGAAACGATGATCGCTTGGGGGACACTTACGCCGCGCCTGGAAATCTCCGGCCAGCCGATGCCGGTGATGGATGCGCTAATCGCGGCGACGGCGCTGCATCACAACCTGATGGTTGTCACGCGCAACGAGTCCGATTTTGCTTCCTGCGGGGTGCAAGTCATCAATCCTTGGTGAGAATCATGTATAATGTTTTCAGGCCTGAATGGTATGTGATTGGAGGCGTAGATATGAGTACTGTGCGAGTTGAGGCGCAAGTCTCCTCTGATGATCTCTTGAAGGCAGTTGAACAACTCACCTTGCCGGAACTGGAGCGTTTTGTGTCTGAGGTGGTTGCTTTGCAGGCTCAGCGCAAGGCGCCGAGTTTGCCGCAAGCTGAGTCCGAGTTGTTGCAAAAAATCAATCAGGGTCTGCCTGATGATGTTCGTACCCGGTTTCAAGAGTTAGAGGCAAAGCGCCAGTCGGAGGCGCTTAATGATACTGAGTATGCCGAATTGTTGCGCTTGACCGATATCGTTGAAAATATCCAGGCGCAAAGAGTTGGATATTTGTCGCAATTGGCGCGTATTCGGAAAATATCCCTTTCCGAGTTGATGAAAACCCTAGGTTTGCCAGAACTGAACTATGCCTAGCCGAAGTATATCCGCCCGGCAAAAGAGAGCGGTTGCTGAGCGCTCACAGGGTTGTTGCGAGTATTGTCAAAGCCAATCGCGTTACGCTGTTCAGCCATTTTCGATAGAACATATCCTGCCACGAAGCCAGGGCGGTGAAGCAGAGCTTGAAAACCTGGCCCTGGCTTGCCAGGGGTGCAATAACCACAAATACAACAAATTCGAGGCGCAGGATCCGGTGAGCCGAGAGATTGTGCCGCTCTTAAACCCTCGCAGGCAGCGATGGGCCGATCACTTTGCCTGGAGTACTGACTTCACGGTGGTGATTGGGTTGACGCCATCTGGGCGTGCTAAAGTGGAGACACTGAAATTGAATCGCCAGGGGGTTGTCAACATGCGAAGAATACTTTATGCAATTGGTGGGCATCCTCCTGTCCTATTGAATCGATTGAAAGAGAAATAAACCTATGCCAGAACAACCTGTCATTCTGATCACCGGCGCCTCGTCTGGGATTGGCGCGGCTACGGCGCGCCTGTTCGCTCAGAAGGGCTACCGCCTGGCGCTGGCGGCGCGGCGCTTCGAGCGCCTGCAAGCCCTGGCGGAGGAGATCGAAGCGCAGGGGGGACAGGCGCTGCCCATCACTGCTGACCTGGGGCGGCTGGAGGATATCCAGAACATGGCGACAGCCACCCTGGAGCGCTTCGGGCAGGTGGATGTGCTCTTCAACAACGCCGGTTTCGGGCGGCTGAACTGGCTGGAGAACCTGGAGGCGAGCAAGGATATCGAGGCGCAGGTGCAGGTCAACGTGCTGGGGGTGATCTGGACAACGCAGGCGCTGCTGCCACACATGATCGCCTGTCGCCGGGGGCACATCATCAACATGGCTTCGATCGCTGGGCTGATTGGCACGCCGACCTATTCGGTGTACGATGCCACCAAGTTCGCGGTGCGCGGCTTCGGCGAGGGACTGCGCCGCGAGGTGGGTGTGTACGGGCTGCGCGTTTCGACGATCTGCCCGGGCGGGGTGGAGACTGAGTTCGGCGAGGCGGCGGGCTTCCACCGTACGACGCGCGTGACCACGCCCAGGCCGCTGGTGTTGAGCGCCGAACAGGTGGCACAAGCGGTGTGGGGGCTGGTACGCCGCCCGAGGCGCCTGCTGGTCATCCCAGGTATCATGCTGCCGGCGGTGTGGCTGAACGCCCTGGTGCCCGGTCTGTTGGATGGGGCTATCCAGCGCCTGTTCGTGCGCCGGGAGCGCGCTCGCTCCTGACGAGCGCGCTAACTATAATCCTCTCTTCAGTTCCCCGTAATGCTTTTGTAAGCATTGTGCCGTATACTACTCCTCAATCATGTTGAAGAGGAGTCTAGCCATGCCTGTTTACAAATCTGTCCCTGTCAAACCATCCGAGATCACCCCCGAGCACGTCTATCTGAATCGGCGGGAGTTTCTCAAAGCCATGGGCGTGGTCAGCGCCAGTGCGCTGCTGCTGGCGGCTTGCGGGATAAAGGCCACCCCGGGCTCTACACCCCAGGCCAGCGCAGCCACGCAGTCGCCGGCAGGGCAAGCGCCAACAGGGCAGGGCGGCGCTGACGTAGATGAGATGGGCAGTCCGGCCAACACTTACGATGAGATCGCCAATTACAATAACTTCTATGAGTTCACCACCGATAAAGCCGGTGTGGCGCGCCTGGCGCAGGATTTCAAGACCTCGCCCTGGCAGGTGGAGGTGTACGGGCTGGTGAACAAGCCTATGACCTTCGGCATCGAGGATTTGCTGGCGAAGTTCACGCAGGAGGAGCGCATCTACCGCCTGCGCTGCGTGGAGGCCTGGTCGATGGTGATCCCCTGGCAGGGCTTCCCGCTGGCGGCGCTGCTCAAAGAGGTCGACCCGCTTTCCAGCGCTAAGTTCGTGCGCTTCGAGACGCTCATGGACCCCGAGCAGTTTCCCGGGCAGCGCAGCCGGCTTTACCCCTGGCCTTACCAGGAGGGGCTGCGCCTGGACGAGGCCATGAATGACCTGACCCTGATCGCTACCGGCCTGTACGGCAAGCCGCTGCCCAATTCGACCGGCGCGCCGCTGCGCCTGGTGGCGCCGTGGAAGTACGGCTTCAAGAGCATCAAATCGATCGTCAAGATCGAGCTGGTCGATACCCAGCCGGAAACGATGTGGTCGACGATTGCGCCCAACGAGTACGGTTTCTATTCGAACGTCAATCCCGAGGTCAACCACCCGCGCTGGTCACAGGCCAGCGAGCGGCGCATCGGCGAGACCGGTCGCCGGCCCACGTTGATGTTCAACGGCTACGCCGAGGAAGTCGCCCATCTATACGAGGGGATGGACCTGGCGAAGTACTATTAGCAGCCTGTGCAGGAGGGCGTCATGAAATTCGTAGATGGATTGAAGAAGAACCCTTTATCGGTTCTGGTGCACATCGCCGCCTGGGGGCTGCTGGCCTGGCAGGCCGGAGCGTATTTCAGCAATAACCTGGGGGTCAACCCGGTGCAGGCGCTGACGCAGCACCTGGGCAAGTATGCCTTGATTTTCCTGGTGCTCTCGCTGGCCTGCACGCCGGTCAACCTGGTATTTGGCTTGCGCCAGGTACTCAGCCTGCGGCGTTCGCTGGGTTTGTATACTTTCATGTTCGCCAGCCTGCATTTCCTGACCTTCATCGGGCTGGACTATGCCTTCAACGTGCAGTTCCTATGGCAGGATGTGGCCAATAAGCGTTATATCTGGATGGGAGCCGGGGCGCTGTTGATCCTGACGCCCATGGCGGTGACTTCATTCAAGTGGTGGATGAAGCGCATGGGCAAGAATTGGAAGCGCCTGCACAGGCTGGTGTACCTGGCAGGTGTACTGGTGATCGTGCATTACGCCTGGGCCAAGAAGGGCGACCTGTTTAGCTTGCAGGGCGACGTCAGGCAGCCGTTCGTCTTTGGCGTACTGCTGCTGCTGTTGTTGGCGCTGCGCCTGCCGGTCGTGCGCACGACGGTCAGCCATTGGCGCAGCCGCGCCCGCCAGCGCTGGGCGCAGATTTCCAGGCCTCAGAGCGCCTGACGCCGCCGGAAAGTGGCGCGCGCCAGGATATACAGGCCCAGAACGATGATCAAAACCGGCCATAGCTGGCTGATCAGCGACCAGCCGCCCAGGAACGAGCCGAAGAAGCCAAACAGTACCAGGCTGTAGAAGATCGTCCAGAAGCCGCCGGTCACGGCGCCGCGCTCCCGGCCGAGCAGGCCGGCCAGCAGAACGCCGAAGCCCACGAAGCCGGGGATCAGCGTCCAGGCGTAAGCCCAGCTTCCCAAGTTCCCGGTGGCGTTCTGCCAATAGAGCAGACCGCCGATGCCAGACACGATGCTGGCAGGAATGAACATGCCTGGGGTCCAGGTCAGCAGGCCGATCAGTGCCAGACCGGCGCCGATGCCGATGATGGGAATCGGCCAGGTGGTTTCGCCGTAGGCGAAGCTCTTCACCAGCGGGGAAATCTGGATAACCAGAAACCAGGCGCCAATGCCGATCAGCGCCAGGGCGGTTGCGATAGTCGAGCGAGTTTTCATTTTGCCTCTCCTGATGAATGAATGCACCTGCTATAGTATACGTGATTTTGGGCTCGCGGTTGCAATTGGATTATAATCACCCCAGATGTATGCCCTGGATGAAATTGCCTCAGATCTGGAGGCCTTCCGCCAGGCGGTCCTACAGCGCCAGGCTTTCCGTCCCCTGCTGGTCAAGGTCAAGCTGATCTTTGGCTGCAATTTGCGCTGCGAGATGTGCAACCACTGGCGTGAGCCGCGCCAGGGGCTCTTGCCGATGGAGCGCTTCGAAGAAATCCTGGGTGAGCTGGCCGAACTGGGCTGCCGCAAGGTGCATTTGAGTGGCGGCGAGCCGCTGCTGCGCTCGCAAGTACCGGAGCTGGTGGCGCACGCCGACCAGTTGGGGCTGCGCGTCACGCTGACAACCAACGGCACACTGGTGGACAAAGACCTGGCCCGGGGCCTGATCCAGGCTGGCCTGCGCGGCGTCAATATTTCCATCGACTCGCCCGTGCGCAAGATCCACGACCAAGTGCGGGGCGTGCCGGGCGCCTGGAAGAAAGCCGGCAAAGCGGTGCAGCTTTTCCGGCGTTACGCTCACAAAGGCAAGCTGACCATCCGTATCAACACGGTGATCAGCCCGTACAGTTATGCCAGCCTGGTGGGGCTGCCAGACCTGGCTCACCAGCTCGGCGCCGACCAGATCAACCTGATCCCGGTCGACGATCACTGCGGCGAACACCTGGCGCTGCGCCGCAGCCAGATCGAGGCTTACAACGCCCGGGTGGCTCCCCGGCTGGCGGAGCGGGCCCTGGAACTGGGCCTGATCCAGCATGAAGACCAGGCTTATCCGCTCGGGCGCACCCTGGTGGAGTACAAGCGCGCCCGGCGGGGCGAATACGCCCAGGGCTGGTACGACCGGCACGCCTGTTTTGCCCCCTGGACGCACAGCCTGGTCGATTTCAATGGCCTGGTGTACGTGTGCTGCATGATGCGCGAGCAGATGCCACCCCTGGGTGATTTGAAGCAGCAATCCTTTGGCGAGATCTGGAACGGCGACAGCTACCGGCTGGCGCGGCAGAGCATGTTCCCCCCGGCGCTCAAGGCCTGCCGCCGCTGCGACGATTTCCTCGAGCAGAATCGGGTGTTGGAGGCCATGCTGGCAGGCAGGCAAAAGCCGGCCCTGGCGGACGTGGGCCTGGAGACGGACTGAGCGGGTTCAGCTCAGATCAGCGAACATGTCGACCGGATCGTCTTGTTCCCACTGGCTGGCGGTGTTGAAGGCGGCGATGTCTTCACTGGTGAAATTCTGCGCAGTGATCGGCAGGGCCACCGGCTGCTCCAGCCCCTGGCTGCATGCCAGGCAGACCAGGCCCTGCCCGGTGACCGAAACGTGCTCTTCGCAGAAGCCGCGCCCGCAGCGGGTGCAGGTACCCAGGGCCGGGTGCTCGCAGCGATGTGGAACCAGGAATCCGATGATCATTTCACATTGGTTTGCCATAATTCGTTTGTGCCTCTATCTGTAATATACCATGAAGATTGCCTTGATGAGTGAGAAATTTCCGCCGCAGGAAGGCGGATTGGCGGTTTCGGCGGCGCGGCTGGCGCATTTGCTGGCGGCGCACGGAGAGTCCGTGCAGGTTTTCAGCCTTTCAGGTGAGCTGGCCCCCGGTGAGCGGCAGGTTCAGACGTTGCAAGGGTTGCAGGTGCACTTGCTGGGAGCCCGGCGCCGCACGGACGACACGCTGGCCGATTGGTTCGACATGCTGGCGGAGCAGCATGCCGCGGCGCCCTTCGATGTGTTGCATGCCTATTACGTGACCCAGGCGGGCTTCCTGGCGGTCTATGCCGGGGGCTACCTGGGCCTGCCCAGTGTGGTCAGCGCCCGTGGCAACGACCTGGAGCGGGCTATCTTCGACCCGGGCAAGGCCGCCCACACCTTGTACGCCTTGCAGCACGCCAGCGCCATCACCACCAACGCCCGCCACCTGGCGCGCAAGGCCCAGGCGCTGGCCCCGGGGCGGCAGGTGAGCGTGATCCCTAACGGTGTGGAGGCGCAGCACTTCCAGCCCATGGCGCGTGACGCTGCGCTGGCGGCTGAGTTGGGCCTGGGCCCGGAGCCAGTAATCGCTTTCGTAGGCGAAGCGCGCGCCAAGAAGGGCCTGGCGACGCTGCTGCTAGCCTTCCGCCAGGCGGCGCAAACGCTCACGCTCACGCCCGCGAATGCGGCGCAGCTCTGGCTGCTGGGCGGTGTGCGCTCTGGCGAAGACAAAGAACTGTTCAAGGTCTTCCGCAAGCAAAACCCGGATCTGCATGTGCACGTAACGCCTTACCTGCCTCAGGAGCGGCTGCCCGCCTGTTACAGCCTGGTCGACCTGCTGGTGATGCCCTCGCTTCGCGATGGGTTGCCCAACGCCTTGCTGGAAGGCATGGCCTGCGAATGTGCTATCCTGACCACGCCGGTGGGGGGCATCCTGGATGCCATCCGGGATGGCGAGAACGGGCGACTGGCCTCGCCGGGGGACGCGCCAGCCCTGGCGGCGGCGATGGTGGAGATACTGGCAGATGCGGAACTGCGGAGGCGGCTGGGCCGCGCGGCCCGCCAGACGGTGCTGCGAGACTTCACGCCGCAGCAGGAATTGCAGGGCAACCTGGAAGTTTACCGGGCGCTGGTCCGATTTTGACGGGCGCACGCCGTGCGCCCCTACCGGGTGGGCGCGGTATGTTTCGATTGGGCTGGGCTAAGCAGCCAGGAGCGCCTGGTACACCTTGAGCAGCTTTTTCTGCGCCTGGTGCCAGGTGAACTGCTTGCAGGCGCGCTCGGCGGCGCTATCTGCCAGGCGCTGCGCCAGGGAGCGGTCTTGCAAGACCGCCAGCACCTGGCGGGCCAGGTCCTGGGGATCGTCGGGTGTGAAAAGCAGGCCGTCGATGTCTTCGCGCAGCAGCTCGCGCACTACCGGCAGGTTGGAGGCTACTACCGGGCGACCGGCGGCCATGTATTCGATGACTTTGATCGGGCAGCAGCCCTGGGTGATGTTGCGGTCGTTCATGCCCAGCGGAGCCACGCACAGGTACGCCTGGGCGACAGCCTGCGGCACTTCGTGGTGGGGCAGCGGGGCTTGTAGCTCGACATGCGCTTCCAGGCCGAGCTTGCGGATGCGCTTGGCCAGGGCTTTGCGCTGGCGGCTGCGCCCGCGCCCCAGGATGCGCAGCCTGGCGGGATGTTCGGCCAGGATGGCGGGCATGGCGTTGATGATTACCTCCAACCCCTGCCAGTCGGCCAGTGTGCCGATATACAGGATCTCGGGCGTGTGTCCCTCAATCTCTGGCAGCGGGCTGGATTGGAAGTCGCTGGGGCTGACTCCGTTGGGGATGACGGTGATGCGCTGGCGCGGCGCGCCCAGGCTGACCAGGAAGGCGCGCGTCACGTCGGAAGGACAGACCAGGGCGTCGCTGAGCAGCAGGGTGGCGATTTCTTGCTCGCGGATTTTGGCCAGCAAGCCGCTTTCACGCAGGCCCGGATAGTGATATTTGAGCTCGATGGAGGGCAGTCCGTTGACTTCGAAGAGCGTTTTGTAACCGTACTGCCGCCTGGCCTGGGCCAGTTGCAGCCCGCCCCAGATCGAGCGGTAGTGGACGATGTCATAGGCAGGCCCGGTGGCCGCGAAACGCAGCACCTCCTGGCCGAAGTGCGAGGAGCGCTCGAGGAAATTGCTCTCCGGATCGATGGGGATGCGGGTAAGCCGGGCGCCTTCCCAGGTTTCTTCTGCGGGCAGTTCCCCATCGCCGGGCGTGACCAGATGAACTTCATATCCACCATTGACAAGCCCGCGTAAAAAATGCAAAATATGGGTACTGGCTCCCTTCGGGCTGGGTACCACGTCAAAAGCAGTGTAGAGCACGCGGCCTTTCATCGGGCTAATTATAGCCGCAAAAGGATGCAGTGATGGTCAATTATGATCCTGTTTATCTAACCTTCAATCAAAAACCGGGCGCGATTGTGCGCGGCATGGACGAGATGGTCGCCCAGGGCGAACGCTTGCAGAACTCCCAGAAGCAGCGGCGCTGGGTGCCGCGCCTGCTGTTCCTGGCGGGCTTCCCTTTCATCCTGCTGGATGGTTTGCTTAGGGTAGCCGGATACCAGGTGTGCCTGTTCAGCCTGATCGCGCCGGTGTGCTGGCTGGCATCCCTGGTGCTCGGCCTGAGCATGCGCCGCTCCAGAGCCCTGGAGCTGGCGCCGTTGTTCACATCGGTGCGCCAGGTGATCTACACTTTGCGTGACGACGCCAATCCCAAGCGTAATTTCTTCGGCCATCTGGACCTGACCGGCACGCAGACCAAAGAGAAGCTGGCGCGCGAGAACTCGGATTCGTTTGGGCGAGTCACGCAGTTGTACCGCGACGAATGGTTGAGCCTGAAGACCAAGCTCTACGATGGCAATGCCCTGCGCCTATCGGCAATCCGGCGCGAGAAAGTGCGCAAAGGCTATTGGAAGCGAGGCGCGATCAGCGGGAAGACGAAGTGGAAAGCACCCAAGTTCAAGGGCAGCTTGCAGGAGCTGCGACTGCGCCTGTCGGTCAACCCGCAAGTGTATGACACTGCGAATATCCAGACCATGCCGGTTGGTGCGCAAATTGGGCCTTATGTCATCGAGCGCCTGGATGCATCCGGCGGCATCATTGATCTGGCAGCCGCCACCGGGAGCGACAGAATCACCGATAACGATATCCTGAGCGTGTTGAAGGCTGTTTACGATCTATTGAAAAGGAGGGATGTCCAATGAAATCCCGAACACTGGTTACGATTTTCTTCGCTTCGCTGCTGATCCTGTTGGTTATGATCGTTGCCGTGATAGTCAGCCTGAGCGGGCGGGTGAACGCTGAAAAGTTCGCTTACCAGCAAGTCTGGCAGCAGCCCTTCTCCAACGCCCAGAGCATGAAGATTATCGATCTGAACGGCGATGGGCAGGATGACCTGTTCATCCAGAACGCTGACACGCTGCGCATTCTGAACGCGGATGGCAGCGCCTGGTTCGATCAGACTTTTGCCCAGCCGCTGGTCACCAGCATGGGGGATGTAGATGGCGATGGCGGCGAAGATGTGGTCGCCCTGGCCTATCCCGAAAACGTTGCCGTATTGACCCTGTTCAGCCGCGGGCAGGAAGTCTGGCGGGCCAACCTGGCGGATTTCGGCGCGCCGGCGCGCCTGGCGGTGGTGCGCTTCCCCGGCGACACCCAGGTGATCGTAGGCGATATGGATGGAAGGCTGGCGGCGTTGAATGCCAGCGGCGCGGAAGTCTGGCGCAGCGATTTACTGCGCGGCACTGAAGTGCGCGGCCTGGATGACGCTCTGGTGGATGGCCAAATCCACCTGGCGGCGGCTAACCGCGGCGGGCAGGTGGTGCTGTTCGGACCCCAGGGCCAGGATGTGTGGCGTTATACCGTACTGGGTGGGCTGCGCCGGCTGCGCGCCTACGATCTCAACGGCGACGGGCAGGGTGAGGTGCTCCTGGGTGGAGAAACCGGCCGTTTCCTGATCTTGAACGCCCCGGATGGGAATGTCCTGGTCGAACAATCGCTGGGACAGGCGATCTCCGAGATTCGCGAGACGGAACTGGACGGCGACCCGGCCTCCCGGGAGATCGTGGCCGGCGGCAAAGACGGCGGCGTTTGGGCTTACACGCTGAGCGGTCAGCGCCTGTGGTCAGCCTCCGTCGGCGATAAAGTCACCGAAATCGCCGGGGTGGACGTGGACGAGGATGGCGCCGAAGAGGTGTTGATCGGCAACGAGCTGGGCAACGTGGTCCTGTTCGTGGGCAAAACCGGGGCGCGCTACAACCTGCTCTCTCCTGGCAGCAGCATCATGCGCATCGACGTGGGCCGGCTGACGGCCAGCCGCCAGGCGGCCGTCGCCGATGCAGGCAAAGTGCAGGTGATCTCGGTTGAATATAACCGCCTGCCGGGCTTCAACTTTATTCCGCTGTTGGTAGGACTGCTGATATCCCTGGTCATTGCGGTAGCGGCCTGGTTCATCGCTACCAACCCGCCCAAGCCGGCCGTCAGGGTGGACATTCAGGACCAGAGCCCGGAGAGCTTGCAGGCCCAGCGGCGCATGCTGAAAGAGAGCATCGCCGATGTGGAGCGCCTGCGCCAGTCCGGCGAGATGGCTTCCGGGGCGTACCTGGCGCGCTTGAAAGAGCTGCGCGGCCAACTGGCGGACAATGAGACGGCGATGAGGCAGGCGGGGGTGAGCTTTACCGCCGAGACCTTCCAGTGCCCGAACTGCGGCGGCACGCTGGAACTGGGCATGGATCGCTGCGAATACTGCGGGCAGGTGGTCATCTCTTGAAGCCGGCAGCCAGGGACCAAAAGCGTTTGTACGCTGACCTGGCCTGGCTGTGGCCGCTGATCAGCCCGCCGGAGGATTACGTTTCCGAGGCGGGGGAATTCGTCCAGGCCATCCGCCAGCACGCCCGTATCGAGGTCAAGACGCTGCTCGACCTGGGCTGCGGCGGCGGGCACAACGATCATACCCTGCGCCAGCATTTCCAGGTGACCGGCGTCGATCTGAGCGAGGAGATGCTCGGCCTGGCGCGGCGCTTGAACCCCGATGTGGCATATCAGGTGGGCGATATGCGCAGCCTGCGCCTGGGGCAGGTATTCGATGCGGTGCTGATCGCTGATTCCATCGATTACATGCTGACTGAGGCGGATTTGCGGGCTGCTTTCGCCACGGCTTACGCCCACCTGCGCCCCGGCGGCGTTTTCGTCACCTACGCCGAGGAGACTCGCGAGCATTTCGAACAAAACGGCACGTATCTCCACACGCACTCCCAGAGTGACCTGGAAGTGGTGATGCTCGAAAATTACTACGACCCTGATCCGGCAGACAGTACCTACGAAATGACTTTCGTGTACCTGATCCGCCAGGCGGGGCGACTGCGCATCGAGACCGACCAGCATGTGGGGGGTATTTTCTCTTTGCCAACCTGGAGCCGCTTATTGCAGGAGGTGGGCTTCGAGGTCAAGGTGTTGGATTTCGAGGAGGGCGGGTGCCCAATGTTCGTGGGCCTCAGACCCATTAACTAATCAGCGCCTGGTGCAGGCCGTAGGGATACACAGCGATGTTCCACATACACCTCTTCGGTCAACCTCGTTTTTCCATGGACGGACAGCCCTACCGGCTGGTTGCCCCGCCCAAAGCGCTGCCTTTGCTGGCTTATGTGCTGCTCCACCGCCAGCAGGCGGTGGAACGCCAGCAGGCGGCCTTCACCCTGTGGCCGGATGAGCCCGAGTCCCAGGGGCGCGCCAACCTGCGCCGCCACCTGCACCACCTGAACAAGGCCCTGCCGCCCTGCCCGGCGGAGCGGCCCTGGCTGCTGCTGGACGCTTCCAGCGTGCGTTGGAACCCGGACTGCGAATACTGGCTGGATGTGGCCGAGTTCGAGCGCCTGGCGGCTGTCCCTGAGCGCCTGGCGGAGGCCGCGGCGCTGTATACCGGCGATTTGTTGGAAACGGTGTACGACGATTGGGTGTTCTTCGAGCGCGAACGCTTGCAGCAGGCTTATTTCGCTGTTCTGGAGCAACTCGTCCAGCAGCGGCGGGCGCAATGCCGCTATGCAGAGGCCATCCAGTATGGCCAACTGATCCTGGGGAGCGACCCGATGCGCGAAGATACGCTGCGGCGGCTGGTGGCGCTGCGCTACGAGAGCGGTGACCGGGCCGGGGCGCTGGCCGAGTACGAACGCTTCGCCGCTTTATTGAAGGCTGAAATGGGGGTCGAGCCGATGCCGGAAACTCGAGCGGTATACGAGGTGGTGCTGCGCCAGAAAAGCCTGCCATCCGAAGAGGCTGGAGAGGCTGAGCCAGCGCCTGCTGGCCAAATCCCGCCTGCGGCGGCTGCCCGCCTGCCTTTCGTGGGCCGCCAGGTGGAGATGGAGCGGCTGAAGCTGCGCTGGAGCCAGATGGTGCACGGGCGCGGCGGTTTGGTTTTGGTGGGCGGCGAGGCGGGGGTGGGCAAGACGCGCCTGGCGGGCGAGCTGGCTGCTCTAATCGAGAGCCAGGGCGGGCGGGTGCTGTGCGGCGGCATGTCGCCTGAGGATTCTTCCCCCTACCAGGCGATCAGCCAGGCTTTTCGCGGCGCGCTGCCCCTGCTGGCTGGCCTGGAAGGGGAGACCGTGCGCCTGGCGGCATTGGCGGCCTTGCTGCCCGAGCTGCGCCAGCGCTGCCGCCTGCCTGTCCTGGCTGGCCTGGCCCCAGAGCGGGAGCGGGTGCGTTTGTTCGACGCGGCGGCGGGCTGCCTGGAGCGCCTGGCGGAGCCGCGCCCGGTATTGCTTGTCCTGGAAGACCTGCACTGGGCAGGCGAATCGAGCCTGGCGCTGGTCGAATTCCTGGCGCGGCGCTTGAGTGCGCAGCGGGTTTTGCTGTTGGGCACCTACCGGGAAGAACAGGTCGGGCGGCAGCATCCACTGCGCTTGCTGTGGCGGCGTTTACAGGCCGACAAATTGGTCGAGCGCCTGCCGCTGCGCCGATTGGAAGCGGCGGCGGTCGCCGATCTTTTGAGCCAGGCTGCCTGGCCCGGCCTGGTGGGAGAGGCTGCCAGCCTGGCCGGACGCCTGCACACGGCCAGCGAAGGCAACCCTCTGTTCATAAGTTTGCTGCTGCAGCATTGGCTGGAAGCGCAGGGATTGTCAGAAATTCAACTTCTTGGAGAAGTTGAATTTCTCGATCTGCCGCAGGGCGTGCACGCCGCCGTGCAGCAGCGCCTGGAACGACTTTCGCCGCTGGCCTATACCTACGCCGAAGCGGCGGCGGTGGTTGGGGCGTCTTTCGACGCCGAAGTGGTGCGCGAGATCGGCGGCTGGAGCGAGAGCCAGGGCCTCAGCGCCCTGGACGAACTGCTCGACCGGCAACTGGCGCGCGAAGGCCTTCCCGGCTGCGATTTCGTTTTTGCCCACCACCTGGTGCAGTCCGGTTTGTACGCCGCTATCCCGGCTGAGCGCCGCTGGCGGCGGCATCGCCGGGCGGCTGGGGTTTTGGAGGAACTGTACCCCGAGCGGCAGGATGAACTGGTTGGCGTGCTGGCCTTCCACTACGACCGCGGCGGCGAGCCTGGGCGGGCGATCCCATATTACCGCCGCGCTGCCCAGGGCTACCTGACAGTGTACGCCGACAGCGAAGCTCTGCAGGCGCTCAGCCGGGCGATACAGTTGGCCGGCGACAGCGCTGCTCCGGAGATTACGCCGCAGGAGCATTTCAACCTGTTGGAAATGCGCGAAGCCATCTACGGTCGGCTGGGCCAGCGCCAGCAGCAGCAAGCTGACTTGCAGGCGATGGAAGCGATCGCTCGGGGTTTAAATGACCGCTACCGGCTGTGCATTGTACTGCGCGCCTGGGAACGTTACCAGCGTGCCCTGGGGGAACGGGAGGCCGAGCGGGCGGCGATCGAGGCGCTGAAAAGCGAGGCGCAGGCGCTGGGCGACCCTTTCTGGCAGGCGACAGGCCTGCTACTGGAAGGGTTGCTGCTCAACCTGTTGGGCGATTCACCCGCTGCCGCGGCGTTGCTGCAGCAGGCTTTGCCGCTCTACCAGTCAGCGCAGGATATTGCTGGCGAGCTGGAGAGTGTGATCAAACTGGCGGAGTTCGATATTAACCGCCGCAACGTCATTGGGGCAGAAGTCTGGATCCAGAAAGCCCTGGCGCTGAGCCGGGGGCAGGAGCAGGCGCACCTGGTGATGAATGTGCTGTGGTTGATGTCTGCCAACGGCCTGGTTGTTCTGGACCTCGAGCGCTGCCTGTCTTATGGGGAGCAGTTGTTGGATTATGCCAAGCGCGTCAACGACCTCAACTGGCGCGCCACCACGCATCGCCTGCTGGCGCAGGCCCATAACCGCCTCTTCAATATCGCCGAATGCCGCCGCCACCTGGGCCGGGCTGAAGCGCTGTACCAGGCCATCCAGAAACCCAGCGGCCTGGCGTTGGTGTACGAAACCACCGCATCCCTGGAACTGGACCTGGGGGATTACGAGGCCGGGCGACAGCACTACCAGCAAGCCCTGGAGATCGGTATGCGCCTCGGCAACCTGGATGGGCAGGCGGTTAATTCGATCAACCTGGCTTACACGGCTGCGCTGCAGCAGGACTATGCCAGCCAGAAAGCTTATGCTGCGAAGGCCCTGGAACTGGCGCGCCAGATCGAAAACCACTTCCTGGAACCGTTTGCCCTGTGCAACCTGGGTGAAGCCGAGCGTGAGCTAGGGGACATCCCTTCTGCCTTGGATCATCTGTACGCGGCCAGGGAAATATGTATATCGCAGGATACGCTGGTCGAAAATTTTAGTGTGCTGACCGACCTGGCCTTGTGCTACCTGGCAGCCGGCGATCTGCCAGCCGCCAGCCAGATGGCGGACGAGATCGAAGCTTTCTACCCACGCGCCGAAGCCGGGTCGCAGGACAGCCAGCGCCTATTGTGGGCGGCGGCACGCGTGCGACGTGCGACCGGGCAGCCCGATGCGGCAGGCGAACTGCTCAAGCGTGCTTTCCAACTGGTCGAGGAGAGAAGCACTGCTATCCCGGAGGAAGAAACGCGCCGGACGTACCGCGAGTTGATCTTCAACCGCCAGATCATCGCGGCTTATGAGCGGGGGGAATGGCCTGAGGCGTAGGCCCGTGTTTCCCCAACACAAAATATTCAGCATGATCGCCCGGTGGGCTTGAATCTGCCGGGCGAATTCGCGCTTGGGGGTTTTTTGGACGCCAATTTATCGGACGCCAAATTTTTTGGACGCTTTTTGGACGCCTGATGCGTAGAATTCGAAGCATATGGACACACCCTTCGACCCTCATCGATACCTGTTTGTCGTCCGCCTGTGGCTGGAAGCCAGCCTGAACGCAGATGGGCGGGTGCCCGCTGTTCCTACTGGCGAGAACTGCTCCCAGTGGCGCGGCTCAGTGGAGAACGTGGTCACCAGCCAACGCCTGTACTTTACCTCTTTGGCTGAATTGAACGATTTCATTTTGCTTCAATTAGGGGAGCAGGGCGATTTGAAGGCTTTGATCCAACCTGAGGATATGCCAGGCCCTGCTATTCAAAACTGAACGCGGAGAAATAAAAATGAACCAAAAACAATCCAAATCACCCCTCTTTACATTGACAGCCATCCTGGCTGCCTTGTGGCTGCTAAGCGTAGCCTGTAACCTGCCATTGATGCAGCCCGTCGCTTCGGCTAATGTCGCTCCTGAGACCGCGGTGGCCCTCACGGTGGCAGCCATGCCGACGCGCACGCCGCTGCCCGCCACGCAGGCCCCACCAGCGGCGACGGCCACGCAGGCGCCCCCGCCAGCCACGCCTACCCTGGTCCCACCGCTGGCCGGTACGCCTGTCGCGCAAGGAGAGGTTGCCCTCGATCCGTGCAGCCTGCTCGCCCCCGAGGAGGCCGCCGCCATCCTCTCTGGTGAAACCTTGAAAGCGCCACAGGTCAACGGTGGGAGCTGCATCTACACGGAAGCCAGCCAGGGCGTACACGTGGTCAGCGCCTACGCCCTGCAAGGCCAGGCAGCGCTCAATTTCTGGAGCGGGCGCGTCTTCCAGCTCAGCGCTTTTGGGCTGGTTATTGATCAGCCCACCCTGGAGCAGATCAAAGTTTGGGATGCCGCTGGGGATCACAAGAGCATTCTCATAAAATTGAGCGGGATGTCGGCAGGCAACCCGGCCTTTGTGTCCCGCACGCTGGAAGGGCCGGGCGAGATCGCCTGGTGGGTCTGGAAGGATTTTAGCAATGGCGTACGCCAGGACCTGCTGATCTGGGTAACGGGGAACACCGTGGCGGGGATCGATCTGGTCCATGGCGACAACATCGATGAGGCAACGGCTTTCGAGCGGGTGAGCCAGGCAGCGAACAACATTGCCGGGCGCATCCCGCCAGTTTTTCACTTGAAATAGGTTGCTGTCGTTTTTTTATCCGCAGATTGCACAGATTTCTCAGATATTTTGAATCAACAAAGGATGCTGAAAAATGAACGTAAACCGTTTACATCTTTACAAAAATCAAACCAGTTCGCGCCGCCGGCAGGTGTGGGCCAGCCTGTTGCTGCTGCTCAGCTTGCTGGCCGGCCTGGCGGCGCCCTCGCCGCTGGGGGGCAGCGCCCAGGCGGCCGGGGTGTGGACCAACGTGGATGCGCTCAACACGGCGCGCATTGCGCACACCGCCACGCTGCTGGCCGATGGGCGCGTGCTGGTGGCCGGCGGGCGCAACAACAGCGGCGGCGTCTTCCAGAGCGTTGAGGTTTATAACCCGCACACGAATCTGTGGAGCAATGCTCATGCGATGAGCCACGCCCGCTACGACCACGCCGCGCTGCTGCTGGCGGACGGGCGCGTGCTGGCAGCGGGGGGCTACAGCGGCAGCGCCGTGCTGGGCAGCGTGGAGATCTACGATGCCCAGCACAATAGCTGGTTCCAGGCCAACGCTTTGACCTATGCGCGCCGGAACCACACCGCCACGCTGCTGGCGGACGGGCGCGTGCTGGTGGCCGGTGGGTACACCGGCAGCGACGTGCTCGACAGGGCCGAGATCTACGATTCGAGTAAGAATGCCTGGAAACAGACCGCGCAGATGAACGTGGGCCGCCAGGCCCACACCGCCACGCTGCTGTCGGATGGCAAGGTGCTGGTAGCCGGGGGCAGTGGGGCGGGCGGCACTTTGCTCAGCGCCGAGATCTACGATCCGGTGGCCGACACCTGGACGCCCACCGGCGACCTGAACACAGCCCGCTACAGCCACACCGCCACTCAGTTGACAGCACAGGGGAGGGTGCTGGTGGCGGGCGGCACGGCTGCTGCCACAGGCACCGCAGAGACCTACAACCCGGCCACGGGCACCTGGACGCTCAAGGCCAACCTGAACGTCGCCCGCCGCTTCCACACCGCCGTGCGCCTGCCGAATGGCAAAGTGATGGTCATGGGAGGCGAGAACCTGACCAGCGTGGAGGTGTATGACTACTCGGCTAACACCTGGACGGTGGTGGACGCGCTCAACACCAACCGCTCACGCCACACGACCATGTTGCTGGCGGATGGGCAGGTGCTGGTGACCGGCGGCGATGGTGGCCATCTGCCCAGCGGCCCCCTGGCCAGCACGGAAGTTTACGACCCGGCTGAACCGGACTGGACGGCAGTCGCAACAATGAACGACCGCCGCGGGAATCACACGGCCACGCTGCTGCCAGATGGCAAAGTGTTGCTGGCTGGGGGGAACGATAGTCTCACGGGTACCATTTTCTACAGCGCCGAGGTCTATGACCCGGTTGCCGGTACCTGGACGTACGTTGGCAACATGGTGGATGCCCGCAAGAACCATACAGCGACGCTACTGCCGGATGGCCGCGTGTTATTGGCAGGGGGCCAAGGCAGTGGTGGTGATTATAGTAGCGCGGAGATCTATGAACCCGCCACCGCCACCTTTACGAGCGCAGCCAGCATGAACCTCAGACGTAATTACCCCACCGCCACGCTGCTGGCGGATGGGCGCGTGCTCGTGGCGGGAGGGGGCAACTCTAGCGGCTTCTTGTCCAGTGTTGAGATCTACGACCCGGCTGCCGGCACCTGGACGTTTGTGGCTGATTTGCATCAGGGCCGCCAGAACCACACCGCCACGCTGCTGGCAGATGGGCGCGTGCTCGTGGCGGGAGGGTACGGCTCTGGCGGCGGCCTCCTTTTCAGCGCCGAGATCTACGACCCGGCTGCTGATACCTGGACGGTCGCCGATGATCTCAACGCGGCCCGCGAAAGGCATACTGCCACCTTGCTGCCAACTGGCAAGGTGCTCGTGGTGGGTGGTTTCGATGTTGGCTTCAATGCCCTTTCCAGCGCCGAGATCTACGATCCGGCGGCCGACACCTGGACGAACGTTGACGCATTGAATAATACTTATGGTAGTCACACGGCCACGCTGCTGCCCTCGGGCAAAGTGCTGGTGGCGGGCGGTGGCGCTGGCTACACCAGCGCCGAGGTCTACGACCCCGGGCTGGATATCTGGACTTCTGTGGATGATCTGAACGTTGGTCAATCCGGTCACACGGCCACGCTGCTGCTGAACGGCAAAGTGCTGGTGGGAAGCATCACTGCAGAGGTTTACGATCCTGGCCTGGGGTTCCAGGAAGCCTGGCGCCCGGCCCTGGTCAACCCGCCGGCCAAGCTGGGCCTGGGCCTGTCTTTCCTGTCCGAGGGGGAAGGCCTGCGCGGCTATGGCTATGCCGAATCGTCCGGCGGCGGGAGCACCAGCTCGGCGATCAGCTACCCGCTGGTGCAGGTGCGGCGGCTGGACAACGAGCAACTGCTGTGGCTGACCCCGAGCTCGTTCTACCCCGAGAACTACCTTTCGGAGCCGGTCGATGGCATCCTGCCCGGCCCGGCGCTGGTCACCGTCTTCGTCAACGGCATCCCCAGCAATTCGGAGATGCTCAACGTGATCTATCCGCAAACGATCTTCATCCCGCTGGCGGTGAAGTAAGTTCGCACACAGTCAAGCTTTGCGGAGGCGGGGGCTCCCGCCTCCGCAAAGCCAGGGGGCATCGCAGAGTTCACTCCCGAGCCAGGTTTCTGAGCAGGAAGCGCAGCAGGCTGAAGAGCGCCAGCACGACCAGGATCAGCAGCACAGCCAGCGGCAGGGCGGCCTTCAGGCCGAAGCCGCTGAAGCGCTCGAAGAGCAGCACCGGCATGATCTTGGGATGGTAGGCCAGGATCACCACCGCGCCGAACTCGCTGATGCCGCGCGCCCACATCAGCAGGGTCCCGCCCAGCACGCCGCGCCAGGCGATCGGCAGGCTGACCCGCCAGAAGGCCTGCCAGGGGCTGGCTCCCTCGACCAGGGCGGCGCGCTCCAGCTCAATGTCCACCAGGGCGAAGGCCGACTGGCTGGTCGTCACCAGGTAGGGCAGGCTCACGAACAGCATGGCGACCACCACGCCGGCCAGGTGGTCGGTGAAAACCACGCCCAGCGGAGCCAGGTAGCGCCCCAGCACCCCCTGGCTGCCGAAGACCATCAGCAAAGCCACGCCGGCGGCAGTGTGCGGGATGACCACTGGCAGGGCGATGACGCCCTCCACCAGGGCTTTGCCGGGGAAATCGTAGCGGGCCAACAGGTAGGCCAGGGGTACCCCGCCCACCAGGGCCAGGCCAGTGGCCAGGGTGGCGGCCCAGAAGGTCAGGCCGATCGAGCCCAGCACTTCTGGATCGGCTAGGGCTTGCAGCAGCTCAGCGGGCGTGACCGCCAGGACCGTGCTGGCCAGGGGCAGGATCACGAACAGCACCAGCAGGCCGCCTGCCAGGCCGAAACCCAGCAGGAACGCCGCCCGCCCCGGCGCGCTCATTCTCCCGCCACGCATAGCGGCTGCAAGCTGGCAGGTATTTGGGCGTAGTGGTCGCCAACCGGCGAGGCAAAAACCGGATGGTGAAGCCCCTCCATGATCTGCCGCCCCTCGGGGCCCAGCAGGAAGGCGATGTATTGGAGGGCTTCCTGCGGATGCGGCGCATTGCCGGGCACGGTGATGCCGTAGCCGATGCGCTCGCCCTTGAACTCCGGCTTGACCGTGGCGAAGCGCTGGAAATCCAGGCGCACCTGTACCTGGCCGTAGAAGGGGTTTTGCTCCACCGAGCCCAGGTTGAGGCGATCCGGGAGGGCGACCATCTGTAAGTTGTGCTGCTGGATCACGCTCTCGTATTCGAAGGCGTAATCCAGGTCGCCCGACTCGAGCAGGGCGATCAACTGGATGCTGGCGCCGCGGATCACAATGCTGGCGTCCTTTTGGGTCTGGATGATCTCGGGCACCTGGATCACGGTGACCCCCTCCGTGGGCGGAAGGACGGTGATCGGCATGCTGAACTGACCGGTGAACAGGCTGGCGAACAGGGTCGGATGGTTGTAGACTTTCTCGGCCAGCTTGATGATCATCAGGGCGCGGTAGCCGGAGGCGTCGAAGCGCGGGTCGGCCACGCCCAGCTTGACTCCCGGGCGGGTGAGCACCTCGTACCAGTTCTCGGCGTTAATCTCATTGGCGTAGCGGCTGCGCCCGGTGTAAGCCAGGGCCAGGCGGTTGCCGGCGAACTGGATGTACCAGCCGGCGTAAGGTTCCCCGCTCTCGGGGTCCTGGCTGGTGTACATCAGCATGGGGATCAGGGCGTGGTCGGCAGTCGCCACAACATCGATCTTTTGGTGCAGTTCGGTCACGTGACGGATGACCTGGATGCTGCCGTGGCACTCATTGAGCACGTCGATGTTGGGATAGCGGCTCTCGAAGGCCTTTTCCAGCTCGTCCATGGGGATGATCAGGCTGCCGGCGCAGAAGACTTTGAGCGACACCTTTTCTTTCGGCGCGGGCGTTTGGGTAGGACTGCTCTGCGCGGCTGGCGCAGTTGTACTGATCTGGGTGGACGGCGTTGCAGGCTGGCGACCACAGGCCAGCAGCAGGATCAGCAAGAGCAGCCCGAAGGCAAGGGTCTTGGGTTTCATCATGATCGGTTGGCGCAGCAGGGGCGGGCCTGCGCCCGCCCCTGCCAGAAGCTTATTTGACTTCGATTGTGACGATTTCTTTGATCCAGGTCGAGCTTTCCATGCCCGGCATGACCAGGTTGAACTTGCCTTGTGTGTCGCTGAAAGCCACCAGGCAGTCGGCGCAGGCCTGGACGGCTTCCAGGCTGACCTCGACCGAATAGCCGTCCGAGGCGACCAGAACCAGTGTGCTGGCCCCGGCCTTGACCTTGGCCTGCTCCAGCAGGGCGTTCAGACGAACGCCTTCGTATTCTTGTGGGCCTTTCTTGGGATGTTCGGCGCTGATCTTGACCACTTCCAGGGCGCGCAGGCCCGCTTCATCGAGCGTCAGGGGCTGCTCCACCTGGCCCAGGATGGACAGTGTGCCTTCCGCACCCGGCGCAGCCGTCGGGGCGGGCGGGGCAGTCGGCTCGGGAGTAGGCAGCGCTTCGCCGCTGACGGTCAGGAGAATCTCGGCGATCCTGCCAACCTGCAGTTTTTTCTCCACGGCCGGCCCGACCAGGCGCAGCGGGTAGTCCGTGTCGGGCAGGGGGTTGCCGTTCACCAGGTAGCCGACCAGGATGTCTTTATTGCGCTTGACCAGTTGGCTGTCCAGTTCGACGCTGTAGCCATCGTCAGCCACGATCTTGAGGATGTAACCAGCGTCTGCCACGGCGTCATTGAAGGCTGGCCCCTCGTGCTTGATCTCGTCGTCGATCCAGCCCGCCAGCAGGTACAGGGGGATGCCAGTCCATTCCTGGGCTTTGTCGTCGGTCCACGTGACGGCGTGGCAGCCGGGCGCGCCGCAGGATTCGAAAGTGGCGCGGTCGATTTCGGCCTGGATGGCGCCATCCAGCTTGAGCAGCCAGGTCTCGCCAAAGGATTTGACCTCGACTTTGCGCACCCATTTGACCGCCCAGTGCCCGTCGGTGACCTGGTTGTTCTTGGCGCTGACGATGGCGATGCGGAAAGTGCCGTCCGAATCTTCGGGCAGGGGCTGCCCATCGCGCTCGTAAGCTACCATCACGGTCAGCGGCGAATCGATGGTAATCTCTTCACCGGTCGCTGGATCGTAGGCGATGAAGTCGCCCTGCATGATCTGGTCGTAGGAATAGGTGATGGCATAGCCATCTTCGGCTTCGATGTTCACGCCCATGGAGGCGTCCATCCCGCCGACCAGTTCCATCAGGTCTTTCAAAGCCACGCCCTTGAACAGGGCGGGTGGGGTGATGCGCCCGGTGCTGCTCTTGATGCCGGCGTAGCCTTCCGTGGCGGGCAGCTTGCGCAGGTCTTCCAGGCTCAGGCTTTGCACGCCGCCCGGGCCGGTGACCTCCAAAGTGATGCCTGGGGCAGCCGGGGTGTCGGTGGGCGCAGCCGTTGGCGGTGGGACGGGCGTGGGCGGCAGGGTCGGGACCTGCGTGGGGGGCAAGGTGGGCTCAGGCGTGGGCGTTGCGGCCGGTTGGCAGGCTGACAGGATCACAAGCAGAGCGGTGACGAGCAGCCACAGGTAGCGTTTTTTCATGATGAACTCCTTTTTGTCGAATTGTATGGGTACATTTGGTTTGTGTATCGAATATACCCGCGTTGGTAGATTCTTGTCAAGCACAAACTCTCGAGCAGGTGTTTTGTGGGCATATTTACCTGGGCGCGGTGACGGCGTGTTTCTGGACCGCTGCGCTGGCCCATTTGCTGCCCCTTGCAACCTATGCGGTCTTGCCTGGCAGGCGCGAGCTGCCGTTCAATTCGAACTGGGCCTGGCGCAGCAAGAAAGTAGAGCCTGCCTGTTCGAACCATTGGCAGGCCTGTTGCAGGTGGAACTGGCGTTGTGGGTTCTTGGCCGGCAGGTGGCGACCGATCTGGTAATGAGCCTGGCCCCGCTCGTGAGGCATCTCGAGACGCTCAGCCGCGGCCAGACTTTTGTGCCAGGCTGTGAAGGCACGCCGGGTAGAGCCCATCAGCCAGTGATACGAACCCTGGTACAGCCAATAGCGCGGCTGGCCTGCAGGGGCGCTGCGCGCCTGATCCCGAAGCATTTTCAGAATTTGCCTGGTTTTCTGGAGGAGAAGTTTACTATCTGCATCAATCTGCTGGCTGTTTTGCTCGAGCAGGCCCAGGTAGGTTTCGGCCAGGGCGGAGAAACCGGCTGAGTTGGTAAAAACAGTGTGCGAGGAGCGGGTAATGCGCCAGGTGGCTGCCTCGGCCGCTTGGCGCGCCAGCAGGTATTCGTTTTGACGGAAGCGTGCCAGCGCTAAATAGCCGTAGGCCGTGATCATTCCAGGCTGGTAAAGGGTCGCTTCGCACAGGCCCAGGGCTGTTTCGATGCGGGCGATGGCGGCTGGCGTTTCCCCGGTCAGCAAGTCGGCGTTGAACAGGCCGCCGAGCGCCCACATTTGCTGCACCAGGTCGCCGTTTTGTTCGGTGGCTGCCGACAGTTCAGTGAGCAATTCCACGGCGTGAGCGAATTGGCCCTGGGAAAAGGCAATTACCGATTGAGGCATGATGCATTCCCCCCATTGGTGCTGGTAACCCAGGCGCTTGTAAATCTCGGCAGCATAACAGAGCGCCTGCCGGGCGTTTTCCCACTGGCCGATGCAGATATCGTAAATGCCGGTGATCTGGTACACGTAAGCCCGCGTCAGGGCATCTTCCAGATTGTAGGTGATTGTTTTTGCCCGATGATAATAGCTGCTGGCAAGAGCGTGCAGGCCGAGCATGCCCGCGCCCAGGCAAAGATTAGCGCTGGTGCGCGCCTGTTGCGGGGCCAGGCCAGTTTTCTCAGCCAGGTTCAATACCTTCAGGGCGTAATAGAGGCTGTTCAAACGTTGGTTGGAAAGATACCCAACTTCTGCAAGCTGCTCGAAAATCTGCGTAGCGGCCAGTTGCAGTTCTTGAAATCCCGTCTGTTTTCCCAGGGGTGTGATGCGATGAACCACCTGGAGTACGCCTTGCCCAAGCAGCGCTGCTCTGAGCCTGGCAGGTGAAGAAGGCAAGCGATAGCCCAGTTCTGCGATGGCTTTTTCCAGGTGAGTGCGGCTTTGGGCCAACAGGCCAAGGCTCAGATGGGCTTTTCCCAGTTGATTTTGCCAGCGCGCATGGCGCAGCGCTGCTGAGGATTCCTCGTGTGCAGAGAGGGGAGAAGCGTTTGCAGCCATTGTTTCCCAGGCCAGAGCTTGTTCGTACAAGCGGGCAGCCTCGAGCGGCTGCCCCTGGAATGCGTAGAACAGGCCCAGCCCATCCACGTAATCCGTAATGCCAGCCTGGCCCGTATGGGTGAGCAGCCATTGCGAGCTGGCATGTAGATTATCGGTCTCCTGGTTGATCTCTTCCAATATTGTTGCAGGGCGCTCACCACGTTTCAAAGCTTGCTCCAGCAGTTCTTTGCGCAGCCCGATAAAGGCCAGGTAAAAGGCGGCATGGCGTAAATGAATACTTTCCATCTCACCGGGCATCTCGTTCAGCTTCTGTTCAGCGTATTGGCGCAGCAGTTCGTGGATCTCGAAGCGCTCATCGGGCCTGCGGCGCAGCAGGAATTTATCGGACAGGTTGATCAGCAGGTGAGGCGCTGCCTGGGCCACCTGCCGGGCTGCCTGTAAGCTAAACCCGCCCCGGAAGACGGCCAGGGATCTCCAGGCGCGGCGCTCGTCCTCAGAGAGCAGCGCCCACGAAGTATCGCACAGCGCTCGCAGGCTGCGGTGTCGCTCGGGGATATCGGGATGTGCGTTGTTCAGGAGCCCCAGGTCGCCTTCGATCTCCTGGGCGATCTCAGCCGGGGCAAGCAAGCGCGTCCAGGCCGCCGCCATTTCGATACCCAGGGGCAGGCCCTCTAAGACCTGGCAGATGCGCGCAATCCCCGCTATGGCGCTGTCCTCCAGGCGGATGCCCAGGCGAGCGGCGCTTTCTAAAAACAACTGCACAGCACTGTACGCCTCGGCGCTGCTGCGATCGGGGGTATCCGGCGGATAATCCAGGCCAGAGAGGGCCAGGACGCGCTCGTTTTCCAATCCCAGGCGCTGGCGGGAGGTAACCAAGAACGAGACTCCCGCTGCCTGGACCAGGATTTCTTCGAGCAGCGCCGCGGCTGGCAGCAGGTGTTCGAAGTTGTCTAATACCAGGAGTATTTGCTTGCCGCGCAGGAAGTGTAAGAGTTGCTGCCTGGGGGTATCTCGCCCACCATAGGAAAACTTGAGCGCTTCGGCGATGGCGCTTGCTACAAAGTCAGGCGAGTCAACGCCTGCCAGAGGAACGAAATAGACGCCATGCCGGTAAGCGCCAGCCCGCTGCCGGGCAACCTGGATCGCCAGCCGGCTTTTGCCTACACCACCCGGGCCGGTGAGAGTCAGCAGGGGGGAGCCTGGGGCGTCCAGCCAGGCCTCCACCTGGGCCAGCGCTTCCTGCCGGCCGATAAGGGCAGTGAGTGGGATCGGCAAAGTGGATGGAGCTGCGTATCCAGTCTGCAAACTGGCCAGTTCCGATGGATTACCAGAATAAATCTGCTCGTATAACTCCTGGGTCTCATCCTCTGGTTCGGCGCCAAGTTCCTCTTCCAGCAGGCGCACGCAGGCTTCGAACTGCGCCAGCGCTGCGCTGCGCTGTCCCCCAAAAGCCAGGGCGCGCATCGCTTGGCGGTGGGCGCTTTCACGCCACGGGTCGACTTCTAACTGCCGCCGGGCGTGACGCAGCGCCTGGGCGTGATCGCCGGATTGTTCGAAATAGATTGTCAGGGTGTGAAGCATTTCGAGGGCCCGGCCGCGCAGGCTCTCGCGCTGCACCAGCAGCCATTCTTCGAAAGGCTGGCTGTTGATGAAGAAGCCCTGCAGCAGTTCACCGCGATACAAACCAGCAGCCTGGCTCATGCGCCTGGCGCAGGAGGAGCAGCTTTCCAGGCGCGCATGTTGGTGCGCACGGCAGTCCTCCAACAGCCTGGTGAAAGTGGCTACATCCAGGTTGGCAGCCTCGCAGGCGTTGAACTGTATGGTTTTGGCGGTTGCCTGTAGCACTACCTCGGGAGCAATGCCGTGATCGCTGAGCGCCTGGCGCAGGCGGTGCAATGTCAGGCGCAGGTTATCGTGGGCTTTGTCTTCGGGAAGCTCCGGCCACAGCAGCCCGGCCAGGGCATCTCTGCGGTGAGGTCGCTGCGCCTCGACTGCCAGGTAGGCCAGCAAGGCCCGGGCTTTATCTGAACGAAAGCCAGATATTGGAGTGTCTTCGGCGGTTACGTGGAACGGGCCGAGCAGTGCCAGCGTGAGTCGAACCATCCAGCCTCTCTATGCAGTGGAAACGATTTGGTAACGCCTGTCGCGGATAATATCATACAGATATTCAAAAGTAAAGCAGGCGAAGAAAGGAAAAACTTGTGATCGAGAATACAGGTGAGCGACGATCCTATCTTTTGCGCTTGTGGGCTGTGCAGGTCAATGGGCATCTCGCCTGGCGGGCTGCCCTGGTGTGCATTCCCGATGGCGAGGAGCGCGGCTTTCGTAGCCTGGAAAGCTTGTTTGAGCATTTGAGATTAGTAACGATAACTGCAAAGGTTAATCCAATTCAAACGAAGGAGACAAGCAAATGAAAGCGAGAAAATACCATTTTTGTATGAGGCCGGGTGAGCTGGCTTTCCGGCGCAGTCGGTTGGTATGGGCCAGCCTGTTTCTGCTGATCGGTTTGCTGGCCAGCCTGGCAGCGCCGGTGCCGCTGGGGGGCAGTGCACAGGCGGCTGGAACCTGGACGGATGTCGATACGCTCAGCACCGGGCGCGTGCAGCATACCGCTACGCTGCTGCCGAATGGGCGCGTGTTGGTGGCCGGCGGGCGCGGTTACGGCGCGGGTGTCTTGGACAGCGTTGAGATCTACAACCCGATTACGAATACCTGGAATAGTGCTCGCCAGATGACCAACGCCCGCTACAATCACGCCGCGGTGCTGCTGGCGGATGGGCGCGTGCTGGTGGCCGGCGGTGATGGCGACAGCGCTGTGCTGGACAGTGTGGAAATTTACGACCCCCAGCACAATGCCTGGTACCAGGCTGAACATCTGATTTACGCCCGCATGGACAACACTGCAACGCTGTTGGAAGATGGGCGGGTGCTGGTGGTGGGAGGCTACACCGGCAGCGATTACCTGGACCGGGCCGAGATTTACAACCCGCAAACGAATGCCTGGATGCCAACGCCGCGCATGAACGCGGCCCGCGACAGCCATACCGCCACGCTGCTGCCCGACGGGAAAGTGCTGGTGGCCGGGGGCAGCGGCGCTGGCGGCCCGCTGCACAGCGCCGAAATCTACGATCCGGTGGCTAACACCTGGACGCCTACAGGCGATATGCACACAGAGCATTCCAGCCATACCGCCACCCTGTTAACGATGCAGCGGAGGGTGCTGGTAGCTGGCGGCACCTCTACCGCCACGGCCACAGCAGAAGTCTACAACCCCAGCTCAGGCACGTGGACGGTCCGGGCGAACCTGAACACAGGGCGCCACCTGCACACTGCCGTGCGTCTGCCAGACGGCAAGGTGATGGTCATGGGAGGCTACAAGCTGTTCAGCGTCGAAGTGTACGATCCCTGGGCTGACACCTGGACAACTGTGGATGCGCTCAACACCGACCGCTTCCGGCATACGGCCACGCTGCTGGCGGATGGGCGCGTGCTGGTGACCGGCGGCGATGGCGGCGGCCCGCCCAGCGGTTTCCTGGCCAGCACCGAAATCTACGATCCGGCTGCTCCAGCCTGGACAGCAGTGGCTGAACTAAGTGGACCTCGCCACGATCATACGGCTACACTGCTCATGGATGGGAAAGTCCTGGTAACCGGAGGCAGAGCTGACCAGTGTCTCGACACGGCCGAAGTTTACGATCCGGCGACGAACACCTGGGCGAGCGTTGATAACATGGGGTTTGCACGCTCCCAGCATACGGCCACGCTGCTGGCGGATGGCCGCGTGCTCGTGACCGGCGGCCAAAGCGACGGCGGCGGCAGCCTGAGCAGCGCTGAGATCTACGATCCTGACACAACGTATTTCACCAGCGCAGCCAGTATGCACTCGGCTTTACAGGCGCACACGGCCACTTTGCTGCCGTCTGGTAAAGTGCTCGTAGTGGGAGGCATGGGCGCCGAAATTTACGACCCAACTGCAAATACCTGGACGGTAGCAGATAATCTGAACAACCCTCGCCTGGTGCATACTGCGGTGCTGTTGCCCTCGGGTAAAGTGCTGGTTGTGGGTGGCGACGGCGCCAGCGCGCCGGGCAGCGCCGAAATTTACGACCCGGCGACCGATAGCTGGTCCCTGGCTGATTCCTTGAACACAGGCCGGTACAAGCACACGGCTACGTTGCTGCCATCCGGCAAAGTGCTGGTAGTTGGAGGGTATTCTGCGAGCACGCCCCTTTCAAGCGCCGAAATCTACAACCCGGCAACAGATACCTGGACAACTGTCGATAGTTTGAACACAGCGCGTTTCATCCACACGGCAACGCTGCTGCCATCTGGCAAGGTGCTCGTGGTGGGTGGGGCTAACCCCAACAAGCTTGCTAGTGTCGAGCTCTACGACCCTGGTTTGGATGTTTGGACTACGCTAGATGACATGGTTATGGCGCGCCATGACCATACTGCTACGCTGCTGCTGAATGGCAAAGTACTGGTAGCCGGCGGGGTATCGCTCGAAGATGCCGAGACTTACGATCCCGGCCTGGGGTTCCAGGAGACCTGGCGACCAGAGTTGGCCAGCCCGCCGGTCAAGCTGGGCCTGGGCCTATCTTTCCTGTCCGAGGCAGAAGGCCTGCGCGGCTACGGTTACGCCGAATCGTCCGGCGGCGGCAGCAGCAGTTCGGCGACCAACTACCCGCTGGTGCAGGTGCGGCGGCTGGACAACGAACAGCTTCTTTGGCTGTCGCCGAAGTCGTTCGGCCCCGAAAACTACCTTTCGCAGCCGGTCAACGGCATCCTGCCCGGCCCGGCGCTGGTCACTGTCTTTGTCAATGGCATCCCCAGCAATTCGGTTATGCTCAACGTGATCTACCCGCAGACCATCTTCATCCCGCTGGCAATGCATTGAGCGCTCTTGCGCCAAACGCCTCCCGAAGGTTTGCGAACCTGCGCCGAAACCTTCGGGAGGCCGGGGGGAAGCCGAACACCCTGGTTCAATTAGTCTTAGATTGGGTATAATGATCTATGCTGCGTTCGGAGCAGCGAGGTTGTTCAATCAACTCTTGTGTGTTGTAAGCGAGGCAACCCCAGCATGGACGAGCCGTTCCTGTACCAAAAAATCGCCGAATCGATCCGCCAGGAGATCCTTTCGGGCAAGCTCAAGCCCGGCGACCCGCTGCCGCCGGTGCGGCAGATGAAAGACCAGTGGGAGTGTACGGTGGGCACCGTGCAGCGCGCCTACCGCGATCTGGCCGACCAGGGGTTATTGGTCAGCCGCGTCGGGCAGGGCACGCGCGTGGCGCACGTGCCCCCCATCCAGGCCGAATTGCCCATGCGGCGGGCGGCCCTGACCCACCGGGCAGAGGCCTTCTTGCTCGAAGCGCTCACCGCTGGCTACGGCCTGGAAGAGGTCGAGGAGGCGCTGCGCCTGGCCATGGATCGCTGGCGCGTGCTGCGCCAGGCGCCGCAGACCAGCCAGGAGGACTGCCTGCGCTTTGCCGGCAGCCACGACATGGCCTTGAACTGGCTGGCGGCGCATTTTGCCGAGATCGTCCCCGCTTACTGCCTGCGCCTGAGTTTCAGCGGCAGCCTGGGCGGGCTGATCGCCCTGGCGCAGGGCCAGGCGGATTTGGCCGGCTGCCACCTGCTGGACGCCGAGAGCCACAGTTATAACCTGCCCTTCGTGCAGCGCCTGCTGCCCGGGCGGCGCGTGGCGTTGGTCACCCTGGCTCACCGCCGCTTGGGGCTGATCTTACCGGCCGGCAACCCGGCGCGCCTGCAAGGGTTGGAGGATTTGCGCCGCCCAGGGCTGCGCTTTGCCAACCGCCAGGCCGGTTCGGGCACGCGCGTCTGGCTGGACATCGCCTTGCAGCGCGCTGGCATCCCGGCCGAGCAAATCCAGGGCTATGCCGACGAAAAGATGACCCACTCGGAGGTAGCCCTGGCGGTGGCCGAAAAACAGGCCGACGTTGGCCTGGGCCTGGAAACCCCGGCGCGCACCTACGGCCTGGAGTTCATCCCCCTGACCGGTGAGCGCTATGACCTGGTGGTCTGCCAGGAGCAATGGGACTGGCATCCGGTCCGGGCATTGGTGGCCTGGCTGCAGAGCAATGCGGCGGCGGCAGCCATCTCGGCCCTGGCGGGCTACGACGCCCGCGAGACCGGGCAGGTAACCTGGGTCGGTTAGCTGCGTAGTACCCTGTTGTAGGGTTACTGCGGACCGGCTGGGGCGATCTCCAGGGCGACCACGCCCAGGGCTTCTTTTTCCGCCGGGTAGATGCTGCGCAGGGCTGCCAGCAGTTGCTCCGGTGGGATGTCCGGGGCGATGGCGGCAGGTTCCTCGTGCGCCAGCAGCGCTTCGAAGCTGGCGTAGCGCCCGACCCGCCGGATGGCGAAAGCGTGCTCGCCGTTGAGCAGCAAGCGGTCGCCGGGCTGCAAGCGGGTGATGTTGCTGTAGCCCACGCGCACTTCGATGGTTTTGCGCCCTGTCAGGATCCAGCGCAAGTATTCTTCTTTGATCCAGAGTGTTTTGGTGATCAGGGTTTAGCTTCTCCAGGCTGGTTGACTGACAAATTTGATGCGCAGCGATTGATCTGCGCTTCTAACACGGAGATCACGGAGAAACCACGGAGCTCACGGAGTTTTATCAAAAATCTTGGTGTTCCTGGTGTTCTTTGTGGTGAGATAAAAGCTGTCGTTCAATCAGCTTCTCTGCGCGTGATCTGGCCTTTGAGGGTGAGTATAACATGCGGTTTCTAGATAGGAAGATGTTCTGCTTCTTAAACGCTATATACATAATATAAAATTCGATATTGATTTTTTAAAAATTTATGTTACAATACTTCAAGTTAAGCAATGTAATATTATAAAAACAACGATTAGGGAAAATCTCCTGGAGGTAGAGTATGTCCGAATGGGCTATCGAAGCGCATAACCTGGTGAAGAAATTCGCCCGCAAGGCCGCCGAGGAACAAAAGGGCGAGGGCGCGCAGGCAGGCGGCGCGGCTGGCCAGCCTGCCAAGTCGCCGGGCTGGCGGCGCTTCCTGCGCCGCGGCGCGGCGAACGCCTGGTTCACCGCTGTGGACAACGTCGATCTGCGCATCGAGCGCGGCGAAATTTTCGGCCTGCTGGGCCCCAACGGCGCTGGCAAGAGCACCACCATCCGCATGTTGTGCACGCTGTTGGAGCCCACCAGCGGCTGGGCGCACGTTAACGGCTTCGACATTGTGCGCCAGGCCAACCGTGTGCGCCAGAGCCTGGGCACAGTATTGGCCGGCGAGCGCAGCATCTACTGGAAGCTGACCGCCCGTGAGAACCTGGAATACTTCGCCGCCCTGTATCACATCCCGCCCGAGATCGCCCGCCGCCGCGTGGACGAACTGCTGGAGCGCATGGAACTGACCGAGCGGGCCGACGAACTGGTGGAGAAATACTCCACCGGCATGAAGCAGCGCGTGGCCATCAGCCGCTCGCTGCTCGCCCGCCCGCCGATCCTGCTGCTGGACGAGCCGACCCTCGGCCTGGACCCGCAGGCGGCGCGCAAGGTGCGCCAGTTGGTCAGGGAGCTCAAGGACGAGGGGCACACGATCCTGCTCACCACCCACTACATGGAAGAGGCCGACCAGCTTTCCGACCGCATCGGCATCATCGACCAGGGCAAGATCATCGCCCTGGACACCCCCGAGGCGCTGAAGCAGCGCATCCACCAGAAGGAAGTCATCCGCCTGGAGGTGTCCGGCTGGCACGCCGAGATGGAGGGCAGCTTGCAGGCCCTGCCGCAGGTCGATAAGCTGGTGACGCGCTACCTGGGCAGCGAATCGCTGTACGAGGTCAGCCTGCACGCCGCCAACAGCCGGGCGGTGCTGCCCGGCATCATCGAGCGCATCAGCCAGAACGGCACGCGCCTGGTCAATATGAACGTGCTGCGCCCGTCCCTGGAAGATGTTTTCATCGACCTGACCGGCAAGGCGCTGCGCGATTGAGAGGAACGGCGATGGCAACTGCAAACCCTCAACTCGAATTGCTCCCACAGCGCAAACTGGTCCGGGCTTCGTTGAGCCGCTCTGACCTGGCGGCGGCCTGGCGCGCCCTGGCGGCGGTAGTGCGGCGCGAATGGGTCATCCTGCGCCGCTACCCAAGCTGGATCGTGGCTACCCTGATCTGGCCGGTGATCTTCCCGGCGGTCTACATCCTGGGGGCGCGCGCCCTGGCCGGCCCGGACGGCAGCAGCATGCCCCTGTTCTTGCAGGTGGCCGGCACGCAGGATTACATCGGCTACATCGCCGTGGGCACCACGGTGTGGATGTGGCAGAACATCGTCTTGTGGAACGTGGGCTTCGCCCTGCGCTCTGAACAGATGCGCGGCACGCTGGAGTCGAACTGGCTGACGCCCACCTGGCGTTTCGCTTTCCTGCTGGGCAGCAGCGTGGTGCAGCTCTTCGCCATGCTGGTCTTCATCGCGGTTTCGGCGCTGGAGTTCGGCCTGTTCTTCGGCGTGCGCTTCCAGGGCAACCCGCTGCTGGTCTTGCTGATCCTGCTGGTCTCGATCCCCTCGATCTACGGGCTGGGCTTCGCCTTTGCCAGCCTGGTGATCGCCGCCAAGGAGGCTAACTCGTTCGTCTTCCTGGTGCGCGGCCTGGTGATGATCTTTTGCGGGATCACTTTCCCGACCAGCCTGCTGCCGGGCTGGATGCAGGGCGTGGCCGGATGGCTGCCGCCCACTTACATGATCCACGGCATGCGCGCCGCCGCGCTGTCCGGGGCGGACCTGGCGGCGCTGTGGCCGGACGTGCAGGCGCTCTTACTGTTCGGCCTGATGTGGCTGGCGATCGGCTACACCGCCTTCAACTGGATGGAGCGGCGGGCGCGCCAGCTCGGCAACATCGGATACTATTAAACGAGGCAGGGCATCTTATGAACGCTGGTACAAGTTTATCGCAACCGGATTGGCGCTCGCACCTGCGCGCCACCTTCGCCATCGCCCGCATGGACTGGCGCAGGTACTGGCGCTACCCGCTCAGCGCCGTGTCTTCGATCTTGCAGCCGCTGGTCTGGCTCACGCCGGCCTACTTCATGGGCCTGGCTTTCAGCGTGGATGGCAAGGCGCACGGCTTCGCCGGTTACTCGGGCACCACCGATTTCATGTCCTTCCTGCTGGTGGGCACCGCCTTGAGCCAGTTCATCAGCACCGTGTTCTGGGGCATGGGCTATTCGCTCAAAGAAGACATGGACGCTGGCGTGCTCGAGGCGAACTGGCTGACCCCGCTGCCGCGCCTGTTGATCCTGGTCGGGCGCACCCTGGCCAGCATGACCATCACCACCATCACGGCCGCGCTGATGTTGGTGGTTGCCAGCCTGCTGTTCGGCTTCCACCCCACCGGTGACGTGCTGGCGGCCTTCCTGACCACCCTGCCCATGCTGGTCGGACTGTACGGTTTCGGCTTCGCCTTCGCCTCGCTGGTGCTGATCCTGCGCGACGCCAACATGCTGGTGGATATGAGCAGCTTCCTGGTGACCATGCTCTCCGGCGGGCAGTTCCCGGTGCGGGCGCTGCCGCGCTGGCTGCTGCCGGTGGCGCTGTCTATCCCGCTCACCTACGGCTTCGACGCCGTGCGCGGCTGGCTGCTGGACACGCGCACCTTGCTGCCCATCGGCTACGAGATCGGCCTGCTGGTGGTCTTCATGTTCGTGATGCTCTTCGTGGGTGCTTACGTCTTCCGCCGCCTGGAGCGGAGTGTGCGCCAGCGCGGCACGCTGGGGACGCATTAGGCAGGTTTTTGGAATCAATTCGCTAATCAGCCATGCACACTCACAAGAGATTCGCCATTACTGTCAAATGCCAGCCCTGACTGTGTTAGAATAACGGTAACAATCGTTTATCACGGTTATATCAGCGGTGATTAGAGGTGTTGCATGGAGAAAATCTTGATCCGGGTGAAAGACCGGCAAAAGGCTGATTTGCTCAAGCAATTTCTCAGAGCGCTGGATTTTGTCGAGAGTGTATCTAGCGAGGATCTGGCGGCTGTCGAATCGGAAAGTGGTGATGCCGTATCGGGATTTTTCGCCCTGGCAGGTTTGTGGGCTGAGCGCGAAATTACTCTGGATACATTAAGGCAGAAGGCCTGGCCGGGGCGTGCATGATTCTCTGTGATACCAACATCTTGATTGAGTTCTACAAGGGTACGCCTGATGTTGTAGACGCTTTGCGTATGATTGGGCTGCCTGAAATCGCGATTAGCGTGGTCACAGCGGGAGAATTGTATTTCGGCGCCAAAGACAAGCACGAGATGCGCAGGATCATAAAGCATTTATCGTTGTTGCGGCAATTGCCAATCGATGAAGATGTTTCCGATGCATTCTTGAGGTTGTTGGAAACTTACGCCTTGAGTCATGGCCTCAACATCCCAGATGCGCTGATTGCTGCCACAGCGCTCCAGCACAAATTACCTCTTTACACTTTGAACATCAGAGATTTCCATTTTATCGCTGATCTGCACCTATACACACCTGGTATCTGAAATTCATTCAGATGTCTGCTCGCAATGCCAGGCAGCTTTTACCAAATCACCCGGCTAACTCGAAACATCGAAATACCAAGGGTTTGTTTTGCATTCAGATGTTCTCTGTTTTATCATTCGCTTGCATTACCTTTTTCTGCCTATGTAGAGGAGATGCCTGGATGCAGCGATAATCGACGGTTCCATGCTGATCTCGAACAACACATCCAACCACAACTGGCGCTGCTTGCCCTGGAGGTTGTTATAGCTCTCATCGTCGGCTGAGATGGCCGGCTCGACCCCGGCGACGGTGATGGTTTCGAAGCCAATGCTTTCGTGCAGCGGGGCGATCTCGGATACCTGCGCGAAGTAGCCGCGGAAGCCGCCGCGGGGGTACTCGTCCGGGCGCTTGCCCCGGGCCAGGAAGGAGCGCACTTCGGTTTGATCTTCGATCCAGTCGGGGATGTTTTTGAGCAGGTCGCCCAAGACCCCGAAGCGGCTGATGAAGGCCGAGAACAGCATGCCGCCCGGTCGCAAGCGGTTGTACACGGCTTGCAGCACCGCTTTGCGGTCGGCTTCTTCGACCAGGTGATAGAGCGGGCCCATCAGCAGGATGGCATCGAAGCCTCTTTCGGTCACTTGGCCGAGATCACGCGCGTCGGCCACGACGAAACGTACCTGCTTCTCCAGCCCGGCGCTGGCGATGCGCTGCCGGCACTGCTCCAGCAGCGCCGCCGACAGGTCCACCGCCGTGAGCGTATAGCCCCGCCTGGCCAGCTCCAGCGTGTATCTCCCGGTGGCCGCGCCAATTTCCAGGATCGACCCGCACCGGGGGAGGTACCGGTTCAAATAGCGCCAGGTGAGATCATACTCGAGCTGGCGCCGTTCTAGGCGCTCGTGTTCCCTTTGCAAGTTGTTGTTGTAATAGGCAGCTATATCGCTGATGTCATCGTTCATTGGGTTATTTCTGGCCCGATCCGACCAATTGGAGTCAATGGTGGTATTATAACTTTTATTCCAAAAGGAAGAATGCATGTGAAGACAAAAATAATGATACTTGTTTTCCTGTTGGCCAGTCTATGTAGTTGCCAGACAGGGAATAGCGTTCCGACCCCGATCGCAACAACTCACCCTACACTTACAGATATTCCTCGATGGCAGCTTTATGAAGCAGCCTTACTAAAAGCGACTATTAAGATGGACGGACTGTGCGAGTGTGCCATTTTGGGGACATCAGGTAATGAAGTGTATGTATATACCCTGTGCCAGGCCACCGGGCCAAGACAAACTGCAATGAGTGTACCAGCCGTGATTTATCTGAGCGAAGATGGCGCGATCGAGGATGTCGTTATTCCTCGATCTGGCGAAGATTACCCAAAAGATATAGAAACTTTATTCCCTGTCGAAATTCAAGAAATCATATATGGGCGCAAATCCGGTGGGATTGCAAGTTCTGAGCACCTCAGGGCTCGTATAGAGAATGGCGGCCCACCCTTGGTTGTGGTCTTGGGAACACCGATGCCATGAAAGATCATTTGCAGGTGGTCTGGCGTACCCTTCGCCCAAGAATAGCCTACCATAGCCCTTTGTCAGCCTCGGGCAGCGCGGGCGTCAAGGCTTCTTCTCCAATACGATCAAATCGTCGCTCCAATCGGGGATAAACAGGCAGCCGCCGTAGTAATCCAGGCTGCAGATCTTGGGGAGGTTCAGTTCGAGCGGGTCGCTTTCCAGGGGGTCGTTCCTTTTACCGGGTTCGGCGTCGTGTTTCCCGGCGATGGTGGCAATCCGCTGGTTGGCGTGATCCACCATGCGCAGCACGTGATTGTAGGTATCGCCGATGAAGATGTTCCCGGCTTCATCCAGCGACAGCGAGAAAGGCCCGTCGAAATGCTCGCTCGGGTCGCTTCCCAAGGAAGCAGTCAGCGCAGGTTCCCCGTCTGGCGGGTATCCCGGTTTCCCCGTACCAAGGATAGTAGAGACTGTGTTTTGAGAAACATTGATCCGCCGCACGCTGAAGTTCTTGCTGTCCAGCACGTACAGGTTGCCATCAGGCCCCAGGCGCAGGTCGTAGATCCAGTTGAATTGCACCGCCTCGAAGGGCACAGTCCCTGCCTGGAACCCCGGCTGTCCGCTTCCCAGGGTCAAAACCGGCTGGCCGTCCAGGTTGAATTTCCACACCCGGCAGCCCTCGATCTCGTTCACCCAGATATGGCCCTGCTCGTCATAGACACAGTTGCCGATATCTTTCAGGCCAACCTGGCCGGTATCGATGAACAGTTCAACGGATTTTCGATCAGGCCAGATTTTGAAGATCTCATTGGTGCCATTGCTGGAGACCAGCAGCGCACCATCCGGCAGTTCGGTGATGTAGTGGGGGTATTTCGGCTCGAAAGGGATGTGATTGCGGCTCAGCCCCTTGTCGATTGCACCGGCCGTCCAGATGAATTCATCCCCGGCGGTGATGCAGCCCAGCCAGTGCTCGTTATAGTCGAGGAAATAGCGTGCGCCCTGCCTGCCGTGAAAACCGAACTTCACGAAGCCTTGTTCCCAAGATTTGCCCTCCGTGAAGTTGAAGATGTGTTTTATTTTCCATTCCATTTTCTCGCCTCCTTGAACATCACCACAGCCCTGGGATCAGGCGATAACGCACCTGCCGGGCGTAATCGCGGTAGCCGGGCAGTTCCTCCTGCAAGGTATTGTCTTCCAAATAGGTGCGAATGACCAGGGCAACAGTGAGAAAGATGGCTGGCAGGAAAGCCCAGGCAGAATCTAAGAGAAGCGGCGTCGCCAGGTAGGACCACAGCGCCCCGGCGTAGCCGGGATGCCGCACCCAGCCATAAGGGCCGCTGGATACGACCTGCTGGCCGCGCTCGGACTGGATGCGCATCACGCCCGAGAAGAAGCGGTTTTCGATCAGGGCATACGACCCCAGCAGGTAGCCAGCTAACAGGATCACCAGCGCCAGGACTTCCACCGGCAGGCTGAAGCCCGGCGACCAGCCGAACAGGGCATCCAGCCCGGCGACCAGCAGCACCAGGCCGCCGCCCAGCCCCACCAGGGGCGCCAGGATTTTATCCCAGGTTTTGGTATCCTCGTGCTGCATCATGCGGGCGCGCTCGGCGATCAGGTCCGGATGGCGGCGCGCCGCCAGCGCCCGGCTGACGATGAAGCCCAGGATGTAGATGCCGGCCAATACCCAGGCCTCCCACCAATCCCAATGCCAGGAGACCAACAGCGGCAGGAGCGGGATGACCAGGATGAAAAACAACATTTGCACGATAACACGAGGGGTGATTGTTCTCGGTTGACTGCTCATTCTTCCTCTCTTGTTTACGTTCATTTCTTTTCCAAAATCACGGTGTAGGCGTAGTTCCTTTCGGAATCTTCGAATACATTCTCGGTCTTGATTTCAGCGTTCTCGAAATCGATGGCCTGGCCTTTGTAGAGCATCTTTTGCACAACGAAGCCGGTCCCATCGAGCAGTAGGAGCAGGTCAGCGGGTGTATAGCAGCGGATGGATTGAACCCGGGCGCTGGCTTTGTCATTGACCGGTTCCCAAATGTCGATCCAGCGATTTTTGACCCCATCGTAGAGGCTGTATTCGGTCATATCTACAGAACCAGGGACGTGCGCTAAGCGGTCCAGGCTCCGTTGTGTGCCGGCGGCTTTGATGGGGCCGCAGGGGTGGTACACATCCAGGATGAAAACGCCGTTGTCTTCCAGCCAGTCGCGATATACGCGCTCTAACAGCTTCCTTTGGTTCCTGTCGCTGCCCAGGCCGAAGGTCTCGAACATGCAGACGATCGGGAAGCGTCCCGGGATGGCAACGCTGAGAAAATCGCCTTCGATGGCGCTGAGCGAGGGCCTTTTCGCGCGCATGGCGTTGATCAACTCGACGTTTTTTCTGCAAATATCCACGGCAACCACGGAATAGCCATGCTCACAGAGATAGGCAGCCGTTTCTCCGGTGCCGGCCCCTAGCTCCAGGATGCGCTGATCCTCCTGGCTGCCATATTGCTGGATGATCTGCAACCTGGCTTTGAGGTTTTCGCCGTCGTACCAGCTTTCACCCCACCATTCGACAGCAGATGCATAGAAAGCCTTGATCCAGTCTGTCCGGTTCTCACGATGGATCATCGCATTGCTCCTTGTTCGAATAACTTGCTTTCAGACCCCTTTCAAAAATCTATCCAGCCAGTCATAGGCTAAACTTCTGGCGAATTTCGGAAAGGAATGATCGTTCCCGTGCATGCAATAACAGAAATGGTTTTGCTGACCAAATAGTTGATAGACTTGATTGAATTGAATCCCAACCTGTGCGAGGAATTCTTGATTTCCCAGCGTTCGATCGTAATATGCAGATATGTTGCACCAGGGCCTGGGCGCAATCAGTGCAGCCACCTCGTTGAGGTCGAATGGCAGCTCCTTTTTCTCAAGCAGATATTGCCTGAGTTTTGGAAAATAGATATATCCATCTTCTGCTGACCATTCCAGACATTTTTCCTCTTCAGAGATGATCGACATCCCGCAATTGCTGACGCCAACCGAGATGCGTTCATCCAGGGCCATCGCAAATATTGCATTGCTGCCCCCATGTGAGTGCCCTATGACGCCGATTTTGTTTTTCTCGACGAAATCGAGCGTACATAACACATCAATGGCGGACATTGAATCCTCGATATCTTTCCCCACCATCGACCATTTTGGATACTTCTCATAGAATGGCGCTGAGTCGCCATCTTCTTTCCCAGGAAATACTCTTTCTCCGAAAGTAAGGTAATCAGGAGCGAGTACAACATAGCCACGCATGGCCAGTTCATGCCCATAGGCGTAACTTTTGCTTCCCTGTAAACCTGCGACTTCATCCTTCCCAAAATCGTTGGTTTGATGCAAGGCAGCAATTCCAGGAGAGCATTCCCTGATCCCATTTGGAATTAGAAGATAGGCATGGATTTCTTCCTGATCGCCAACTACATAGCGTAACTTGCGCCTCACGTAGTGATCACATTCGATGGTCTCCACCGTTTCAATCGAGCGCGTATTCCTGGGGAAAGCTGGCGCGCCGATATTATCCATGAAGCGTTGTTTTATGTCTTCACGTTTTTCCAGCCACCAGCCAAGTTTATCAATGGTATCTTTTTCCGGTAATAGTTTTTTGATTGACACGTCTCTATTCCTGAGGCTCTAATTTCAAGAAATACTGGATTCCCATTATTCGCAAAGGGGATCGCATTGCCGCCGGGAAGGCCATCAACCCGATTTCCTGATCGATGAATTCAGGGTTGGCCAGGTGATAATCCTGGTTCTTCCAGCGCAGCGAGCAGCTCCCTTTGGCCCGGACGTTTTCATACCAGTCGACCTTCTTGCCGTAGGTCAGGGCGATGACGAAACCGTCCTGAAATGGCTCGGCAATGATGGGAATGTAGTAAAGCCTGCCGCTTTTGCGACCCACGTGGCTCAAGATGGCAAAGTGGCCGAAGCTTTTCCCGCAGATGTGAATCATTGCCTTATTGGTCACGTATTTGTTGATGACGCGGATGCGATCTAATACAGCCTGTTTCATTGGCAAGCCCTTCCCATCTGTCCTGATCCTGTCAACCACGCAGCGCATTCGATTCTACCCTGAATTGCCCCGAACAGGACGCTTTTCCATAGGGACTCCGCCGCCCTGAGCGGATTGCGCCCAGGGCGGCGGTTGTCAGCGGCGGGGGGCGATCAGGGCACGTAGCGCGCCAGGCCGCCTTCCTCGCCGGCGAGCCACAGCGTGCCCAGGTTGTCCACCAGGATGCTCTGGGAGATGTCGAAATGGCTGGAGGGCAGGCCATCGGCGGTGGTCAGGTTGCTCCATTGGCCCTCGCTGTAGGCGTAGATGCCGTTGTCGCTGCTGCCAAGCCAGTAGTCTCCACTGGGGTCCACCACGATGGTCTTGATCGAGCTTTCGGCCTCGAAGATTTCGGTGAACTGCTCGTCCTGGTAGCGCACCAGCTTGCGATCCATGCCCAGCAGCAGGCTGCCATCCTGGTCCTGGGCGATGGCGTAAGTGGAGGGCGAGGAGAGCGAGAGCAGGCTCTTGAATTCCTCGCTCCAGCGGGTCATATTGCCATCCGCGTCGAAGCGGAACAGGGCCGAATAAGCGCCGACCCACACGCTGCTGCCATCGTACAGCAGTGCATTCACGCCGCGCGGCGAGCGGTTGTCGGCTTTTTCCTGTTCGTTGAGCAGGTCGTAGTACGTGAAGCTGCTCCCATCCCAGACCGTCAGGCCCGAGGAAGTGCCGAACCAGACTTTGCCGGCGCCATCCACCGTGATCGCCTGCGGGCTGCCCTTGATGCCCTGGCCGGGATCGCCGGTCGAGACCTGCTTCCACATCCCGCTGCTGTACTCGAGGAAGCTGCCGCCCCCGGTGTGGCCGACCCACATGCCTTCGGGCGTTGGGAAGAAGGAGTAAACGAAGTTCTGCTGCACATCGATTTCTTTCCAGGGCTGGTCGACTTCGTCGGAAGCGAACTGCCACAACCCCCAGTCGCCGCCGACCATGATCGTGCCGTCCTCGGTCATGGAGATGACCCGGTACTTGTTGCTGGGGGGCAGCTCTTCCAGGGTGTAAGCCTGCCAACTGCTGCCATCGAAGCGGCTGATGCCCTCGTTGTCGTCGCAGTAGTACAGGTTGCCGTCTTCGTCCAGGATCAAATCGTCCAGGTCGCCGACCATGCCGGGTTCGTTCTCATAGATCGCCAGGCAGCGTTCGCTCACCGGGTCGAACTGGCAGAGCGTGCCGAAGGTGTTGCCCACCCACACGCTGCCGTCTGGGGCGGCGGCGATGCCGGTGAAAGCGTCCAGGTAGGGGAATTTCTCGGTGTTGTCGGAGTTATACAGCTTGAAATCCCCATCGCTGTATTTCAACAGCCCGTCGAAGGCTGCCAGCCAGATATCGCCGTTGGCGTCCACGGCGACCCCGGAAATGTTCTCATCCGGGATGTTTTCCAGTTTCTCGGAATAGCCCGTGACCGTGCCGTCTTCGTGGATCACGGATTCGCCGAAGGAGGAGACCACCCAGATGTCGGAGCCGATCACGGCGGCCTGCCCGACCCAATCGGTGACCAGGCCATCCTGCTTATCGTAGAGTTTCCATTCTCCGTTGGAGGCCGAGAGCACCTCCAGGCCAAAGGTGTAGCCGATCATCAGGGTCTGGGTGTCAACGTCGCAGTCCAGGGTGTTGACGCTGGTTTTCGACATGCCGCTGTTCTTGGTGTTCCAATGTTCTACATCGTCTGTAGCCGGGTCGATGAGCGTCAGGCCAGCCTCGTGGCCGAAGATGATGCGCATCTCGGGGATGGGGCAGGCCGTCACGGCCTCCATATTGTTAACCGGCAGCCCATCCAGGACGGTGTATTTGAGCGCCTCGCCGCTGGCCAGGTCCCAAACCACGATACCGCCGCCGGTGGCGGCCCACAGCTTGCCGCCGTACACGGCAATTTCGTTGACGTGGTTGCCGTTGGTGTACATATACCAGCCCGGGTCGATGCCGGTGGTTGGCGGCAGCGGCGTTTCTGTAGCGGGGACGGCCGCTGCTGTGGGTGGGATGGCGGTGGCAGCCTGCGCTACAGGCGTGCTGGTAGGCGGCAAGGGCGCCGTGGTCTCTTCTGCCTGGGAGAACAGCTTGCAGGCCATGCTGGCCAGAGCCAGCGCCAGGAGGATGCTCATTATCCGGGTAAGTTTTTGATTCATTATTTTTCTCCTTTCGTTTTCTCTCCCTCAGGATACTACACGAGTGTCAAAAGAACGTCAAGACAGATTAAAAATTTCGCCACCACCTGCATTTCTTCCCCTCGGGCCACAGCAGCATGAGCAGGGCGGGGAGATAAACCAAAGCCAGGATATACTGGACGGGCTGTAGCAGGATCTCGCCGGTATGGGGATCGATGCCCTGCCAGCGCCAGGCGAAGTAGGCCAGCCAGCTCAGGGCGGAGTAGGCCAGGCCGGCCCTGAAGCTGCGCGGGAGCAGCCACAGCGGCAGTTGGTCGTAGAAGAACAACAGTTGAGGCAAAAGGGACAGGCCCAGCAGCAGGCGGGCGCCGGCTTTGCGCCAGCGCAGCGCGGCCAGGAGCAGCAGCGGGCCCAGGGGCAGCACCAGGAAGGGCGGCGGGTGACCGGCCAACTGCTTTGTAACGGCCAGCCAGTCCCAGGGCCAGGAGGGCAGGCAGGCCAGGCTGAGCGCCACGAACACCAGGCCGAGCGCCAGGCCCAGTTTATTCGGTTTGTAGATGAACAGGGCCAGGCCCAGGTTGGGTTTGCAGGCCAGCAGCCAGTTCATGGCCGGCAGCAGGCCGGCGGCGACGATCAACGGGGTCCATTGGGCGGTGGCAGCCGCCACCACGTACGGCGCGCTCAGGAACAGGGGCAGGCGCTGCCAGCCATCTTGCAGCAGCGCCCAGGCCAGCAGCCCGGAACTCAGGCCGAAGAACAGCGCCCCGGCCAGGTAGGCAGGCAGCCCGGCGAATGGCAGCGCCGCCAGGGCGGCGGGCAAAGGATAATAGAAATACGTCTGGAAAGGATAGTCCCCCTCGGGTTGGATCTCGATGTAAGGGTTCTTGCCTTCCAGCAGGAAGTTGGCGGCGCGCCAGGGCCAGGTAAAGTCTGCTGCCAGTTGCTCGCGCCGCGCCAGGTTCAGGCAGCACAGCCCGCCGCTTACCAGTCCGATGAGGCAGGCCAGGAGCATGCGCCAGGCGATCGGGTTTCGAGTTGCTTGCATACGAAATGGGTCGATTTTACCTGTGCCTGGCAGCCATAAGGAGTGCTCAGGCTTGCAGGGTAAACTGCCCTTCCAGGATGTTCGCCGCTTGAACTTCGAGGTTCAAGTTGGGCTGCTGGCCTCCCACCCAGATTTTGAATTCGCCGGGTTCCAGGGCCCACTTGCCATCCTCGGTTGCGTAAGCCATCTGGTCGGGGCCGATGGAGAATTCAAGCTGCTGCTTCTCACCTGGTTCCAGGTGCAGGCGGGTGAAACCTTGCAACTGGAGCTGTGGCACCGGGGATGAGGCGGCTACATCCTTGATGTAAAGCTGCGCCACTTCGTCGCCGGGGCGTCCCCCTGTGTTTTCGACCTGCACCTGGACGGTGACAGTTTCCCCGGCCTTGACGCTTTCCGGTTGGATGCGCAGGTCCCGGTAGGCAAAGCTGGTGTAGCTCAAGCCAAAACCGAAAGCGTAGAGCGGCTCGCCCTTGAAATAGCGGTAGGTGTGGTTTTCCATGCTGTAATCGTCAAAGGCAGGTAAATCTTTGCTAGATTTATAGAAAGTGACCGGCAGGCGCCCGCCCGGGTTGGCCAACCCAAAGAGCGCCTCGGCCACCGCCGTGCCGCCAGCCTGGCCCGGGTACCAGGCCTCCAGGATGGCAGGGACGTTCTCGCTGGCCCAGTTGATCGACAAAGCACTGCCGTTGATCAGCACCAGCACCAGCGGGACGCCGGTTTCGTGGATGGCTTGCAGCAGCTTACCCTGGATGGGGGGCAGATCCAGGTTGAGGCGGTCGCCCTGGCTGAAGACGCCCGGTGGATTGCCTTCCTGCTGTTTTTCTTCGCCCTCCAGTTGTTGGGAGAGGCCCATGACCAGCACGGCGACCTGCGATTTCTGCGCGGCCTGGATGGCCTCTTCGAAGCCGCTGGTTGACAGGCCGGCAATATCACAACCGCGGGCGTAATAGATCTCAGTTCCCGCAGGGACCAATGCCCGGATACCGGCCAGGACAGACACAGGCGCGGAGGCGATGCCGTAATAGTTTCCGCTCAACACCAGGGTTTCGTTGGCGTTGGGGCCGATGACTGCTATCGATTGGGTCGCCTGGGGATCCAATGGCAAGAGGCCGCCCTCGTTTTTCAGCAAGACGAGCGATTGGCGGGCGGTTTCCAGCGCCAGTTGCTGGTGTTCGGGAGAATCGACCACGCTGATGGGGATTTGCGCATAGGCGACCTGTTCCTGCGGGTCGAACATCCCCAGGCGGAAGCGCGCCGTGAACAGGCGCTTGACAGCTCGGTCGATATCCTCTTCGCTGAGCAGCCCCTGTTCCACAGCTTTGTTGAGCCAGCCGTAATCGCAGGGGATGCCGTAGGTGCAGCCGCACTCCAGGTCGCAGCCGTTTTTGACCGCCAGGGCGGCCGCCTCGGCAGGGGTCTTGACCAGCATATGGTTGTTGTAGATATCGTCGATTGCGCCGCAGTCCGAGACGACGAAGCCCTCGAAGCCCCATTCGTCTCGCAAGATCTTTTGGAGCAGGGTGGGGCTGGCGCAGCAGGCTTCGCCATTCACGCGGTTGTAGGCGCCCATGATGGAAGCCGCTTTACCTTCCATGATGCAGGTTTTGAAGGCCGGCAGGTAGGTCATGTGCAGGTCCTGCTGGGAGACGATGGCATCGAAGGAGTGGCGCTGTTTTTCTGGGCCGCTGTGCACGGCGAAGTGCTTGGGCGTCGCCACGGTTTTCAGGTACCTGGGGTCATCGCCTTGCAGGCCCTGGATGAAATTTACGGCCAGGCGCGAGGTCAGGTAAGGATCCTCGCCGTAGGTCTCCTGCCCGCGCCCCCAGCGCGGGTCGCGGAAGATATTGACGTTGGGGCACCAGAAAGTCAGGCCGGTGTAAAGGTCGCGCACGCCCTGGCGAAGCGCTTCGTGATACTTGGCGCGGCCTTCGTCCGATATCACCTCGGCCACGCGCTGGATCAGTTCGGCATTCCAGGTGCTGGCTAACCCGATCACCTGCGGAAAGACGGTTGCCAGGCCGGCGCGCGCCACGCCATGCAGGGCCTCGTTCCACCAGTTGTATTGGGGGATCCCCAGGCGCTGGATCGCTGGGGCTTCATTGCCCATCTGGGCGACTTTTTCTTCCAGAGTCATGCGGGCGACCAGGTCGTCGACGCGCTCTGCGATGGGGCGATCGGGATCGAGATAGATATCCATATCACCAGCCGGTGCGGGTGTACTTTGGGGATTGGTTTTACTGGGTTGCAAAGATTTGGCCAGCCGCTTACAACCGGCTAGGACCAGTCCGGCCGATGAGGCCAGGATGACTTTGATGAAATTGCGGCGGTTCACCGAATTGTCTCCCGTGGTTGGTTGGGCGAAATGCGCGCCAACCCGATCATTTTTCCATTTTGAGCGTAATGGCTTTCAGCAAGTCCGTGTAAGCCTGGGCGAAAGCCTGCACGCCTTCGGCTTCCAGCTCTGCGGTGACTTCATCCAGCGAGATTCCCAAGGCGCCCAGGTCTTCTATGGCGGCTTGCGTCCCTGCCAGATCGATGTCGATCGAGAGCGCGGCTTTGCCGTGATCCCGGAAGGCATCCAGGGCCACCGGGGGCAGGGTGTTGACCGTGTCGGGGCCGATCAGGTTGTCTATGTAAAGCGTGTCGGGGTAGGCAGGGTTCTTGGTGCTGGTGGAAGCCCACAGCGGGCGCTGCAGGCGGGCTCCGGCGGCTGACAGGCGGGCGAAGCGCGGGCCGCCGAAGGTTTCCCGGAAAGCGGCGTAGGCAGCCCGGGCGCTGGCGATGGCCAGCTTGCCGTGCAGCCCGGCCGCCTGTTCGGCCTTCTGCGGCTGCGCCGCGGCCAGCGCATCCAGGCGCTTGTCCACCTTGGTGTCGATGCGCGACAGGAAGAAGGATGCCACCGAGGCAATGCCATCCAAGGCTTTTCCCTGCGCCAGGCGGTCTTCCAGGCCGGAGAGGTAAGCGTCCATGACTTTGCGATAGCGCGAGATCGAGAAGATCAGCGTCACGTTGACGTTCAGGTCGCTGGCAATAGCGGCGCGGATGGCTCCCAGTCCTTCCAACGTAGCGGGAATCTTGATCATCAGGTTGGGACGCGCCACGGCCTGCCACAGGCGTTTGGCAGCCTGCAGCGTGCCATCTGCGTCGTGCGCCAGGTAGGGGCTGACCTCCAGACTGACATAGCCGTCCGCCCCCTGGGTCTGATCATACAGCGGGCGGAGCAGGTCTGCCGCGGCCTGGATGTCGGCGATCGCCAGGGCCTCGTAGATTTCTTCCGCTGAACACCCGCCAGCCGCCAACTGGCGCAGCTCGTTATCGTAATCTTGCGAGCGGGCGATGGCGTTGTGGAAAATGCTGGGGTTAGAGGTCAGGCCGCGGATGTCGCCGTCTGCTACCAGCCTGGCCAGCCCGCCGTTGAGCAGCAGGCGCCGCTCGATGTTGTCGTACCAGATAGACTGCCCCAGGGCGTGCAGTTGCTGTATGGGGCTAGAAGACTGCATGGTGGTCATTGAAACGTGATCCTTTCTGCTTGAAAACTGGGTTGTATTGTACCAGATAGACCCGATTCTACTCCTGACCGGTGTGAATGTGGGGGAGATGTTTGCCTGGATTGGGAACAGGTGGGACAGCGGCGCCTGCGGATAGACCAGCCTGGAGATTGCTCCCGAAAAGTCACCCCCAACCCTTGACAGACGTGGTTTTCGAGGTATGATTGATATAGACTGACCAGTCAGTTTATTCTGGGTCTTTCGTTCAGCAAAGGAGAAGCGCATGGAAATCCTTATTCTGGTGGTGGCGATGATGGTGGTCGGCGCCCTGATGGGTGTCCTGGCCGGAGTGATCTGGAAGGGAGAGCGCCCGTATGGCGTGGGCGGCGACTATGCCATCGCCATCATTTCTGCGGTAGTGATCGGGTTGATCGATTGGTACGTGATTCCCGCCATGGGTTTTAGTGATAATTTGAAATACCTGGGTGTAGCCCTCGAACCCGCCCTGGGCGCACTGATCGTCCTGTGGGTCGTGCGCCGGGCGAAGAAGGGTTGATACAGGCAGCCTGAAGCATGCAAACGCCGGCCTGGGTGATCGAAACCGAAGGACTGAGGCGCGACTTTCGCAAGACGCGCGCCGTGGACGGTCTCAGCCTGAAGGTCCAAGCGGGCGAGCTATTTGGCCTGGTGGGCCCAGATGGGGCGGGCAAAACCACGGTGCTGCGCTTGCTGGCGGGCCTGCTGGATATCAGCGACGGCTCGGCCACGGTGGCTGGTTATAACCTGGCGCACCAGGCAGAAGCCGTCAAAGGGCGCATTGGCTACATGGCCCAGCAGTTCAGCCTGTATGGCGAGCTTTCCGTGGTAGAGAACCTGCGCTTCTTCGCTGACCTCTACGATGTGGAAAGTGCGGCCTTGAAAGAGCGCATGCCGCGCCTGCTGGCCTTCGCTGGCCTGACAGAATTCAAGGATCGCCGCGCCGCGCATCTTTCTGGAGGCATGCAGAAGAAGCTGGCCCTGGCCTGCACCTTGCTCCACGAGCCGGATATCCTGCTGCTGGATGAGCCGACCACCGGGGTCGACCCGATCTCGCGCCGCGAGTTTTGGGATATCCTGACGGAGCTGCACTTACAGGGCAGCACCATCCTGGTCAGCACGCCTTACATGGACGAAGCCGACCGCTGTTCACGGGTAGGCTTGATGTACGCCGGGCGGCTGATGGTTTGCGCTTCGCCGCAGGAGATGCGCGCCAACGTGCAGGGCGAGCTGGTCGAACTGCGCCCGGACGATTGGCAGGCGGCGCGTCGACTGCTGCAAGATTTGCCGGGCGTGCTGGAAGTGCAAACTTACGGCGAGATGCTGCACCTGCTGGTCGACTCAGCCGAGAAGCGCATGCCGGAGATCAAGGCCGTGTTGAAAGCGAACCACCTGGCCTGCCAGGGGCTGCGCCAGGCCCCGCTGCGCATGGAAGAGGCTTTCATCTCGTGGATCAAGGGAATCGAGGCGTAACGTGTCCATGCGTCACCTGTGGGCTGTGACCCGCAAAGAAATCCAACACATTCTGCGCGACCGCGGTACTTTCGTGTTGGTTGTGTTCAGCCCAATCGCTTTGTTGTTGATGATGGCCTACGCTTTGACGGTAGACCTCAAGCACGTGCCGATCGCCGTGCTGGATTACGACCGCAGCCAGACCTCGCGGGCTTTCGTGCAGCAGATCACCGCCGGCGAAGACCTGGACCTCTACGCCCAGGTGGACTCGATGCAGGAAGTCGAAAGCATGCTGGCGCGCGGCCAGGTCAAAGCGGTGATCGTCATCTCCCCGGACTTCAGCAACCAACTGCTGGCCTTGCAGGGCATGCCCATGCAGATCATCATCGACGGCACCGAGCCGGAGGGCGGCGCGTTTGCCCTGGATCACATTGGCTGGCGCGCCGAAGAGTTCATCAACTCGGCCCTGGGGGGGCAGATGCAGGCCCTGGGCCTTTCCGGGGAAGCCTTGCAGCCGATCGACCTGCGCGTGCGCACCTGGTACAACCCCAGCCTGGAGCCTAAAGTTAGCATCATCCCGGGCCTGATCTCGCTGGTGTTGGGACTTCCGGCCATGTCGGTAGCGCTGACGCTGGCGCGCGAGCGCGAGCACGGCACCCTGGAGCAAATTATCGCCACGCCGGTGCGGCGCGTTGAACTGCTGTTGGGCAAGGTGCTGCCTTACCTGGTGATTGGCATGCTGGATATCCTGCTGATGCCGCTGTTGGCGCTGGCCTGGTTCCACGTGCCGTTCAACGGGAATTTCGGCCTGTACCTGTTCCTTTCGGCGATCTTCTTGTTTGCTATTTTGAGCATGGGCCTGGTGGTGGGCACGTTCATGCGCACGCAACCGGCGGCCCTGGCGCTCTCTTTCCTGGTCGTGCTTTTCCCCGGCTTTTTCCTGACCGGCATTTTCTTCCCGCTGGCGGCGATGCCCGAGGAGATGCGCATGGAAGCCATGTTCTTGCCGGGCACGCATTACGCCAGCGTCACGCGCGGCATTTTCCTGCCGGGTGTTGGGTTGGATGTACTCTGGCCTTACGGCGTGATGATGATGGTGCTGGGCCTGGTGTTTACCGGTGTGGCGGCTTTGTTCTTCCGCAAGAAACTGGGTTGAGCGACGATGAAAATACTTTCACGCGTATGGGCTTTATCTGTCAAAGAATTCATTCACCTGCGCAACGACTGGTGGATGCCGGCCTTCATGATCCTGGGCGGCGCCATGGAACTGCTGCTGGTCGGCTGGGCCACTTCCCGTCCGATCACCAACCTGCCGTTGATGGTGCTCGATCACGACCAGAGCGCCGCCAGCCGGGCGCTGGTGCTCTCCCTGGAAAACACCGGCACCTTCAATTTGCAAGGCCAGGCGGCCGATATGGAAGAAATCCAGCAGTCGATGGACCGCGGCAAGATCAACGCCGCGCTGGTTATCCCGCCCGATTATTCCGAGCAGTTAGCAGCCATCGACGGGCGGCCGACCCTGCAAGTGCTGTTGAACGGGGCTGAAACCACCCCCGCTACGGCGGCCCTGCGGGCGATCGAAGGGGTAACGCGCGACCTGGGCGAGCGGCTGGTCTTGCAGCGCATGGGTGTATCGGCCGATGCTTTCGAGGGCTTCAACCCCAGCCTGCGGGTGTGGTACAACGAAGCCCTGAGCGAAGCGCTCTACACCACGCCGGCCGAACTGGGCCTGATGCTGGAGTTTACCATCCTGCTCTTTGCGGCGTTGTCTTTCTCGCGTGAGCGCGAGTTGGGCACGCTCGAACAGTTGTTGGTGATGCCCTATTCCTCCTTCGAGATCATCCTGGGCAAGTGCATCCCGGTCGTTCTGATCGGCTTCTGCGACTTTTTGCTGATGCTGGGCGTGGTGCATTTTGCCTTTGGGGTGCCGGTGCGCGGCTCGCTGCCCCTGCTGTTGCTGCTGGCCTTCGGCTATCTGCTGGTCGAGCTTTCCAAGGGTATGGTCATTTCGGTGACCTCGCGCACGCAGCACCAGGCTTTTCTGCTGGTGATGGTGATCGGCATGCTGGATTTCATGTTCACCGGCTACGCTGCGCCGGTCGAGTCGATGCCGCCGGTTTTGCAAGCCATCGCTCAATTCATCCCCGCCCATCACTGGTTGAACATCCTGCGCGGCGTGATGCTCAAAGGCGCCGGGTTGGAGGTGTTGTGGCCCAGCTTACTGCCCCTGGCCGGGCTGGGCGTGGTGATCGGCGCATTTTCTTTGATCTTCGTGCGCCGGGCGCTGAACTGAGGTGCGGGATGGATCATATAGCAGAAGCAAATAATACAGCTATCCTGGCCAGCGGCCTGGTCAAGCGCTTTGGGGCTTTTACTGCCGTGGACGGCATCGATTTCGAAGTGCGGCGGGGCGAGATTTTCGGTTTCCTGGGGCCGAATGGCTCCGGTAAAACCACCACCATTCGCATGATGTTGGGCCTGCTGCGGCCCACGCAGGGCAGCGTGGAAGTGCTCGGCTTGCAGGTGAGCGAGAAAGCGGCCCAGATACGACCGCACATCGGGTACATGTCGCAGCGCTTCAGCCTGTATAACGACCTGACCGTCTTGCAGAATCTGCATTTCTACGGCAGGGCCTATGGCTTGCGCAATGCTCTGTTGGAAGAGCGGGTTCACAGTGCGCTGCTCATGGCCGGCCTGCAGGGACGGGAGCGCGAACGCACGCGTGACCTGGCGGGCGGATTGCGCCAGCGCCTGGCCCTGGGCGCGGCCATCCTGCACCGCCCGCAGATCGTTTTCCTGGACGAGCCCACGGCAGGCGTGGACCCGGCTTCCCGGCGGGTGTTTTGGGATTTGCTTTACGACCTGGCGGCGCAGGGCATCACCATCTTCGTGACCACCCATTACATGGACGAGGCCGAACACTGCCACCGCCTGGCTTTCATCCAGCGCGGCAAATTGATCGCCCAGGGTTCACCGCAGGAGATCAAGCAGCAGTTCATGCACGGACAGGTGCTGGAGATCGCTCCCTCCGAACCGTCGCAAACCGTCAAACTGCTGCGCGCTGCTCACCAGGCCGGGAAATTATCCTTCGAAGAGGTAGCCCTGTATGGCTCGCTGGTGCACGTGGTGGCGTCACAGGCTGGGGAGCTGATGAAGCCCATCGAGAAGCGGCTGCGCAAGGCTGGCATCGAGGTGGAGCACATGGCTTTGATCGAGCCATCTTTGGAGGACGTATTCATTGCTTGTATGCGCTAGGTGTTGGGGCGCGGGCCCTGAAAACCCGGCGAGACTTGAGTATTGGAGGCTGAAATGCAACGGATGCAAAAAGTTTTAGGTTTCGTGATCGCAGGCCTGCTGCTGCTGGCAGCCCCTGGCTGCCAGGGCCTTGCGCTGGGGGCGCAGAAGCAGGCTGGATTGAGCGCATCTGGCGTGGTGGAGACGGTTGAAGTGACCGTCGCGCCCGAGCTGGCCGGGCGGGTGGCCGAGGTGTACGTGGACGAAGGCGATGCTGTGCAGGCCGGGCAGGCGCTCTTCCGCCTGGAGGACCGCCTGCTGGAGGCGCAGCGCAAACAAGCCGCTGCCGCGTATGAATCCGCCCAGGCTACCCAGGAGGCCGCCCAGGCTGCCCTGGCGCTGGCCCAGGCCGAGCAAGGCGCGGCTCAGGCCGGGATAGACCTGGCCAACGCCCAGTACCAGCTCGAGCTGCAAGCGGCGCGCTCCCAGGAGCAGCCCCTGCGCGCCGAAGCCTGGGATGCCGAACAGCCTAACGAGTTCAAAACTCCGCCCTGGTATTTCGACAAGGATGCCGAAATCGCCGCGGCCCGCGCCGAGCTGGAGTCCGCCGGGCAGGCTCTGCAAACCGAGCAGGCTAACTACGCTAAAGTGATGCAGAGCGCCAGCAACGCCGACCTGAAGGCGGCTGAGGATCGCCTGGCTAAGGCCCAGGCGGCCTTCAAGATCGCCAAGGATCTGAAAGACCGCGATTACGCCTCCGAAGAAAGGGAGAAGCTGGAAGACTTTCTCAAGACGCTGTACGACACGGCCAAAGCCGAGCTGGACAGCGCTCAGAAAGAATTGAACTCCCTGCTTTCCAGCCAGGCCTTCGATGACGTGGTCGAGGCCAAGGCGCGCCTGGCAGTGGCGCAGGAACGCTACCGTACGACCCTGGATTACCTGAACAACCTGTTTACTGGCGAGCAGTCCTTGCAGCTCAAGGTTGCGCAGGCCGGTTTGGACCAGGCCAAAGCGCATGCGGCCCAGGTGGAAGCCCTTGTGGCGCAGGCGCAGGGCAGCCTCAAGCAAGCCGAGAAAACCATCGCCCAGGCGCAGGCGGCCCTGGATTTGATCGACGTGCAGCTCGAACTGCTTACCGTGCGCGCTGCCGTGGATGGCGAGGTGATGGTGCGCAACGTACAGCCCGGCGAGGTGGCCTCGCCCGGCGTGGCCGTCATGACCCTGGCGCGGCTGGATCACCTGACGGTGACGGTCTACATCCCCGAAGATCGCTACGGCCAGGTCAGCCTGGGGGACAGCGCCCAGGTGACGGTGGATTCCTTCCCCGGGCAGGCTTTCACGGCCTCGGTGACGCGCATCGCCGACCGCGCCGAGTACACGCCGCGCAACGTGCAGACCCAGGAAGACCGCCGCACGATCGTCTTCGCCATCCAGCTAACGGTGGACGACCCGGATGGCAAGCTCAAACCCGGTATGCCAGCGGACGTTAATTTCTCCGAATAACCTCGACTGAAATCAAGCAACCGCCCCTTTTGCAGGCATAAGCACCTGCATAAGGGGCGGTTTGTGTTTATCTGGGAGGCTGGTAAGGGAAGCCGCCTCTACTGCGCTGCCAGGTGGATACCCAACTGCTGCAATGCCTGGAGGATGCCGGTCTCATCCTCAGGGAAAAGCACATCTCTGAATAGCTCCCAGCTTTCCAGGTGACTGACCGTCTCGCCCGGGGCCAGGGTTACTTTAGGTCCCAGGCTTTCCAGCTCGATAAAGTTGGCGCCGCAGTAGCATTCGCTCGAACTGTTCCGGTCGAAGTATTCGGCCTCGGGTTGGTGGGGGAGGCGCTTGACGAAGAGCGTCCCGTTGAGCAGATAAGCCAGCCAGCCCGAGTAGTTGCGGAAGCCGATTTTGAAGGCTTCGTTGGTCATTTGCGCTCGAAGGATCAGCAGGGAGCGCCCGATGTGAAGGTGCGGGCTGCGCAGGTCCGTATAGGGCCAAAGCGCCAGGTTGCGATCGGACAGCACACCAAATGGGTCCGCCTTCGGGGCGCACATGGGCAGGATGGCTTTCCCCCCGGTCTTGAACTGCGTGATCGCCCAGGGGGCCAGTTCAACCGGCCACCTGCCCTGGTTGGTCAGGAAGTGTTCGACTTCCACCTGCGCCTGCGAAGGGTGCAGACGCAGCTCGATTTGCTTTTGGATGCCGGTGGCGCTCTCGGTGGGCTGGATCAGGCGCAGCCCGGCCTCGGTTTCCTGGGCTTCGATGGGCACGTCATCGGGCAGATAGGTGCGGCGCGGCTCTTCGGGCGCGTGCCACAGGCGGTGCCCGCCGTAGAAATGATACTCGCCGCGCCCCGGGCAATCCAGGGTCAGATCGGGCAGCTCGGCGAACAGGTTTTGCCCGTCGTCCAGGGCCATGCCGAGCAAGCGCGGCCCGATGCCTGTGGTGGCCCACATGGTGATGTTGCCATTATCCAGCTTGATGCAAGCCTGGCCGTTGAATGTCTCGGCGGTCCGGTGAATCATCTTTGCACTCTCCTGGTAAGCGTTCGATGGTGGCTGTATCTGTGGATATCCATTTTACCGTGAAACCATAATCAGGTGATTCAACTTGCTGTTGAAAGATGCCCAGGGCGCAGGCCAGTTGGGTGGGGTCTTTCTCGGCCGACAGGACTCGCTCGATGCCATCCTTTTGCCGGAAGCGGAAATCTCCCTCGATGCGAATGCTGGCGAAGGTTTTGTCCGCTTCCCAAAACTCCAGGCTGAAAGCGAAATCCAAGCAGACGCGCGTCACGGTCTTCCCTGCCAGCGGGATCACCCAGCGATCCGATTCTTCCGAAAGCGCCAGTTTCTTACCCATTATCGTAAAGCCAGCCGGTAGAGCTTTCCAAAGATGATGATCGAGATTATGCCCAAATTAACTATGTGTTCAGGATGCTATGCTATCTCGAATCCCCACATCCGTCAACTGGATTCCTAGATTCATCGTTGATACCCGAAATTTTGTGCCTTACCAAGCGGTGTTTCATCTAAGAACCTGTCTGAAAAGTCTTGACTGTCGGCCATAGGTTGAGTAAGTTATGGGTATGACCAACCAAATATACCCAACCGATATGACCGACAGTCAATGGAATTGTATCAAAGAACTGGTGCC
>JBFMFR010000047.1:0-56310 GCA_040752025.1 Chloroflexota bacterium | reverse complement strand
CATCATTACCAGTTGGCTCATATGGGTCTCCCGATGATCGCCTTTCGGCGGTATAGAGACATCGAGGATACTCCTGTGAGCCAATTTTTATCAAGGGCGCGCCCCATTACTTTGGCGCGCTAACAAAAGCGCGCAATTATTGGGCCGCCACGATCAACCCGCACAACACACCCCATACGATGCCGGTATGGGGCGTGTTCGTCGAAGGCAGCCTGTACTTCGACGGCAGCCCGCGTACCCGGCGCGGGCGCAACATCGCCGCCAACCCGGCAGTGGTTGTACACCTGGAAAGCGGAGAGGACGTGGTCGTCCTGGAAGGCGAAGCGCACGAGATCGTGGGTGTGGAACGCCCCCTGGCAGAAAAACTGGCTGCGGCCTACAGCGCCAAATACGCCGACCGGAATTACTCGCCCGGCCCCGATACCTGGCAAACAGGCGGGTTGTATCGGCTCACCGTCCACAAAGCCTTCGCCTGGACCAAATTCCCGGATAATACGACGCGTTGGAAGTTCGATTGAAATCTTCTACAATAAGGTCACAGCCTTTATTGACAAACACCTCCGGGCGAAGAGCCCCGCCCTTCGCCCGTCCGGCAACGCGTCCCGCAGGTTGCCCGCTCGCAGGTTATGAATCCCACAGAAATGTCAAGGTACAGCACCTGGCGGTGGACAGATTAGAATGCGTGTTTCACCAAATTCGAGTAAATTGACCAACCACAATGGCGGCAGCTTGGGACTGAACTCCTGGTGTTCGAAATCATGCCAAATCGATATATAGTAACTACTCCACTCATCTCTACCATAAGGAAAAGAAACAGAAACGCAAGAAGTATCACGAAAATATATCCCCCCGCAATCACCAAGCTGACCATCTCTTGCCCATCCCCTTTGCATGAGCAATATATCATAGTACGCCCTGACTCTTCCCGCTTGGATCTTTTTCCCGTCTATGTCACCGTAGATAACTGTAAGATCAACTCCACAAACTTAGGGATAGCCTGCTCTTCGGCCTCAATCAACGTGTTGTACTGGTCGTTGCACCAATTTACGAAATACACTACACTCAAGATTCCGAGCAGGCACACCAAGCTGACAACCAACACAGTTACCCATAGCTGATCCCTTCCAGTTTTCTTCATGGGTTGTCCACTCCTGCATTGTCAACAAGAAAACCTGATAGAGACTCCTCCGCAGCCACCGCAGGCCAGCGCAACGATGAGCAGAATGTACAGCCAGGCTGGCAAAGCATACGCACCCGGCGCGACGGTGGTGTGGGGACGGTGCAAATTAACACGGAGACCACGGAGAAGAGCCACGGAGAGCACGGAGTTTTCTGAGAAATAGAAAGACTCAGTGGTCTCCGTGCCTGCTCTGTGATCTCCGTGGTGAAGATAAAATTTGCCGATCAACGAACGTGTATGCATGGGCTGGTCCTTACTCTATTGGCTCTAACCCCAGCAACTGCGACACCGTCACCAGCCGGTAGCCCTGCCCCCGCAGGTATTTGATCATCGCCGGCAGGGCTTCGGCGGTGTGCCAGCCGCGCCCGTTGGCGTGCATGATGATGATCGAGCCGTTCTGGGCGTTTTCGCGCACGATGCGGTTGATGTTGTCGGCCTGGTTGTCGGGCACCGGGTCGGCCGTGACCACGTCCCATTGGATGGTGTACAGCCCATGCGCGGCGATCACCCGCAGCACGGCGTTGTTGTATAACCCCGCTGGCAGGCGGAACAGGCGCGGCTGCTCGCCAGTCAGCTCGTACAGGATTTGTTGGGTCTTCAAAATCTCCTGGTCGAGTTCCGGGCGCGAGAGCCCCGGCAGGTCCGGGTGGCTCCACGAGTGGTTGCCCAGCTCGAAGTAGGCGACGCTCGCCAGTAGGCGGGTCTCGTCGGGATGGGTGCGGGCCCAATCGCCGCCCACGAAGAAAGTCGCCGGGGCGCTGGCGGCCACCAGCGCCTCGAAAATGCCTTGGTCGAAGCCCGCCGGGTATTCCGGCTTCTGGCACAGGTCGAAAGTCAGCGCCACATAGGGCTGCTGGCGGCTGCCGTTGGTGATCAGCCCCGCCTCGACCGGTGCCAGCGTCGGGGCAAACTCCGGGCGCAGCGTGGCCGAAGGCGTGCTGCTGGCGGCCGGGGAAGGGGAGGGTATGGGCAGCGGCGTGTCTGTGCGTGTAGCCGTGGATGTGATTGTGGGCGTCGCCGTTGGGGCAGGTGTGATGCTCCTGGCAGGCAGCAGGGTTTCCGGCATGAGCGACGCTGTGACGGTCGCCGGGGCGGCGCTGCTGGCCCGGCAGGCGGCCAACCCCAGCGCCAGCGTGAGCAAGAAGCGCAGGCGCAAATTCATAGCCTGAGTATGGCGAAAATCGGGCCTAAAGTCAAGTGGCAACTTGCCCGGTGGTGCGTGCAAAAACCCGGAAACGGTTTATAATCGGGCGAGACCAACCTCTTTGCCCCCATGACCACCACCCTTGCCATCCGCCCCGCCCAGATCGACGATGCTCGCGCCATGGCGCGTGTCCACGTGGACACCTGGCGCGCCGCTTACGTCGGCATCGTATCGGACGAGCACCTGGCCAACCTGAGCTACGCGCGCTGCCAGGCGGGCTGGATTGAGCACCTGTCCGACCCGCAGGGCGAGCTGACCTTCGTGGCCGAGACCCAGGCGGGCCAGATCGTGGCGCTGGTCTCGGGCGGCCCGCTGCGTGAGCCCCTGGAGGGCTTCGACGGGGAGCTGTATGTGTTATATGTGCTGCCGGCCTTCCAGGGCCTGGGCTGCGGCCGGCTGCTGGTCGAGCGCCTGGCCGGCGAGCTGGCTCGCCAGGGCTACAGCTCGCTGGTCATCTGGGTGTTGAAGGACAACCCGGCCTGCCGTTTCTACGAGAAGCTCGGCGGGCGCAGGAATGGCGAGAAAGTGGTCGAGATTGGCGGGGAGCCGCTGGTGGATGTGGCCTACGTCTGGCCCGACCTGGCTGTGTTCGGGCAGGCTGGGCTGCCGCCAGGGGGCCCGCCTGCAAAGTAGGCCTGCGCGAGTAAATCGTTCCGTGAACGCTGAGAAGGAGTCTATCATGACTGGTTCTGCTCGACGCCGTAATGACCTGGACTGGCTGCGCGTCCTGGCGGTACTGCTGTTAGTGCCCTTCCATGCCGCCCTGATCTTCGTTCAAAACCCCTATTCGATCATGTACGTCAAAGACACGGTCAACAGCCGCTTCCTGGATGCGATGGCCGGCTGCATCCACCAGTTCCACATGCCGCTGCTGTTCGTCGTCGCCGGCATGACCAGTTTCCTGGCGTTGGGTGTGCGTTCCTGGTCTCAATATTTGCAAGAGCGCTTCACGCGCCTGTTTATCCCGCTGCTGTTTGGCGTCGTCTTCCTCCTGCCGCCCATGACCTACCTCACCCAGCTCTCCAGGGGCCGGCAAATTTCGTTCTGGCAGCATTACCAGGGTTTTTTCCGCATCGACCCGGCGCACCTGGACGGCATCGGCGGTACGTTTACTCCGGCCCATCTGTGGTTCATCCTCTACCTGTTTCTTTTCTCGCTGTTGGCGCTGCCGTTCTTCGTGCAATTGCGCCGCCTGGGCAGCCAGGCCGCCTTGCGTCGCCTGGCCGGATTCTTCGAGAAGCCGCTGGCGGTCTTTCTGTTCGCCCTGCCGCTGGCCCTGGCGGCCTCCATTGACCTGCTCGGCGATAAAAACCCGCTGGTTTATTTTAGCGTGTTCTTCTTCGGGTACGTATTGATGACCGATGAGCGCTACCAGCAAGCCATCGACCGGCATACCTGGCTGGCGCTGCTGGTTGGCGTGTTTTTCCAATACCTGCGCCTGGCCTGGCGTGTGCAGGCCCCCGAGTGGTCGGCCCTGTGGATCGTCTACGGCCTGATGGAACAGTTCAACCGCTGGCTGTGGGTGCTGGGCATCCTGGGGCTGGGTCACCGTTTCTTGACCCGCGGTGGGAAAGTACTGGCTTATCTTACGGCCTCGTCTTTCCCGTTCTACATTCTGCATTTGCCAGTTACTACCCTGGTGGGCTATGGGCTCATCCGGCTGCCCCTGGGCTGGATGGTCAAATATCCCCTGATTGTCTTACTCAGCACGCTGGCGACTTTCCTGGTTTACGAAGCCGCCCGCCGCGTTGCTCCCTTGCGTTTTGCCCTGGGCATGAAAACACCCGCCAGGCGTCTGGCTTTGGATGCTGCTGCGCCAGGCGCCTGATCCTGCGCCCGGCTGCCAACTGCCTGGTTGTCCTCATAGTACCCGAACCGCCAGCCAATACACACCGCAGCCCATCGCAATCGAAATCGCCAGGAGTAAACCTACATTAAACATTGTCCAGCGCCACGAGCCAGTTTCCTGGCGGATCACGGCTACGGTTGCGCTGCAAGGGATAAATAGCAGCGAAACCGTCAGGAATGCCAGCCCGGTGGCGGGCGAGAAGGTCCCTGCCAGGGTTTGCGCCAGCCCGGCTTGCTCGGTTGTGCTGAAGATCACGCCCAGCGTGGCGATCGAATTCTCCTTGGCCACAAAACTGGCTAGTAAGGCCACCACCAGCCGCCAGTCCATGCCCATCCACCGCCCCACTGGTTCCAGCAGCCGCCCGGCAGACGCCAGGTAACTTGTTTCCAAATCGCCGCCAGGCAATACCGATAACGCCCAAATCACGATCGAAATGACCAGGATGGTTGTGCCTGCCTTTTTGAGGAAGGATACAGCGCGTTGCCAGACCAGCAGGCCAATCGTGCGCGCGTTGGGCAGGTGGTAAAGCGGCATTTCCATGATAAAGGCGGAACGTTCGCCGCGAAAAATGGTGCGGCTAAGCACCGCTCCCAGGATGGCCAGGGTGGCCAGCGAGAGCAGCACCAGCCCCCAGGATACCAGCATGGCCTGCGATCCAAAGAATGCTGGGGCCAGGAAGGCTACGACCGCCAGGCGCGCCGTGCAGGGTACCAGTGGGGCTAACAGAATCGTCAGCAGGCGCGCCGGCTTCGAATCGATCACACGTGTGCCCATAACGGCCGGCACGTTGCAGCCAAAGCCCAGGAACAACGGCAGGAAAGATTTGCCATGCAAACCCATGATGTGCATGAAGTTATCCATCACAAACGCCGCCCGGGCCATGTAGCCCACATCCTCCAGGAAGCCAAGGGCTGCAAAGAAGATCACCAGGATTGGCAGGAAAGTGATCACCGATCCAACCCCGCCGATCATCCCATCCACCACCAGTCCCCGCAGCCAGCTCGGGGCGTTGGCCAGAACAGATGCTGCCAGGCTCGAAAACCTCCCCACCAGGTTGGCATCCAGCCATGCTTGCATCGGCGCGCCGACCGCGAACGTTAGCCAGAAGACCAGTCCCAGCATGCTCGCCAGAACCACAAGGCCCCATAGCGGGTGCGCCGCCCACCGGTCGAGGCGCTGCGTCAGGCTGACCGGCCCGGTTTTGGGACGCACAACCGCGGCCCGGATCATGCGTTCGATCCATTCGTAGCGCCCCGAAGCAATTGCCAGCAGGGCATCCTCGTGCGCTTTGAGTTGTTCGTGTACCACTTCCCAGCGTTCTGCAGGCAGTTCAACTCGCATGAGATTGGTGATTTCAGTATCGCCCTCTAACAGCTTGAGCGCCACCCAGTCAGTTGGGTACGGCGCCGGTACGAAACCGGTGATGGCCTGCTCGACGGTTTCGAGCACCTCTCGGTGGTCTGGGCGGATTTCCGGGATGCGCGGCGAGGCGATCTCGCTGCCGGAGAGCAGGCGGTCCACTTCCTGGAGCAGTTCACTCACCCCGCTGGCGCGCGTGGCGGTCATGGCGATTACCGGCACTCCCAGGGCAGCCTGCAATACTTCTGGCTCTACATGCACCCCCTCCTGCCTGGCAACGTCCATCATGTTCAATCCGATCACCAGCGGGGCGGGCAGGGTGACCAGCTCTGCCACCAGGTACAGGCTGCGCTCCAGGTTGGCTGCGCTGACCAGCGCGATAACCACATCCGGTTGCTCCCGCAGGATGAACTCGCGAGCGATGATTTCCTCGGGTGAATTGGCCGTCAGGCTGTAAGTGCCGGGCAAATCTACCAGTTGGATGGTGCGCTGGTTGTACGTGAACGTGCCTGCTTTGCGCTCTACGGTTTTGCCGGGCCAGTTGCCCACATGTTGGCTAAGACCCGTCAGCAGGTTGAACAGGGTGGATTTGCCCATGTTGGGCTGTCCAGCCAGAGCTACCAGGGCCGTTTTCTCCCCGGAATCCCGGATAATCACAGGGGTGGTCTGAAGTGAACTGTGACAATCGCTCATTGTTTGCGCATATTGCACCTTTCTGGATGACAGGATATAATGATTCCAGGATTTGTATATAGATTATGGTCTAATAATGATTGATATTAGTATATACTAATCACTCCGATTTGGCAAGGGAAGTCACTTTTCTGATTCGTAAGTACCCGTGCTGGTGAACCATGCAATCGCAACCTTCTCCTACAATTGAAGATTACCTCAGTTTGTTATTCGTATTGGAGCGCGACAACGAGCCGGTGGTCGGAGCGCGACTGGCGGAACTGTTGGGCGTCAAACCCCCCACAGTAACCAACACCCTCAAGCGCATGTCGCGCCATGGGTTGGTGGCGCTGGATAACCCTCAAGGCCCACGTTTGACTTCATCCGGATTGCAGGCTGCTCGCACAGTCATGCGCCGCCATATGCTGGCAGAATGGATGCTGGTGCGTTTGCTTTCCTGGTCAAAGGCTCACGAGCATGCACACCAGATGGAACATGCCATTTCTGATGAATTGGAGGCTGCGTTGGTCAAGGAGTGGAACGACCCGCGCACCTGCCCGCACGGTAACCCCATGCCGGGCCACGAGTCGGTCGTGGCGGACTGGGTGCCTCTGGCCGCTGTGCCAGCAGGGCAGAGCGTCACCATCCGGCGCGTGCACGAATTGGCTGAGGAAACCCCCGGGCTGTTGGCTTTCCTCGAAGAGAAAGGTATCCTGCCAGGGTGCACCGCAATTGTCCAAGAGGTATTGCCTTTCAATCAAACGATCACATTGCGCGTCGAAGACCGGGAGGTTTCCCTGGGCTTTCCTACGGCGCGCTATTTGTTTGTAGAGCTGTAATCGCCCTTCACGCTGGGCGGTCATTTCGCTGAGCTGGGTTGTATCCATATCGACTTTGCCAGGACCGCTCAGGGATGGGTGCTGGATGAGATCTGGACCTGCCGTTGAGCAGGAGAAGGGCTTTATGGCCCGGTGATCTCCTGGATCACCTCGATGATCCCGGCCACGAAGTATGCTGAGCGCTGGCGAGAAGTGACGATCAACCCATCGCGCACGATCATTTCATCGAGGCAGGTAGCTCCCAGGCTGTTTAACACTTCACAGTAGTCTTTGCCCTGCTTCACCATCGCATCCCCCAGGCAGATGGCCGCCTTCTTCCCTTCCAGCACGCCGGCGTGGGCCAGGATGGTCGGAGCGCAGCCGGAGGCCCCCAATACTTTGCCTTGCGCCACGGCTTCCCGAGCCAGGCCCAGGGCTTCTTTATCGGTCCATTGATCCTGGCAGCCGAAGCCGCCGATGTAGACAATCGCATCGTAATCGGCGATCTGTACATCTTTCAATTGTAGATCGATCGGGATAGCCAGTTCCGAAGGCGTGTCGCTGGTCGATTCGGTGCAAACCTCCACCACTTCAGCGTAACTGGTTGCCATGACCACGCTGTAGCCAGCTTTTTCGAATTGGATTGGATAGAGGCGGGCGTTCTCAGCGTAGTAGCGCGCTGGCAGGACAAACAGCACTTGGCAAGTGCGTTTTTCGTTGGGAACGCAGGCGCTTTTGGGTTGCGCCGGGCGCCAGGGCGTTGGGCTGGGGAGGGGCGTTTCCGAGGCTGGGGCGGTGGGGGTTGGGCTGGGTTCCAGCGTGGCAGATGGTCTGGGCTCAGGCGTGGCGCTGGGCGGCGGCTTTGTGGCCGTGGATTGAGGCGTATCGCTGGGCGGCAGGGGGGTAGTGGCAGGTGTGCAGGCTGCCAGCAGGATCAATCCAACCAGGCAGAACAGGGTGATGTTTTTCATTGTAATTTCCTCCAGATTTGATCGGGTGCGCGGGGTCTAAGAATCTAATCATCCCTAAAGCTGATGCAGTTTGGCTAGCGGAAAAGAAATCGAATTTTTGCCAAAAATTCGATTTCTGGATGGCTTGTTATATACAATACACCCTGCCCGGGGTGATTGTTCAGGCGTTCCAATCGAAAAGTATCTCGATAATCCGGCTGTTGCTGTATAATGCATTGTCAAATTACCCTCAAGGAGCCATCGATGAACCCGTTTGAAACGCTGTTAGGCGCTGTGCAGGTTGCCGGCGCTTTGATCTTTTCCCCGCTGATCCGCGGCTGGTATAACCGCTGGGGCGCAGACCGCGCCACTGTTGAGCGCGCTCTGCCCGGCGATGAGCTGGTGCCGGTTTCGCACATGGGCTACACGCGCGCCATCCTGATCCACGCCCCGGCGCAGCGCGTCTGGTCCTGGCTGGTGCAGATGGGGCAGGGGCGCGGTGGCTTGTACAGCTACGATGGCCTGGAAAACCTGGCCGGCTGCGATATCCACACCGTCGAGCGCATTGTGCCCGAGCTCCAGACTCTGCAAGTGGGAGATGTCATCCGCCTGGGACCTAAAGGTTACCCCTGTTTTGGTGTGGCCCTGGTCGACCCCGAGCGGGCGTTAGCCCTGGTCAGCCTGGAGCCCAAGAGCGAGCAGCGCGTCGAATACACCGCCCAGCCCGGTAAAGCCTATTCCATCGCCACCTGGCAGTTCGTGCTCGAGCCCCAGGGCGAGGCGGCCACGCGCCTGCTGGTGCGGGAGCGCCTGGCCTACAGCCCCGACATGGCCTGGATCTGGCGGCTGACCGAACCCGTGGCTTTCGTCATGGAGCGCAAGATGCTGCTGGGCATCAAGCGCCGCGCCGAGCAGGCGTAAGGTGAAAAATCACCAGTTTCGATCCTTCTACGGCCTGGCGGCGGCCCATCCCAGGGCGATAAAGCGCAGGTTTTTCAACGGTTCGGCTGGCCAGCGCTGCGTATCGCTGCCTGACGAGCTATTGCTGGATCATTGGTTTGGAGTGCATCGATTACAGCCTGATGGCGATTGGCCAGGTTTTTAAGATTATGAGATGAGCGGCGCATGGTTATTTGATCTCCTTCACCCATCCCTCAATCGAGGACGGCGAGCGGTTCATCGATCAGGTTTGTCAGGGTCTGGAGGAATTCAGCGCCGCGCGCGCCATCGATCACCCGGTGGTCGCAAGTCAGGGTCATGCGCAACACCGGTTGGACCACCGCATGTCCATTGACAGCCAAAACTTTGTCCGTGATCCGGCCGAGGCCCAGGATGGCCGCCTCCGGCGGGTTTATGATTGCAGTGAAGTTATCGATGCACGGAAATTTTCCCAGGTTACTGATCGTGAATGTCCCACCGCACAGGTCAGCCAAAGGTAACCGGCCAGCCTGGGCTCCAGTTACCAGCACCTTCCGCTTGGCCCCTAGAGCCTGAATGCCTAACTGGTCGGCATTCCGGATAACTGGCACCATCAGGCCACCGTCCACCGCCACCGCCAGCCCAATATTAATCTCCGGGTTGGACTGAATAGTCCCGTTTACCCAGCTAGCATTGATCCTGGGGTGCCGGCGCAGGGCGACTGCAACCAATTTGACGAGCAAGTCGGTTAATGAAACCTTTTCTTCGAAGCGATCCAACAACCTGGTCCGCCAGGCCTGGAGCCGGGTTGCATTGGCCTCAGCCTCCAGGTAGAAATGGGGGATGGTTTGCCAGCTCTCTGTCATCCGGCGGGCCATCACCTGCCACATGTGGCTGACGGGTATTTCGGTAGGAGCCGCGACCGGTGTTTGCGTCACTGGTAGAGATACGCCAGTCGATGCCATTCCAGCGCCAGGCTGGTTTGTTTGTGCTTCGACAGCCTTGATGATATCCTCAGCCAGCAGTGCTCCTCCCGGGCCGCTGCCGGGCAGGCTGTGCAGGTCAATGTTGTGCTCACGCGCCAGGCGACGAGCTTTGGGAGAAGCCAGCTTCCTGTCCGCTTGAGTCTGGCTGGCGGTACCCTGTTGGGCCAGGTAAGCCAGAACGTCTTCTTTCTGGATGCGCTTGCCTTCGCAGGGGACCTGGCTGAGATCGAGCCTGTGTTCTTCAGCGATCCGGGCGGCCAGCGGGCTAGCCAGTTTGACGTTAGCGGCTGCACCGGGCGGAACGCTATCCGGCGTTTGGACAGCCACAGCAGATGGAAGGGGTGACTCGAACGCGGGCACGGTTGGCACCGCCTCGCCTTCATTCACAACCAGCGCGATCACTTTGCCCACCGGCACTTCATCGCCGTCTCTGGCAGTCACGTTTATCAATTTCCCTGACGCTGGCGCCTCGAGCTCCACGGTGGCCTTATCGGTCTCCACTACCATCATGGGTTGGCCCTTGACCACGTTCTGCCCCTCCTGGGCCAGCCATTCGATGATCTTTCCTGTTTCCTGGTTCATACCCAGGGCAGGCATAAAAATTTCGGTCGACATGTTGGCTCTCCTCGGCGCTCCGGATTACACGCGCCCGCACAGCGTCTTGGCCATCTCGACCACCTGTTCCGGGTTGGGTACGGTGGCGTCTTCCAGGGGTGGCGAGAATGGCACCGGTACATCCATAGCGCCCAGGCGCTTGACCGGCGCGTCCAGGTGGTAGAAAGCTCCATCGGCAATGATTGATGCCAGCTCGCCCGTCACTCCATAACTGATATGTCCTTCATCGATCACAATAGCTCGGCTGGTTTTCTTTGCAGATTTAATCAGGGTTTCAGCATCCAAAGGTTTAAGCGTGCGCGGGTCGATCACCTCTGCGGAAATGCCCAGAGCAGATAGGAGCTCGGCTGCTTCTAACGCCACCTGAACCATGCTGCTCGTACCTACTAAAGTGATATCCGTCCCAGTCCGCTTGATGTCAGCCACCCCGAACGGCAGGGTGTATTCGCCTTCTGGTACAAGCCCTTTCTGCTGGAACAGCATCTTGTCCTCGAAGATTACCACCGGGTTGTCATCACGAATGGCAGATTTCATCAAACCTTTGGCGTCGTACGGGGTGGAGGGGATAACCACCTTCAAACCAGGCACATGGCACAGCCAGGCGTGCAGCGACTGCGAGTGCTGAGCGCCCGAACGCCGGGTGGCCCCCAGAGTTGTTCGGAAAACCATGGGCGCCCTCAATGTGCCGCCCGACATATAGTGGATCTTCGCCGCCTGGTTGACCATCTGATCCATGGTCAGGGTGATGAAATCGCCGAACATGATGTCCACGATCGGGCGCATACCGGTCATGGCTGCGCCTACGCCTATTCCGGCAAACCCGGCTTCAGAGATGGGCGTATCGATGATCCGCTGGGGACCGAACTCCTCTACCAGGCCCTCCAGCACTTTGAAAGTGGTTCCCGCTTCGGCGATATCCTCACCGATCATAAAGATGGTTGGATCGCGGCGCATCTCTTCGGCGATGGCTTCATTCACTGCCTTGCCAAACGTAATCTCGCGCATGTTCTCAAGCGTAGACATGTTGATCTACCTCGCTGACGTCCGGATAGGGGGTGTTGAGTGCGAATTCCACCGCTTCGGCGACTTCCTGCTCGATCTCTTTTTCAATTTGTTCAAAGATGGGTGCGTCGGCCAGCTTGTTTTCGACCATCCATTGAGCCAGGGTCTTCAATGGGTCGCGCTCTGTCATCCATAGATTTTCTTCTTCTTTGGAACGGTAGTAGGTGCGATCGATATCACCGACGTGGTGTCCCCGGTAGCGGTAGGTGTGGCAAAGTAAGAAGCCCGGTCCTTTTCCAGCCCGGGCGCGTTGGACCAGCCCGGCAGCAGCGTCATAGACAGCGCGCACATCCTGGCCATCTACTTCTAACGCATGGATTCCAAAAGCCTGGGGACGTCCCAGCAGTGTACCGGCGGTGGTTTCGGAGAAATGGGTGTATTCGTTGTACAGGTTATCCTCGCATATGTAGATCACAGGCAGGCTCCACAGTTGGGCCATGTTCATGACTTCATAGAGCAGCCCTTCGCCCAGGGCGCCTTCGCCAAAGAAGCACACCGCTATCTGATCACTGCCGCGCATCTTGATGGAGAGGCCCGCCCCGGTAGCGATCCCGGCGCTGCCGCCAACAATGGCATTGGCGCCCAGGTTGTTACGCTCCGTGTCAGCGATATGCATGGAGCCGCCTTTCCCGCGGCAGTAGCCCGCCTGCTTGCCCAACAGCTCGGCAAACATGCGCTTGAAACCGGCGCCCTTGGCCAGGCAGTGCCCGTGCCCGCGGTGTGTGCTGGTAATGTAGTCCACGTCTCTCAGTGTCTCGCACACACCTACCGCCACGGCTTCCTCGCCAATATACATATGGGTCAGGCCGGGCATCTGGCGGCGCAGGTAAAGTTGATTGGCCTGCTCTTCGAAGGCCCGGATTTTGTACATCTGCTGGTAGAAATGTAATAGTTGTTCAGGATCGCTGCAGTCAGTCATAGCCGTTTTCCTAGTACATGCAAATACCCGCCGAGCAGTTAAAATCCTCGCCGGTGGTCGAGCCAGACAGGTCGGAAGCCAGAAACAAGGCTGCCTGCGCCACGTTTTCTGGCGGCACGAATTGCCCCAGAGGCGAAGCGTCGGCCATGCGCTTGCGAGCGGCTTCAACTGTGATGCCCTCCTGCTGGGCCTGCGTCTCGAAGACCCATTTCAGCCGCTCACCTTCCATCGGACCCGGTGAAATCACGTTTACCCGGATGCCATACGGGCCCACTTCCCACGCCAGGGTGCGGGCCATTCCCACCAGGGCGAGCTTGGAAGTGGCATACGCGGTGCGGTTGACCAACACCCGCTTGCCGGTCATCGAGCCGATGATGATCACCGAGCCCGAGCGCTGCCGGATCATCCCCGGCAGGAAGGCCCGGCAGCAGTAGAAAACGCCCGTAGTGTTGATATCCAGGCATTCTCGCCAGGCTGCTGGGTCCACCTCCCAAAGAGGGGCGGAAGGCCCGCCGATAGCAGCGTTGTTTACCAGGATGTCCATCCGGCCGAAATGCTCTACAGCTTTACGCGCGCAGGCTTCCACGCTTTCCAGGTTCGCGATATCAACTTCTAGCGATAGCGCTTTACGTCCCTGGCGCTCGATATCTTCTTGTATGGCATGGAGCGGATCGGTGAACCGGTCAACCAGGGCGATGTGCGCTCCCTCCCGCGCAAAGGCCATGGCAATGCATGTGCCCAGGCCGCGCGCGCTGCCTGTTACAACAGCGACTTTATCTTGCAGCATGTTCATAAGACACCTCCCGAGTGAAGATCGCTTACGCTGAAAGATGTTGTTATTGGATGTATTTCTGTCTTTTTGGAAAATTGCCTCTTTATCTATTATCGATAATCGATTATAATTATATTATACCATGAAAATCTATTAATAACAGATATTTTCCTGTCTCAAGGGAAAGGCAGTCTTGCGAATGAGAACCGTGGCGGTGCTGGGTGCTTTGGATACAAAGGGTGCAGAATTTGCATTCCTGATTCAATGCATCTGGGCCTGCGGCCATCAAACGCTACTGATCGATACCAGCATCCTGGCCGAATCCGAGCTGTCTCCCGATATTCTGGCTGACCAGGTGGCCGCCGCCGGCGGCATCCCACTCTCTGCCCTGCGAGAGCAAAAGGAGCGCGGCCCGGCCATGCACGTTATGGCACGCGGCGCGGCTGCAATCGTTGCCAACCTGTATAATGCCGGGCGCATCGATGCTATCATCGGCATGGGCGGTTCGGGCGGCACCTCGGTTTTCGCAGCAGCCGTGCGCGATTTGCCGGTGGGCTTCCCCAAGCTGCTAGTTTCGACCATGGCCTCCGGCGATACACGCTTGATCGTGGGCAGCAAAGATTTGATCCTGGTGCCTGCCGTGGTTGATATCGCTGGCTTGAACCATATCAGCCGCCGGGTGATTGCCAACGCCGCGAACGCAATCTGCGGCATGGTAGAAGGCGCCTTCGAAGAAATGACTTCCAGTAAACCGATCGTTGCCATCAGCATGTTGGGCAATACTACCCCCACCGTTGACGCGGCCCGCAAGGTACTGGAAGCCGAGGGGTATGAGGTCCTGGTTTTCCACGCCGTCGGTTCCGGTGGGCGGACGATGGAAAGCCTGATCGCCGATGGACTGGTGGCTGGGGTGCTGGATTTGACCACCACCGAACTGGCATCCGAGCTAACCGGGTCTCCCTTTTCAGCCGGCCCCGATCGCCTGATGGCTGCAGGTCAACGCGGCGTACCCCAGGTGATCTCGGTTGGCTGCCTGGATTTTTCGATCTTTGGGCGGCCCGAAACTCTGCCCGAAAAATACCGCAGCCGGCGCCTGTATGCCTGGAACCCCGAAACCACCTTAATGAGAACTACCAGTGAAGAGAGCACTCGACTGGGTGAAGTGATTGCCCAGCGCGCCAATGCCGCCTGCGGGCCGGTCGTTGTGATGCTGCCTTTGGGTGGCTCTTCACAGCTAGATTTGCCCGGCCAGCCGTTTTGGATGCCAGAGGCGGATGAAGCGCTATTTGCCGCCATCCGCGTGCATCTGCGACCAGAGGTGGAACGCATCGAAATTGACAACGATATCAATCACCCCCGCTGTGCAAAAACAGCGGTTCAGACCTTGTTACGACTGATGGGCGCTCCTGCCAATCCATCGGCAAATATGTCTGGCAAGAGGGGCAGCCACAGGGATCGACGGCAGAGCCTACATCGTCGCGAAAAGGAGGGCCAACACTATTAAATGACATTGCTATAGAATGACATCTGGTATTGTCATTCCAGGCCCGTGTTGGCCTGGAATGATAGAATGAGGGTCACACCCGTAATCCTCACATAACATTCTTTTTATATATCATTTTGTGTAACGGGCACAAGGCACGCCCCTAAAACCTGAAGGAGAAATGCTATGAGCGCACAAGCGCCGATTATCAAACAACGCGTACCCTTGCCATGGGCTGTTGCATTGACGGTTGCTGTCGCACTCCCTTTTGGCCTGTTCCTGAACCAGTTCAATCTCCCGCTCTGGGTGTGTTTCATCGTATGGGCTGAATATTTTATGTTGGGAGCCAAGCCGGATACCTGGAAAATCGTCTTCCCATCGATTGCAGCCGGAGGCCTGTCTGGCGCCTTGTGGATGGCCACCAGCACGCTAATCACCAGCATTGCAAGCACCCCAGCGATCGTCGGGCTGTTGGTCGGCAACTTTATCTGGGTGACAGCCCTGCTTTACTTGATGCCCCGTTCCGCGACGTTGACAAAAGGCACCCTGGCAGTGTTCAATGGCCTGGCGCTATTCCTGGCTGTGTACTTTACCGGCAGCGTACCGGGTGTCGGCCCGATGGATAACTCCTATTGGGTCATCACTCTGGCCTTTTTGTGGATGATCGTTTCTGCTTACATCGGGTGGTTCCTGGGCTGGTTGAACATCATGCTGACTTTTCCCAAGGTCGAAGGCTAAACAAGTTCCGAAGGGAGAATATCATGTCGTACAAATTGTTCAGGCTGATAACTCTATATTGAAGATGAAAGATAGCAAATAGGAGGATCACATGTTTGACACGAGTAAAGTTTTAGACAGATTCTACGGCGACGAGAGCTTTCCCGTAGAATGGAAAGACGAAGAGGAAAAGAAGCTCCTCTGGTTTTTCGATGACAACCATTGCCCCAACCCCATATCCCCCATGTACTTCAGCCTTCACGGCTGGTGGGGTCCCACCCTCGATTACATGTATCGCAGGTTCGGCTTCCCCATCGGCTCGGCCTGGAACGGGAAGCGCGTCAACGGCTACCTGTACAGCGCCATCAGCCCGCGCGATCCCAAGGAAGCTGCCATGCTCGGACCATATTACGGCATGGTAATGCCCACGTACGCCGAGAAGTTCCTCGAGTGGTGGCAGAACCGCTATCTACCCGAAGTCAAGGCCAACTTCAGCTACCTGGATACCTTCGACACCGAAAACGCATCCTTGCCCGAACTGATGGTTTTCCTCGAAGAAGCCATCGATATTCAGGAACGCCACTTCCGCCTACACTGGATCCTCAACCTGGCTCAGTTCCAGTCGTCAATCACCTTCCAGACCCTGGCTGGCCAGGTGATCCCCAACGTAAGCGGCGCACTGATCGGACGCATCCTCATCTCGCTCGAAGATCGCAACTGGGATTCGGTCCGCGACATGTGGCAGTTGAAAGAGGCTGTCAAGGCCAGCCCGGAACTGAAGCAGATTTTCGAGCGCAAAGAGACCGCCATGGCCATTTTGCCCGCCCTGCAGGGCTCGGCAGCCGGTAAGGCATTTTTGGAGCAGGTGAGGGCCTATTTGAAAGAGTACGGCTACAAGCCGCTTTACACGCACGAGTATATGTTCAAGCTGTGGGTGGAAGATCCCGCACCCTGCATCGAGACCATCAAGGGCTACCTGGCTTCTGACTACGATTTCCCGGCCGAGTTCGAGAAGATCAAGAAAGACCAGCAAGCGGCAATGCAAGAGCTGCGCGATCTTATTCCGGCCGATACACCCGCCGAGAAGCTGGAAGCGCTGCTGGAAGCCATGCGCCTGGCGGTGAAGATGATGCCGCTGACCCCCGACCATCACTACTACTTCGACCAGGGTACCTTCGCTCGCGTGCGTCTGGTGCTGTTAGCCATAGGCCGCAAAATGGTCAAGCTGGGTTTGCTGCGCGACGCTGAAGACATCATGTTCCTGGAATACGAGCAACTACGCGCCTATGTAGCCAACCCCAAGAGCGAAACAAATCCCGATGGTTACGACGGCATTGGCGTCATCAAGGCCGCCCGCCGCAAGTGGGAAGACGCCTTCAAGGTTACTCCGCGCGATTGGGTTGGCACGGTTACCCAATGGAATATGTACGAAGAGATTTACCACACCCTATGGGGCTATCCGGAGCGCTACGAGCGCTCCCGAAACGGCCAGAAAGTTGTGCAAGGACAGGTCAACGGCCTGCCCGCCGCGGCAGGTGTGGCAGAAGGCATTGCTCGCGTGGTCAAGAGCCCAGAGGAGTTCGACCAGGTCAAAAAAGGCGAGATCATGGTGTGCCTGATGACCAACCCTGCCTGGGTGATCGTCTTTTCGAAGATCAAAGGCGTCGTCACGGATGCTGGCGGCGTGCTCTCGCACACCGCGGTGGTTTCGCGCGAATTTGGCATCCCGGCCGTGGTCGGTACGGCGGATGCCACGCGCAGGATCAAGACCGGCGACCGAGTCCGGATCAACGGCTTTACTGGCTGTGTCGACATTCTCGAGACAGTCAATTCGTAGTGAGACCCTGGCTCTATGAGTAAATGGGCGAAATCACCCCGAAGTTTTTATAGATACTTACGCCCATTTACTTAGCTGTCCAGAGAGAACTCGTCAGGGTGGGAGGCCAGGCGGCGCCCGGTCGCCCACCCTGAAAAAAGGAGTTTTATGAACACAAATATCGGTAACCGGCTGACAGTTGACCTATCAACCCATGCGATCGAGATCGAGCCGCTTGACCCGAGTTTTTCCCGCCGTTTCGTCGGCGGCCGGGGCTTTACTTCTCGTTTGAACTATGAGCTGAACCCGGTCGTGATGGATCCACTCGGGGCCGAGAGCGTGATGGTGATGGCTCCCGGGGCTCTCAGTGGTTCACCCGCTTTTTCTACTGCGCGCTTCGTCGTCGGCGTGCGCTCGCCGCTGACCGGCATCTTTGGGGATGCAAATGGCGGCGGATTCTGGGGCGCACACCTGCGCCGGGCAGGCTTCTCGGCCGTGATCATCCGCGGCCGGGCTGATAAGCCGGTCTACTTGAAGATCGATGACCAGCGGGTCTCGATTGAAGATGCTGCCCACCTGTGGGGTCAAGACACACACCAGACCAGCGAGGCCTTGCAAGCCGAGCTGGGCGATCATTTCCGGATTGCCGCCATCGGACCGGCAGGCGAAAACCTGGTTTCCATCGCCGGGATCGTGGTGGACAAAGACCACCTGGCCGCTCGCTGCGGAGTGGGTGCAGTGATGGGCTCGAAAAACCTGAAGGCCATTGCAGTCCGCTGCTCCAAACCCTTCAACCTGGTCGACCCCGAGTTATTCAAGCGCACAGTGGCGAAACTGCGCGATTTGGAAGCCAACGATGCCCGCCTGAAAGATTTCTCTCGCCGCGGCACCCTGGGCACCTTGATGGATCACCATACCCATCTGGGCGGTACCAATACGATGAATTACCAGTACGGGCAGTTCTCCGGGAAAGAAAAGATCGATGGCGAAGCCCTGATCAACCAATACCTGGTAAAAACCACCGGCTGCTATTCCTGCCCCACCAAATGCGACCGCTGGAGCGAGGTGAGTGAAGGCGAGTTCGCCGGAACCAAAGTCGGCGGCCCCGAATACTGCACCGCAGCCGCCTTCGGCTCAGGCATTGGCAACGACAACCTGGCTGCCATCCTCAAAGGCAATGACCTGGCCGACCGCTATGGCCTGGACACCCTGGATTTGGGCGGTGTGCTGGCCTTCGCTTTTGAGCTGTACCAGCGCGGCATATTATCCAACGAGGATACCGGTGGGCTGGAGCTGGTTTGGGGCAATTATCATGCCGCCCTGGAACTGGTTCGCCGCATCGCCTATCGCGAAGATTTCTTAGGAGATACCCTCGCCCACGGCGTAAAGGGGGCAGCCGAGATCATCGGCAAAGGTTCCAGCCGTTATGGCGTACACGTCAAAGGCATGACCCCAGCCCCGCTGGATGCCCGGGCGGTGAAGGTTTACAACTTCCGCTACGCCGTCAGCCCGCGCGGCGGCGATCACCTGCGCATCTCGGCCCCCGGCGCATATGGACTGGATGATAAACCCATCCAAGAAGCAGTGAAACACTTGCATAGCTGGGAGAGTGTCATCACACTGCCAGACCTGATGGGCATTTGTAAATTCCCCTATACCTACTACACCGATACGGTTGACATCACCCTGATGAAAATGCTGGAGATTATCCCTCAGTTGTACAAGGCTGCCACCGGGTTCGATGCAGACAAAGAAGAGTTGATGGATGCTGCGATGCGGGTCAACCATCTGGAGCGCGCCTACAATGCCCGCCTGGGGCTGCGTGCCAAAGACGATATCCTCCCGCCGCGTTTTACCGAAGACCCCATGCCCGCAGGTCCCGCGAAAGGCAAGGTTTTTGACATCCTCGAACCGATTAGGGCCGCCTGGTACCAGCAGCATGGCTGGGATGAAGAAGGCATCCCCACCCGGGCAACCTTCACCAACTACGATCTGGCAGACATTGCTGCAGACCTGGAACAGTACAATATTATCCTGCATTAACCTACGAGGATTGTAAAAGATGACTCAGTTAATTGATTTGAGTATGGACGTACACGGAGAGATGGTTGTCTTCCCACGCGTGATGCGCCCGGTGATCACAATGTTGGAAACCTGGGAAGAATTTGCGACCAAGGTTGGGGCAGCTCAATATGGCAGCACCTGGCTGACCGCTCACTGCCTGGTCGTGATGGGCGACCACGTTGGTACACACGTCGATTCGCTGCGCCACATGCGCGCCGATGCTCCCGGGCCGGAGGGCATCCCGCTCGAATACTGCTATGGCGACGGTGTGCTGCTTGACTTTACCGATAAACCGGCCGGCTATGGAATCACTGCGGAGGATATGATCTACGCCTGCCAGAAGATCAACTATGCTATCAAACCGCTGGATATCGTCCTGATCTACACGGGAGCCTGCCGGTACAATACGGAAGAACGCTACTTGAAAGAGCAGTGCGGCATGACCGAAAGCGCTACCAACTGGCTGCTCGACCAGGGCGTGAAGATGACCGGCATTGACGCCGGCACTTACGACCGGCCAGTGTGGGCCATGTTTGAGGACAAAGAGTTCTGGCCAGCCCACAAAGTGATGCTGGAGCGGGAATACTATCATCTGGAAAACATGGCTAACCTGGACAAGTTGCCCCGCCCGTTTGGGTTTAAGGTATCTGTTTTCCCGATAAAATGGGTGAACTCTACCGCCGCCCCGGTAAGGGCCGTGGCGATCTTCGAAGATTGATGTTGCCTCATTCTGTGCAGGTGAGTGAAGCAAAATCGATGAGAATATACCTGCGGGTCTTTTCATACCTGCGAGAATATCTGCCACCTCACAGCAATGCGCGTGGGGAGGTCGAGGTCGAGTTACCTGATCAGGCCAGCCTGAAAGATTTGTTTATTGCTCTGGGCTTCGAGCGCCGCCTGGGAATGCGAATCTTTGACACTGAGGTTGATCACACCTTTCAGGTGCTAGTTAACCAGATGGCAGTCAATGACTACGCTCACCCTTTAGCAAATGGAGATGAAATCGTTTTGTTTCCGCCTATGGCCGGTGGTTGAACCGGAATTCGATGGATAAGGATGGCAGCTTATGAACAAATTCTGTTTAGCTTTCCGAGACATAAACCGGCAAGACGTACCTCTTGCCGGGGGGAAAGGAGCTAACCTGGGCGATATGATCCAGGCGGGTCTACCCGTCCCGCCCGGTTTCGTCATCACCGCCGCGGCCTATCGAAGAATGTTTGAAAGCTCCGGATTGGAAAGCAAGGTTTGTGACTGCCTGCGCCTCGTCGACCGTGAAGACAACCAGGCCTTGATGGAGGTCGAGCATGAAATCCGGGCTTTGTTCCAACAGCAATGCATGGACCCGGAGTTGTGCGTCGAGATCCTGGAGCACTATCACGGCCTGGGCGAGAATATCCCTGTGGCGGTGCGTTCCAGCGCAACCGCAGAAGATCTGGTGGGAGCAAGCTTTGCCGGGCAGCAAAACACTTTTTTGAATGTATACGGGGATGACGAGCTGATCCGCGCCGTTTTAGATTGCTGGTCATCGCTTTTCACTTGCCAGGCGATCTACTATCGTTACCGCAATGGTTTCGATGACACGCAGGTATCCATGGCAGTGGTCGTGCAGAAGATGATCTGCGCCGACAAGGCCGGGGTCATTTTTACCGTCGATCCGGTCTCTCGCAACTCTTATCAAATGGTTATCGAAGGTGTATATGGATTAGGTGAGGGGATTGTTTCAGGAACCATTACACCTGATCATTTCAAGATCGATCGCGAGACCCTTGAGATTCGCTTCAAGTATATTGCACCCAAGGGGCTCATGTTTACGAAAGACAGTGTTTGCGGTTGTATCGAAATCCCCGTCCCTGAAGAACTGAAGAACCAACCGGTGTTGAATGAACAAGAGCTTGAGCTATTGGTCAAGATGGCCAACCGGGTAGAAGCTCACTTCGGCTCACCCCAAGACATTGAATGGGGCGCCGAAGCAGACCAGTTCTATTTGTTGCAGAGCCGGCCCATAACAACCCTATGAACAATTCCGGTTCTCCCGCCGGGGGCGGAAGAGCCACAATTCCCCGCCGATACGGGAATGCGAGGTAAGTATGAAGCTGACATTGACCCAATTTTTCTCGAAAGACGCCCACCTGCGCTTCGATATTCAAAGTCAGGCCGTTTACACGGCTTTTATGCAGGAGACGGATTTTAAGTTTTTAAACTACCGCTTGGCAAACGTGCAGGTAGCTGAGCGTGTGACGCGCTCACACGCGGACATCCTTTGGAAACCGGATGTAGCTTTGAAAGATATCCGTTATACTCGCGGTACCCTGGAGCTGGATGGCGAATGGTTTGCCGGGGAGATTCAGAAGATTCTCGTTTCGATGCTGGCGATGCGGCTGGAAGAGATAGGGCTGCACCCCTTCCACGCCTCGGCAGTGCGATACAAGGACAAAACGATCATGTTCATGGGCGGCGAGTCGAATCACGGGAAGACCATGTGCCAGCTCGAAGGTTGCCGGCGAGGCGGGCTGAACATTTCAACGGAAACAACCGTGCTTGATGAACGCGGTTGGGTGGCGATGGGTTCATTGAATGTCTACCTGGTTGAGCGCGCCCGGGGCACAGAGCGCTCTGACCTGGCGAACCAGGATGAGGGCGTAACCAAGCTGTTCGGAAAGGCGCCTGAAATCAATCACTATCTGGAGCCATGTAACGTAGACATCGTGGTGCTACCATCCATTGATGGCAATTACGCCACATCCGTCAAAGAACTGGGCCAGTTCGAAAAAGAATACCAGGGTTTCCACTCGATGATGAACTACTTCGGTCTTAACCAGCTCCTCTCCCCAGGTCTGGTGATGCCCATTATCGACACCGAGGAAAAGCGGCGGGCGCGGGCTCTGTTCGGGCACTGTTTTGCGGAGCCGCGGCCATATATCATGATCCGTGCCGCTACACCGCAACTAATCTTTGACGAGTTGGAAAAATTCCTGTAAAATTGTTCAGCAATTCCTCCGATCTTGCCAAACAAGCTGGTAAACGATGCAGATCACTACTGGTTAGGAGAAAGGATAACTAGACAAATATGGAGAGATATGAACCGAGCGAAGATACCAGCGGAAATGGGATCAACCGCCTTGTGCTGAGCGACCAGGTGAAGCAGTATATATTGGATGGCATTGGAAGTGGGCAGTTCGCCCCGGGCGAGCGGCTCGTGGAGAGTCAGCTCGCGCGCCAGCTTGGCATTAGCCAGGCGCCGGTGCGCGAAGCGATCCGTGCCCTGGTGAGCATCGGGTTCTTGGAGCGCGAACCCCACAAAGGCGCCGTTGTGCGGATGCTCACGGACGAGGATATGCTGGAAATCTATTCGGTGCGGGGTCCCTTAGACGCGCTGGCTGCAGAACTAGCCGCTCCGCGGATTACGGACTACCATATCCGGTCATTGGTGGAAATCAAAGATAAGATGATCGAAAAAGCCCTCGCACAAGATTTTATCTCCGCTGCTCGCTGGGATTGGCAGTTCCATATTCTCATCGTCGATGTGTCGGGCAATAAACTGCTCCGCCGCATCTATGATAACCTGCAGCTCGACCAGTACATCTTGATTACCATGCGCCGGTCATCGCAAAGCCTTGAAGCTCTGGCGGCTCGACACCAGACGATCATAGACGCTCTCAAAACGCGTGACCCTGGAGTTGCCCGCCAGGCCACCATGGCACATATCGAAGGTCTTTGGCCGCCAGGTGAAAAACCACGCTCAGATGTGATGATTTAGCGCTTCGGGTCCTATTTGGCATTCAGCCAGTCAAAACTGTCTGCATCCATCACGAGTTGTATGAGTTCCTAGATGGGGATATCACCTCACTCTTTTTGCACCTTGGCCCTGCCCTTCAGTGCCAGCGCTAACAAGCGAGAAAGTTGCTCTATTTCTGGAGGCTTGGCCATCCAGCCAGCCAGGCCCTGGGCCTGCAAGCTCCGAAGCTCATTCTCCATGGGGTGGCCGGTCAGTATCACCACTGGCAATGATAAGCCGCGCTGTCTCATGGCCTGGAACAATGCCTGGCCTCCCATTTCTGGCATCACCAGGTCACTCAGCACCAGCAATACTTCTCCGGCGCGTTGCTCCAAAATATCCAGCGCCTGGTGTCCATTGTCCGCCTCCAGCACCCGGTAATTCAGCAACTCGACGATGTCCACCAGTGCCTTCCGCAAAACAACGTCATCCTCGACTACCAGGATGGTTTCCCCCTGGCCATGGACAAGGGCCAGTATTTCAATGGCAGGCGTCTCTGGTTTGCGCTCCAATAAGGCCGGTAGATAGATGGTGAAGGTGGTGCCTTCCCCTACTTTCGTGACCACATCAATATGGCCTTTATGCTGTTTCACAATCCCATACACTTGCGCCAGCCCCAGCCCGCTGCCCTTGCCCGGCTTTTTGGTGGTGAAGAACGGCTCGAAGATATGTGGCAGCACATGGGGCTGAATCCCGCTGCCGCTATCCGTCACCGCTATTCGCACCCATTCTCCCCCGGAAACCTGGCCACACGTTACACACCTGATTTCGTCTGTCTCTCCTGCTTTGGACAGAGCGATACGCAGCTCTCCGCCCTGGGGCATGGCGTCCCGGGCGTTGACAGCCAGATTGAGGATGATCTGCTGCAACCGGGTTGGATCAGCATTGATGATGTACTCGTCCACCCCGTAGGCCAGATTTAACTTGATACTCTCCAGCATGGTGCGATCTAGCAGCTTGACGATCTCTTTCAAGAATGGCGACAGGTTCATCGGACGAGGCTCGAGCACTGCCCGGCGGCTAAAATCCAGGATTTGCTGGGTCAACGCGGTGGCTTGCCGGGCTTGTTGGGCGATGATATCCAGGCGTTCGCGGGTCTTGGAAGGCAACTCCGGCGTGTCCGATGCCATCTGGGCGTACAGGACGATCACGGCCATAAGGTTGTTGAAATCATGGGCGATACCGGCGGCCAACTGGCCCACGGCGGCCAACCGTTCCTGCTGCTGAAGCTGCGCCTGAATCTCCCGCTCGCTGGTCGCGTCGTTGATCACGAGCACCCAGTACTCGGGCCTGGAGTCGTTTTCAACCGGCCGGGCAATGACCTCGAAAATGCGCCTGTTGGCCTTGACCTGGTGCCACAGGCCCTTGGTTGGCGGCGAGGTGAGCAGTTCGGCCATCGGACGGTCCCCCAAATGGGTAAGAATATCGCCTTCTTTGTCTCTGGCCAACAGCGTCAGGTCGCGCTCGGCCACAGGGTTGGCCTGGAGTACCCGCCCCTCTGCATCCAGCAGCAGAACGCCCGTCGGCACGGTAGCGAGGATTTGCATCATCTGCTTCGCCTGCTCGCGCACCTGGGCAGCCAGTCGTTCACGCGCCTCTTCGGATTTCTTGCGTTTGAAGAGATGTCCTAATGTTGTCGCGTAGAGCCTGATAATCTCGAGTTGTTGTTCCGTGATCGGCTGGCGGTTAAGAAGATTATCAACGCTGATAATACCGATCGTTTCATCACCGTCCCATAGCGTGGCAACCGCGCGCTCTCCCTCCCCAACTTGCCTGCGAAGATGATCATACAGGGGTTTATTCTGCACAATTGCGGTCGACTCTTTGTGATAGAGAATCTGCCAATCTGGTTGGTCGGAGTCGAATTCAACTTCTGCCCTCCGTTCATCCCGAAGTTCTCCATGTTCGTCTATCCCAAAAGAACCTTTTGCAAAACCCGGACGCTCACCTACGAACCAGATGCCGATGCGGTCGAATCCCAAACGTGAGCGTCCCAATTCTACTGCGCGTCGACTTAGTTCATCAGAGGATTCAGCCTTAGAAAGTTGATTTGTTACTTCCTGTAATGTAGCCAACCGTTCGGAGAATTGTAATGCAGCCCCACGATTTCGTTGGAGTTCTTCTTCTGCCCGTTTGCGTTCGGTGATATCCAGACAGAATTCGGCCATACCGATCAACCGGCCTCGATCATCTTTGAGAGGATACCCGCGAATGAATACACTTCCACCGTCAGGCCGACTGATCTCTGCTGTTTGGGGCTGTCCGGTGTCTCTGGCCAGTAAGACAGGACAACCGACGCATGGTTCACTGCGCTGGTGCCAAATCTCCCAGCAGTATTGTTCTTTAAGATCATCCTGTGTCATATTCACCGAGTCAGCAGCCACCTGATTGGCCCACAGAATCCGCATGTCTGTAGTGTGGTAAACTACACGATCTAATGTGCTGTTCAAAAGGATGGATTTTTCTTCTTCGGCGCTCCTCAAGCCGTTTTCGACCCGCTTACGTTCTTCGATTTCCTGCGCCAGTTGCTCGTTTGCCTGCCTGAGATCGGCGGTGCGTTGCTCTACTCGTTGTTCCAGCTCGGCGTGCGCCTTGAGCAGCGCCTCCTCGGCCTGTTTGTGCTCGGTTACATCGCGCCCGATCACCACCAGCCCTTTGCGCCTGCCATCTGGGTGAAATACAGGGACTTTTATCATATCGAAAATTCGGTTCGAGCCGTCCGGTTGGGGAATGTTCTCATCACTCTGGCTCATCATCCGCCTCTGCCAGGTGGCATTGTCGGTCTCTTCACAAGCCCGGAGCGCATCGCCATAGAAGGGAGTGAACCTGGCTATTTCACGATCTGTCTTGCCCCGATAATCCACGCCCTCTAATCCGAACAAACGCAGGTAAAAATCATTGGCTTCCAGGTAACGGCCATCGCCATCTTTGAAGATGACAATGTCGGGCACGGCATTGATCAGGGCGCGCAGTTGCTCATCCTTTTCCTGCAGCTCTGCTTGCAATTGTTCCAACTTAGAGAACCCCTGGGATGTGAGTTTCTGGTTTTGCGGCTTATCATCTCTCATGACACTTCCCTTTCTGTGTCAGGAATCGCTGCCCCCCAATTTGACCACAAGGAGTCCGGCTAACGGCTCACGCTCCAGCGGCGCGAACATGCGCTGGAAGCGCTCTACGAACAATTCCCCTACCAGTTTACGCAATTTTGTAAAGTTGCCGTCGGATAACCTGCTTAGAAGCGCGGTGGGTCCCGGTCGAATTCGCCTAAAGCCAGATACTCTTTCTCCGGGAGGCCCATCGTTTGGTTAACGCCTTCGGCCACTTCCAACAAGCTACGATATAACACGCCGGAGGAGTCTTTTTTAACCATGGTGACGAAACTGTTGCCGATGGCGCCATGATGCTGGTCCAGGCGGACCGCCCCGCAAGGCCCTTCCAGGGTCAAGGTAGCCAGCGCTTCCTTGAGCTTCGCCTGTCCCTGCGATAAATCGCCGCCAATCGATTGCAGCGCGACCAATCCGGCCTTCGCATTTAAATAATACTGGAGCGCAAACGACGACGGGAAGTTGAACCGCTTGGTAAACTTCGCCTGGTAGGCGGCAACAAACTGGCGCCATAAGGGATCGGGGTTATCATCCGCCGTTGGCCCACCTGCCACCAACCCTACCAGGTAATCGCCCAGCCCACCCTCGCTCAGGATCGATTGATCGGTCGTGATACTCCCGCCGATCAGCGGCTTTGGACTACCTATCTTCTCATACTGGCGCAGAAAATTGGCGGCATCCGTTCCTCCGAGCGCCACGAAAACCGCGTCAGCATCGTCTGGAATGGTAGCAATAACCTTGCTGAAATCGGTTGTAGCGACTGGAACCCAGTATTTCTTAAGCACCTTACCCCCCAGGCGGCAAAACTCCAGCATAAACCCGGCGATCTGCGCATAAGGGTAGGAGTACGCCTCACCCAGCGTAACAACCCTTCGATAACCCAGGGTGTTATAGGCATAGCGCCCTACCCCAGCAACGACCTGCACGCCATTCAGCGAAAAGTTGAAGAAATTAGGCGCCCAGTCATGGATCGTCAGTCCCTGCGCCCCTGATGAGCCGTTGAGGAAAACATGATCTTGGTGTCCCCTGGCATAGTTGCGAACGGCCAAGCCCTCGTTGCCGGAGAGCGGGCCAACGATAAAATCCACCTTTTCCTGCTCGATCAATTTCTGTGCGCATTTCTCGGCCACATCCGGCGATGAAATCGTCCCTTCCGGATGCAACTTGATGGTACAACCTACAATTTCCCCACCGAATTCGCTGCTCGCAAGCTCTACGCCTCTGAGGCCATCTTCGCCAAGGCTGGCAAATGGGCCATATAATGTTACTAAGACTCCGATCCGCAACAACTTGGCCATGATATTCTCGTCCTTCCAGTGTGCATAACTAGTCGAGAAGCCATCCAAAAATTGGATTACAGCACAAGATCAATGCAGGGGTGAGAGACGTGGCTCTGCACTATAATATTATTCTACCATAATTTTGTATGGTGCGCTGTCAGCCACAGGGGTGACGAATGCTATTGGCAGTTGAGCCTACTTATGTATACATCTGTACATCGCGATCTGGCGAATTCGCGAAAAATTCTTCGCATAAAAAATTGCTCATTTTGGGCCAATATGCCAGTGGTTTTAGAAAAAGTATTCGTCACCGCTGGCTCTCGCTGTTGCCTATTGACAAGCGTGAAAAATTATGCTAAACTCAATAAAACGAACAAACAAACAATGTAATCAAACAAACTGGATTATCAGCTTATTTGTTTAAAGACAGGTGCAAAAATGGCTCCAACAATGGACGATGTGGCCCAGAGAGCAGGTGTATCCAAGAGCACTGTTTCCATGGTGCTTAACGATAAACCTGGGGTCACCCCTGAAACAACACAAGCTGTTTTACGGGCGGTTAAAGAACTTGGGTACAACCTGCCTGATCGCCGTCCACTGAGAAGTCCACAGTCCAGGCAAAAGAATCATTTTGTGGACAAATACAGGAATTTTGTCATTGTCCATCATGTGGGGCACGAGCCCTTTGATAGTATCTACGGTATCTTCCTCGATTATCTGCAGGGTGTTCAGGCATTTGCCAAAGAGGCGAACATCAACATTACGGCCATCGGCGGCTATCGCACGGGGGATCTCAACCATCTGGAAGCGTATATTCTAAAAAATCAAAATACGCCGGTTGATGGGCTGATTCTGATGGGAAAGGGGATCCGGCGAGACAGCCAGCTTGTGCGCTGGGCGCTTGAGCTGCAAACCCCCCTGGTGGTGCTGAGCCGCAACTGGCCCGACATTCCGGTCAGCACCGTGAGCCAGGATCACCAGCAACAGGCTCAAATTGCCCTTGATTACCTGATTCAGTTGGGTCATCGCCAGATTGCTTTCGTGGCAAAGGAATTGGAGGAGAAGTATGAATGGTACGCTCCCCGTTTGAACTGCTATCGAAACAAGATGCAGGAACTCAACCAGCATGTGGATGAAGACCTGATTGTCATGGGAAAAGATGGCGCGGATGCGGTCAGAAAGCTTCTGGCTCGAAAACCTGATGTTACCGCGATCTTAGCCATCCACGATCAGAGAGCCAATGAGGCCATGCAGGGCGCAGTGGATATGGGATTTGAAGTTCCAAAGGATATTTCGATCATTGGACTGGATGACTCCGAACCATCTCCATTGGGCTTTCCCAGGTTGACGACCGTCGGCTTCTCCCACTTCGAACTTGGTTACCTGGGAGCCGAGCTTTTACTGAGACAGATTGAAAGGGAGCATTTATGCTTTGGTAAGTTATCGATTCGCAGTTACCTGTTTGAAAGAGAATCATGTGCCAAACCTAAGGATCTATCTTGAAAATCGGGGAGGTGCACTCTAACTATTTTATTTTGACATAAATAATAAAGAGCGAGGGCCCTACCTCCCGCGAAGAAGACTAGACCCTTGCTCTAGTTCAGAAGCAGGCAACTTCTGTATTCAATCCCGCTGCCCTTGTGATGGGTAAAACGGGCTGTCCACCAGGTGCTTTCCGAACTTATAAGGAAATATAACATAACTCATAAAAACAGGCAAGTAAGTACGGCCGATATGATAGGTCGATATCCCCATGAGGTTTGCGCATGAAACTATCGCGCAGAAAGGATGTGATGATAGAAAAATTGAAAAGCTGGTGATTTTTATGCCAATCCCGACAAACCCTATCAATTAACTTATGTAGAGGAGATGATACAAAATCATGAACGTATCCAAAAACATCAAAAAGGCACTGCTGCTCATAACCGCAGTGATCTTGCTGTCACTGATTGTGGCATGCGGCGGGACCGCAGTTGAAACCATCAAAGAGGTTGTCGTCACCCAGGAGGTCGTTAAGGAAGTCGTTGTCACCCAGGAGGTCGTTAAGGAAGTCGTCGTCACCAAGGAGGTTGAGGTACCAGCGGAACGAACCGACATCCGCATCATGATGGCCATTCCCATCAATGCTGAAGTGGTGATGGAAGACCTGCTGGACCGGTTCGAATCTGAAAACCCCGACATCAACGTCATCCTCGACGTTGTGCCCTACCCCACCATCCTGGAAATCTTGCCTTTGCAGCTGGAAACAGGAGAGGGCCCCGATATTGCAAAAGTAAGCAATATTGCGGGATTGTACGAGTATTACCTGGATATGCGCCCCTATTTGTCGGACCCGGCTTATTGGGAAGAAAATATGGGTCTGACCATGGAGCATATGAACCCCGATGGCGGAAACAGGATCAGCGGCTTTTACACCGACGTGACGGTCACAGGTGCATTTATCAACCGCACCCTTTTCGAACAGGCCGGTGTGCCCGTACCCAGCGATACCTCCGACCAAGTCACCTGGGAAGAATGGGCGGAAGCAGTCGTCAAGGTCCGCGATGCGACAGGTGTGGATTTCGCCATGGCTATAGATCGCAGTGGTCATCGAATATCGACCCTTCTCATCAGCCAGGGCGCAAAAATCTTCGATGAAGATGGGAATGTGGTTTTGGATGATGAAGGTATGCGCCGGGGACTCCAATTGATGCTGGATTGGCATGCGGATGGCACCATGCCTCTCGACGTCTGGGCCGGCGGCGACTCCTACCGTGAGGCCACTAATGATTTCATCAATGGCAATCTGGTTTTCATGGAGAGTGGTGTTTGGAACGTAGGTCCCTTCACCGACAAAATTGGCGACGCCTTTGACTGGGAAGTGGTCCCCAACCCTTGTGGGGCAGTTACCTGCACAGGTATGCCGGGTGGGTCTGTGATGGCAGCCATGAAGGCCACCAAGCACCCGGAGGAGGTGGCCCGGGTGATGGAATTCCTGGCCGCGGAGGAGAATTACCACGAGTGGGCCGCGCGGGCGCTGTATATCCCGCAGCACAACGGGATCATGGCGAAAGGGGTAGATTACGCAACAGAGCTACCTCAAGCGCTGCGAGCCTTCCAGGTATTTGGCGAGGAGTCTACGCACCTTGATCCACTTGCTTATCAATTACAGAATCATCTGTATGGCTACGTTATTATGAATGCGATACGCGATCGTCTGACACAGGCTATTGTTGGCGAATTAACTCTAGACGAGGCAATTGCCCGCATGCAAGCCGATGTCGATGGTGCCCTCGCTGCAGCAAAATAGAACGTATCGAAGAGAGGAGGCCTTTTCGAGGCCTCCTCTCTTCCATTGAATTTTTTCGGATTGTAGGCAAGTATGTCAGAAATAAGCGTGCAACCAGAGATAAGCATACAATTGCAGATTCGCAAGCACATACAAAAAGCGATCAAATTACTCACCGTGCCGCTAGTGGGTCTGCTCATTGTTTTGCCGAATGGCATCGGCCTGTTTATGGATTCTATCCAAAAGCGCATTGGCGTCCGAAGAATGGCATACATCTTTGTTTTACCCAATATGCTGCTTTTCGCCACCTTTTCACTCCTTCCTATTCTGGGCAATTTCTATTATGCCTTTACCGTGGGGACCAAGGTACTTCCTGAAAATCGCTATTTTGCCGGCACCGCCAATTTCGAGTTCTTAATACAATGCGACAACCACCTCGAACCCAGTTCCTGCCGGGCTGACCTGTTTTGGCGTGGTCTTTTCAACACCGCGGAATATGTGATACTTGCCGTTGGTGGGATATTGCTGTTCTCTTTGATTACAGCTGTCATTTTGAACCGACCTATCAAAGGGCGCGGCTTTTTTCGCGGCGTCTTTTTCTACCCTACCCTGCTTTCTTCGGTGGTGGTCGCCTTGCTGTGGAAGTGGATTTTGCAGCGGCAGGGAATCCTCAATTCAAGTCTCACTGCGTTAGGATTGGAACCGGTAAACTTTTTGCTCGACGCGGCCTGGTCCAGGTTTTGGGTCGTCTTCATCGGCGTTTGGTCCAATGTAGGATTCTACACATTGATTGTATTGGCTGGTTTACAGGCGATCCCAGGTACATTGTATGAAGCCGCCAAAATCGACGGGGCCGGCGCGTGGGCCAGTTTTCGCTATATCACCTTACCACTGCTGAAACCATCACTGATTGTTGTCTTTGTCTTATCTTTTATTCGTTGTGTGCAGGTTTTCGACCACGTTTTTGTGATGACCGGCGGGGGTCCCGGCTCTGCAACGCAATATATTGTCCAATACATCTATAACACGGGCTTTTCCAGTCAACCGCAAAATCTTGGCGTGGCGGCCGCGGCTTCTCTTATCTTGGGTCTGATCATACTGGTTCTGACACTTATTCAATTACGGGTGACTGGCAGCGGAGAGGAAACAGATTATGCCTGAGAGAATCGTTCGCTTTCTATTTCAAACTCGGGGGCATGAACGGCTGCATTCCACAGATATCTTGATGTACATTTATTTGACCCTGGGAACCATCCTGATGTTTGGGCCTGTCGTCTGGGGTGTCGTATCCTCATTCAAGACCCCGGCAGAACTGGAAAAATATCCGCCTTCCTTTTTGCCTTACGCCAACAAGACCGTAGTGGTGGAAGGATATGATCGGCCGTTATCCGTGTATACCGTTACACTGGATGATGGTTCGGTTGCAGAGTTGGCCCAGGTGAGACGAGTCGGGATCGAAGCACAGTTTGTCGATCCAGCAAATCCAGATGAACTCATCAAAGTTCATGTGGACCAAACAGAACCGCTCAGCTCGCTTGCCTTGCAATGGGAGAACTATACCCTGCCCTTAGAGCGCTTCGAGTTTTTTACCTTTTTCAAAAACAGCATCGTCGTAACTGTCCTGGCAACGCTGCTCACGTTGTTTGTCAACAGCCTGGCAGCTTTCGCTTTGAGCAAATACGAATTCAAGGGGCGCAACTTGATTTTTCTCCTGACCATCAGCACCCTGATGATCCCGACAACCGTGACACTGGTTCCGAACTTTCTGATTATCACAAAGCTCGGCTGGGTAAACAGTCTGATCGGCGTCATAATACCAGCTGTGGCTTCACCTACCTCAGTGTTCTTGCTGCGACAATACATGCTCACCTTGCCGGATGAATTGCTGGAGGCCGCCCGCCTCGACGGAGCTTCTGAATGGCGCATCTATTGGCAGATTGTTGTACCGTTATCAGCCCCGGCTATTGCCGTGCTGGCAATTTTCTCGGTGAATTGGCGCTGGAATGATTTTTTGTGGCCCTTGATCGTGTTGACTCACACCGAAAAGTTTACCATCCCCGTAGGTTTGAACTTGTTCCAGGGTGATTATCAGGTTGAGTGGCAATACCTGTTAGCGATGTCTGTTCTGGCGCTGTTGCCGATCACGGTTATTTTTGCCTTCTTGCAAAAATATATCACCACGGGAATTGCTTCAACCGGCGTCAAGATGTAGTCAGGCCAACATCCTGATACTGCTGGGAATAGCTGACGAGAGGAAGTGTCAGTATGAAGATAGCTTTCATTGGCGGAGGCAGCGTCCAGTGGACGCCCAAGCTGGTGACCGATATGGCTTTGATCGAGACCCTAGAAGGCGCAGAATTGATGCTCCACGATATCGACGAGGATGCACTCAACCTGCTGACCCGCGCCTGCGAGCGCGTCTCCACTCAAGCTGGGGATACGTTAGAGATCTCCGCCACGCTCGATCGCACTACAGCCCTGCGTGACGCCGATTTTGTGATCCTGTGCGTGGGCATCGGCGGGCTTTCGGCCATGCGCAACGATCTGGAGATCCCAGAAAAGTACGGCATCTACCAGTCGGTCGGCGACACCGTGGGGCCCGGTGGACTGGCCCGCGGGCTGCGTCACGTCCCCTTTGCCGTCCAGGTCGCCCGCGAGATGGAGCAACTCTGCCCCCACGCCTGGATGCTCAACGTAACAAATCCCATGACCACGATCGGCCGCGGCGTAACCCGGGCCACTGGTATTCGCACTATCGGCCTGTGCCACGAGGTCATCGGGGTTAGCCACCATCTCGCGGACATGTTCAACGTCGACGTGGCGGAAATCACGCTCGACGTCGCTGGCATTAACCACCTGCCCGTGATCCTGCACTGCGACATCGATGGGCGTGACGGCCTGGCGCTTGTGCGTGAGTGGGTGGCGGAGCGAGGCCCGTTTGCCCGGCTGAATCAAGTCGAGTTGAACGATGTCTTTGACGTCTTTGTCGACCGGTTGGCGGTCAAACTGACCCTGTTCGAGCAACTCGGCGTGCTCTTTGGTGCCGGAGATCGGCACGTGGCCGAGTTCTTTTCCGGCTTTCTGACCGAGGAAAGTGATTATGGGCGCCGGTACGGCGTCCTGCTGACCAATGTCGGCCAGCGGGAGGAGATGGCGCGCGTGCGCCGCGCCTCGGTTGAGGCGTTCGTCAAAGGGACGCCGCAGAAACTGGAGCGCTCGGACGAGCAACTGGCACCGGTGATGGCGGCGCTGGTGGGAGGACCTCCGGGGCGATTCGTGGTCAACGTGCCTAACCAGGGGCAGATCGAAAATCTTCCCTACGATGCCGTGGTCGAGTGTATTGCCGAGATCGACGGCTTGGGCGTGCATCCGTTGGACTGTGGGCCGGTGCCCTACGCTGTTCAAGATGTGCTTGCCAGTCACGTGGCTCGGCAGGAGTTGATCGTTGAAGCGGCACTGACCGGCCGTCGTGAGCCAGCGTTGTCTGCTCTGGCCACAGATCCGTTGGTGCGCGATCCCATGATGGTCGTGCCGATGTTGGATGAATTGCTAGTCGCCAACTTGCCTTACATTGACTCGGATGGTGCATAATAACGTTGTCAGCTACGGGAGATCTCTGGAGCAATGTGCCGGGCTGCAGGAACAACGGATTGACTCGCTGACGATCGGCTTACTTTGGGAGCGTAGTCCATGCGTATGACACAACCAACCAATGTTCGATTGGTAGACAGTTCTCTCATATCATCAACGCTTGCATTTGCCGGGGAGTGCAGCGAGCGTTTCCAGGTCAGCGTGCTGGCCGACGATCTGATCCATGTGCAGATGTTCCCCAACGGCCGGCCGCGTTTTCAACGCACGTGGCTGGTGGTGGGGCAGGAGGATGATGTCCCGTGCGAAGGCCGTTTGCGCGATGACCTTTCGCCGTTCCCCTTGCCGGCTTTCCAGTACACGGCCCAAGATGATCGGATCCAGGTGTGGACCCAACAATTGCGCCTGGAAATTTCGCTGGACAATTTTGCCATTAACTGGTTTGATGCCGGCGGCCATTCGATCGCCGCCGACCTTGCCGGGCGAGCATACGCTTACGATCGTGCTGGCGCCGGCGTGTGGCATTATTTGGAACATCGCGCGGGCGAGCATTATTTTGGCTTTGGCGAGCGCAGCGGCGAACTGGACAAGGTTGGCCGGCGAATGCGGATGCTCAATCTCGACGCGTTTAACTATGACGCTGAAAAAACCGATCCGCTGTACAAGCATTTTCCGTTTTACATCACCTTCATCCCTGGCACGCAAACCGCGTATGGGTTGTTCTATGACAACCTGGCGACCAGTGTGTTCGAGATGGGCGGCGAACTGGACGCCTATCACGGCGCTTATCGCTACTATCAAGCCGAAGATGGCGATATCGATTATTACTTGATCTACGGTCCCAGCATCGAGCAGGTTGTTGAAAAGCTTTCTGCGCTCATCGGTCGCCCGATCTTGCCGCCGCGCTGGTCGCTCGGCTATCTTGGTTCGACGATGTCGTACACCGAAGCGCCCGATGCTCAAACGCAGCTCCAGCGTTTTGTCGAATTGTGTAACGCACACCAAATTCCGTGCGATTTATTCCACCTGTCCTCCGGTTACACCCTCGATGAAAATGGAAAGCGTAACGTGTTCACCTGGGATCGAAATCGAATTCCCGATCCGAGCGCGATGGTGGAAAATTTTGCCCGCGCCGGCATCAAGTTAACGTCCAACATTAAACCTGCGTTGTTGTTGACGCACCCCAGTTACACCGAGGTGGCTGCCTTTGGCGGGTTCATCAAACAAGCCCACAGCCATGCGCCGGAGGTTGTCGCCTTCTGGGGCGGGCAGGCTTCGTACCTTGATTTCACCCATCCGCAGACGCTCCAGTGGTGGAAGCAAAACGTGCGCGAGCAGCTATTGGAGTATGGCATTGTATCAATGTGGAATGATAATAACGAAAATGAGATCTGGGACGATGAAGCTCGCTGCGCCGGTTTTGGTGAGCCATTTCGGATTGCGCATGCGCGGCCACTGCAAACGCTGCTCATGGTGCGCGCCTCGTATGAAGCGCAAAAACAGTACCGGCCCGATGAACGTCCCTATTTGATTTCACGTTCGGGTTGTCCCGGAATTCAGCGATACGCCCAAACCTGGTCGGGCGATAATGTTTCAAATTGGGAAACGCTCAAATACAACATTCCGATGGGTTTGGGCTTGTCGTTATCCGGCGCGCCCAACACCGGACACGACGTAGGTGGGTTTTGCGGCAATGCGCCGTCGCCGGAATTATTCGTGCGCTGGGTGCAGAACGGCGTCTTTCATCCCCGCTTTACCATTCACTCGTACCACTCGGATGGCAGCGTTAACGAACCGTGGATGTATCCGGAAGTGCTGTCCATCATCCGAGAATGGATCGAGTTTCGTTATCGCCTGATCCCGTATCTCTACACCCTGCTGTTCGAGTCGACGCAAACCGGCCATCCCATCATCCGCCCAATGGTGTACGAGTTTCCCGCCGATCCCAAGTGCCAGACCGAATCCTTTGACTTTATGCTGGGCCCGAACCTGTTGGTGGCCTCGGTGTTGCAGGATGGAGCGCGTCGTCGCTCGGTGTATTTACCGGCCGGGAGTGAGTGGTGCGATTGGTACACCGGCGAGTGGTACACCGGCGGCCAAGTGATCAGCGCGGATGCGCCGTTGGAGCGGATTCCCCTATTCGTGCGCGCCGGCGGTTTGATCCCGATGGGCAAAGTGATGCGCCACGTGGGCGCCGAGCCGGATGAGGTACGCCAGGTATTTGTCTTTCCGCATCCAACCTCAGGGTGCAGCGAGTTCACGTTGATCGAAGACGATGGCCTCACGTTGGCCTATCAGCGCGGCGAGTATAGTGAAGTGAAGTTAGAAGTATCGGCAACAAGTGACTGTATTTCGCTGCAAGCGGCCCGTCGCGGCAACTATCGTTTGCCCTACCACCGGATTGAATTTATTTTACCGCCCAACGAGACCCGACACGTGATCGTCAGCGGTGAAACGTGGACCGACGCTCAAGGGTGTGGCCATGCGCTTGCGCCGGTCGAGTGATCCTGCTGCCGAGAACGTATGATGCCAATCATCGAAAACGAATTTATGGAATTGACTGCCGGGCTTGACCCGGCGGCGTTTTGGGCCGAAAACCAGGCATGCCAGACGTTCACCACAACCAAGCCGCGCTGCGCCGCCGCTTTTCCCCCGGACGATCACTGGCTGTTCGAGTTCCTGAGTGTCCCCTCCACCTTGCGATACTACCGGGATAAGGCCTACCGGGACGACCTGCACCGCCAGGCCAACGCCATCACCCAGGAATATGTGGGCAAAACGTTTTTCGAGGAAGATACCTGGGAATATTGCCCCAAACGGATCGAGAACCTCTTTGGATGTGAATTCGCCTACCGCGAGGGAGGCACGCCCTGGTTTGTGCCGGTGACAGCCGATCCCGGTGAATTCTCCCGGATTTTAGATCGTGCCGCCGAGACCGATCTGAAGACCTGGGCTTTCCCTGAAGATTTCCTGGCCGAATGGGAAGCGCGCGGGTCTGCCAGGAAAACGCTGCCCCTCCTGGGTACTGGTTCGCGCGGCCCGGCGACCATCATGACCTCCGTGCTGGATGTCGAGACCGTCTTCTTCTGGTGCTACGATCATCCTGATCTGATGGCCCGTTTTCGTGACCTGCTGGCCGAGAAAATGGTCGAACTCAACGCTCTGCTGCGGGAGTTCAGCGGCAACACCCAACCCGGCTGGTGGATCACCGATGACAACTGCGCCCTCTTCAACCGCAAGCTCTATGCCCAATACTGCCTCCCGGTTTTGGAGAAGGTGCTGGAGGCCATGGCCCCTGGCGATGCCTCCCGCTACCAACACTCCGACAGCGCCATGGGCCATCTGTTAGATTATCAATATGCCCTGGGAATCCGAAAAGTCAACTACGGCCCGGAAGTGGATGTTGCCCTGATCCGCGAAAAGATGCCCGAGGCCATGATCAACGGCCACATTCCTCCTTTTTTGCTGCGCAACGGCAGCCCGGAGGAGATCAAAATCCGCATCCGCGATGATTTCCGGAAAGCGGGTCAAACTGGCGGACTGACAGTCACCACCGCGGGGTCACTGGCTGCCGGCACGGGCGTTGGCCGTATGCGTTGGATGATGCAAGTTGTGCAGGAGCATTGCCGTTATGATGCTGATACCACTGTCTCATTGACTGAATTTTTAGAGGAGAATTTCTATGAAGAAAATGACTACCACCCTCGGCCCCAAGGCTGAGACCGAGTTAGGCCTGATTCTGCCTCACGAGCACATCTTTGTGGAGTTCCGCCCCCCTGACCATCCTGACCATGCTGTGGCCCGAGTGGCCGATGTGGTGGCGCTGATGTCGCCCGAAGTCGAGAAGGCCCAGGCACTGGGCGTAACCGCGATGGTCGATTGCACCCCGGTCGGTGTGGGCCGGAGGATCGACATCCTGAAGGCGATTACCGAAGTCACGGGGATGCCCCTGGTGGCGCCTACCGGGATCTATCGTGAGCCCAACGTGCCGGCTTGGGCACAGGCCGCGAGCGAAGCCGAATTGGCCGAGTGGATGCTGAGCGAACTGCAGGGTGAAATCGAAGGCAGCGGGGTGCCGGCCGGTTGGATCAAGTTGAGCGTTGGCGATGACGGCATAACAGACTGTGAAGCCAAAATCCTGCGCGCCGCGGCCAGAGCGGGCCGCGAAACTAATGCTGTGATCGGGGTTCACACGAAGCGGGGCTGGGTCGTCCGCGACCAACTTGACATTATCGAAGCGGCGGGGTATTCGGCAGAACGCTTTATCTGGATCCATACGCAAAACGATCCGGATTTCGACTTACACCTGGAGGTGGCTCGCCGCGGGGCCTGGCTGGAGTACGATGGAATTGGATCGGGTGATGATGAGTTCTATTTAGAATATATTCCGCGGGCCTTAGACGCCGGCCTGGTCGATCAGATGATGCTGAGCCATGACCGAGGCTGGTATGATCCGGCCAAGCCCGGTGGCGGTGAGCCCAAATCGTTCACCTATCTCTTCGAAGAGTTCCTGCCCAAACTACGGGCGGCAGGAGTGGACGAGGAAACAATCCACACACTCACGCACACCAATCCCTTTCGGGCATTTGCCCGGTGAGATTAAGATAAGAGGAGAAGACCATGAAGGTTGTCGTCATCGGCGGAACCGGGCACATTGGGACATATTTGGTGCCCCACCTGGTCGAAGCCGGCCATGAAGTGATCTCTGTCAGCCGCGGACAGCGCCAACCGTACCTGCCTCATTCAGCGTGGAAGCAAGTCCAGCGCATCGCCATAGACCGCGAAGCAGCCGATAAGGCCGGTACCTTTGGACATCAAATTCGAGATTTAGGCCCGGAGGTTGTCATCGATAATAAATGCTACACGGTGGATAGCGCCTGTCTTCTGGTGGAGGCGCTGCGTGGCCAGGTGCAGCATCTCATTGTGTGCGGCACGATCTGGGTTCACGGACATAGTGTGAGCGTGCCTACCACCGAAGAGCAGCCCCGGCATCCCTTTGGGGATTACGGCATCAATAAGGCTGCCGTCGAGGCGTACCTGTTGGACCAGGCGCGCCGGCACAGTTTCCCTGCTACCATGCTGCATGCCGGTCACATCGTCGGACCGGGTTGGGTTCCTGTGAATCCGGCGGGCAATTTCAATCCGGGGGTCTTTGAGAAACTGGCGCGCGGCGAAGAACTGGCGCTGCCGAATTTAGGGATGGAGACCGTGCATCATGTCCATGCGGCGGATGTGGCCCAAGCGTTTTGGAAAGCGATGGACAATTGGAGCAACGCCGTCGGGGAGAGTTTTCACATTGCCTCGCCGGCTGCTGTGACATTGCGTGGTTACGCCGAGACAGTGGCCGCCTGGTTTGACCAGGCGGCGAACCTGCGTTTCCTGCCCTGGGAAGAATGGCGCACCACCGTTTCCGAAGAAGATGCCGAGCGAACCTGGGACCACATTACCCACAGTCCCAATTGCAGTATCGCCAAAGCGCGTCGCCTGCTGGACTACCAGCCGCGTTACACATCGCTTCAGGCTGTTTTTGAATCGCTAAGCTGGCTGGTGGAGCAGGGAGTGATCAAAACGCAGTGAATCAGGATCACTTTTTGCATAATGCGGATGATTATAAAGAAAAGATCGGATCGATCTGTGTTATAATAATTTCGCCTTACTTTGCAGAAATTATCCGCATCGCACCTGAAGAATATTTTGGGGGCTTTTTACGGAACTTTCGTAACGTTTTGGACTATTGAACCTAAGGAACATTTGTGAATTTCAACCAATTTAATCTAGATTCTCGCCTCCAGGTGGGAATCACTCGTCTTGGCTACCGCCTCCCCACCCCGATCCAGATCGCTGCTATTCCCCCGGCGCTTGCCGGGCGGGATATTATCGGCACCGCACAAACCGGCACTGGCAAAACGGCCGCCTTTGTATTACCGATTTTGAATAAGTTACTCAATGGCCCGCGCAATCGTACGCGCGCCTTGATCGTCACCCCCACGCGTGAACTGGCCGAGCAGATCCACGAAAACATTCGTGCCCTCGGAGCCGGCACCAACCTGCGCAGCGCCACCATCTACGGCGGTGTACCCGCCGCGCCGCAGATCAGCGCCCTGCGCAGCGGCGTGGAGATCCTGGTAGCCTGCCCGGGGCGGCTGCTGGATCACATCGAGCAGCGCCGCGCCAAACTGGACGGAGTCGAAGTCCTGGTGTTGGATGAAGCCGACCGCATGCTCGATATGGGCTTTTTGCCCGATGTCAGGCGCATCCTCAAACACGTGCCAGCCAACCGGCAGACGCTCTTGTTTTCGGCCACTTTCCCCTCCGAGATCGAAAGCCTGGCCGCGCAGACCCTCAGAAAACCTGAACGCGTCGCCATTGGACTCAGTCGCCCGGCGCACACCGTGGCGCATGCCCTCTATCCGGTGGCTCAATCGCAAAAGACAGCGCTCTTGTTGGCCCTGCTCAAGCAGACTGAGGCTGAATCGGTGCTCGTTTTCACGCGCACCCGGCATCGCGCCCAGCGCCTGGCGCGCCAGATCGGCCAGGCCGGGTATAAAGCGACCAGCCTGCACAGCGATCGCACGCAAGGCCAGCGCCAGGCAGCGCTCAGCGGCTTCAAGGACGGCGTTTACCAGATCATGGTAGCTACCGATATTGCTGCTCGCGGGTTGGATGTGGAGAGCATCTCGCACGTGGTCAATTACGATATGCCGGATACCGCCGATGCCTACATTCACCGTATTGGGCGCACCGGCCGGGCCGAGCGCAGCGGTGATGCATTCACCCTCGTGACCCCCGACGACGAAAGTATGATCCGCGCCCTGGAAAAAGTCATGGGACAGGCCCTGCCGCGGCGCACCCTGGCGCAATTCGATTACACGTCCCAAACGCCGCAGCCCGCGCCAGCCAAACCGTCCGGCGCTCCCGGTTCCAGGTCGATCCGTCGCTCGTTGCCTCGTTCTCAGCCCGGAAGGCGTTCGTGGCGCAAAGCCGGGAACACTGCCTGATGGCCCCGCTTGAGGGTGGGAATCAGGGTGACGTTGAGTAACTTTTCAACCACAACAGGGTTATGACAGAGAAGCGCCTGTCTTTCATGGCGCGAACCAATATTCGAAATCGCTTGACCATTTGGGCATCTTGTTGTTAAAATCATCAAGTTTGTGAATCCTGGCAATCTAAAAATCGAAAACTGGAACCACCCATACCATCTACATCGTGAATCCTGTGTCATCCAGAATTACGAAAGCAAGGAGGTGGTAGCGCTCCAATCATACCGTTGGGTAGTAGCAATATCTTGATAGTTCTATCCATTGAAACCATTTTTTGGTTCAACACATTCCAAGGAGGAAGAAAGTATGAGCAAGCGTGCAGTTTCCCTTTTGTCGTTGTTTGTAATCGCCGGCCTGCTGCTGGCAGCCTGCGGCGGCGGCGGTACAGCCGGCAAAGGCACGATTAAGGTAGCCACTCAAAGCCCGTTGTCGGGCGGCCAATCGGCCATCGGCGTCGACATCAAGAACGGCGCCGAGCTTGCCCTGGAACAACTCAAGAAACCCCTGGAGGATATGGGTTTCAAGGTTGAATTAGCTCCCTACGATGACCAGGCCAATCCCGATAACGGCGTCGCCAACGCCAAGAATATTGTCGCCGATCCTGCCATTCTGTGTGTGGTAGGCCACTACAACTCGGGCGTTCAGATCCCCTCGTCAGAAGTCTATCACAGCTCGGAACTGGCCAACGTCTCGCCGGCCAACACCAACCCGAAGGTCACCGACCGCGGCTATGCAGAAGTCAGCCGCCTGGTTGGTCGTGACGACGTCCAGGGTGTGGTGGCAGCTCAGTTTGCTGTTACCAAGGGCATGAACTCGGCTTTCGTGGTGCACGATAAGACCGCCTATGGACAGGGTATTGCCGAATTCTTCAAGCGCGAGTTCGAGAATGGTGGTAAGCAGGTGGTAGGTTTCGAAGGCACGGAAGAGAAAGCCAACTTCGATGCCATCCTGGGGCCCATGCTGGCGGCCAACCCGGACGTGGTCTTCTTTGGCGGCATTTACGACCAGGCTTCAGTCTTTTTCAAGCAAGCGCGCGAGAAAGGCTACCAGGGTATGCTGCTGAGCGATGATGGCTACGACTCGCCTGAGGCCATCAACATCGGCGGCCCGAGTCTGTTGGAAGGCGGCGGCCTGTACTACACCACCGTCGCTGGCCCGGCCAAGCTCTACCCCGGCACGGCCAAGTTCCAGACGGACTTCAAGGCCAAGTACGGCGCTGACCCCAAGCCTTTCGCCGCCCAGGGCTTTGACGCCATGGCCATCTGCCTCAAGGCCATCGAAAACGCGGCCAAAGAAGCCGGCAACCAGACGCCAACCCGCGCGGCCGTCACCAAGGCGGTGCGCGCCCTCAAAGACTTCCCCGGCATCACCGGCGTAATCAACTTCAACGCCAAGGGTGACCTGGTTGTGGCCAAGTACTTCGTCATCCAGGTGACTTCGGCTGATCCGGCCAAGTGGAACGATAACACCATCTCCGAGACTCTCGATATCGCTCCGCCCGAATAAATCCCCAGCGTCAGTTTAGCCCGGCCCTCTCCTGAGGAGGGGGCCGGGAGTTCATTCTGGAACTCATTATGCGACGCATCTTTAACACCACCTTTTTACGTGAAATCTTGCGCCCCCTGGGCCAGATTATTCTTTTCGTTGTTGGCAGCGGCCTGGCGCTCTCCGCGCTGATCCTGGCGCTGGCTTTGCTGATGCGCAACTCAGCCGCCGATCAGGCGGCGATCAGCCGCTATGGGATCAGCCTCTTCACTTACACCCTGGTCAACCTGCCACAGGTCCTGGTCGATGGCATGACCATCGGCTTTGTGTATGCCGCCATTGCCTTGGGCTACACCATGGTATACGGCGTGCTGGAATTCATCAACTTCGCCCACAGCGAAATTTTTGCCATTGGCGCTTTCGTGGGGTTGGAAATGTTGGTCTGGGCGAACGGTAGAGGCTGGCTTACCGGGATTCCCATATGGTTGGCCTATACCTGGTTGATTTTCGCCATGCTGCTGGGCGCCATGCTGGCCGGCGGCGCTGCCATTGTGATGGAGATGTCGGCTTACCGCCCCCTGCGTAATGCGCCGCGCCTGGTGCCCTTGATTTCGGCCATTGGCGTATCCTTCTTCTTGCAGGATGCCATCCGTCTGGTCGAGAGCCTGACTACCGGTCAGTTCCATCGCATTTTTCCGACTTTTGGCAATTTTGACGAGCGCATCACTTTTTCCACCATATCTATGCCGGGCGCTACCATCGAATTTGGCATTCAGAACAAATCGGTGATCGTTATCCTGGCTGCAGTTTTGATGGTGGTCGGCCTGAACTACCTGGTGAATGCCACCAAGCTGGGCAAAGCCATCCGTTCGGTCGCCCAGGATCGCGCCACCGCCAGCCTGATGGGCATCAACGTCAATTTGATTATCTCGCTCACCTTCTTGATCGGCGGCACTTTGGGCGGCGCGGCAGGCCTGTTGTATGCGCTCAAGTTTACCCGCATTGATCCTTTCGTGGGCTTTTTCCCTGGGCTGAAAGCCTTCACTGCTGCCGTGATGGGAGGCATTGGCAACATCACCGGTGCCTTGCTGGGCGGCTTGGTGTTGGGCATGCTCGAAACTTTTGCCGGCTCATACCTGTCGGTCTTCACCATGGGAGCATTTGGCGCCGAATATAAAGATATCCTGGCCTTTGCGATCTTGATCCTGGTGCTCGTCTTCCGGCCCTCGGGCCTCCTGGGCGAGCAGATTGGGCAGAAGGCGTAGGAGGCTATCATGTCGAAGTTGTTAACGTTGATCCAAACCTTACGCACCCGCCTGAATCAGGGCCGCACCGCCTATATTTTCTTAGGAGTTTACCTGGCGCTTAGCGCCACCCTGGTGTACATCAGCCCGCGTTCCCTGCCGGCCTTCCTCATGTTCGTCTCGACCGCTTTGCTCATCTACGCCATGAAGGTGAATATCCGTTTCAAGGCCATCCTGGGGGTCATCATGCTCCTGGTGCTGGTGCCGGTCCTGGGCGTGCGCAATATTTTCTACCTGGAAGTCATCTTCCAGATCAGCGTCTTTGCCGCCCTGGCATTGGGCCTGAACATCGTCGTGGGCTTCGCCGGCCTGCTCGACCTGGGTTACGTGGCCTTCTACGCCGTAGGCGCTTACCTGTGGGCCTTCTTCGGTTCGCAGCAGTTCTACCTGGTGCACGAAATCCCTGGCACCGCCCATCCGGATATACCATTTTTGCTGCCTGCCGACGCTTTCTACCTGTTCGTTTTCCTGGGAGTGATCGTGGCGGCTTTCACCGGCATCCTGCTCGGCCTGCCGGTATTGCGCTTGCGCGGCGATTACCTGGCCATCGTCACCCTGGGCTTTGGTGAAGTCATCCGGGTCTTGGCGAACAACCTGGATAAGCCGCTCAACCTGACCAATGGCCCACAGGGTATTACCCCCATCCAAAGGCCAACGCTGCCCGAACCGTTGTTGAACGCCTTGCGCGCCATCCTGAACCCTTTGGTCGGGCGCAACGTCTCTGAGGGAGAGTTTTATAACCTGTTCTTCTATCTGGCTGCACTGGCAGTCATCATGGTGGTGATTGTGGTCGTGCGCCGCCTGGACGACTCGAAGATCGGGCGGGCCTGGACTGCCATCCGCGAGGACGAGACCGCTGCCATCGCCATGGGCATTCCACTGGTGAACTTGAAACTGGCTGCTTTTGCCACTGGCGCTTCCTTTGCCGGTGTGATGGGTGTGCTCTTCGCCGCCAGCCGCACCTTCGTCAGCCCGGAATCCTTCTCCTTCATGCAGTCGATCGGCGTGCTTTCCATGGTCATCCTGGGCGGCCTGGGCAGCATCCCGGGCGTCATCGTTGGCGCCGCCGTGGTGATCATCCTCAACTTGCAGGTGCTGCAAATGCTCTCGCTCTACCTCAGCCAGTTGCGCCAGAGCGACGCCGTCATCCCCATCATCAACTTTGCCTGGAAGGACCTCTCCACGCAGTTGGACCCGGCCAAGTACCAGCGCATGTTGTTCGGCATCATCCTGGTCCTGATGATGATCTACCGTCCGGCGGGCTTGATCCCGGCGGAGCGGCGCAAACGCGAGCTAAAAGTCGAGAATAATCACGTCGATGCTGGCCCGTTACCACCCGCTGATGAAGAGGCTGCTCCTGGGGAGGTGCCGCATGACGCTGCTTGAGACGCGTGCCGTTACCAAGCGCTTCGGCGGCCTGCAGGCCGTTGGCCAGATGGACTTCGACCTGGATCAGGGCCGCATCGTCAGCATCATCGGCCCCAACGGGGCTGGCAAAACCACCTTTTTCAACACCCTGACCGGCATCTACAAACCCGAGGAAGGCCAGATCACTTTCGATGGCCATTCCCTGGTCGGGCTGCGCTCCGATCAAATCACGGCCTTGGGCATGGCGCGTACCTTCCAAAACATCCGCCTGTTCGGCAGCATGACCGTCATCGAGAACATCATCGTCGGCATGTACACCCGCCTGAAACAGAACGCCGTGGACGCCCTCTTGCGCAATAAGCGCTTTGCCAATGAAGAAGAGCATGCCCACCAGCGCGCCACCGAGTTGATGGCTTTTGTGGGCTTGAAAGATGTCGGCGATGAGCTGGCGCGCAACCTGCCTTACGGCGATCAGCGCCGCGTGGAGATCGCTCGCGCCCTGGCTTCGGACCCCAAGCTGCTCCTGCTGGACGAGCCTACCGCCGGCATGAACCCGCGTGAAACCGATGACGCCGTCGACCTGTTCCGCCGTCTGCGCGACGAGCTGGGCGTAACCATTCTGTTGATCGAACACTCCATGCGCGTCGTCATGGATATCTCCGAGCGTATCACCGTCATGGATTACGGCCTGAAGATCGCCGAAGGCCTGCCTGCCGAAATCAGCAACAATCCCCGTGTGGTGGAGGCCTACCTGGGTCGCGGCGCGGTAGAAGAGATGCTAGAGGAAGAGGAATAGGAGAGCATTCAATGAGCTTGCTTGAACTGGAAGACATCCACTCCTATTACGGACACATCCACGCCCTGCAAGGCATCTCGCTGCGCGTCGAAGAAGGTGAGATCGTCACCCTGATCGGCGCCAACGGCGCTGGCAAGAGCACCACCCTGCGCACCATCTCCGGTTTGATCCGCCCGCGCCAGGGCCAAGTGCACCTGGGCGGGCAAAGCATCACCGGCCTGCAGCCCTACAAGATCGTCGAAATGGGCGTCGGTCACGTTCCGGAAGGGCGCGGCATCTTCCCGCGCCTGACCGTGCGTGAGAACCTGGAGATGGGCGCTTACACCATCAACGACCTGGCCGAAGTCGAGCGCCGCATGGAGGCCGTCTTTACCATCTTCCCGCGCCTCAAAGAGCGCATCAGCCAGAAGGGCGGCACGCTCTCGGGCGGCGAGCAGCAGATGCTGGCGACCGCCCGCGGCCTGATGCTCAAGCCGCGCATCCTGCTCATGGACGAGCCCTCCATGGGCCTGGCCCCCCTCCTGGTGGAAGCCATCTTCGAGATCATCCGCGACCTCAACCGCAAGGATGGCACCACCATCCTGCTGGTCGAACAGAACGCCCTCATGGCCCTCTCCGTGGCCCACCGCGGCTACGTGCTCCAGAACGGGCGCATCGTCGTCGATGACACCGCCAGCAACCTCAAAAAGAACGAAATGGTGCGAGCCGCCTACCTGGGGGTCAAGTAGCGCCACGCTGCGCCTCTCTACTCAGATCGCCTGCCCCTTGAACTGGCTCATATACAGATGGTGGTAAAAGCCGCGCTGCTCCAGCAGCGCGGTGTGATTCCCGCGCTCGATGATCTCGCCGTCTTTGATCACCAGCACCAGGTCGGCGTCTCGGATGGTGCTCAGCCGGTGGGCGATCACGAAGCTGGTGCGCCCCGCCATCAGGCGCAGCAGCGCTTTCTGGATGCGCAGCTCCGTGCGCGTATCCACGCTGCTGGTGGCCTCGTCCAGGATCAGGATGCCTGGATTCGACAGGATCGCCCGCGCAATCGTCAGCAGTTGGCGCTGCCCCTGGCTCAGGTTGCTGCCCCGCTCGGTCAGCTCAGTCTGGTAGCCATGCGGAAGCTGGCGGATGAAATAGTCCGCATCGGCCAGTTCGGCTGCCTGGATGCATTCTTCATCGGTGGCGTCTAAGCGCCCGTAGCGGATGTTCTCCAGGATCGTGCCCGAGAACAGGAAAGTGTCTTGCAGCACCAGCCCGATCTGGCTGCGCAGGCTGTCTTTCTGCACCCTGCGGATCTCGCGTCCATCGATGCAGATCGAGCCGCTGTCGATGTCGTAGAAGCGCGTGATCAGGTTGGCGATCGTCGTCTTGCCTGCCCCGGTCGGCCCCACCAGGGCGATCGTCTGCCCCTGGCTGGCGTGCAGGCTCATGTCCTGGATCACGGGCACGTTGGGCAGGTAGCCGAAGCGCACGTGCTCGAGCTCTACGTCGCCGTGGATCGCCGGCATCACCGGCGCTTCAGGGTCATCTTCCATCTCGGGCTGCAAGTCGATCATCTCGAAGACCCGCTCGGCCCCGGCCAAAGCCGCCTGGATCGTGTTGTAGATATTGCCGAGCTGGCGCAGCGGCTGGATGAACTGCTGCCCGTAGCTGATGAAAGTCGCGATGGTGCCCACCGTTGCCAGGCCTTTCAGCGCCAGCCAGCCGCCCGTCCCCGCCAGCGTCACGATGAACAGGTTGCCCAGCACGCCCGTGATCGGCATCAGCAGCAGCGAATAGGCCTGCGCATACACCCCGGCTTTGTACACCGCCTGGTTGTTCTTGGAGAAGGCTTGCAGCACCGACTGGTTGCGCCGGTAGGCGCTCACCACCCGCTGCCCGCTGATCGTCTCTTCCATGATCGCGTTCATCTGGCCGAGCTGCATCTGCAGCTCGCGGTAGCCCTTGCGCGTGTAGCGGGCGATGAAGGTCGTGAAGGCGAACATGATCGGCACCACCAGCAGCGAGACCAGCGCCAGCCAGTGGTTGAGCGCGAACATCATCACCAGGATGCCCGCCATGCCCAGGAAGGCGGCAAAGATCGAAGTGATGTTCTGCGAGACGGCCGTGTTGATCGCTTCGATGTCGTTGGTCAGGCGGCTCATCAGTTCGCCCGCCGGGTTGCGGTCGAAGAAGCTCAGCGAGAGCTTCTGCAGGTGCTCGAAGAGCTGCTGGCGCAGCCCGCGCAGCGCCCGCTGCGAGATGCTCGCCGTCAGGTAGGAAGAAGCCGCCTGGAAAGCAGTGTAGCCAACGTAAGCCGCCAGCATCAGCAGCGCCAGGCGCACCAGCCGGGCTTTGTCCCCTCCGGGATAGATGGCTTCGTCGATGGCGCGCCCCATCAAGTACGGGCCAAACAAACCCAGCAGCGTGTATACCACGATCATGCCGAAAATCAGCACGAGCTGGTGGGTGTATGGGCGGAAATAATCCAGCAGGCGGGTGAGCGCTTTGCGCACATCCTTGGGCTTTTCGATTTTGCCGTGGAAGCCGGGGCCGCGCCGTGGGGATAATGAGCGCTCTGCCGGGCTGTGGCTGCTGGGAGGTTGGTCAGACATGCGCTTCTACTCCATTGCCCAGTTGCGAGTCGTAAATCTCCTGGTAAACCGGGCTGTTTTGCATCAATTCCTGGTGCGTGCCCTGGGCCACAACCTGGCCCTTGTCGATCACCACGATTTTGTCGGCGTTGAGCACCGTGCTGATGCGTTGGGCAACGACAAATGTGGTGCGCTGCTCCCGCCCGGCTTGCAGCGCCTCCTGGATCCTGGCCTCCGTCTCCACGTCCACCGAGCTGGTGCTGTCATCCAGGATCAGCACCCTGGGCCTCACCAGCAGCGCCCGGGCGATGGCGATGCGCTGTTTCTGCCCGCCGGACAGGTTGGTGCCGCGCTGCGTGATGTGCGTCTCGTAGCCCTGCGGCAGCTCCAGGATGAACTCGTGCGCCTGTGCGGCCTTGGCCGCCGCCTGCACTTCCGCGTCGCTGGCGCTGGGCCGTCCGTAGCGGATGTTGTCGCTCACCGTCCCGCTGAACAGCACGCTCTCCTGCATCGCCACGCCCACGTTGGCCAGCAGCTCGTCCTTCTTGATCTGGCGCACGTCCACCCCATCGATGCGCACGCTGCCCCCGCTGCTGTCGTAGAAGCGCGGGATCAACTGCACCAGCGAGGACTTGCCCGCCCCGGTCGAGCCCAGGATCGCCACGGTTTGCCCTGCCTCGGCGCTCAGGTTGACGCCTTGCAGCACCGGCGCGCTGCAGTCGCCGTCGTAGCTGAAACACACGTTTTCGAAGGCGATTTGCGCCTTGCCCGCCGCCGGGAAGCTGACCGCCTGGGGCGCTTCCTGCACGCTGGGCGTGCTGTCCAGCACCTCCAGGATGCGTTGCGCTGAAGCCCCCGCCCCGGCCAGCGAGCTGGCGATCATCGCCATGATCATCAAGGGCGTCATCGTCGTCATCAGGTAGTTGGTGAAAGCGATGATCTCGCCCACCGTGAGCTGCCCCTGGATGGCCTGCAGGCCGCCCGCCCAGATCACCAGCACGATGCCCAGGTTGATCAGGAAAGTCAGCGAAGGCATCAGGAACGACAGGTACTGCATCACCTGGATCGTACGATCCATCAAGTCCTGGTTGGCCCCGTCGAAGCGCCGGTTTTCGTAATCGGCGCGCACGAAAGCCTTGATCACCCGCACCCCCGAGATATTCTCCTGCATCACGTTGTTCAGGCGGTCCAGGCGCTGCTGCACGCTCATAAAGAACGGTTGCAGCCTGGAGACGAATACGTAGATCACCACCCCCATCAGTGCCAGCACCGGCGACAGGTACAGCGCCAGCCGCGGGCTGGTGGATACCAGCAGGATCAGGCTGCCGATCATCAACAGCGGGGCGCGCGTCCCGATGCGCAGCGAGACTTGCAGCAGGCGCTGCAAGAGCGTCACGTCGCTGGTCAGGCGCACGATCAGGTTGCCGGTGCGCAGTTGGTCCAGGTTCTTGAAAGACAGGCTCTGGATCTTGGCGAAGATCGCCTGGCGCAGGTCGCGCCCGAAGCCCTCCCCGGCCATCACCGACAGAGTCGAAAAGGCCACCGCGAAGACCATGCTCAGCAGCGTCAGCCCCAGCATGATCCCGGCCGTGTTCAGCACCAACTGCATGTCCTGGTTGGCGATGCCCTGGTCCACGATGCGCTGGATCAGGCGCGGGATCGCCAGGTCCATGGCCACATTCATCACCACCAGCAGCAGCGAGGCGGTGCTCTCTTTCCAATAGGGTTTTGCGAAGGGTAAGAAACGTAGGATGTTTTTCATGTGCTTTGCCGGATGTTCTCTACTCGCCGAGTGTTCTCTACTCGCCGAATGCCGTTTGCAGCCCTTCCAGGGCGGGCAGCATGGCTGCCAGCGCTTCGTCGTCCAGCCGTTCCAGCCGCACCTGCATCCAGGCCCGTGTCTGCTCGAAGATCGCCTCCAGCAGCAGCTTGCCCTGCTCGGTCAGCGAAAGCTGCGCCCGCCGCCGGTCCTCGCGGTCCTCCACGCGCTGCACCAGCCCCTTGTTCACCAGCAGGTCCACCATGCGGCTGGTCGCCGGGCGGCTGGTGCGCCCCGCCTCCGCCAGCTCGCTGACCGTAGTCTTGCCGCGGTAAATGCCGCGCAGGATGGCGAACTGCGCCATGGTCATCTGGTAGTGCTCCACTGCCGTGTTGTGCGTATAGGCTCGGATGCTGTGCCAGGCGGGGGGCACCGCCCGCCAGAAAGCCTCGATAACTTGCCCCACCAGTTGCGCCCGTTCGCTTTGGAGATCGTCCATATCCTGTTTCCTCGATCCTTCTGCCCTGCAAAAACCAAAATAGTTGAGCTTGTTAATGGTTAACAAGCTTAACTATTTTACGGGTTAAGTGATTTTTGTCAAGGGGGGGAAAACTTAAAGCGTGATAAAATTTCCTGCGTGCTTCGCCTGTGCAAATTTCTCGCCCTGGCGTGTCTTATCCCCGCTTTCTTCTGGCTGCTAACGGGTTGCAACCGGCCGGCTGCGCCTGCCGCTCTGCCAGCCAGCTCGGCCACGCCGTCCCAGATACCGCCACGGGCGACGGTTACGCCGCTGGCAGACACGCCCACGCCCACGCTTTCCCACACCCCCATCATCATACCTACTCGCACGCCTGTCCCTACGCCTCAAATCCTGGTACCGGCAGTTCGCCTGGGCAAAGGCAATGTAATTACTTCGGCGCTCTCGCTCGATGGCAAATACCTGGCCATCAGCAGCGAAGTTGGAGTCCAGCTTTACGACAGCCTGACCTTCGAAGTAATTTGGGCTCGACGGACGGACAAGGTATTCGATAAACTGGCATTTAGCCCCGATAGCCGCCTTTTGGCTCTGATGCGCAAAGTTGACAGCGCTGATCGTTTTGAGCAGAACTGCGTTATTGAAGTTTGGGATGTGATGAATGGAACCCAAACGCCTGTAATGTTGCCGGCTTCGATTTACAACTCGGTTGCCTGGTCGCCGGATAGCTCTGAGCTGCTCACAAAATCTCAAGATGGGAAGATCATTCGCTGGCAGGCCAGTACAGGAAAGCAACTCGCCCAATACCCTATTCAAGAGGATCTGCACAGCTATTCAGATTTTACTTTCAATGCGGTATGGTCCTCTGATGGTGAGCGTATCATTTCGACAGAAGCAGGTGTTCTCAAGGCATGGGATGCATCCACAGGAGAAGAACTCTTTGCGCTGCCCTATGAAGCATTGGGGCGACCGCCTGGTTATGTTTTTGCTTCGCCTGCGCCGGGCGATCCTCGCGTGGTCGTCAGCACCTTTAACTTCGAAAAAGGGGCCTTTGTGATCGATAGCCGCAACGGCAGCGTCCTTCAATTCCTGGATACCTGGCTGATGTGTCCGCGCGTAGCCTGGTCGCAGGATGGCAAATTCTTGACCTTGACCCAGTCGGGTTATATGACGATTGAGTTGTGGGACGCCACTTCTTACACACTGTTGAATTCTATTCATATGTCGTTCGACCCTGGTATGCATCTTTCTCCTGATGGCCAGGTAGTGTATGTTTTTAAGGAGAGCGAGGTTGCCGCTATTCGTACCCGCGATGGCATGGTGTTGCGTGCCATCAAAGATTTCGTGGGTCCCATTGCTCGCATGCGCTGGGACCAGCGGGGCATCCAGGCGGAGATCCTGTATCAGGAGTTGAAAACCTGGGATGCAGACACGCTGGAGTTATCGTCAACTGTTGAGCAGGATGTTGAAAAGGGCTTTCCCACGATCGCTTGGGCGCCAGATCGTAACCGGCGGGCACAATATTCGGACGGCGCAATTTTGATCTGGGATGCTGCCTCTTCGCAATCTTTGTATAAATTGCCTACACAATTGGATCTGATTGGAGCAACTCCTGTCATGGTCTGGTCTCCGGATGGTACCAGGCTGGCGATAGGAGATGTTGTTCGCCCAAGCATGCAGATCTGGGATATTCAAACTACCACACTGCTATGCAAGTGGGTAAACCTCTCCCCGGTATACGCGCTCGCCTGGTCGCCGGATGGGAAACGTATTGCCATTAGCTCGGGCGAGGTGCGAGTCGATGTACGGGATACCACAACGGGGGAGATTTTGTTTCGTCTGAACGGGCATACAAAGCACGTAGATGGCCTGGCCTGGTCACCGGATGGGAAAATGCTCGTTTCGGGCGATGAGCGCGGCAACATTTATCTGTGGCAGGTGCCTGCCAGTCCTTGAAGATTGTCCTTGGTAAATAGATGGCAGCCAAGTGTCTGGATTATCTTTTCAACATCATAGACGGCTCCACCCCAGGTGCCGCCGCTCACTTCCTGCAGAGCAGCCCATAAACGTGTATCCGCGGGCAACTCCGCTCTGGGTTGAAGATGGGGGTGAGGCTGGCGTTGTTCTAGGAGCGTCTGTGCCTCGTCAGGGGTAAGTTCCTTCTCAGGGAGGCCTACCAGGTCAATCCTCCCTTCCAATTTGATTTGATCGATAACGATCTCGATCAGGTCGCCGTCGCGCAGTCTGCCGATTGGACCGCCGGCCAGGGCTTCGGGGCCGATGTGCCCGATGCAGGCGCCCGTGGAGACGCCCGAGAAGCGCGCATCGGTAAGCAGGGGGATGTGCTTACCCCAGGGAAGATGCTTGAGCGCGGCAGTAAGCTGGTAGGTCTCCTCCATGCCGGTTCCGATGGGGCCGCCGCCGATGTAAACCAGCGCCTCGCCAGGCTGGAGAGGTTTTTCGCCCAGGCCTTTGATCGCGCGAATAGCGGCTGCTTCCGTGGTAAAGACACGGGCGCGACCACGGAAGTGGAATACCTGGCCTTCACCGACAACAGAAGGATCGATGGCGGTGGACTTGACCACCGATCCCTGGGGCGCCAGGTTGCCGACCGGGAAGACCAGCGTGCTGGTGAGACCTGCTTTCTTTGCCGCCGTGGGGCTCATGATTACCTGGTCGGGATCGATGCCTTCACGGTCGCGCAGGATGTGATGGCCTGCCTGGCGCACCGGGCTGTGTTCCCAGGCATCCAGAAGAGTGGAGAGCTTCTCGCCGCTTACGGTGAGAACATCGGTATCGAGCAGCCCCAGGCTGCGCAGATACAGCATAACTTCTGGAACACCGCCGGCCATGTAGACGTGCACGGTGGCATAGCCGCGCGGCCCATTGGGCAGCACATCCACCAACCTGGGAGCAGTGCGGTTGACCCTGATCCAATCCTCTACGCTGGGGCGCGGCAAACCAGCAGCGTGAGCAATCGCGGGGATATGGAGCAGCAGGTTGGTGGATCCGCCGAAGGCAGCATGCACCAGCATGGCATTCTCTATGGCGGGACCAGTCAGAATCTGGCTTGAAGTCAGGTTTGCCTCTCGTAAATGCATCAAGGCCAACGCTGAGCGGCGCGCCAGCTCGAGCCAAGCCGGCTCGCCGGAGGGTGCGAGGGCGCTGTGGGGCAGCGCCATCCCCAAAGATTCTGCGACCACTTGGGAGGTAGCTGCAGTGCCCAGGAATTGGCACCCCCCACCGCTCGAGCCGCAGGCACGCGCCCCCATGGTTGCAGCATATTCCAGGTCGATCAGCCCGTGTGCGAAACGGGCGCCGATCGACTGGACTTTTCCGCAATCCTCGGCGTCATCGCTGGGCAAGGTTACTCCCCCAGGGACGATCACACCGGGCAGCTCTTTGCTGCCTGCCAGCGCCATCATCATTGCCGGTAAGCCTTTGTCGCAGGCGGCGATGCCCAGCACGCCCTGGCGAGTGGGCAGCGAGCGTATCTGGCGGCGAATCACCATGGCGGCATCGTTGCGGTAGGCCAGGCTATCCAGCATGGCTGGAGTGCCCATCGAGCGACCATCGCAAGGATCGCTGCAGTAGGCAGCGAAGGGCAGCGCGCCCAGCTGGCGCAATGTTTGGGCGGCTTCCTTTACCAGCAGGCCCAGCTCCCAGTGACCGGTGTGATAGCCCAAAGCCAGCGGAGTTCCATCCTCGCCTCGCAGTCCGCCGAGTGTGCTCAAGATCAGGTAATTGGGCCGGTTAAGCTCGGATGTTTCCAGACCCATACCGGCGTTCTGCGTCCAGCCAAAGATGTTCCCGGAGGGTTCGTTCAAGAGCATATCCTCGTCGAGGGGAAGCTTACCTTGCGGACCGCGAGAGGAGGTGCGGCAGGATTGGATGGATTCTGCGCTGCCAAGCAGTTCGGATAGATCATGTGGAGGTAAATTATTCATAGTCAATCCTTTTGGATAAGGTCAAGTGTAAAATTAGTTGTAGTATGCATAGTATAAGCACAGTTAAGCAGAAAGTGAGGAAAGAAAGGATTACCAGAGTATTTCAGCTATAATTTTACTGGAGGATTGAAACTATGATCTATCTATTACGATATTTCGATCCAGAAAAAGGCGCCCGTCTGGGTAGCCTGGTGGGGGATAAAGTAAGCGATATTACGAATAGGTTTGGTTCCCTGGCTGCCTGGCTGCAATCCAGCAGGATGCGAGCAGCGGCTGCCATTCAAGCGCTTGAGGACGATGTGTCTGGATGTGCGATGGACTATTCCTACGCTGATCTCAACCGGGTTCCCGAGCCTGGCTTTCCTTACTTGCTGGCGCCTGTGGATACCCAGGAGGTATGGGCAGCGGGGGTCACTTACACGCGCAGCCGGCATGCGCGCCAGCAAGAGGCGCTGGATGGTGGGGATATTTATGCCCGAGTCTATGCAGCGGAAAGGCCAGAGATATTTTTCAAAGCCTTGGGTGAAAAGGTAGTTGGCAACCGTCACATGGTCGGAATCCGGGCTGATGCAAGCTGGTCCGTGCCCGAGCCGGAATTAGCGTTAGTTCTCAATCCGGCGCTGGAGGTGGTCGGGATGACGATCGGCAACGATATGAGCAGCCGGGATATCGAAGGAGCTAATCCCCTGTACCTACCGCAGGCTAAGATATATACCGCCTCCTGTGCACTGGGGCCAGCGATTGCCTTGCAGTTTATGCTGGAATGGCCGCAGGTGAATATTTACCTGCACATCCAGAGGGATGGAGAGCAAGTTTTTTCGGGCCAGACAAATACTGCGCTGATCCAGCGCAGGTTGGACGAGTTGGTTTCCTGCTTAGGGCGTAGCGCCAGTTTCCCTGATGGCGCGGCGCTCTTGACCGGAACCGGAATTGTCCCTCCTGATTCCTTTACCTTGCAAGCAGGTGATCAAGTAGCGATTTCGATCGATGGCATTGGGCAGTTGACAAACACCGTGAGGGTTGTCTAAAGAAGGTCAGGCGGCTAGCGCCATCATGTTAGTATGTTAACGAGCGACCCGCAGGGACGCCTGCAAGGGGTTGCGGCCGGGCACGTTTCGGGGTAAGCTTCGTTTGTTACAGAACGGGGACGCGTACCCCGGGAACGCTGCGTCA
>JBFMFR010000046.1:0-56487 GCA_040752025.1 Chloroflexota bacterium | reverse complement strand
TGTGATATAGTTGGTTAGGCCGTTCATAATGTGCTCCTTTGTGCTTTTGGATACACAAAGATTCGCAGTGAACGGCCATTTTGTCAAGGCCCTATCGGCTCATTTTCTAACCCATAGATAGAGTATCCTGGGAAAGGTGGGCATACTTGCAAAGCTTGTGTTGGGGAAGGCTCCAACCGAGGTTGCGTTGCGGATGGTTGTGGGGTTGGGGGAAGTGTGGGGGTCAGTGTCCTTGTGAGGGTCGGTATCGCCGTTGGCAGGGTTACCGTAGCTGGCAATATCTCACTCCCGCGTGAGGCGCAGGCCATTGCCAGAGTTACCCATAAGACTATACTCAGGGTTTGGGGCATTTTCATCAGCTATCACCTTACAAACATATTTGGGCATGATTTTACTTGCAGTTGTTGACTCTGAGTCGGTTTGTCTCTATAATTCGTTCACATAACGCAAACGAACAGGAGTCATACATGGAAGACAATCGAGCATTGATGGATAAGCTGATGTCGCTCTCCAAGCGGCGCGGCTTCATTTTCCAATCCAGTGATATCTACGGGGGCATCGGCGGTTTCTGGGACTACGGCCCCTTGGGCGTTGAGCTCAAGCGCAACGTTAAGGAAGCCTGGTGGCGCGATATGGTCATCACCCACGACGACACCGGCGCGCCAGCCGGTGCCCCCCGCGCTTACGCCATGGTCGGTTTAGATACCAGCATTGTGATGCACCCCCAGATCTGGAAAGTCAGTGGGCACTACGATCTATTTCACGATCTGCTGGTTGACTGCCGCACCTGCAAAGCGCGCTTCCGCTCAGATCACCTGGGGAACAGCGAGTGCCCGCGCAAGCCCAGCAAACACCCCGGGGAACATGGCGAATGCGATCTCACCGAACCGCGCGAATTCAACCTCATGTTCAAAACGAATGTGGGGGCATTGGTCGATCCTACATCTGTGGCCTATCTGCGCCCTGAAACGGCCCAGGGGATTTTTGTCAACTTCCGCAACGTGCTCGACACCTCCCGGGTCAAGCTACCCTTCGGCATCGCCCAGATCGGCAAGAGCTTCCGCAATGAAATTACACCGCGTTATTACACCTACCGTTCGCGGGAGTTCGAGCAAATGGAAATCGAGTTCTTCTGTCAGCCCGAAGAATCGCGCCGCTGGTACACCTTCTGGCGCGACCGGCGCTTCCAGTGGTACACGGACCTGGGCCTCACCAGCGAGAAGCTGCGCTTGCGCGATCACGGCGCAGCAGAACTCAGCCACTACAGCGTAGGCACAGCCGACATCGAATATGCCTTTCCGTTCCTGCCAGCGGGTGAATTTGGCGAACTGGAGGGCATCGCCCATCGCGGCGATTTCGACCTGCGCAGCCACATGGAAGGCAAATTGATCCGGCAAGGGGATGGTTTTACCGTCGAACTGGACGAGCAAGGCAAACCGCGTTATCCCGGCAGCGGCAAGGATTTGAGCTACCTGGACGAGCAGACCAAAGAGCGTTTTATCCCGCACGTGATCGAGCCTTCAGCAGGCGCGGATCGCGCCACCCTGGCTTTCCTGTGCGAGGCCTACACGGAAGACCTGGTTCCAGACCTGGATGGGGTGTTACAGCCCAGGTTGGTGCTCAAATTCCACCCGCGCCTGGCTCCTGTAAAAGTAGCCGTTTTTCCACTGGTCAAGCGCGACGGCATGCCCAAGATCGCCCAGGAGATTTACCGCGAGCTAAAACGCCACTGGAACGTTTTTTACGACGAATCGGGGTCGGTTGGCCGGCGCTACCGCCGCCAGGACGAGTCGGGTACCCCTTACTGCGTGACAGTCGACTCGCAAACACTGACCGATCAGACGGTAACCGTACGCGACCGCGATACCACCCAGCAAGAGCGCGTAGCTCTGGCAGAGCTGGCCGCTTATTTGAGAGAACGCCTGGAACGCGCCTGATCTTTCCATCCAGACCAGGCACGCAACTTGCATCCTGAATATCAAATCACCACAGGCAACCACAACCATGACCTTTTACGATTTCGATCAAGTACCAGACCGTCGCTCAAGTGATAGTGTCAAATGGCACGCCTACGCCGAAGATGTCTTACCTTTGTGGGTGGCGGACATGGATTTCGTCTCACCTGAGCCCATGATCCGCGCCCTGCACCAGCGCATCGAACACGGGATCTTCGGATACCCGACCGGCCTGATGAATTCGCCCAAAGAAATCTCCGATTTTCGCCAGACCCTGATAGATCACCTCTATAACCTGTACAAATGGCAGATCGAGCCTGAAGATATCATCCTGATGCCCGGCGTGGTCACGGGGGTCAATCTGGCTTGCCACACCTTGGCGGAACCCGGGGCGGCCGTCATCATCCAAACACCGGTCTACCCTCCCATCTTACACGCGGCTGAAACCACCGGTTTGATTCACCAGGAAATGGAACTGACCCTCAATTCGGATGGTTCCTACTCCGTTGACAGGGATGCCTTCGAAAACAGCCTGACCCCCGAAACGCGCCTGTTCATCCTGTGCAACCCACACAACCCTGTGGGCAGAGTCTTTCGCCCCGATGAATTGACCCACATGGCGCAGGCCTGCTTGCAACAGGGCGTCACTATCGTTTCGGATGAAATCCACTGCGATCTGATATACAATGGATATCCACACACGCCGGTCGCCGCGCTGGATGCAGAAATCGCCCGGCAGACCATCACGTTGATCGCCCCCAGCAAAACATATAACATCGCCGGCCTGCAATGCTCATTCGCCATCATCCAAAACCGCGACCTACGCCACCGCTACCTGAAAGCCCGCAAAGGCCTGGTCCCCTGGGTAAATCTGATGGGCGTCGTTGCCGCGCGAGCCGCATATGAAGAAGGCCAAGAGTGGCTGGACCAGTTGCTGGCTTACCTGGAGGCTAACCGCGCCTTCCTATACGAATATGTCAACACAGAATTGCCTGGGATCAAGATGTGGAAGCCCGAAGGCACCTACCTGGCCTGGTTAGATTGCCGGAACGCTGGCATCCCAGGCAACCCATACCAATTCTTCCTGGACAAGGGGCGGGTGGCATTCAACGATGGAGTCACTTTCGGGCAGGGTGGTGAAGGTTTTATACGCCTGAACTTTGGTTGTCCGCGTTCCACGCTGGCTGAAGCATTGGAGCGCATGAAACGGGCCCTCGAAGGGTTGTAAAATCAAGCAGAAGTTCTTGGAGGATACAGATACGATCGAACACATCCAGTAAAAAATAACTTGACGCTTTATCAGGATTGTGCTAGTATCATTGCAAATACCCAAAACAGTACCTGATTTGTCTGGCTGAACCATAGCGAGCATGAAGGAAAACCCTGCGCTCGAAAGACTGATACCAGCAAGTTAGGTGGGCAGTACGAACATCAAGGAGATGAAAGATGAAGACCAACCGTTCTTTCGTTTTTTTTACCATCGTCCTTTTGCTGGTTATCAGTCTAAGCGCCTGCACGAAGTCTGCCAGTAAAGGTTCAACGGCAACGCCAGCAGGTCAAACCACACCCCTGGCTGATGCGACCGGCGTGATCGACACGTTAATTTTGGCATCTACACAGACCGCTATGGTGGCAGGCAGTGTGCCCACCGCAGTGATGGATATCACCCCGCAGGCGACTGAGATCGTCGTGGTAGCCCCCCCCACTGAAATGCCAACACCCATGCCAACAGCCGTCAGTGCAGCACTGCCCACGCCAGAGCTCGTTGTACCCGCATCCTACACACTGCATTCGGGAGAATTCCCCTTCTGCATTGCCAGGCGTTTCAATGTAAATCCAACCGATCTGCTGAACATCAACAACCTGGGCGGTGGCACCTATTATGCAGGCATGGTTTTGAAGATTCCGCAAAACGGCCGCACCTTCCCAGGGAATCGCACGCTGCGCGCCCATCCAACCACTTATACGGCCAAAGCCGGGGATACGGTTTATTCAGTCGCCTGCCTGTTTGGCGACGTCTCGCCAGAAGCCATCATCGCTGCCAATGCGTTGCAGGCTCCTTACAAACTTACATCCGGGCAGATTCTGAACATCCCCTGACCGAATCCTGACCCGCTGGTACGTGCCTTTCGAAGAAGTAGCCAGGCCGAGTTTTACGGCTACTTCTTCTTTTTTATTTTTACTCGGGAGAAACATCGTGACATTCGAACTCGTCAATACAGAAGGGATCTATCAGGGTCGGGCGTTTAATGTGCGTCGCGATCAGGTGCGCCTGCCCGATGGACGCCTGTATCGCCTGGATATCATCGATCATCATCCTGCCGTGACGATTGTCCCGGTCGACAAACAGGGGGATATCTGGTTCATCCGGCAGTACAGGCACGCGGCCGGGAAAGTGCTGCTCGAATTACCTGCAGGGGTCATGGAAACCGAAGAAACGCCGGAATATAGCGCCCTGCGCGAGACACGCGAAGAAATCGGCATGTCCGCTGGCAGCATGCAGAAAATTGGAGGTTTTTTCCTGGCGCCCGGTTATTCCACGGAATACATGCACGTGTTCTTGGCAAGCGATCTGTATGCAAACCCACTACAGCAAGACGAGGACGAGTTTCTGAGCGTCGAGAAAATACCCGCAAACCAGGTTATGAAGTTGATCGAGACCGGCGAAATTCAGGATGCTAAGTCACTGGCCGCGCTGTTCTTGGCGCGCCCATACCTGCATCAATTCAATTTACCCCAACCCAACCCGCAGCCGGAATAATCATCTGTCTGTGCGCGCCTGATTTGTTCTGGCGGTGCGCGGCCTTGGATGCGGCGTCGAGCGGCGCCCCGTATCGGGGCTGAGCAGTGTGTTTAGCCAGATAATGGCGCGGCTATCGTATTCCCGCCGCCCACAGACATCACAGACCCAGGCGGGGAAATTTGGCACACTGATCAACTCTTCGTTCAGCCAGGTGAAATAAGTCAGATAGCGCAGACGCAAGACGCCTGCCTGGCATTCTAAGCACATACCCAGATTTTGTTCCTCGTCGCCCGACTGTTTACCAATCATGAAAGCTCCCTGGCGTTCAGCCATCACACGCTCGCATCTTGGATAATCTTCGCCCCGGAGCTGGTGCCCAAACGAGAAGCGCCAGCCCGTATCATTGCCTGGGCAGCCTGTAAATCGCGGATGCCGCCCGCCGCCTTGACTTTGATTTCCGGTCCAACGATTCGATACATCAGATCCACATCTTCCACGGTTGCCCCTCCAGGCCCAAAGCCAGTGGAAGTTTTGACATAATCTGCACCTGCAGCCTTGCTGATCAGGCAGGCTACGATCTTCTCTCGCTGAGCCAGCGAGGCCATTTCGAGAATGACTTTGACGATCGCCCGCTGATTATGGGCTACCTGTGCCACAGTCTGAATCTCATTGAGCACCTGTCCGTAGGCCTCCCCTTTGAGAGCGCCGATGTTGATCACCATATCGATCTCTGTGGCTCCCAGTTCCAGGCAAGATAAGGTCTCGATCACTTTGTGCGTGGGCAGGGTTGCTCCAAGCGGGAAACCAACCACCGTACATACTTTCACCGGTGAACCGTCTAACAGGCCGGCTGCCAGAGAGACAAACGCCGGGTTTACACAAACGCTGGCAAAGCTATACTGGCGCGCTTCCTGGCATAGAGCCTTGACTTGCGCAGCCGTCGCTTCGGGCTTCAGCAGCGTGTGATCAATCCAGGCTGCCAACTGCGCTCCAGAGGGTACTTCGAGCGGTTCAGGGGCCTCCGGCAACTGCTGTTCGTAAGCTCGCGTCAGGTCCAATATATCTGCAAGAATATCCATCGATCATTTCCTCATGGAGCTGCGCTGGCGATGGGAGGGTGATCAATCACCCCCCATTTTTCCAGGGGCCAGTAAACGAAAAGCGCCTTGCCCACCACATATTCGACAGGAACCGGACCCCAACTGTGTGAATCAGAGGAGTTGTTGCGATTATCTCCCAATACAAATAGCGAGCCTTCAGGCACCGTCCATTCGCTTTGATAAGTAGGCGGCGCGGCAATATAAGGCTCAACCAAAGCCTCGTCATTGATCCAAACCCGCCCGAGCTGAATCTTGACATGGTCTCCAGGCAAGCCAATGATGCGCTTGATATATTCCTGATTGGTATCACGCGGAAAGCGGAAGACGATCACGTCTCCACGTTCAGGCCCTCCGAACCTGTACGCCAGTTTGTTGACCACCACAAACTCACCATCATATAGCGTCGGCTGCATGCTGTGCCCATCCACGCGAATACGGGCCGAAATGGCGTTGATGCCCAGGAAAAGCAGCGCCGATAAAATCAGCGTCTCTAAAATATCCACAACAAAACGAAAAAGCCCTGCGCCTCGGCTCGTTTGAACCTGTGGATCAGGAGGCGCTTCGCTCTGAGCCGCGTCCAGCGAGGAATTCTCTACAGGATAATCATTCATACTAACGAGGATTATAAAACCGCTTGATTAGGCGGGCAAGGTTCAAAAGATGAGAGTGTCTTCATTCACAGGAATCACCTCGCTGAGTGAACCCGCCCAGAAAAAAACGCGCCTTTGCTGTGCTGCTCTGCTAGGTTTACCGCCGGGAACGCAGCACCAGGCGGACTGGCGTGCCCAGGAAAGGATAAGCCTCGCGCAAGCGATTTTCCAGATATCTCAAATAGCTGAAATGCGCTAATTTCGGATCATTGACATAGATCAAAAACGTAGGTGGATCGCTGCGCACCTGCGTGCTGTAGTATATTTTGAACTGGCGACCGCCATGGGATGGGCCCGGGTGTTGATCTTGCGCAGCATGAAAGACCTGGTTTAGCTGGGATGTCGAAAGGCGCACCAGCCGTTCTTCTTGCACTTGCAGGGCCAAAGGCAGCACGCGCTCCACCCGTTGGCCGGTCTTGGCAGAAATGAACAGCGCCGGCACGTAATCCATGAACTTCAGCTCCTGGCGCACACGCTGTGTGAACTCGTTAATCGTATAAGCGTCTTTCTCGATCGCATCCCACTTGTTGACCAGGATCACCGTGCTCTTCCACGCATCCAGGATGAAACCGGCAATATGCGTATCCTGGGCTGTGATGCCGCTGGTTGCATCAATCATCAGCAGAACCACATCAGCCCGCTCAATCGCCCGTAACGAGCGCAGCACACTATATTTTTCTACACCGGGCTCGATACGCCCTCGCCGGCGGATGCCAGCCGTATCGATCAAAGTAACCGGCATGCCCTCGTAATCCAGGTAAGTATCGACTGCATCCCGCGTCGTGCCAGGAATAGGACTGACGATCGCCCGCTCTTCACCTAACAGCTTGTTGAGCAGGCTGGATTTTCCCGCATTCGGTTTACCTACAATTGCAATCTTGGCGCCTTCCTGCTCCTCCTCCTCCTGGCTCGGCGGGAAATTTTCTACCAGAACATCCAATAGATCGCCCGTGCCAATACCATGCACAGCCGAAATTGGATAGGGTTCGCCTATCCCCAATTCGTAGAACTGCAGCGACTGATTACGGCGCTCCGCGCTATCGGCCTTATTGACCACTAAAAGCACCGGAGGCCACAACGTACCATCTTTCTCCCGCTGGTGCCGTCGCAGTATCTCAGCAACTTCGTAGTCAGCCGGGGTTACACCGCTTTCAGCATCTGTGATGAAAAGAACCACATCAGCTTCCTGGATCGCAATCTCAGCTTGCTGGCGAATCTCCCGGATGAAATCCGCTGAGCCAACAGATAAGGGAGCTTTTCCCGAACCCGATCCTATCGAGGATGGATCGATGCCGCCCGTATCCACAATATCAAAAACAATGCCATTCCATTCAGCCTCCGCCATCAGGCGGTCACGCGTCGTCCCAGGAGTATCGTCGATAACAGCCAGGCGTTCTTCCGCCAGGCGATTGAACAGGGTCGATTTTCCAACATTGGGTCGGCCCACCAAAGCGACAACAGGTTTAGTCATATTTTCCTCAGGGTTGGGGTGTTTCAGTAATCGACGGGGGTTGCGGCGTTTCCGAAGTCGATTCCGGTGTTGGGGTCGGAGTTGGGGTTGGGGCGAGTTCAATCACAACCTCTACCGTTTCAGGCAGCGTGGTCTGCACCCTGACCTGGTCTGAAAGCACATCCACACTTGGAGGTCGCTGGTAAACGCCTGGCGGTAAACCGGTCAAATCCAGAACAACGCGGAAACTGGCAGGCGAAAGCTTATCCAAAACGATCAGAGGCCCTGCCACAATCACATCCACCGTTTTGGGTGAAATTTCGGCCATTAGCTCCGGCGAGAGCCCAACGACTTCAACGGGCAGCGTTAAAGTCAAGCTGCCTTCGATAGCTGCCACACTGACTTGTACCAATACGCCGGCCTCTCGTACCAGTGTAATCCCATCCGACAGGTTCAAACCCACGTTGATTTCAATATCATCGCTCAAACCGGTCAAATCCACCGGCAAAGTATCTACAAAGCCAGGAATTTCATTCAAGCGCTGAGGGTTTTCAGAAAACAAGGTTACGGTTGGCGGCGAGACCGATATGTTGGTCAACCGGTAGCCATTTGCCACCTGGCCTGTCGTAAGAACTTTGACAACCACATTTTTAAACCCGCCCAACAAACTGACCGGTTGGGTAACACTGACAACCTTGGGCGCGATCGTCACGTTATTCACGGGCAAATCATTCTCATCCACCGCTACTACCGTAAGCAAACGCTTGAAAGTCTCTACTGCCCCGGAGATATCCAGCGTGGTGTGCACCCTCGTCACACGAGTGACGGCAGATTCCGGACCAGAGATGGTAACCTCCAGGGGCTCAAGCTCTGGCGAGCCTTTTCGATAACCCAGAGGCAATTCGCCATTAACGACCAATTCCACAGGGACATCGATGCGAACCAGGGGCTCCAACACCAGCCGGATTTCCTGGGGATCGATTTTTACATAGCGCAGAGGGGAAATGTCCACCTGTGTCATCACCTTGAGGACATGCTCGCCCGCCTCTAACCCCGACAGATCAATCCAGGTCTGCACCAGGCTGGGATTCTCCTCTAGCTTTTGCCAAATCGAACGCGGCGCGCGTAGGGTTAGAAATGCCTGGCTGGGTGCCTCGCTGACCAAAAGCATATCTTCAGCCAAACCAACTCTCTCAATCTGTACAGGGCCAAATGTTTGCTCCTCATTCGGATCTGCCGTAACCACTGCAGATACCCACACCACCACTGCCAGGATAAATGCCAGAAGCAGCGTGCTGAGGTTACGAGCGATCCACCGTAGAGGCGCCAGGAGGATCATAGTTCTTCCCCCCGAACCGGAGTCGCATCTTGCCGCGATTTAGCCGTAAATAAACCGCTCAATGCACGTAATAAACCACTTGCCGGGCGAGGAGGAGGGAAAAATGCCCGCAGAATACTATCCAGGCGCTCAGTATCCAATCGCCTGATCATACGACCACCGTGAACCACGGAAACCGATCCCGTCTCCTCAGAGACGACCACCGTAACCGCGTCGCTTACTTCGGAAATGCCCAGCGCGGCCCGGTGTCGCAGGCCCATCTGCCGGTCTGGCGAGCCGGTCAGAACCCCGCTGGCTGACAAAGGCATGACGCAAGCTGCCGCCACCAGACGCACACCCGCAATGATAACTGCGCCATCATGCAGTGGCGTATTCGGGTAGAAAACTTGTAAAAGCAATTCGGGTGTCACCCGCGCATCCACTCTAACGCCGGTTTGGATATACTCATCCAGGCTATCGCGGCGGCGGAGCACAATCAAGGCCCCATGTCGCCGGTCTGCCAGGCACGTAACGGCTGAAACAGTCGCGCTGATGACGTCCTGCATCTGTGCAGAAGTTCTTTCAGAATGTGTCAGCACGCCGGCGCGCCCCAGTCGTTCCAGCGCGTGGCGTATCTCGGGAGCAAAAATAACCGGAATAGCGAACAGGATCGCCGGCAAAGTAGTCCGCACCAACCATGAAAAGGCTGGCAGCACTTCCAATGAAGTCAACAATCCAAGCAAAGCGACCAGCAGTAGCGCGCCCCTCAGAAGCACCATCGCCTGGGTTCCCCGAAGTAAGAGCAGGAGAATGAACAAAACCGCAGTGACCAGTAGAATGTCCACCACGCTTACCCAGTTCAAGCGCTCGAATATGAAGATGAGGTTCGTTACCAGATTGTTGAAAAACTCAGACACGCGCGCATGCTCCGTAAAACCTAAACCGGTCGCAGCACTCTATCCTGGCGCAATTGTTTGAAAAGCATCAAAGTATTAGCCGGCATAGATTCCTGCGCCGCTTCCTCCCAGGCGCGCACCCCTAAATTGGACGGTGTGCGTCGTTGGTATCCCAGGGCGCGAAAGAGATTTTCCTGATTTTCAAACGAGGGAGGTAGGAACAGCAGCGAAATCTCACATTCCAATTCGCGCGAGGCGCGTTCAACATCTTTCATCAAAACCCCCAACCCATCTACCAGGGAGGTATTACTTTCCAGATAAACGTCATCCGTACAAGCCACCAGGTTCTCGACCTTCCAACCCACTACTCCCAGGGTCTTTTCGTCCGACTTGAGCAGCAGAAAAGCCTTTTCACCAAACGCCGCCATCACCTCCGCACGCGTCATTCTACGTTGACCCTGGCTTAATTGCGTAATCAGAGCAGCAATGTCTTCTGCATCGCGCGGGCGCGCCCGATAAACCACCATTTCGCCTGCGGCAGCCTGGGCTGGCTGAGCCAATCCATCTTCTGCAGAGGGGAAGGCTTTCTGCCAGGCCGCATAAACTTGTTGCCAGGTGTCTTCAAACGACCCATCATTCCGGATGATCACGTGAGCAACCGCAGTTTTCTTTTCTTGCAGAGGTTGGGCGCTGATGCGCTGCCGGGCGACCGCCTCACTGGTCTTGCGTTTTTGCATCAGGCGCGCCAGTTGCAGCTCTTGGGGCGCATACGTGACCCAGATTGAATCGCACTTCTCCGCCAGGCCCGACTCGATGAGTTTGATCGCTTCTACAACGACCACCTGGCGCGGTGCGCGGCGCACCAGGATGTCAACCGCTTGCGCGACCAATGGATGTACGATCGCTTCTAATTGCACCAGCGCTTCAGGGTCAGCAAAAACGACCCGCGCCAGCTTTGCACGGTCAATTTGACCATCTGAAGAGAGAATCCACTTGCCAAATGTGTCCACAACTGGCCGATAGCCAGGTGAACCTTGCGCGGTAGCGCGATGCGCAAGTGCATCTGCGTCAATGCCATACACCCCCAGGTGCTCTAACATCTTGCGTACCACACTCTTGCCGGTAGCGATGTTGCCTGTCAAACCAATCACATATTTACCTGGCCAGGCGCTCATTCTTCCTCCACGTAATGACAGATCAAAATTCCTTACTCTCCATTGTAGTCAAAGCAGTGCAGAATGTCAAAGGTAGTTTAACATAATCTGAGATTAAAACCAGCCCGCGAACGGGAAAACCGCCCGGGGCTGGTTTCGGAACAGTCATGGGTGCTAACCAGCTTCTGCAGTTATTCAGCGCCGCGCTCGGCCAGGCGTGGATCTAAGGCATCCCGTAAACCATCGCCGAGCAGATTGAACGATAGTACCGTCAACATGATCGCCAGACCCGGGTAAAACACCAGATGCGGTGCGGTAAAGACTTGATTGCGTTCAGCTCCTAACATCGTGCCCCATTCAGGTGTCGGCGGTTGGGCTCCTAACCCCAAGAAAGAAAGTGCGGCCGCATCCAGAATCGCAGTGGCAATGCCCAACGTGCCCTGAACAATCAAAGGGGTTAGAGAATTTGGCAAAATACGCCCGAACAAGATATAGAGAGTACCCCCACCCAGTGAGCGCGAGGCTTCAACGAACTCCATTTCGCGCACCGTAAGCACACTGGCGCGCGTAACGCGCGCATAAACTGGAATCGAAACAATACCAATCGCCAACAAGGCGTTGATCAGACCCGGTCCCAAGATAGAAACAATTGCGATAGCCAGCAACAGGGAAGGAAATGCCAGGAGCACATCCATGATGCGCATGATCGAATTATCCACCCACCCACCCAGGTACCCGGCCAGAGCGCCCAGAATTGTACCGATCACGATACCAAAGGTGACTGTGGAGATGCCCACCATCAAGCTAAGGCGCGCTCCGTACAAAAGGCGGCTGAATTGGTCGCGCACGTTGCCATCCACCCCCATCAAGTGCTGTGGCTGATCCTCAGGACAGCCTAGAAGGTGAATACAAGGCGCCTGGCGCATCTTGATCGGCTCGAGGCCAATCAAAACCTGATAAGGACTATATGGGGCAATCCACTGAGCAGTCACTGCGATCAGGATCAGGAAACCCAGGATGCCCAGGCCAACCAGGGCCGATTTTCGCCGGAAGAGCCGCCGCCAGGCAGTTTTCCAAAGCGTGACGCTCTCAGTGCTCTGCAAGCCCTCGGCTTGCAACTGCGCCACCCGGCCTTCTTCCTCTATTTTTCTCGGTGTATCTTGCATGCAGATTAATCCAATCGTACGCGGGGATCAAGATAGGAATAGGAGATATCGACGATCAAATTCAAGATCACAAAGAACACTGCAATCACCACAGTGAAAGACTGCACCACGCCATAATCGCGCGCCGTGATCGAATCATACATGATCCGGCCCACTCCCGAGAGGCCAAAAATCGTCTCGGTCAGCACAGCGCCCCCCAGGAAACTGCCCAGCGACAGGCCGATAATAGTGACCAACGGCAGCAAAGCGTTGCGCAAGGCGTGTTTCAGCACCACATCGACGCGCGGCAAACCTTTGGCGCGGGCGGCGCGGATATAATCTTGCCCCAACACATCCAGCATACTGGAACGCGTCATGCGCGCAATGATCGCCAACGGAATCGTCCCCACCGCCATGGCCGGCAGGATCAGATGTTTGAGCGCGTCCCAGAAAATATCCCAGCGCCAGATCAAAATAGAATTGATCGTATTCAGGCGGCTGATAAACTCGAATACCCCGCCAGGCTGGATGTCCCATCCCCACACTTCGTAAAACGGCGGAACGAGCAAGCCGGGAGATAATCTGCCAGATGGTGGTAGTTGCAACGGCGTACCTTTCAACAATAGCGCGAACACATAAGCCAACATCAATCCCAGCCAGAAAACCGGCATCGAGACCCCCACGTTGGCAACCATCATCGTGGCGACATCCACGAACGAATTATGCTTTACGGCGGAAATAATCCCCATAGGGATGCCCACGAGCACACTGAAAGTCATGGCTGCCAGGCTGAGTTCAACTGTGGTTGGCAAGCGTTCAGCAATCAGTTCGGTGACCGGCTTACTGTAGCGAATGGATACACCCAGGTCGCCGCGCACGATCTCGCCCACGTAAATCGCAAATTGCACCGGGATCGGCCGGTCCAACCCGTGCCGGCGGAAAAAATCTTCGCAGATTGCGTCGGTAGCCTTCTCGCCCAGGATGGCGCGACAGGGATCGCCGGGGATCAAACGCCCCAGGGCGAACGTAACAAACATAATGCCAAAAAGAACTGGTAAGCTGGAAAGGATGCGCCGGAGAATGTAAGTAGTCATGGTTTTCAAGTCCCCCGGTGAGGGGCCAATCCGATCGACTGGCGCACCTCACCGGGAGTGAATCATAGGGTTATTCCGGAGCGTTCAGGAAACCGCCCCACAGGGAGCTAAAGTAGGTGAACGCGCCCGTGTTGCCCTTGTGCAGCGGATGCGCAGCATCCCACTGTACAACCAGGGACATGACCACATCGTTGGCGTCCAGGGTGGAGCCATCGTGGAACTTGATCCCCTGGTTCAGGGTGCAGGTCCAAACGGTGAGGTCTTCGTTCGCCTCACACACTTTGGCCAGGTTCGGCAGCGCCGCAGTGCCGCCGATTTCATACTTGTACAGCGACTCGATTGCCTGCTCGCAGGGTCGCAGCGCCTCGCCGTCAGTCTCATCCGGGCAGTAGAGTGAAGGCGGCTCGCCATTCTGCATCCATACGAAAGTGTCCTGGCCGGCCACGCTCATCACCGAGAAGGTCTCGTTGCCCAACGGACTGGAGTGCGCGCCCTCGACCGCCGCCTTGTAAGCCGTGGCCGAACCGCCATGCGCCACCGGGATCATGGGCACGTGCTGCTTGATCAGGTTGTTGGCCTGCTCGTACAGCGGCTTGCGCGCCTCATCGCCGGCCAGCGCCGCGGCCTGCTTGAGCAGGTCGGTGATATCGGTGAACTTGTCGCCGAACTGCTTGGACGAGCCTGCGCCGAAGTGGAAATCCAGGAAGTTGGTCTGATCCGGGTAGTCGGCGCCCCAGCCCAAAAGGTGCAGGCCAGGCAGCAGGCCCGAGTCAGCCGCGTCCAGGTAAGCGCCGGATTCCATCACGTTGATGGTAACATTGATGTTCAGGTTCTCCAGCAACTGGGCCTGGATATCCTGGGCCACCACACCGGGCTGCGGCAGGTAACCGCGCACCACATCGCGATAGGCCAGTTCGGTCTCGAAGCCATCCGGGTAGCCAGCAGCCGCCAGCATTTCCTTGGCCTTAGCCACGTCGAACTCGTACCAGGACTCGCCTACGCAGCCATTGGGGATGGCGCAGGGCGTGAAGTGCGAAGCCGCTTCGGAGCCAGCCGGGTAGAAGTTATCCACGATACGCTGGCGATCGATGCCCATAGCAATCGCCTGGCGCACCTGCTCGTTGTCGAAGGGCGGGTAGGTATTGTTCATGCCGACGTAGAAGATATTCAGCGCCGGGCGTGGGATCAGCTTCAGATTCGAGTCAGCCTGGATGGTGGCGAAGTCATCCGGGCCAGGATTGTCGATGCCGTCCACCGTGCCGGCCTGCAGCTCGAGCAAGCGCTGCGCAGCCTCAGAGCTCCAGCGGAAGACCAGCGTCGGGGTCTGGGCCTTTTCTTCGCCCCAGTAGTCGGCGAAAGCCGTGAAGACCAGCTCATCGCCGCGCTTCCACTCGGAAACCATGTAAGGCCCGGTGCCGATCGGCTTCTCCAGCAAAGCGCTGCCCTCACCGCCGCCGCCAGTCTGCTCCAGGTATTCTTTCGGCTGGATCGAGAATGACGAGAAGGCGATCTTGGACAGGAAAGCCGGGTCCGGAGCACACATGGTGAACTTCACAGTGTACTCATCCACCGCTTCCATGCTCTTGAACAGACCGCCATAGTCGCAGTCGGGCGCGCTGACCGCCATTGGCTCGAAAACCACCGGCGCTTCAGTGGGCTCCACGGGCGCCTCAGTAGGCTTAGGCGCCTCGGTCGGCTGTTCCACCGGTTTCTCTGTCGGAGCAGCCGTCTGGGTTGCTCCAGTCGCACAAGCGCTCAGCACCATGCTAAGCAACAGGACGACGATCCCCATAACATAAAAAGTCTTGCGATGCATTCGTTCTCCTCCTTTCAGGAATTCGAAAAATGGTACTTACAAATCGTTTCGGAATCTATATTTTGATCGGCCCCTATCACCACCTCCTTTCGATAAAACTGCTTTCGTACAGTAGAACAAGCTTCATTATACGTGAGTAAGGCCAGATGTCAACCGATTTTGCCAGGAAGCATGCATTTTGCCCATTTTCTTTGGCATAATTACAGATTTCCTCACAAAATCAGTGACCGTTATCCGGTTTGCCAGGTTCTGCCCTTTGCTCGAGCTTATCCCGATAGTATAATTGAAAAAGATAAGTTCGAACGGAGGTATCTAAATGTCGGTAAAAATGTGGCAACCCATAAAAACCTGTTTTTGTCATCATATCAGCCAGGAAGTGCACCTGGAAGCTGAGTTGATCTACCCAGCCGATTGGCTCCCAGATTACCCACCGCAAGCGCAGGCGCATCGTTGCTCAAGCGCATCAGAATGCAACCTGGATGGTCGCTCGAGCTGCGTGTGGGCCGGCACCAATCCCACAGTCGATCCTTTCGAAGAGTGGATGAAAGCCGCCTAGTATTTCATCTGTCTGAGTACCAGCTTTTTAAAGTACACCCATTTTTCTGATTGGGTTCAAACATAGAGGTTTCTTGCACTGGCGCGCCTGTTTGCGGCGCGCCAGTGCATGTTCTGGCAAAGATATCTGGATCAGGCAATAACGCCCAGGCTGCGCCCTACCTTGCGGAAGGCCTCCAGCCCCTGGTTCAGATCATCCTTTTCATGAGAAGCTGAGATCATTACGCGGATGCGCGCCTTGCCGCGCGGCACAGTGGGGAAGCCAAGCGCCATGGCGAATACGCCATTCTCGAACAAATCCCGGCTGAACTGCTGAGCCAGGGGCGCCTCGCCCAGCATCACTGGGGTGATCGGCGTCACACTGCTGCCCGTATCGAACCCCATGCGCTTCATTTCATCCTTGAAATAGCGCGTATTGTCCCAGAGTTTGTCAACCAGCTCCGTGGACTCCTCCAGTAGATCCACAGAGGCCATGCAAGCCGCGGTATCGGGCACAGTCATGGCCGAGGAGAAAAGGAAAGGCCGGCCGCGCTGGTGCAGCCATTCAACCACAAGTGAGTTGCCAGCCACAACGCCGCCCACGACGCCAAACGCCTTCGAAAGCGTGCCAACCTCAATATCCACTTTGCCGTGCAGGCCAAAATGGTCCACAATGCCGCGTCCACCCCGGCCAAGCACCCCCTCGCCGTGAGCATCATCCACCATCAAAACTGCATCGTATTGCTGCGCGACTTCATAAATCTTATCCAGCGGGGCAACATCACCATCCATGCTGAAAACGCCATCGGTGATCACCATTGCACGTGGATATTGGGAGCGCTGCTCTTGCAAGACGCGGCGCAGATCCTCTGGATCGCAATGATTGTAGCGAATGGTCTTCGCCCCAGATAGCCGGCAGCCATCGATAATACTGGCATGATTTAGTTCATCTGAAAAAATAGCGTCTTCCTTACCCACCAGAGCTGGGATGGCTGCCAGGTTGGCTGTGAATCCCGACTGAAACGTGATGGCAGACGAAACGCCTTTGAAAGCAGCCAGGCGCTCTTCCAACTGCACGTGCAAGTCCATCGTGCCCGCGATGGTGCGCACCGCCGCAGGGCCAATGCCATATTTTTCGGCAGCCTCACGCGCCGCCTTGATCAAACGTGGGTGGTTGGCAAGTCCCAGGTAGTTGTTGGAACAGAAGTTGAGGGCGCGCTTGCCATCTACAATCAGCCAGGCGCCTTGTGGTGAGCCCAACGTGCGAATGCGGTTATACAAACCCGCATCTTTCAGGTTCTTCAGTTCATCTTCGATCCAGGTGAGTTTATTCGACATTTTTGATCTCGCTCCTCTTTTGATCTATCACTTTTTGTCACGGGGCCTGGGCCGGTTGCTGGTGCCAAAAAGCCGGCCAAGGATACCCGGATTCTCCGGAACACTGACAGGGGGGACATCTTCATTTGCCCAATCGGCTGCCTGGCGAGCATGCCACCAGAGTTCACGAGCGCGGCGAGCACGCCCCAGGCGCTCTTGCAGCGCAGCCTCATCGCCTGCTTCGATATCGCCGCGGATGGCTTGTAGTGCGGCGATAGCGCCATCCAGAACACGTTTCACGTTTTGCTGGTTGATCAAGATCGAGGCGGTAAGGGCATTCGGATCACTGAGATGGGTAATCGCCCCCGAAACTTCTGCATAAGCTCGCCCTGCGACCTTACGCCCTTCACGCCACCCTGGCTGGTCCACAGTCGCGTTGAGCAAACCGGCCGCCATCACCTGGGGCAGAGTGTGCGTGGCAGCCATCAAGCCATCGATTTCAGCCGGATCGGCAAAGAACGACATTGCCCCCAGCAAGCGCGTCAGGTCAGCCGCCAGCTTGATCGCATCCGAATTAGCGCGCGGCGGGGCGACAATCGCCATCATCCCTCTGCGGAACAAATCCGGCCGGGCGGCCTCAACGCCCGAGATAACATCATGTAGATAGGCGGGGTTGATCACGGGAGTCAGGCCCACGTAATGGCGCCCTTGTGGGAGTAGTTCTCCGGCCCAGGCGGCAACTGCTTCCTTGATCGGTCCGGTATCCATCACCACTGCGCCCTCTTTCAGATCGGGTGCGACGATTTCCATAGTTTCCCGGATCTGGTCGATCGGCAGAGATAAAAGCACCAGTTCAGAATCACGCACCGCCTTGGGTAAATTGATCTCAACCCGATCCAGCGCGCCCATTTTTTCTGCCTGGCGCGCAACCTGTAACTCGCGATCGTGGCCTACCCGAAATAGCAGCTCTTGATGATCCGCTAAAGCTAAACCAATCGAAGTGCCAATTTGTCCAAGACCCACAATCGTAATTCGAATCGCCATGGTTTATACCTCAACTTTCGTTATCGTATTGTTGAAGAAGAAATAAGAGATGATCCTCGGAGGTGCCTGGACCGGTTGGTACAGGATCCACTCGATCCTGGTGTTGCCGGATCAAAGACACCACTCGCGGAGACGCGCCTGCGTCTGCAGCCAAAGCCGCCCCCCAGTCAGGATGCTGTTCAGCGACCACAAAGGGACGCTTCCAACCGCGCGGCTCGGACTGCCCCCAGTCTTTCACTTTTTGCGGTAGAAGGGCTTTCACGAGAACGATCAAAACCCGCTCCCAGAGATTTAGAGGATAACAGCTTTTGCCAATATCGTGAAGCAAGGCTGCTGCCAATAAATCCGGATTGACAAAACCATTCTGGCGCAACTGGCGAAAAACGCCCAGGCTATGCGCCTGCTCACTGGCCTGCAAACGTAAGAACAGCGCCATCAGTTGCGGCGAAAGCACATCTTGTGCTTGAGAGTAACCTTCCAGGTTCGGAGTCGCCGCGACTGCGTTCCAGAATTGCCGAACCCGGTAAGCAACGCGCACCGTCTCAACCCAGCAATAAACGCAGCAAAACGTTCAAAGCAGGTCCGATGATGAAGTTAATCAAGCCCGTAAAAGCAACTAATATCAAGATCACCGGACCATAAGGCCGGATGTTATCCAGGACCCTGCCCCAGGCGGGAGGAAAGAAATAATCTGCAATCTTGTCCCCATCCAACGGAGAAATAGGGATCAGGTTGAACAACATCAAGATCAGGTTAATCAACAGAAATTCCCACAGGATTTCAGAAGCGCCCGGAATTAGGTGAGGTTGCGAGTTGGAACTGTATAAACTGACCAGACCCAGGCGAAATGGGATAGCAGCAAAGACCGCCATGAGGAAATTCGAAAGCGGTCCTGCCAGGGATACCCACATCAGGGCAGACGGGGCGCGCCGCTGCAAAACGTAAGGGCTGACGGGTACAGGCTTGGCCCAACCGAAACCCGCCACCAGCAAAAGTAAAGAACCAATGGGGTCCAGGTGCGCCAGGGGGTTGAGCGTCAGTCGCCCGTTCATGCGAGGCGTATCATCACCGAAATAATTGGCTGTCCAGGCGTGGGCAAATTCATGCACAGAAAACGCAACCACCAATACCACCACTCGAGCCAATAACAAAGAAGGATCTTTGAAAACATCAAAAAGCATTTCACCATCTCCTTATGAGATGCAATTATACCATTCAGCCTTTGCCAACCCTTATCTCTTCACTTTCCACCTCCAAGATTGTGCCGGAAAGCCGCCTGCTTTACCGTGATATAATGCCTCTGTGTTACCAGACATCCAGATCGACGATATCGTGCGATTGCGCAAACCCCACCCATGTGGCAGCTTTGACTGGAAGATCTACCGTTTAGGAGCCGACATTGGCCTGGAGTGCGTACAATGCGGCCGGCGCGTGCTGCTGCCCCGCCGCACGTTGGCGCATCGATTGAAAAAAGTGCTGCCAAGAGAAGGAAGTGAACAGCTTGCACCCTGAACGCCCACACATCTTATTTTTATTCTCGGACACAGGTGGCGGGCATCGCTCCGCAGCCGAAGCAATTATCGAGGGCTTACAACTGGAATATGGCGATACTTTTTCCACCAAAATGGTTGACATTTTTCTGGATTACGCCCCGCCGCCGCTCAATCGCATGCCTTCTTTATATCCAAAGATCATGCGCTTGCCCCAGGCCTGGGGCCTCGGGTATCGCTTGAGCAACGGTGACCGCCGGGCAACCCTGCTCAATGTCAGCGCCTGGCCTTACATCCGCCGGGCGATCCATAATCTGATCCGGCAGCACCCCAGTGATTTGATCGTATCCATCCACCCCCTGGCAAATTGGCCGCTGCTGCGCGCCCTGGGTAAAAGCCATCCGCCCTTCGTCACCGTTGTCACCGACATGGTAACGACGCATGCGATGTGGTACCACCCGCGCGCCGATCTATGCCTGGTCCCGACCGAAACAGCCTATCAGCGCGCCCTGATCTTCGGCATGCAGCCAGAGCAAGTAAAGGTGGTCGGGTTGCCGGTAGCGGACCGCTTTTGCCAACCGCCAGGAGATTGCAACGCGCTGCGAGCGCGTTTCGGCTGGCCGCAGGATCGCCCCCTGGTGCTGCTGGTAGGCGGCGGTGATGGCATGGGCCCCCTGGAAAAAACCGCCTGGGCGATCGCCAATACTTGCGCATCCGCATCGTTGGTGGTTGTCACCGGTCGTAACCAGAGCCTGAAAGAACGTCTGGAGGCCACGCGTTGGCCCATCCCTACGTACATCTATGGCTTCGTGCGAGAAATGCCCGATTTCATGCGCGCTGCGGATGTGCTGGTCACCAAAGCTGGGCCAGGCACGATCAGCGAAGCGCTGATTGCTGGGCTGCCCATGGTGCTCTACAATCGGCTTCCAGGCCAGGAAGACGGCAACGTCACGTACGTTGTCGACGAAGGGGCCGGCGTTTGGACGCCTCGGCCCGAGCAAGTCGCCCTGGCTGTGCAAAATTGGCTGCTGCATCCAGAGCGGCGTGACCGGGCAGTTGCCGCCTGCCAGAAACTGGCAAAGCCACAGGCTGCCCGCCAAATCGCGCACCTCCTGGCAGAAAAACTATCTCAGACGACAAGAGTTTTGGAAAACCTATGAACACAATCTTTTCGCGTTTAGCTCTACACGCGCGCCACGTCAGCGCGCAACACTTCAAGCACACTGCACTCCACCTGGTTGTGCTCCTGGCATTGATCCTGTCCGGGTGCAACTTACCCTCCTCCAAGACCGAAGCAACCGCGACATTGGGTGTTACCCAGGCCTACCAGACCGTCGAGGCGCGCCTGACACAGGCAGCGGCGGAGTCACCCGCCCCCTCCGATACGCCTGCTCCCACCAGCGCCGAACTGGCGACCGCTACGCCAACCGTCCAGGCGACAGCGGCCTCCCCCACAAAGCCTCCAGCCACAACTGCTGCACCAGTCGTGTCCTGCGATCTGGCTGCCGCCGGATCTCCCAGCATCGATGTTACCATCCCAGACGATACGGTGATGTCGCCGGGGGAAGATTTTACCAAGATCTGGCGACTGCAAAACGTGGGGACTTGCGCCTGGACTGAAGATTATTCGATCGCCTTCTTCTCTGGCGACGACCTGGGAGCAGACCTGGAAGTTCCCATGCCCACCGCAGTACCACCCGGGACAAGCATCGATGTTGCCGTTGATATGGTTGCTCCGCTAGAGGCAGACACCTACCAGAGCAACTGGAAATTGAAGAACGAGTCCGGGGATTGGTTCGGAATCGGTCCCGGCGGTGGCTCGTATTTCTGGGTGCGCATCGTTGTTGAGCAGTCAGCCGAGGCAACCTCCTCCGTAACAGCCACCACCGGGCCAGCGGTGTTAGTGACCGGCTCGAAAACCCTGGCTCCCAATGACGCCATCGATCTGGACACGAACCAGGTAAACAGCGGCGTGGGCGAGGACGTTCTCTATGAATTCGGCCTGGATTCCAACCCACAATTCACCCCTTTGAACGGTGCGGCTTTCGGCCTGTATGGTGGCAACCAGCCGTCTTATGAAAAATGCAAGGCGACTGCGCTCGGCAGCGGGACAATCGCCCTCAAGGGCCTGAAGGATTTGTATCTGTGCTACCAGACAAGTTCCGGCCTATATGGCTTTATGCTCATGAAAGGTTATAACGCCCAGAATTCCGCACTGACCCTCCAATTCTCAACCTGGGCTGCTCCCTAACCCGCCGTGGGAACCCTGTACCTGATCGCCACCCCAATCGGAAACCTGGAGGATATCAGTGCGCGCGCGTTGCGCATCCTGAGCCAGGTCCGTTTGATCGCGGTCGAAGATACGCGCCAGACGCGCAAACTGCTCAACCACTACCACATCCAAACCCCAATGACCAGCTACTATGAGCACAACAAGCTCAGCAAGCTGAGTGTGGTGTTGGCCGCGTTAGAGCAGGGCGATGTGGCCCTGGTTTCCGACGCCGGGACGCCTGCCCTGAACGATCCTGGCTACGAACTCGTCAAGGCCGCCCTGCAAGCGGGGCACAGCGTCAGCCCAATCCCTGGGCCCAGCGCGCCGGTCGCTGCCCTGGTGGCTTCTGGGCTGCCAACCGACTCGTTCCTGTACCTGGGGTATCTGCCGCGCAAGGCCAGTGAGCGCCGTCAAAAGCTGGCGCAAGTTGCTGACCTGCCTTACACGCTGATCTTCCTGGAAACACCGCATCGCCTCCTGGAGGCATTGCAAGATCTACACGAGACCTTAGGTGATCGGACGGTGGCAGCGGCGCGCGAACTCACCAAAATGCACGAAGAGATCTTTCGCGGAACGTTGGCTCAAGCGCGAGAACATTTCCAGCAACAAGCGCCGCGCGGCGAGTTCACCCTGGTTGTGGCTGGTAAAACCACAATAGAATCGCCCTGGAGCGACGAAAAGCTGCACCAGGCCTTGCTCGAACGCCTGAAGCGCGGCGACTCGCCGGCGCACATCGCCGGGGAAATTGCCGCGCTATCGGGCCGGCCGCGCCGGGAGATCTACCAGCGCGTGATGGAATTGCAAAGGAATTCTTAGCGATCTCCGCAGATTAACCCAGGTGGCGCTCAGCGGGCTGATCACGCGCTTCCATCGGGCAAAACAAAACCAGAAGCTTGGCCTCAGTAGGGGATGTGTTCAACCAGCGATGCGCAGCGCGCGCATCAAAGAGCAGGCTGTCGCCCGGCGAGAGATGATACTCCTGGTCCGCAACCATGCAGGTTACCTCCCCTTCGAGGCAGAAGATAAACTCGCGACCCACGTGGCTGATATTTTCCGTATCGCCAAGATAAGCATTGAGCGTTACCAGAATAGGTTCGGCCCCCAGGGGGGGCAGGCCCTCCCCTAAATTCTCTAGCGTTCCGTTGGCAAATTGCACCAATGGGCGCAGCCCTTTCTGCTGGTAAACCAGTTCATACACCGGCTTTTCTTCCTCGAAAAAAGTTGCCAAAGGAATCCCCAATCCACGCGCCAGCAATTGGAGCGTGTTCAGGCTAGGAGATGTATGGTTGTTCTCGATCAAACTGAGCGTATTCGCGCTGATGCTGCATTTTGCCGCCAGGGAACGAATGCTGAGGCCTTGCTCCTGGCGCAGTGCGCGCAGGCGGGAGCCAAACGGAGTCTCTCCACCACAACAAGCATCCTGGGCGAGGGCGGTCGAGCCTCCAAGCGATGTATGTACATCCCACTTCAGTTTTCCCGGCATATGTTCTTCAGACACAAGACACCTCCACATTACACTTGGATATGCTGCAAAAGCTCTAACTGCTGCGCCTCGCGTTCTGCCAGGATGGAGCGCATCATCTCACATACCTCTACGATTTTCGGGTTCGTAATCTCGTAAAAGACTTCGATTCCCCTGCGATGAGAGGCTAACAGGCCTGTAGATCGCAGCAATGAAAGGTGGCGCGAGATTGTGGGTTGGGAAGCATCTACGGCTGTGGCAATCTCATTGACCGATTTTGGGCCCTCTTTCAATGCATGAATAATTCGCAGGCGAATGGTATGCCCAAGTGATTGGCAGAGTTGCGCCTGCATTTCAAAAATAGCGAGTTCGTGATTCATAAACTACCTGGCCAATTCAAAATTAATTTCCGCCCAAAACATGGGCAGGCTGTGCACTCGACAGCTTTGCCTGCTGGGTGCTCCTGGTTGTGACAGTTTCAACAAACACTGGGAAGTAGGTGGAGATAAGGGTGAAAGCCAGCAGTACACCGGATGCAACCCCCACTAGAAGAGCCACTTCCATCCAGGATGGCCTATAGGTCACGCCATTCAGCGATTTGAGGGCAAACCAGGTTGCGTCAAAGCGATTCAGAACGATGCCAGCAGAAACAAGCAGGGCGCCAATCAATGTACCAATGCGACTCCAGCGCACTGACTTAATCGAGAACAGAATAATCGGGATCACGTTGCCCACAACCAGTTCTGTCCAGAAAAGCAGGCTATACACTCCGCTGCTAAACAGCAACCCTAACTCTTCCGACACCAGCAGTTCGCCCAGTTTTAGAGCGGTGTAGAAGCCCAAGACCCAGGGCAATAGCCAGCCCAGCTTTTCAAGCACTCTCTGGCTGAGCGAGTGACCGAACAGATAATCACTGACGATAGAGCCAACGATGATAAGGCTGATGCCCGCTGGTATGGAGGATACCAGGAAGAACACAGGTAACAGCATAGAGTACCACAGTGGGTGCAAGCGCGGTGACATAACGATGAAAAGCGTCCCCAGTGAAGACTGGTGCATAGAGGAGAGCGTTATACCAGCGATAATCATTGGTATCGTCAGTTTCCGAATCAAGTCAAGCAGCTTGTGCTTGCCAAAACGCTCAACAATGACCGGGCTGAATTCATAAATCAGAATTGTCGAGTAGATTGCGATACACCAGCTAACCTCGAACAGCGCCGAATTGATATTGGGATAAACCAGGAAGTGCCAGAAACGATCCCAACGTCCCAGGTCGAAGAACAGGATAACCAGTACGGAACTATAGCCCAGCAGACCAAACAAGACGGTTGGGCGGGTAGCGGCATGCAAATCGTGCATGTGGAAGATATAAACCAGGGCAGCCAGGGTGAACGCCCCACCGGAAAGAGCCACGGTGGTCAGATCGAAACTGATCCAGATGCCCCAAGGGAAAACCTTGCTCATATTGGTAGTGGCTCCAAGGCCAGCATATAGCCGGTACATACCCGCACTCATCCCTAATGCAGTCAGAACAGCCAGGATATATGCATAGCGCGGTAAGCGTCGCAGTTCGGTAATTATTTTGCTAAGCATCGCTTATTTCTCCTTACTCGCCAGCATGCTGAACGGCATCATCGTCCTGGGCAACAGCATTGTCTTTTCCCTGGCGTTGGATAGCTAGGTAAATACCGGTCATGCCGATAGCAACACTCGCTGCAACCGCGGGCGTGCCGTGCGTGACCAGGCGGTTGAAATGGGCCGGAGACTCGGTCTGCCCTGTGGTGGGGAAGCCAAGTTGCTCAAAGGGCACCGGCGAGATATAGAAAGTGGAAGCGCCGCCGTTCTCGTGTTCACCGTAAACATGGTCGATATATCGCTTCGGTTCGTTCTCGATACGTTCATGAGCCAGGGCAAGCATTTGTTCCCGGCTGCCGAACTGGATCGCCTGGGTAGGGCAGGTTGCGGCACAGGCAGGCTGCTGTTGTCCTTCTTCCAGGCGGGAAACACATAAATCGCATTTGACAATCAAGGCAAAGCGCTGATCCCATTGGAAGTTAGGAACTTCAAACGGACAGGCATACATGCAGTAACGACAGCCAATACAACGGTCAACATCGTAGATAACGATGCCGTCTTTGTTCTGCTGTAAAGCGCCAACCGTGCAGGCCGATACGCAGGATGGGTCTGTACAATGCATGCAGTGATAGGGTGCAGTATAACGCTGCAAATCAGGAAATTGACCGATGACACTGGTGTCTTTGATCCAGATACGCGTGTTTTTCATCGGAACATTATTTTCCACACTGCAAGCCACCAGACAAGCACGACAATCGATGCAGCGCGAGGCGTCGATCAAGAAGCCATACTTCTGCTTTTTTTCCATGTTATTCTCCCAAATAGAGCGGTCTGCGCAGTTCGACAGGCGGCGCGTTCACAGCTTTCTTTACCGATACAAAAGTTTGGCTCAGCGCCTGTCCACCGCTGATGGGATCAGTATAAGTGACATGCAGTACAGAGTCGCTGGCGCCTACGCCGAAAGCAGTCGTCAGGCCTTTGGAAAGATGCCCGTAGCCTGGAGTCATATATACGCAGTCAGAGCGGATAGCTTGCGTGGCGTGTAGGCGGATATGCACCATACCCACCTGGCTGCTCACCTCCAGCCAGTCGCCATCACTCAGATTCAGGCTGGCAGCGGCATCGGCGTTCATCCACAGGTGGGGCTCATCAGAATATTTGTGCAGCAGTTGGTTGTTCTGAGTACCAAACTGCGTGGCCTGCGCCACCTTGCCAGTCAGCAGATAGAACTGGCCTGGTTCGGGCTGCGGCGGCTCTTCCCAGGTTGGCCAGGGTGAGAAACCAGCCTTGGCCAGCGTATCAGAATAAATCTCGATTTTTCCGGAGGGGGTATTGAAGACAATTTCCTTATTTTCTTCTCCTTCCGGCATCGCGACATAGCCTTTGGCTTTCAGTTCTTCCAGGCTGACGCCCAACGGAGCAAGCTGCTGGCGCAAGTAATCCTCTTCATCGCTGTATTGGAAATAATCATCTAACCCCAACCGTTCGCCCAACTGCTTATAAATCCACAAGGCCGATTTGGCCTCGCCCTGTGGCTGGACCACTGGCTGGCGGATGAACACCCTATCGCCCACTGGCAACAGTGGATCATAGCGTTCCAGGTAGGAAGCTTCGGGAAGAACAACATCCGAGAACCAGGCTGTGTCATTCATGATGATATCCACAGTAGCAATGAAATCCATCTTACCGAACGCCTGTAACGTTTTAGCGCGATCAGGCAGCGATTGGATCGGGTTTTGCCTGGATATGAACCAGCCATGTGCCTGGTAAGGCTCGCCAGTCAGAATAGCATCGCGCAGTTCCTGAAAGACACCCAATTTAAGTGGAACGAGCGGGTATTTCCAGGGCGTGCCATCCAGGCGTAATGCTGAAACGCGTGGATACGGTGGTTGTGACGGCTTACCTAGCCCAGCGCCCTCTGCGGCAACATCCGCAGATAAACACCCGCCAAGGGTCAGTACATTGCCGCTCAAAGCATTTAACGTAGCAATCGCGCGCTCGGTCTGGAAAGAATTGACAAAGTTCGATGTGCGCCAACCAGGATGCGCCAGGGCGTTGTGCTTTGCGGCGGCGTATTCACGGGCAATGCGCTCAATAGTCGCGGCAGGTACGCCAGTGATCCCCTCAGCCCATTCGGGTGTATAGCTGCGCATGGCATCCTGGATGCCATCACAGCCGATCACATACTGCTTGACAAAATCGCAGTCAGCCAGCTCATTCATAACAATCACGTGAATCATAGCCAACAAAAAAGCCGAATCGGTTCCGGGACGGATGGGGATCCACTCGCTCGCTTTGGCGGCCGTTTTGGTAAAACGCGGATCCAGATAAACCAGTTTTGCACCGCGATCCAGCGCTTCCGCCAGTTCAGCGGTTTCTGAGGTTGATATGGCTTCCATTAGATTGCGACCTACCATCAAGATGAACTCGACATTGTCATAGTTGCGAGATGGCTCTTCGATGCCATAGGTCAGCAAGAAAGCGGAAACCATGGCATTGAAGCATAAACTGCGCTGTGTGCCATAGTTGGGTGAGCCATAGGCATACAATAAATTCTCGAACTGCACCTGGCTCAAGTTATGCGTGGAAGAAAATACCATCGCCTCTGGGCCGTATTTTTGTTTGATTTCCTGCATTTTCCAGGCAGTTAGATCCAGGGCCTCATCCCAGGATGCTTTGCGGAATTTACCTTCGCCGCGTGCGCCCACCCGCACGAGCGGGGTCAGCACACGGTCAGGGTCGTAGGTATTCATCAGCCCAGATTGCCCCCGTGTGCATAACCTGCCTTTAGAGTGCGGGTGCTGCGGGTTACCATCCAGTTTAACCACACGCCCGTTTCGAACTTTAGCAATCAAGCCACAGCGCCAAACGCACATTTCGCACATACTGGGAACAAAGCCATCGCCTTGCGCATTGAGATACCCGGCCTGGCGCGCTGCCTGCGCTACCTGCGGTGGAATGAAACTACCGGCCGCCAGCGCCGCCGATGCCGCCGTGCCCAGTTTGAGAAAATCTCGTCTTGAGATTGTTTTTGTCATAGTTGCTCCGAAAAACAGTGCTTGGTGATCTGTTCACTGCCTATTGGTTTTTCTCTGCCCTTTTCATGCCCACCCGGTCGATCAGGTAGAACAACAGGAGCGAGATAAGCGTGAAGAGAGTAATAAACAGGAAAGAACTGACATTCCACAAGTCGGGGATAACCACATTGCCGTAATTCGCCATGGCCGATATCACTGGAAACACTTGCTGATAAGTAAGGCCATAAACCACGGCGCCAACCAGGAAACCCAACAGACCTGGAACCAAATAATCCAGCTTACCTTCGCCGCCGCCGGCGGCGCAAGTGCCCGGTCAGTAACCGGTAAGCGCCATGCCCACCCCAAAGATCAACCCGCCAATCAAGTTACCGGCCACATAGGTGGCGGGAATGTTTGGGAATACGATCAGGCCGAGGGCGCGCAGGCTGTAAAGGCCGATCATTGCAACGACCAACGCGGTCATCATGAACTGCAAGACAGCCATATCTGTAAACCGGAACACATTCACGATTTTATGATATTTGGTGAGCCCGGCCTTATTCAAGGCAAAGCCGAAGACAACACCCAACACCAGGGCGATGATCAAATTAGCCATTTTAGTATCTCCTGCGATAAATCAACAAAGCAGTAAGGATGCCGGAGGCGAACATCCCGGCAATGAAGAGAAAAGCCGAAGGGGCCAGCAGCATCCCGCCTGAAATTGCCAGGCCGCTGGTGCATCCGCCAGCGATCCCGGCCGCGTACTCCAGGATAATGGCGCCCACAAACACCAGGATCCAGCGCTTCCAGGTCTGCGGGCCGAAGACGCGCTTCCACTGCTCATCGCTGTTGGCAGCATCCTTTTTGCCCCATTTCAGCGTTCCGCTGCTTGCTGCGCCGATCATCCCGCCGAAGAACAGGCCGACTAACATCATCACACCGTAAGTGATCCCAGGCGGCATAATGAAGTTGAAGTACATATTGTCGAACAATGCAGGCGCAAGCGCCCTGCCGATCATCCCGGCCAGGTTCTCGAACGCGCCCGAAGCGCCCAGCAGGCTGTTGCTGGCCCACACAGCAGCAATTCCCACTAAACCGAGCAATATCCCGGCCACATATGGCGACCACGTGTCTTTGCGAATATAGCTGATTACCGTTTTCATTGCACTTGCTCCCCGTTTTTTTCATCCAAGGCCAGCAAGCCAATCAATCTCAGCACAAGTTCCAATTTTTGGGGATTATCCAGGATGCTTCTCAGCGTTTTTCGGCTTTGCACCTTGAGATTTGCGATAGCTGGAAGCATATCAACAACATCGTCGGGGTATTCGCCATCCACTTTTTTGGTATTCCCCAGTGACAGCTTTGACAGCACTTCATTATAGAACACATATCCGCTGCCGCCTATCGCTACCAGGCCAATCAACACCACCAAGATGGCATTACCCACGTTAACTGGACGCCTACCCAGCACGATTTCATTGTAGCGCTGCACATAATCCACCAAATTAGGATCATCCACATCTAGCTCAGTCGCAACCGGCGCGCTGAGAGATGTTTGCAGGCTGGCAGTCTCGCCCTCCACTGCCAGAGTTCCACCAGTAGGAGTGAAGCCCTCACCAATTTCAACCCCCAGTGCAGAGGCATACACCTGGGCGCGCTCCTGCAGATCAGCCGGATGGCACTGCTGGCAGGATGCTTTGATATCCGAAAGAGGCGGCACCATCCCCGCGTGAGCCCCTTCCTTATCCATGGCCTGGTTATTGCCAGCGTGGCAGATATAACAGAAGTCGCCAAAAGCGTGTGAAGAGTGCCAGGCAGTGCCGTCGCTGTTGACAGGCATTTCTCCCTGCACTTCGTGACAGTTCTTGCAAGACGACGCTTGCGAGCCACACTGAGCGCTGGCCGGCGAAGCTGTTACCAGCCACAATCCAGTGATTGCCATCAACAACACGCCAATGGTGATCGTCGGAATGAAAAGTTTTTTGTGCTGCATGCAAGATCTCCTCAATAGGGCGTAAGCTAACCGTTGCGCATCGACCAATTCATTGGTTACAATGGGAAAACGCAACCAATGCATTATACGCCAAATTTACTGGTTGGCAATACCAGAAATGCAAGTATTTTGATACTATTTATTGTGTGTTTTCGCCGGCAGCGCCCTTCAATCCCGAAAAAATAGAGCCGAGGCCCTAAGGATTCCACAATTCCTTAGGGCCTCGGCTCGATATAGAAGCGCTTCGATAGCGCTAACTTGCAAACAACGCAGCAGTAACCTGCTTACTCAGTTTCGTAAGTAAAGTGCCTTTCATCGGGGCGATCGTACTCATCGGTCGGGCAAAGCATAAGCAGAGAGCGGGATGGAATTTCGCCAGCATTGTGCCAGCAGTGAGGCAAATGCGCCTCGAAAAGCAGGCTGTCGCCCGCTTCCAACTTGAATACCTGCCCATCCACTTCATAACCGATGCAACCCTCCAGGCAGTAGACAAATTCCAATCCAGTATGGACAATAGGAACATCGCCGCTGTCAGCCTGCAGCTCTAGAGTGACCATAAACGGCTCCAAACCAGGTCGAGAAAATCCCGCCCCCAGGTCAGCCAAAGTTCCGTGGTCAAAAACGGCTGCCTGGCGAGCATCAGCCTTCTGGAACACGATCGCCCGTGGTGAAGTCGGCGATTCGAAGAAGGCATTGATCGGCAGTTTGAGAGCTGACGCAACTTGCTGCAGGGTGCTCACACTGGGTGAAGTCTTGCCATTTTCGATCAGGCTGAGCGTATTGACGCTCAAACCACTTTTCTCAGCCAGGGCACGGATCGAAAGCCCGCGCGCAGAACGCAACTCGCGCAGGCGGCCTCCGACATCCACGGATTGATTAGTACTGGAAAGAAGGTTTTTATTCTTCATAGTCAGAACCGAGCCACTTCAACATGATCCGAGCAAATTACCGACAACCCAAATTATAAGTGATTTCTGGTGGTTACTGCAATCTGATTACCAAAGTATAGCGACCACGCCTTAGATAAACAGGATGGCAATGCCGCTGCCCACCACCGCTCCCAACACCGCTCCCGCCAGAACATCCGAGAGGTAGTGGACGCCCATCGCCACGCGCGCCAATACAACCAGTGGCGCCCAAACCAGGAGGACAAGGGAAAGCCAGGCCGGTCCAAGCGCCACCCCAAGCACTGCCAGCAGTGCAGCCCGGGCGGCATGGCCTGAAGGGAAAGAATGCGGGTCCGTTTTGCGGTAGATATCGCCCCATTCACCTGCAGGCCGTTGCCTGCGTACGGTAAACTTGATCACCAGAACCAGTGCAGCCGTTCCCAGCATGCTCACCCCCATCACCACCGCACGCCATTTCCAGGCCTCATTTCCCAGCCACCACAATAACGCCAGGCCGAGCAGCCAGAACCACGAATCACCCGAATGAGCGAAGACGATCGCCAGGTTGCGCAATAAACCCGGCTTCTCAGCAATTCGCAAGCGATCCGAATACTTTGCGTCAAACGCCAGCAAGTTTCGCTTCATTGCTGGCTAGGTGGCGTTGCGCCGCTCCAGGTCCGCGCGCATGATCTCGAGCTGGTGGGGTTTATCCACATCCATACCAATTTCCGCGTACGGGCACAAAACGGCGCGGCCCGATATCGCCAACCGCCGAGTCACCTTTTTTACCGCGCCTTCCAGGGTAATCAACCGCAGCAACAACAAAATCAGCGTATCGTAACCGATGAGCGCCGCTTGCTTGAGGGCATTTTTCCGTGATTCAACAATGCGATCCCAGAGATCGTGGTTCTCCGTCACAGTTTTCGTGCGCACTACGTTTACGTCCCCGCCGCACACCTGTACGTCGCGCAGGCGCACGTAGGAACGATTGGAGGTCGGATAGCGCGCCTCCATGGCCTCTCGGGAGATCACATTGTAGTAAGCATCATCATCCGTTTGCATGGTGGTACGCACCACCCAATCGATGCTCTCATGCGTAATCCCCGGCACATCCGAAGAAGCTAACAAGACATGCTCGGCATTGGGGTTCAACTCAAGCACTTTCAAAGCGCCCGCGCGGATGTTCGCCAGCATATTCCCCTGGCTGGGGATGAATGCCATCGCCTTTTCACAGGTAACCCCACTATCAGCAGACAGGCCAATCACAATCACCCGCTCGATCGTTTCCGCCTGGCAAAGAGCGTCCAAGACCCATTGGATCATAGGCTTTCCACAAATGTCCAACAGCGCCTTCGGAATGCCCTGGGTGTATGCATACAAAGGATCTTCAGGTTCCGGAACTCCACCTGCAATCACAACTGCATCCATAGCGTTTCGCTCCCTTCTCTACAAAATTGGTCAGTTCAGTTCCTGCAATTGGGGTTCAAAACCGAGCCGGTCCAACAATTGATCGAGCTCTTCGTGAGTGAGCGGTCGTTTCTCTCCGGAAACAGCGATCAAAGCTGCTTCCATCATGTTGGTGCCAAACGAACGCCCTTCCAGGACAGGCGTGCTGGTGACCAGGTACCTGATGCCTGCCTGGCGGAACATTTCTACATCGGAGGGCGTGGTGGTATTGGTCGCAATCACTTTGCCCTCCAGGCGATCCGGCATGTGGCGCTTGACATAGTGGCAATCCCCGGCCACCACAGTAGCCCATTGATAATAATTTTCCCATTTGGGAACACGCGTCTCCTGCTTCTCGCCGGTCGGGTAGAGCCATTTGAATGGTATCCGCCCTACAACGGGCAGCAACAACGCCGCCAACCTGCGGATGCCGTTTTCCGTGCGAATGGCGAAAGGCAAACCCAGGCCAAACATCAAATCACCGAAGACACATTCATACCCACCATCGAGGAAAGATTTGGTCATGCCCCAACGGTCTGCGCCGCTGGTCACGAAAACCTTACGCCCCCTATCCTTAACGTAATCTCCGATCCTGGCTTCTATGAACGGAGCCAATTTCCTCTCCAGGGTGTTCTTTAGTCCGGCCCCATCCACGACCGGAGTTTGTTTGACAAAGCGGACCATAGGAAGCACAGAATAGAGCGGGTACCACTTGTTCTCGATCATCATGCCCAGGTCGGCTCCACCTACGCCGAATGCGTCGACCTTGCCGTCCATTTCTTTATACAATTGGGCCGCTTTTTCCATATCGCCATCTGTGCCAATTCGCTCGATGGAGACCTTCTCCCCGAGTAGCTCAACCACAACCGCTTTGTCGCGCTTGGAAGAGCCGATGCTAATGCTAACTGCACGTTTCATAAAGCCATCTCCTCGGAACAGATCTGCCAACCGACCCCGGCAACGTGGAACGCCTGGCACGCGTTGACCGGACGCTTCAGGCATCACCAGAATCTATTGTTAGGGTTTGTCGTTGAGTATACCCCTAACCCGCTAAAATCGTAACCCCTATGCCAGGAGCAAGCCCCTTGCCCCTTCTCCATATGCAGCATATAATGAAACTATGCGGGCTGCTTGCAGTGCATCCCCAACAGCATCCACTTTTAGAAAAGGAGGTCGACTGATGGTTCTTCCCAGGTATGCTTATTTCCGTGGTGAGATTGTCCCATATTCAGAGGCGAAAATTGGCGTGCTGACACACGCCCTAAACTATGGCACAGCCGTATTCGGGGGTCTACGCGCTTATTGGAATCAGGAGCAGGAACAATTGTACTTGTTTCGGCCGCTAGATCATTTTTTGCGATTGCTGAACTCGGCCAGGATCTTGTTGATGGAATTCGATCTCACTCCTGAAAGCCTGACCCAAATCGCTGCTGATTTACTACAGAAAGAAGCTTATCGCTGCAATGTTTATGTCAGGCCGCTGGCATACAAATCTGACGAAGTCATTGGCGTCAAATTGCACGGCCTGCACAGCGAACTATCCATCGTCACCATTCCCTTCGAACAATATGTAGCCAACGACACCAACGCCCACGTCACCTTCTCCTCCTGGCGCAGGGTGGATGACAACATGATCCCGGCGCGCGGCAAGATCAGCGGCGCTTACGCTAACTCGTCTTTCATCAAAACCGACGCTGTCCAGTCCGGCTTCGATGAAGCCCTGGTCCTGACTCAAGAAGGACACGTTTCAGAAGGCAGCGCCATGAACATTTTCCTGGTGCGGGACGGTAAGGTATTCACCCCGCCTGTGACAGAAAACATCCTGGAGGGCATCACCCGCCGCACCGCCGTTGAACTGCTGCGTAACGAGTTGAATGTTGAAGTGATCGAACGCCCGATCGACCGCACAGAAGTTTACCTGGGCGAGGAGTTTTTCATGACCGGCACCGCCGCCCAGGTCACCGCCGTGACGCGCGTCGACCATCGCCCGATCGGCAGCGGTGTGATGGGCCCGATCACCGCCCAATTACGCCAGATCTTTACCGATATCGTTTACGGGCGCAACCCCAAATACAATTGCTGGAATGTTGGCGTGTACAGCGAGGTGAAAGAAACGATCTCCTGAGGCCCTCTCCAGGTGGCAGTGCTGATCGCGGAGCAAAGCTTGCGTCAGGTGCGGCGAACCCTAAGCTGTTCGCCGCACCCGTATTTCAGGATACCGGCCAGACATTCGAAGCCTGCTTGGGGAAGAGCGCATTCAGCAAACCCAACACCTGATCGTTCTTCCACCAGCAGTCGGCGAAAGCATAGCCCAACTCCTCCAGCGTGCGGTAACCGAATAAAAGCTGCAAAAAAGTCAGCCCCGGGAAAGCCGCCTCGCCCGAATGCCCCTGCGGTTCCGGCTGCCAGGCCTCCACCTTCACCAGCCGGCCGGCCTCGAATTCCAGCCGCACGCCATCCCGGTAGAAAGTTAACCTCAGCTCGCCGCTGTGCCCTGCGTAAGGCGAGCCCTCCAGGCGCTTTTCCAATGCCGGGGCAATATGCCGGAGAAAACCTGGTAGATCGGGCACGCGCAGATACCAGGCGTAAGGCTTGCGCACGCTTGGCAAAGAGTTGATCATCGTCTGGTAAACCGGGTGTTCAGCGCCCAACCCAAAACCAAAGGCCGCCATCTCCTCTAATTTACCGGCCTGGGCAGCGTAAGCCTCGCCTTTGGCGTACAGATAGCGTACGACGCTGGGGGTAACCGCACCGTAAGAAATCCCCGCTTTTAGCTCGTAAGCCGTAGCCACCATGTCAGAGCCCCAGGTGTGCGCCGGGTGCGCCAGGAAGCCCAGACGCCCGCCATCCGGCGCTTCGACCAGGCACAACTCCATGCGGTTGACGTTCTTGGCGCGCTTTCCCTCCAACTCGTACTGCCACAATTCTGGAGTCCACACACAACTTACCACGCTTCGCTGGCAAGACTGGTCGTAAAGTTCTGCGATGAAAGGCAGGTCCTGCGCCCGCGCCGGGCGCACTCGATAAGGCTCTACCTGTCCCTCATCTAACTTGGGAATCTGCGGTTTATAGCCCCTCCGCCCGCCTCCCAGGTTCATCGCCATTTCATAACCAAAAATGCGGTAGTAGTAAGGGATGCCCGTGATCCCCTGGACCAGTTCTCCGCGTTCGGCGCTCCACTGGTGGATTACTTCGAACTGGGCGCGTATCAGGCCGCGCTTGCGGTATTCGGGCAGCGTACCCACCAGCTCGGGCCGTCCAACGCCGAAGGTGGTCCCGGCATAGCGCCAGACCTGGGAGATCAGGTTCAGCGAAGAAACGATCTCCCCCGTACGAGTATCCTCCACAATCGTAAAATCCCCGGCGTCAAACGTTGGGTGCGGCTTTTCCAGCAGGTCACGCACCCAGGCGCCGACGCGTTCGTCCGGTTCGTCTGGCCCCTGGTCGCTGTGGATACGTGCGCTAAAAGTCGAGAGGGCCTCCGCGTCGGCAGGCGTGCTGCGGCGCATGACCAGGCCATCGCCCAGATCGCGCAGGAACAGATTCTTTGAATCCATGGTGTGCTCATCTCCTTGGTGGTTAGCAGCGGATTGCGTCCGAGTATACCACGGTGAAACGAACAACAATGTTATAATGCGCCCTTGAAAGCCGGAAAGATGCATCGATCTGGCCAAAATACGAGACAAAAGGATTTCCAGCATGCTGCCTAATCCCGCTCTGGAACGCTTTGATTTGCGTGATCGCGTCATCATCGTCACTGGCGGCGCTGGACTGCTTGGGAAGGAACATATCCGCACCCTGGCCCAGTCCGGCGCGCACGCCGTCGCCGCAGATATCGATGGCGACTCGGCTCGCCAGGTCGCCCAGCAGGCCAGCGCCGAAACCGGCGTGGCAACGCTGGCCTTGCAGGTGGATGTTTCCGACAAGCCGTCTGTAACCGAAATGGTCAGGACTGTCCTGGATCGCTTCGGGCGCATCGATGGGCTGGTCAACAATGCTGCCCTGGATCCCAAGTTCGATGCCGAGCACGCCAGCCAGCACACGCACACGAATACCTTCGAAGAATACCCCCTGGAATTATGGAACAAAGGGCTGGCGGTCAACATCACCGGCATGTTCCTGTGCGCCCAGGCCGTGGCCCCGGTTATGCTGGCGCAAGGCAAGGGCTCGATGATCAACGTATCCTCGATTTATGGCCTGGTCGGGCCCGACCAGCGCCTCTACGAAAAAGATGACCCGACCGCCGCACCGCAGTTCAAACCCGTGATCTATTCCGTCACCAAGAGCGCCGTGCTGGGCCTGACGCAGTACCTGGCTGCTTATTGGGGAGACAAGGGCATTCGCGTGAACACGCTCACGCCCGGGGGCGTCTACAACAATCATGATGAAGGCTTTGTGCGCCGCTACAACGCCCGCACTCCTCTGAGGCGCATGGGCGACAAGGCCGATTTCGCCGGCGCGCTGCTCTTCCTGCTCTCGGACGCTTCTGCCTACATGACCGGCGCTAACTTAGTAGTTGATGGGGGCTGGACAGCATGGTGACACGCCCGCGGGTTTTGGCCCTCATCCCCGCCCGCGGCGGTTCCAAATCGATCCCGCGCAAGAACATCAACCCCTTGGGTGGTGTGCCCCTGATCGCCTACAGCATCGCCGCCGGGCTGCAAGCTGCCTATGTAGAGCGTACGATCGTTTCCACGGATAACACCGAAATCGCCCGGGTATCGCGTGATTGGGGGGCCGAAGTGCCCTTCGTGCGGCCTGGCGAACTGGCCCAGGATGACACCCCCGACCTGCCGGTTTTCCAGCACGCTCTGCGCTGGCTGGCCGAGCACCAGGGCTACCAGCCCGACATCGTCATCCAACTGCGCCCCACCTCGCCTTTCCGACCGCCCGAGTGCGTCGACCAGGCCGCGCAGAGCCTGTGGGATGATCCCCAGGCTGACTGCGTGCGCGGCGTGGTGCCTTCCACGCAGAATCCTTTCAAGATGTGGCGCTTCGAGCCTGGCGGCTACATGCAGCCCCTGCTGCACGAGGGCTATCAGGAGCCATACAACATGCCGCGCCAGGCGCTGCCCCCCACGTACTGGCAGACCGGGCACATCGACGCCATCCGCTCTGCAACCATCCTGCACAAAAACAGCATGACGGGCGAGCGCATCCTCCCGCTGATCCTGAATCCGCGCTACACGGTGGATATCGACGATCCCAAGGATTGGGACCTGGCCGAATGGCAACTGGCGCACCTGGAGCTTCCGCTGGTGCGGCCAGTCGCTCCTAAACCATAAGCCAGCCCTCCGGGTTACAGGGCGCGGAAGGCTCTGCGGGCCGCCACAATCGTGGCGTCGATCACCTCCGCCGTGTGCGCCGTGGAGATGAAACCAGCCTCGAACTGTGAAGGCGCCAGGTACACGCCTTGCTCCAGCATGGCCTGGAAAAAGCGCCCGAATCTCGCCGTATCGCTGTCCCTGGCGCTGGGCCAATCGATCACCGGCCCCGGAGTGAAGAAAGTACAGAACATCGTGCCCAGGCGCGTCTGGTAGACAGGCGCCCCGGCATCCTGAGCCGCCTGGCCCAGGCCGGATGTCAGGCGCTCGCCGGCGGCTTCGAGCGCTGCCCAAACGCCCGGCTCGCCCAAGACACTCAGCGTCTCCAAACCGGCGGTCATAGCCAGCGGGTTGCCAGACAAAGTGCCAGCCTGGTAAACCGGGCCAGCCGGGGCGATCAATTCCATCATTTCACGCCGCCCGCCATAGGCGCCGACAGGCAAACCGCCGCCGATGACTTTACCCAGAGTGGTCAGGTCGGGCTGAATCCCAAAGAGCGCCTGGGCGCCGCCTGGGTGGACGCGGAAGCCCGTCATCACCTCGTCGAAGATCAGCACCGCCCCATAGCGAGCGGTCAGTTGGCGCAGGCCTTGTAGAAAGCCCGGCTGCGGCAGCACTACGCCCATGTTGCCCGCCACCGGCTCGACGATCAGCGCGGCGATCTGCTCGGGGTACAAACGGAAAATCGCCTCGACGGACTCCAGGTCATTGTAGCGCGCCACCAGAGTGTCTCTCACCGTTGCTTCTGGAACGCCAGGCGAGTCGGGCAACCCCAGCGTCGCCACGCCCGAGCCAGCCTGCACCAGGAGCAAGTCCGCATGCCCATGATAGCAGCCCTCGAACTTGATTATTTTGTCACGCCGGGTGTAGGCCCTCGCCAGGCGCAGGGCAGTCATGGTGGCCTCGGTGCCCGAGTTAACGAAGCGCAGCATCTCCAATCCGGGCATGAACTCCTGGATGCGGCGCGCCAGCGCTACCTCCAGCGGGCTGGGTGCGCCGTAGCTGGTGCCGCGTTCGGCCGCCTCCTTCAAAGCCTGCACCACCCGCGGGTGGCTGTGCCCCAGGATCAACGGCCCCCAGGATAAAACGTAATCGATGTAAGCGTTGTGATCCACATCGTACAGGTAAGCGCCCTGGCCGCGTTCGATGAACAGGGGCTGCCCCCCTACGGCGCGGAAGGCGCGCACCGGCGAATCGACCCCGCCCGGCAGCAGCGCCTGCGCCTGCTGGAATAGTTCTACGGATTTGGAGATATTCAGAGACATGCTCGACCTCGCCTGTTGAATGTTGCCTTATTCTTGCAGCCAGCCGGCCGCGTCTTTGGCATGGTACGTGATGATGAAATCTGCTCCAGCGCGCTTGATACCGGTCAGCGCCTCCAGCACTACAGCGCGCTCGTTCAGCCAGCCCTGGGCAGCCGCGGCCTTGAGCATCGAGTATTCGCCGCTGACGTTGTAGGCCGCCAGTGGAAGCTGCGGGAAAGCCTGGCGCAGGCTGTGGACCACATCCAGGTAGGGCAGGGCCGGCTTGACCATCAACATATCCGCCCCTTCGCCCACGTCCAAAGCCGCCTCGCGCAGCGCCTCGCGCACGTTGGCCGGGTCCATCTGGTGGGATTTACGGTCGCCAAACTTGGGCGGCGACTCGGCGGCATCACGGAATGGCCCGTAAAACGCCGACGCATACTTGACCGCGTAAGAAAGGATGGGAATATGCTCGAACGCTGCGACGTCCAAAGCCGAGCGGATAGCCGCCACCATGCCGTCGAGCATGCCGCTGGGAGCAACGATGTCAGCGCCGGCCTCAGCATGTGAAATCGCCACCTTGCCCAGGACGTCCAGGGAGCAATCGTTGAGCACATATCCCTCGGGCAGGTGCGGGTGCGGGAGTTCTTCGCCCAGGTTCAACTCGCCGCAATGCCCGTGATCGGTGTATTCGCACAGGCAGATATCCGTGACCACCAACAAGTCGGGGATTGCGGCCTTGATGACGCGGATGGCGTTCTGGATCACGCCTTCGGGGGAATAATTCTCGATGCCAACCGAGTCCTTCTCGTGCGGGATGCCGAATAAGATTACCGCCGGGATCCCCAGCCGGTAGACCTGTTCCGCTTCGGCTGGCAGCCTGTCCACCGACCACTGGTACACGCCCGGCATAGAAGCGATCGGGCGCTGGACATCCTCCCCAGGGCGCACGAACAGGGGGTAGATGAAATCGTTGGGCGCCAGTTCAGTTTCGCGCAGCATCGCTCGCAAGGCGGGTTTCATGCGCAGGCGGCGCGGGCGCGAGATCGGGAAAGCAGGTTGAGGGAATATAGTGGCAGACAAAGCGAACACCTCCAGTGAATTTATACAGTATAACGCGCCAGGGCCTCCAGCAAACCAGCGGTTGTGTAAGTTTCGGCGACCACCGCCACCGACAGCCCTTGCTGCTCGGCGGTGGCGGCAGTGACCGGCCCGATGCAGGCATAGATGGGGTTTCCCGGCAGGCGGCGAACATCCAGCCCGTGCTCGGCGAGCAAGGCTGCCGTGCCCAGAAAATTCAACACCGTGGAAGAACTGGTAAACGTGACCACGTCCACGCCGGCGCGCAGCGCCTGCAAAGCCGCCTCGCCAGGCGAGACGGGCAGCGTGCGATACGCGGCAACCTCGTCAGCGATGCCCCCGGCCTGCCGGATGGCCAGCGCCAGCGCCGGGCGGGCGATATCGGCGCGCGGCAGGAGCACCCGGCGCCCGCTCAGGTCGCCCAGGCCCGGGGAGATCGCTTCGGCGACGAACGCCTCCGGCACGTAATCCGGGGCCGCCTGGCGCGCTTGCAAAGCGGCCGCCGTCTGCGGGCCAATCGCTGCCAGGCGCACGCCCGCCGGTATGCCCGGCAAATCCAATGCCTCCAGGCGCTCCCACACTGCCTGGACGCCGTTCACGCTGGTGAAAATCACCCAATCGTAATCGGCCAATCTTCGCAAAGCGCCATCCAGCGCCGTTGTATCCTCTAACGCGCCGATGGTAATCACCGGGAACAGCACCGGCTCGGCCCCCAGGGCGCGCAAACTGGCCGCCAGTTCGTCCGCCTGGGAACGCGGCCGGGTGATCACGATGCGCTTGCCTGCCAGGTCCATCTTTGCTCCACCATGTAACGAATGCTAAGACGAATGCCCGAGCAGACCGGCCGCGCCCTGCTCCAGGGCCTGCCGGGCGCAGGCCAGGCCTACGGCCAGCGGGTCGGCCCCCGAAACCCGGCAGCGCACCTGGCGCCGGCCATCCGCTGAGCTCACCAGGCCCTGCAGGTCGATGTTCTCGCCGTTTATCCCGGCATAGGCCGCCACCGGCAGCGAGCACCCCCCGCCTAACCCGGCCAGGAAGGCGCGCTCAGCCTGGGTGGCCCGGCGAGCAGCCGGATCATCGATCGCCGCCAGATAACCCAGCGTTTCCAGGTCGTCGGCGCGGCACTGCACTGCCAGGGCAGCCTGCCCCGGCGCAGGCAACATCAACTCCAGCGGCAGCCACTGCGCGACTTGCGCCTCCAACCCCAGGCGCAGCAAGCCCGCCCCGGCCAAAACGATGGCGTCGTACAGGCCCTGGTGCGCTTTGCGCAGGCGCGTGTCCACGTTGCCGCGCAGCGACTCGATGCGCACATCCGGGCGCGCCGCCAGCAGTTGAGCGGCGCGGCGCGGGCTGGAGGTGCCCAGGCGCGCCCCCGGCGGCAGCGTTTCCAGGGTATGGCCGGCGGCGGAGATCAACACATCGCGCACGTCTGCCCGCGCCGGAACCGCCCCGATCGCCAGGCGGGAAGGCGCCCCGGCAGGGTCGTCGACCGGCAAGTCCTTCAAAGAGTGCACCGCCACCTGTACACGCCCGGAGAGCAGTTCCGCTTCCAGTTCCTGGGTGAACAAGCCTTTGCCGCCGATCTCCGGCAGGGGCCGGTCGAGCACCCGGTCGCCCTGGGTGACGATTGGCACTTCCTGGCACTCCAATCCAGGCCAGGCGGCCTGCAATGCCGCCATCACCGCTTGCGTCTGCCTGCGGGCCAGTTGCGAGGGGCGCGTGGCGAAAGCTAGCATCATGCCGCGATCTCGGCTTCGGGCCCCCGCCTGGACAGGCGACCATACAGCCCCAGGATGGGAGCCAGGATCAGGCTGGAAGTCACCAGGGCGGCACGCACCGACAGGGCGCTGCCGATCCAACCAACCAGCGGCCCGCCAGCGATCTGGCCGATGGCATCCACCTGGCTGCTCATCGAGAGCACCGTGGCGCGCACGCCCGAATCCAGGCGCTGGTTGACCCAGGCCGTGTAGATCGGGCCGATCACGTTGCGCGAGATGTCAACCAGCCAGTAAGCCAGCACCGCCAGGACAAACACCCTGGCCAGGGCGAAGGTGAACAGAGCCACCACCAGCAGGGCGGTGATCCCCATCAGGGTGCGCGCCACGTTGGCAAAGTTCTGCGTATCCAACCGGCGCCGCGCCACTTCCGTTGCCCCCACGGCGATCAGCAGGCCCGCCATGCGAATGATCCCGATCCATACCACCGGCTGCAGCACCTGCGACCAGGGCAAGACGAAGTTATCGAGCAGGTGCTTGGTCCACAGGCGGTCCAGGCCCTCGCTGTACAGACCGTAGATAAAGCCAATGCTCAGGATGCTCATTAGAGTTGGCCGCTGCCGGACGGTGTGCAGGCCCTGGCGGAAGGTGTGCACCATGCTCTGCCAGGAATTGCGCTCCTCACGCGGCAGAGGCGTGAAGCCTGTCTCGGGCATCAGCGCCAGCAGGAACACCCCCAGCAGGATCAGCCCCAGCCCGCCGAGCTGGATCGGGTAGCTGACGCGCAGGCTGCCCAGCAAAATGCCCAGGCCGATCCCCAGCAGGGCGGTCAGGTTGCCAACCTGGTTGCTGCGCAGGAAAGCCCGCCCGGCGGCGGCTTCACCAATCTCGTCGGTGATCCAGGCCTGGGTCGCCCCGCTGGTGAAAGTGTAGCCCACGCCCCAGAACAACTGCGCCAGCAAGATCGTCCAGAACAGCGGAAAAGAGCCTTCGATGATGAAACCGGCCCCGATCAGGAACATGCCGATGATGATCGAGAGCCTCCGGCTGTACACGTCTGCCACCACGCCGGTAGGCACCTCGAAGAGGAAAGCCACGGTTTCCAGGGTCGTGCCGACCAGCACCAGTTGCAAAGGCGTCAGCCCGGCAACCGTCACCTGGTAAACCGAGCTGGCCGTGAAAATCATGGAAAACAGGAACGCCGTGGACCCCTCCATGATCAGGTAAATACGATAAGCGCCGGCTTTTCTCATAATGCTGGCCTCCGCTGGTTCCAGGGAGTAGCCTGTTCGTAGGCGTAAGCGGCGCGCAGCAGGCGCGCTTCGGCCCAGGCCGGCGCCACGATCTGCAGCCCCAGCGGCAGGCCAGCCGCGGTAAACCCGCAGGGCAGCGAAATGGCCGGCAGGCCGGTCAGGTTGAAAGGAGCCGTGAAGCGCGTCAGCAGGTGCGCCTGGGCCACCGCGTCCGGCCCTTCGATCGGCGGAGCCGGGATAGCAGTCGCCGGTGCAAGTAAGAGGTCATAGCGCTCGAAGAAGCGCTCGAACTGGCGGCGCGCTTCGACTTGCGTGCGCCGCGCCAGGGCGTATTCGCTGGAAGTGTACGCCGCCCCCATGCGCAGGCGTGCCAGCACGTCTGCGCCAAAACCCTGCGGGTGTTCCGCCAGGCGTTCCTGGTGCAGGGCGGCCGCGTCGCTGACCACCACCAAGCCGTTGGCCTGCGCCGCCTGCCGCGCTCCCGGGACGGGCACGGCCTCCACCTGCGCGCCCAGTTGGGCGAAGACTTGCGCTGCCTGGCGCACAGCTTGCAGCACCTCATCGTTGGCCTGGTCGAAGAACTCGTCGTCCGCCAGGGCCAGGCGCCACCCGCTGACGCCATCTTTTAGCTGCCCCAGATAATCATCCACCGGGGCGTCAATACTGGCCGGGTCATCTGAGTCGTAGCCGGCGATCGCTTGCAGCAAGACTGCCGCATCCTGCACACAGCGCGCCATCGGGCCGGCATGATCCAAATTCCAGCTCAGCGGCATCACCCCGCGCAGGCTGACGCGCCCGTAAGTGGGCTTGAGCCCCACCACGCCGCACAAAGAAGCCGGCACACGGATTGAGCCGCCGGTGTCGCTGCCCAGCGAGCCCAGGCACAGGCCGGCCGCCAGGGCCGCCCCCGAGCCGCCGGATGAGCCGCCCGGCACGCGCTCGAGCGCCCAGGGGTTGTGGCACGCGCCGTAGTGTGGGTTGACGTTGGTCAGGCCCAGGGCGATCTCGTGCATGTTGAGCTTGCCCAGCAGCACCGCTCCAGCCGCCTCCAGCTTTTCGACCGCCGCCGCGCTGGCCTGGGGAACGTAACCGGTGAAGAAGGACGAGCCGCCCGTGGTGCGCACCCCCTGGGTTTCATACAAATCTTTGAGGGCCAGCGGGATGCCGTGCAAAGGTCCCACTTCCTCGCCGCGCTGCTGCGCCTTCTCAGCAGATGCGGCGCGCTGCAAGGCTGCCTCTGCCGTGAGGGTGATAAAGCTGTTCAGCCGGCCGTCCAGGCGCTCGATGCGTTCCAGGCAGGCGCGGGTTAGTTCCAGGGGAGAAAGCTCACCCCTGCGGATCAGCTCGGCCGCTTCGCACAGGCTCAGCCAGGCCAGTTCATTCATTGCGCATCGCTGGCCTGCAAAAGCTGTTCCAGTTCCTGGCGGGCTTGAGCTGGGTTCTGGAAGTGGATGGCGTGCATTTTTTCAGCCTGGGCCGCAGCCACGTTGCGCGCAAAATCGTCGACGAAGACGGCCTCGCCGGGCCGCACGCCCAGGCGCTCCAGGGCCAGGCGGTAAATCGCCGGGTCAGGCTTCACCACCCCGACTTCCGCTGAGATGACCAAGTCATCGAAAGCGTCGGCGATCCCCCATACCCGCTCCAGCATGTGGCGCAGATCATCGTAAGCGTTGCTGAGCAAACCGGTCTTGTAGCGCGGCCGCAGCCCGCGGATGTAATCCACCAACTCCATGTCAATGCGGTCGCCGGCGAAGAAATCCCTTTCTATGCCGGAAATCTCCTCAGGGGAAGACAGGCCCAGCGCCTGACCGACTTCGCTCCAGTGCTGCCGGGTGGTCTTCTTGCCCAGCGAGGTCTGCAAGGCTCTCTCGGAACCGAACACCAGGTGATACAGTTCATCCAGGCTCACCCCCAGGCGCTCCGCCAGTTGCTGCCGCGGGGTTTGATCCTCGGTGCGCACCAGCACGCCGCCCATATCCCAAATTACAGCTCTTATACCCATCAAACCTCCAAACCAACCGTTTTTCGCACGATCTTCAATCAGGATCTGTAGGGGCGCACGGCGTGCGCCCCCCTAACACCGCATGCATCCTCTCACACGCCATGCGCCCTCAGCCTCACTCGAAAACCTTGCGGTAATTTGAAAAGCGCTTGACCGGCCGGAAGCCCACGCTTTCATACAGGTGCAGCGCGCCACTCACGTTCTGCGTGTCCACGCCCAGGGCCGCCTCGGTCATGCCACGCTCGCGCACGGCCACCAGGCTTTGCACCAGCAGTGAGCGCGCCAGGCCGCGTTTTCGCCACGGGCGGCGCACGCAGATGTTCTCCGTCCAGCCGCGCTTGCGATTGTACTCGGCATTTTCACGTGGATCAATATAACTCAGTACCATACCGGCTACCTGCTCGCCCTGCCAGGCCACGCGCCACAGGCTGGGGTCGAAATTGGGGTCCTCCAGGAACTGCTCGAGGGTCGGCTCCATCGTCTCGCTGTAGCCCCAGTGGTCCCGGAAAGCCTCCTTGCTGGCTTCCAGGATAGCGCGGTAGTGCTCCGGCGCTACCGGGCGCACCTCCAGCCCGGGCGGCATGGGCGCTTCAGGGACCTGGCCCAGGTCGGAGCGCACCATCGTGTAGGAATGCCGTATTGCTGTGAAGCCTTCGCTCAACATCAGAGCCGTGGCCGATTGCTCGGTGTCAGCGGCCCAGGATTCGAAGTAACGCTGCGCGCCGCTGGAATGCCCGGCGGCAATCTGGCGCAAGCGCTGCTGGTTATAACGCAGCATGGCGCGCCCGATACCGCGCCGGCGCCAATCCGGCAGCAAAAAGCCGAAGTGCTGGTAGATCAACGTGTGGTCCAGCTCTTCCCACCAGGTGACCCGGCTGTATCCGATCACCTCGCCGTCGATTTCGGCAAAAAGCATATCCTGGTAAGGATCGCAGTTGGTCAGGTGAGCGTAGTTGCGCTGGATATCTTCAGCCGTATCGACGCGCTCGATCTGGTCGGCCTGCTTGCTGCCCTGGATGACAGCCGCCATCTTCGGGAAATCTTCATCGCCGCGGAAGCCGCGGAAAGCCAGGCCAGGGATGGCCGGGGCCGATTCTACATAGATTTGCTCGCTAGTCGTTGCAATCATGTTCGTTTCTCCATTATAACCGTTTCGATGGAGGGGTGCACGGCGTGCGCCCCCGTGGATAATTGCTCCCATTGCGCCATCAAGGCGTCCAGGTCGGCTTGCGCCTGGGCGTATTGCCAGCTCAGGCGGTGCAGGTTTTCGTAGGGCTGGGTGTTGCCCGTTGTCTGAATATCCTCGTCCAGGCGCGCCAGCTTGCCCTCTTGCGCCTCGATCAGGCGTTCCAGTTCGTGCAGTTTCTGCAGTTGTCGCTGGTGGTTCTTGCCCGGCGAGGCCGCCTTCGGTGCAGGCCGCGCCAGCCGGTTTGCATCCGTTGGCGCAGTCGGCCAGGATGAGGCTGCCGCAGGCGCCACCGCCGCCTGGCGGGCCCGGTTTTCCAGGTATTGGCGATAGCTGCCCTTGAAGATATGCAGGCGCTCATCGTGCAGCTCCCAGATCTGCGTCGCCAGCCGGTCGACCAGGTAGCGGTCGTGAGAGACCAGCAGCACCGTCCCGGCGAAATTCTCCAGCACCTCCTGCAGCACCTCTTGCGAAGGGATATCCAGGTGGTTGGTCGGCTCGTCCAGCAGCAGCAGGTTGGCCCCATCCACAGCCAGCAGCGCCAGGGCCAGGCGGCTGCGTTCCCCGCCGCTGAGCGTGCTGACTTTCTTGAAAACATCCTCGCCGCGGAATAGGTAGCGGGCCAGGTAGCTACGCGCCGGGCCGTCCAGCATCCCTTTCCTGCGCTGCAACGCTTCTATGACGGTATCGTCCGGGTTCAGTTCGTTGTGCGCCTGGGCGAAGTAGCCGATTTTCAGACTGGCCCCCAGGGAAAGCTGGCCTTCGAGCGGCTCGAGCTGGCCCATCAGGGTTTTCAGGAAAGTGGTCTTGCCGGAGCCGTTGGGACCGATCAGGGCGGCGCACTCGCCGCGGCGCAGCTCGATCTCCCGGGCGGAGAACAGGGAGTTGCCAGGGTAGCCGATGCGCAGTTCGCCCGAGCGCAGCACCAGCGTGCCGCTGCGATGGACGATCTCCAGGCGCATGTTCAGGCGCGGCGGGCGCTGGTCAGGCTCTGCCAGGCTGTGCAGGCAGCGCTCGGCTTCCACCACCCCCAGCGGGCGCACGTTGCCCAGGTCCATCTCCAGCCAGCTCTGGTTGCTGCGCAGGGCCATCACCCCTAAAGTCTCAGCGATCGTCAGGTCGCGGCTCAGGCGCTTGAGCAGGCCCACCGCTCGGGCGTTGCTGCTCTGGCGCACGATGTTGCTCTTGATGAAGTCCATGTCTTTTTGCATGCGCGCCTTCTCCTCCCAGAACACCTTTTGATAGCGTTCCCAGCGCTCCTGGCGCTGCTGCAAGTAGGCGCTGTAGTTGCCGCTGTATACCTCGATGCCGGCCCGGCTCATCTCCCAGATCGTGTTGACCACGTTGTCCAGGAAGTAGCGGTCGTGGCTGACGATCAAAATCGCCCCGCTCCACTCACGCAGCGTCGCCTCCAGCCATTCGATCGCATCCACGTCCAGGTGGTTGGTCGGCTCGTCCAGGATCAGCAGGTCGGGCTTTTCCAGCAGCAGGCGCGCCAGCAAAGCCCGCGTCTGCTGCCCGCCGCTCAACTGGCACAGCGGTGTTTGCCAGTATTTCTCCCCCAGCCCCAGCCCTTGCAGTGTGCGCCGGATGCGCACGGGGTAGTCGTAACCCCCGGCGGCCTCGAAGGCCTGCTGCATCTCACCATAGGCTTCCAGCAGCCTTTCGTCGTAATCCCCGGCCTCCATAGCCGCCTCCATCTCGTGCAGCCGGGCTTCCTGGGATTTCAAATGTGCGAAAACCACCTCCATCTCGGCATAGACCAGGTTCTGGCGCGAGGCGAAAGCCTCGATCGACTCCTGGCGCAGGTAGCCCAGGCGGCGCTGGCGCGCCAGGTGCACACTGCCGGAAGTGGGCTGGTTCAACCCGGCCAGGATCAGCAGCAGCGATGTCTTACCGATGCCATTAGGGCCGATCAGGCCGATCTTACCGTCATTAGCGACGCTCACCGAAATCCCCCGAAAGAGGTCGAAAGCGCCGAAAGATAAACTCAAATTATGCGCTGTCAGGATAGACATTGTGTCCTCCGTTTTGTTCTCAAGTTCAGGGCCGTTGAACGGCCCTGGCAAAAGTACGCAAGGTATTCACCTGGCGGAAACCAACCGAGGCATACAGGCGCTGCGCCGCCGGGTTGTCGCACTCGACGCACACAATAGCCTCCTGCATACCGTGCGCTCGCATGCAAGCCAGCCCATCCAGGAGCACAGCTTTGCCCAGGCCCATCTTACGAAAGTCGGGGTGCGTACCCACCGGCTCGAACAGGCCGGTCCGGTTGGTTTCGTCCAGCCAGCAGATGCAAAAAGCGGCCACCTGCCCGTCCGGGGCGAAGATCACCCGGTCCAACTCCGCCCGGTAGACCGGCGAGCGCATGAAGCGCAGGTAGCGCTGGAGATAATCTTCGAAAGGCAACGCCGACCCGAAAGCCGCGTGCTGCGCCCGGGCGCGCTGCTCAGCCTGGCTTTCCCCTGAGATGTGCCCGACCCAGAAGCCCGGCGGCAGTTGCGCCGTTGGCAACGGCTCCGCCAGGCTGCGCCGCATGTAGGTCATGTAGCTGTCAGTGGCAGTAAAGCCCAGCCGGCCCAACAGGCCCGTCATCACAACATCGTCCTCGAAAATCCACATCGTCCGCACCGACGCGCCGCCCTCCAGCCGGGCAGCCACCTCGGCCTGTTCAGCGCTCCAGGCAACCATCTGTTCCGCCTCGGGGCTGCCGCGCAGGCTCGGGATGTAAAACACATCGAAAGCGCGCCAGCGAGGAGAAAGCAGCGTCCAGCCAACGATCTCCTCGGCGCGCCCGGCCGGATACCATACGTAGGGGCGCAGGGCCTGCGCCCGATCATCCTGCTCAGAGGTGTAGAACAGCCACCAGTTCAGGTCACCAACGTGAACGTAATAGCTGGGACCCCCGAACGAGTTTGGCCCTGTTTCGCCAGAACTTCCTGTTCCGCCGGAACTTCCTGTTCCGCCGGAACTTCCTGTTCCGCTGCCGTTGGCCGCCTGGCGGCCCTCTACCAGGATGGCGCGCATGCGCTCCAGATCGTTCACATTTTCATAAGGGCGTACTTGCAACATCGCAACCTCCAAAACCGCACTATTGGATGGCTCTTGCCGGGCAAATCAACCGGGAACTTCCTGTTCCGCCGCCGTCTGCGTGCTCAACTCGACCCCTGGGCGCAGCTCTTTCTCGTACAGGCAGAACTGCCGCTGAGGGTCAGGCTGCATGCCAGCTTTCAGGTACAGGCGCGTCGCCCCGGTCAGGCTCTGGGCATCCACGCCCAGGCCCACCCGCCGCTTGCCGCGCCGGTGGAATTCCTGGAAGGAATGCTGCAGCAAAGCCAGCCCCAGGCCGCGCCGCCGCCACGGGCGGCGCACCCCCAGCGTGCCCACCCAGCCCATTTCGGGGTCATCCATACTCCTGCGATAGCACAGCGAAATGCCGGCGACCTCAGAACCGTCCATCGCCACGAACCACAGCGTCGGCTCGAAATCCTCGTCGTACTGCATGAAGTGCTCCCAACGGGCGAATTCCTCCTCGAAGGGGCTCTCCACATAGCCGAAGTGATCCTGGAAAGACTCACGCACCGCCTGCACCACGGCGCGCTCCTGCTGGCCCAGGCGCATCCGCTGCACCGCGATACCCTCCGGCCAACGTGGGAGCGGCGGCTGCCCATTCAGCTCGATCACCATGCGCAGCGAATGGCGCATCAATCGAAAGCCAGCCCGCTGCAACTGCTCCTGGCCGGTCTGGTCGATGCTCAGCACCCCCGCCACCAAAGCCACTCGGGCCTGCGCCGGGGCCTTCGGCACCGCCTGACGCGCCCGTTCTTCCGCCCAGGCGAGCAGGGCGGGTCCCACCCCGGCCGCCTCGTGCTCGGGGTGCACGCGCCCCCAGCAGTTCACCCGCACGTGGGGCTCGTTCAGATCCCAGACTTCGATGTAACCCGCCACCTGCCCATCCGGGGCAGTCACCAGGCGCGTGTCCCGGGAGAGATCGAAGCCGGGGGTATGCCACTCGCGGCCGATCCCCTGCGGCTCGTATTTTTCTACGTTGATGACGCGCTGCGCCCAGGCATTGAACATCTCGACGACCGGCTCCAGGTCTTGCATGGCAACAGGGCGGAGCTGATAGCCCTGGGGAAGTTCGTGTTGCATTGTCTCGATCCTTTCTGCATACAGGCCCACAGACTCCCGGAGTTTGCGAAACTCCGGGAGTCTGGGTGTAACTTTTTATCCATTGCGATGTAACTTACCGGTGCGCTTGGCGTAGCGCTCGGCCTGCCCAAAGACCCACAGCCCGGCCGGGATAGCCAACACGCCCATGATCAGGGTCGGCCAGACGTAAGGCCAGAGCTGGCCGGTAGGCAGGCCCTCCAGCAGGGCGCGGCGCGTGCCGTCCAGCACGTACGTGGCCGGGCTGAAGGCGGCGAACTGGCGCAAGAAGCCCGGCAGCACCTCCACCGGGTAGTACACGCCCGAGACCAGCAGCAGCAAGGCGATGATCACGTGCGTCATCTGGGAGCCACGCTCGGGGAAAAGCATGGGCAAGATGGAGCCCATGATGCCCACGCCGATGAACGACAGGCTGCCGGCGATCAACATCAGCACGCCGCCCCACAGGTTGGCGCGGCTCAGGTCGATCTCGAACAGGATCACCGTGACGAACAGGATCACGCCAGTGAAGAGCATGCTGTAGACCACGGCGAACAAAGTCTGCCCCGCCATGTGTGTAACGCGCCGGATGGGGGCCATCAACGTGTATTCGATGGTGCCTTCCCAGCGCTCCATGCCAATCACATCCGTGATCCAGTAGAAAATCATCGACAGGTAGCGCCACACCAGCGTGCCGACCACCAGATACAGCACCAGGTAGCGGCCGTCCACGTTCTGGCTGCCGCCGATCTTCTCCATGCCCAACCCGATGTAACTGACCGACAGGCTGTTGGCGATGGAATAAGTCATCCACACCAGCTCCCATGACCAGTAGCGCTTGATCAGGTTGGCATTGCGTTCCATAAAGGCATACGTTGCCCGAAATTCATGTAAGAGTGCCGTCATCATCATCTCCTTGTGGGCGACCCGATGGGTCGCCCCTACGCATTCATTGCCTGCCACTCTTCGCGCAGGATGCCCATGAAGAGCAGATCGTAGCGCTGCCCGTCGCGTCGTAGGAACTGGCGGGAGCGGCCTTCGTAGCGGAAGCCGGCCTTCTCGTACGAGCGCATGGCGCGCGGGTTGTACTCGAAGACGGTCAGCGAGACGCGCGCCAGGTTTAGTTCCGTGAAGGCGTAGCGCAGGATCACGCGCATGGCGTCTGTGCCGTAGCCCTTGCCCCAGTCGCTGCGCTCGCCCAGACTCAACCCGACGAAGCTTTCGCCATGCTCCCACTGCACGCCGTCCAGGCCGATCTCGCCGATCAACCGGTCGTCCTCCAGGGCACGGATCATGAACATGTACACTTCAGGTGGGTCCTTCTCCAGGAATTTCTCCACCCAGGCCTGGATGGCCTTGGGCGAGCGCGGCGTAGCTGGATCGCTGGCCAGCAGACGCCAGTACTCCGAGTCGCGCCCCCAGCGGCTGAAAAGCTCGCCAATGATCTTGGGGGCTTCCATTGCCAGGCGCACGCGTTCGCCTCGAAAAATATCAGCAGGGGACATTCCGTCTGTTTGCATGATGGGTATCCTTATTCGTGCCATTCGTGGCGCAAAGCGCCCATGATGACCAGGTCAGCGCGGCAGCCATCCCGACGCAGGCGCTGGCGCTCGCGCCCCTCGATGCTGAAACCGGCTTTCTGGTAGGAGCGTATCGCCCGCGCGTTATAGTCGAACACGCCCAGGCTGACGCGCGCCAGGTTCAGTTCCGTGAAGGCGTAGCGCAGGGTCAGGCGCATGGCCTGCGTGCCGTAGCCGCTGCCCCAGTACTGGCGCTCGCCGATGCCGATGCTCACGCACGCCTCGCCGTGGTTCCATTCCAGGCCCCACAGGCACACGTAGCCGATCAAAACATCCTCCGGAACTTCCGAGCGTGACGGAACTTCCTGTTCCGCGCGCCGCCGCCGTTCCACCGCCCGTAAACGGATGCCGAACAGAATCTCCTGCGGTTCTTCCTTCTCGGCATCCTTCTCGAACCACTCCTTGAACTTCACCTGCGACCACAGCGGCCCGCCGCTGGTGTTCAGCAGCCGGGTGTATTCGCTGTCGCGCTCCCAGCGCGAAAAAGCCTTGCCCAGGCAGGCGGGCTCCTCCATCGTCAGGCGCACATGCTCCCCGCGGAACAGGTCAACTGGCGGTCCCTGCTTCGCCTCACTGGCGCTCATTGCCCGCCTCCCACTCGCTGCTCAACAGCCCCAGGTGCAGCAGGTCCCAGCGCCGCCCGTCGCGGTTCAACGCCTGGCGGCGGCGCACTTCTTCGACGAAGCCCGCTTTTTGGAACAGGCGCAGCGCCGCCGGGTTGTACTCGGGAACCTGGACCGTCAGGCGGTGCAGGTTGAGCTCGCCGAAAGCGAAGCGCAGCAGCAGGCGCAGTGCCTCGCTGCCATAGCCCTGCTGGCGGTCTTGCGGGTCGCCGATGCCAATCTGTATGTAGCCATTGCCATTGGTCCATTCGATCCGGTCTAACCGGGCGAAGCCGATCAGGGGCTGCGCGGCTACGCTCGGCTCTTCCGCCTCAGGGGCCAGCTCAGCCGGGCGCAGGCGTATGGTGAAGTAGAACAGATTGTTCTGCTCCTGCTCCTTCTCGATGGCCTCGTAGCGCTTCTTGATCTGCGCCGGCGAGGCCGGCAGAGCCGGCTTCAGGCTCAACAGGCGCAGATAGCTGGCATCGTGCGTCCAGCGCGCCTCTACCTCGGCGTCTTTCTCGTGATCGATGGGCCCCAGGCAAATGTGCGGCCCCTGGAATAACTGCTCGTCAATGCGGATCATCTTGATTCTCCTCTTATCTCAGTGTAAGCGCTAAGCTTCAACATCGTCTTCCTCTTTGACCAGCTTTTTGCCGGTCAGTTCCAGGAACACATCTTCCAGCGTGATCTCGTGCCCGTTGGGCGTGATCAGGCGTTTCAGGCCGGCCGGCGTGTCCAGGGCCACGATCTTGCCGCCCTCGATGATGGCGATGCGGTCGCACAGCGCGTCCGCCTCGAGCATGTCGTGGGTGGTGAGCAGGATCGTCGTGCCGTGCTGGTCGCGCAGCTCACGGATCACATCCTGCACCTCGTGCTTGGAGCGCGGGTCCAGCCCGGTAGTGGGCTCGTCCAGCAGCAGCAGGCGCGGCTGCGAGAGCAGGGCGCGGGCGATAGCCACCTTCTGCTGCATGCCGCGCGACATCTCCTCCATGGGTTTATGAATGGCGCGCCCCTCCAGGCCCAGGCGGGTCAAGATGGCCGTCACCTGGCGGCGCGTCTCCGCCCCACTCATCCCGTACAGGCGCGCCCCATACAGCAGGTTCTCCATCGGCGAGAGCTTCTTGAAGAAGCTCGCCTCCACCGAGACGCGGTTGATCAGGCGCTGCACCTGCATCGCCTGGCGCTGCACATCGTAGCCGAAAATGCGCACCTCACCGCCGTCCGGGATCAGCAGAGTCGCCAGCAGGCGGATCAGGGTGGACTTGCCCGAGCCGTTCGGCCCCAGCACGCCGAAGATTTCGCCCGCCTGCACGCTGAAGGTAACGTGGTCGACTGCCACCACCGCTGCTTTGCGCCCGTTGGCGCTGCCGTTGCGCCTGGCGCCCAGGCCTGGCAGCCGCTTCCACAATGGGGGAGCGGAACTGCCAAACTGCTTGTATGCATCTTTTACGAAAACTGCCTCAGACATACGTTTCTCCTCGAAAGATAAAAACAAAACCAGCCACAGGTCAGGCCCGTGGCTGGCGGCTGAGAAAGCAGGTCTGGGATGACACCCACAAACGAAACAGCCACGGGCTCGAAGCGCTCCCGTGGCTGGTATCCGTCCTAATTAATCTTCTTACCGGTCAACAGGCGCACTTCGACAAGGAAAACTCCACACTGCCGCTAGGCACAGCGGCGCGTACGAAGCTGGTGATGGAGTTTGTAGGAGCCATTATCGCCTGTAGTCCTTTCTAAAGATTAAGCTCTGGTTAAGCAAACCGAGTTTATCACACCGGGCCGGGGGTTGTCAAGCTTATTTTTCTAAGCCACCTGGCCTAATCCTGGCGCGAGGTCAGGAAAAGACGCCCATATGATCATTTTGTGCGCAAAATGATCATATGGAGTTGGCTAATTATCATTAAGCTCGTCCAGGCCGGTTTGCTGCGTGAAGCCACCGGCGGGCGGCGCAACCGTATCTACCGGGCAGACGCTATCCTGGCGATCCTAGAAAGCGACTGAGGCTCCGGGCGAGCAACGCGCCCAAAACGCTTCACCGCCCCCCACTCACCAAGCAGCGCACGCTGTTCACCGTATCGCCCAGGCCATACATGTAAGCATTTTCATCGTCCGCCAAGGTCTGGCGAAACCCCACCTGCATCAGCCCGACAACGAGAGCTCAACCAGCCATATTCCTTGATCTCCCCAAAAAATAACTTGGTTGCCCTGAGGAGAAAAATCGAAGAGGCGGGGTATCTCTCTTTTCCGTAGTTCCACCACAGACAAGATAGGTGAGATCTTTCCCGAATTCAAGTTATAAACGTAGATTTCTTCATCCACATATTGTTCCGGACCATGAAAAAAAGTAAACTAACTGACTGTTTTGGGACCACCTCATACTCCAAAAATATCCAGAAAGCCTGGCTAAAGTTTCCCCCTCTAGCGAAAGGATCCGAAACCCTTGATAATCTATCAATGCAATTTTTTCTCCATCTGGAGAAAGGGCCCATTCTAGTAAGATGGCTTTCGAGGGAACCATCGCATCTGTAAGCGAAGTAACTGTTTCGGTATCCAAATCCAGCAAGTATAATTCGATACCAATCTCTCCTATCGTAACGCTAAAAACAACTCGGTGCTCACCCGGAAGCCAATAAGGTTCTCGTCGAAGAATTCCTGAACCCGATTCGATTACCTTGATTGGTCGTTGTTCTCCCGCAGTATCGATCAACCATAGAATGTTTTTCGGTTCTATAGCCAATCGGTAGCGCCCGCTAGGGGAAATAAAACCCTCATACTGGGGATAAGTGAACTGTAGATTGAGAATTGGTGGATAGACAATCGAGGGAGAGGAAGTCATCTTGGTCTCTGTCTGGCTGTGAAGATCGATGACAAACCACTCGGGCGATCTTGGCAATATGCTCCCGCTTGCGTCAAACGCATACGAATCCATTGCGTAGTAGATCTTCGCGCCATCCTGCGACCAGAATGCCGTAACAATACATCGTTCCTCATCGCTAGGCTGCCCTTCGCGAAGCGAAGTTACCTCAAACCCAGGCAGGGCAGCCGTATGCGTAGGCGCGGGAAGCGTAGGCCAGAGTGAGGGCGTCCGGGAGATAGCCTGCGTCGGCGTGACCGTAGGGGAAAGCGTTTGAACTGGCAGCGATGTGGTTGGAATTGGTGTTGGCAGCTCCACCCTCGCGCGGCAGCCTATCATCAAGATCAAAAAACAAAAAATCCAGGCGGTTTGACGTTTCATTTCAGAAATCTTTCAGACCGATTTCGATGATCTTTCAGGGCACATAACTTATTGTTGAGGCAATCACTGTATTGGTCAGTGAATCCACAACTTCAAAGGTAACATTTTGGGCCCAAGAATCAGTTTTTTGAACAGAGACCAGGTGATAGGGCGATGTAATGATGTCATTTTTCGCTTGGTCTTGAGGAGGTTCCAATAGTTTTATAAAAACGCGAACCTTATCTCCACTTCGGGTAATGCGCTCTATTTGCACACTATAACGATCGGTTGGTTTGCGGCCTTGAAATACTACAATAGCAAAACTGGGTTTGTACTCTAGCATGTTAAGTTCGGAGATGGCAGCATCTGAAACCCAGCCATTTAGATCGCCTATTTCTTCTGGTTTTGTGATGACCATTATTCTCAGATCACTGGATTCATACTCTTTTCCTGCGCCTGGTCCAGCCTTTTGCTCAATGGTCTCAAAGCTCAAAGTCGTTTCCTCAGGTTCACAACCAATCGCAAAATAAACGATGAACAAGCATACCAATAGCCTGGCTCCTGATCTGAGAAATATCCTCTTCATTTGACCCTAACCTTCCAATTTGCGGATTTTACGTGACAACTTGATTCAGAGAGATAGCGTGAATTTATTGTTAGCGCGCCAAAGTAATGGGGCGCGCCCTTGATAAAAATTGGCTCACAGGAGTATCCTCGATGTCTCTATACCGCCGAAAGGCGATCATCGGGAGACCCATATGAGCCAACTGGTAATGA
>JBFMFR010000045.1:0-56772 GCA_040752025.1 Chloroflexota bacterium | reverse complement strand
TAGTCCTTGTCGTTCGGCATCCGATAATTTCACTTCTTGGGCTTTCGGTATTGGCATCTGGTTTCTCCAGTTTGGGATTACCCTATGCTATACCACTAAAGACTCTTTTGTGCCAGGGTGTACTAGTTACTCCTGAGCCATCTGCATTCATCAAGTAAAGTTCTTGGTTTCCATCTCTATCGGAAGTAAAAGCGATTCGATTCCCATCAGGAGACCAAGCTGGCTCAGAATCTTCACCTTCATTGTTAGTGATGTTCTTCAAATTAGCACCATTGGCATCCATCACAAAGATTTCCAAGCTCCTACCTCTACGATTGGTTGTAAAGGCAATCTTGTTTCCATCTGGCGACCATGCAGGTGCAAAATCGTTATAGGTGTGCTTTGTTAAGTTCCTCACACCTGAGCCATCTGCTTTCATCACATAAATATCGTTATTGCCGAAGATACCCATAGCATAAGCAATGTATTTTCCATCTGGAGACCATGCAGGGGAAAACGCCCAGCTTTCATTCGTAGTTAAAGCTTTTATTCCACTGCCATCAGCATTCATTACATAGATCATCCTGTTAGAAGTAAACGCTATCTTTCTGCCATCAGGCGACCAGGCCGGATCCGTTTCATCAGCTTTATACACTGTCAATCTGGTAACATTTGAACCATCAGGTTCCATTACATAAATATCCTGATTACCCTCGCGATTAGATACAAAAGCAATACGCCCTAAGTCACTGACTATTAATCCAGGAGTAGCTGTAGGAACCAAATCCGATGGCGATGTTTTGAGAGTCATCCAAAGATAATGGTTAAACACCAGGAACAATTCTTCAGTAGCATCCTTTGGCACTGGGAAAATGAGGATAAATTCTTTGGTTTCCCTGACTCTAACATTTGTATCGAAACAAAAAACATTGACAATATCATCCCAGGAAGAGGATTTGTAATATCTTAGAGGATCAAGTGAAATCTCATCATAAAATTTTCGATCCCCAAAAAGCTGGAACATTGAACAATCGATACTGGTATTTTCTGAAGACGTATTTACTAACCTTATTTTTACGCTGACAAATCTACCCAAGTTTGATTTACCGGGTATATCACGTAACGGAGTCGGTATTATCTTCAAACCATCCAAATCTACACCGAGTACAGTAATTTCTAAACCCCTTTCTGAATCTTTAGCAGACTGACCATAAGGGACAATATTGTCAGCCTCTGGCACACTTGGAATAAGATCAAAAACCAAATCCCCATTTAAAAAGATCAACAACATTTCATCCCGCTTCTCGATAGTCGATTGTGGGATTTCGAAGTAAATTTTCCCCTGAGTACCTTCTCCAGGTTCCAGGATAGTATCCTCGAGATCCTCCGAATCTTTTTCCGATGCAATCTTATGCTCGAAATAAGTATTATCTGCAAAAATTCCGAATTGATCCGGTGATATTTGTAATGTTTCATCACCAATATTTCTAGCGCTAACAAGTACATATTGTTCACGGACATCAAGTACAGTAACCTCGATTTTCATGGCTCCGGTTCCCGACTGACCCAGCCGGATCTTATGTTCATCAGTTGAGGGTGTCAATGTCGGCAGAGGAGTTGGAGACAGATAACCATGACTTGAGCGATAAGATGCCCATTCTTGCACTGTGTTCTCCCAGCTTATTTGAAGCTCATCAAACGTTGCCAACAAGATTTGGAATGCTTTATCAATATCAGTCTCTCCTTCAACCGGATATCGAGATCCGCAATTATATAGATCATCACCGGGCTGCCAAGTCAATCGCTGGCTCAGAATACACCCTTCCAACTGGTTAGCTTGATATAAAACTGCCAAGTAATGGCCATATCTTTCGAGCAGGGCTGCCCAGGTAGCTTGCTGTTCTATGGGCGGCTGGACATTCTCCAATTGCTGCAACGCAAGAGGCAAAGTATACAGTTTGACCTTGAGCATAAAGCTAATCCGGTCAATCTTATCGAAGAAGATTATTTCTTCCGGAGTCAGAGGAATAGGGGTTGGAGTGCTGGTTGCCGAAGGAGTCATCACCGGTGTCGCCGTCCAAGACAAAGCCACTGCTGTCGCAGCCCCAGCGGTTTGCGTGGCAACCGCCTCTTTCGAAGGGCCACAACCTGCCAGCAAAATACTCAGTGTTATGATGATCAATGTTAACTTTTTCATTTTTCGACTCCACGAGAAATTGTCATTCAGCTTCAACGATCACATCAAATGTGATATCACCATCGTTGACGATAGTAATCTTCTTCCCATTTACAGATAAAGTGCTAGTTTTGTCCTTGGCTCGTAAACTTTCATTCACCCAGGCTTTAATTTCTTCCCAATCATCCCCTACAAACACCTTGATAAAATTACCCAAGTATGCGAAACCAGTTGATTGATTTTCCCCAACCATCAATAAGCCGAACATGGTTGTCCCGCACGTTGCCTTGGTAATATTTTCGCCAGGGCCATGCAGCTGAACTGTAATCGCCCCTCCCATTGCACTCCCCTCTATAATGTTCGCATTAAGACTCTTGAAAGAATATCCTGCCTTCTTGAGATTTTCCTCGATAGATTTTACGGATATCCCTAAGCCTGGTATTGGCGTTGGTGTAAAAGTATGCGTTGGTTCAGGCGTGAAGGTGGCTGTTGAAGTCGGCTCAGGCGTAAAGGTTGATGTAGCTGTCGCCGTTGCAGATGGCTTGGGCGTCTCAGTTGGCGTCGCCGTCCAGGACAAAGCTACTGCTGTTGCAGCCTCAGCAGTTTGCGTGGCAAGAGCTTCCTTTGAAGGGCCGCAGCCTGCCAGCAGGATACACAATGTAATGACGATCAATACTAACCGATTCATTTTCTGACTCCTCAGTTGAAAGCTGATTCTTGAGAATAATCCATAATCTTTGATTCTTCGACTCAATTTTTATGGTGCAGGTGTAACCTTCAAAACCATAAAGCCATTTCCCTGGATCGATACATCAAGCTTGACAGCGCCAAATCGAGACGAATATTCTCCTTCTTGAAGCTTGGACAGAACCTGAGCAGATATCCAGGCTGATGCCGCTTCGGCCTGATCGGGCATAGCGTTGGAAATGAAATAAGCGATCATGAAGCTCATGTCTCCTACCATGGGTATATGGATCGACGCACCTGCCAAATTTTCCTGGGGTCCTGCCAAAATCATTGTGTAGCCCCCATTGATTCCTTGTTTATAAGGCTGCCCATCGATTTGCCCATTTCCATCTGTAAATTGAAAGCCCAGAACCTCAAAGGCTAGAAGCATCGAAGCCTGTGTCACACCAATCCCGGGAGGCGGGGTGGGTGTACTTGTTGGTTCAGGTGTGTTTGTAGCAGTTGGAGTGAGTGTTGGCCCCAATAATTGCCCTGGTCCACAAGCTGCCAGGCTAAAGCTTACCGCAACCAATAGAACAACACTGAAATACAAAATCCTTGAAAAATTATGCATGGTTGATATCTCCTCGAACTTTATATCTTTCCTCGCAATCAAATTTCACGGCTGCTTGTTAGCCTTCCAGGTCAAAACAGATGGCCCAGCCTGCATCCTGATCACCCCGGCGCTCGTCTTACACGCCATGAAATCGATTTTACCCTTAGCCCGGGAATCAGTTTCAAATGATCCACTAAGATTGAATTCAGTCTCGGCTGTGTGAACCTGAGCATTGAGGCCATTTGTGCTTGTCGTTGTCAGATCACAAGAAATGCCAGGTCCAGCATCGATATGAACAGCAATTTTGCCATCCTTGACCATGCCATCGTTCTGCACGGTAAACTCTATCTTGCCAATGGTTTTGCCACTTGGGTTGATGACAGTACCTTTCCAGAATCCAGCATATGGAGACGCTTTGGAACATGAACACAAAATGACTAACGCCAGGATCAAGATTGACATGGCTCCTGCTCTAGATCGACTTTTTATAATAAACACAGCACGCTCCTTTTCACCCCTCAACTTTGGCCGAGGGTGTATGGGCTTTGTCAAAAGTCCAGTTGACATGAAGTCGATAGTTTGGTGAAGATGGTTGACCAGTCTGTTTATTGCGGCAGTTCAAGCACAATATCACCATTAAGAAATAGCAGCAGGGGAGTTCCCTTATTGAATTCATACACTTTAAAGCTTATATTGCCAACGTAATCATAGTTTGGCTCTAGAATATGATACTGAAAATCATTTGGGTTTTCCTGGTCTGCTTCTTCATAGCGAGCATCACCAAGCATCAGCGAAAATTGGTTCGGGTTTACCTGAACAACTCTATTTCCAACATTTCTAACAGAGATCGTAACCATCAAGTAATTTTCAACAGAAGATGGTTTGTCATTCGATGAGCTTTCTTCCTCCATAATCGGCCAAGCATCCCAATTGGCTTCCATTACTTTGACTTCGATCCCCCACGCTCCTATCCCGGGTTCTCCAATGGAAACGGGAGTTATGTTTTCAAGCGGAAACGGGATTGGTGTCGCGGTGCCAGCAGGTTGATATCCTAACGGAGTTAGGTAACTTTCCCACTCCTTTTGCGCTTGAAGCCAAAGAGATTCGATAGTCGCCTTAGCTTGTTTGACAGCTTCTCCGGTTTCTTTGAAATGAGCAGTAGCTTCACTACAACTTTGTACTTTGTTGGCTAACAATGCAAAAAAACAGACTGTCCATGCATCTTGGGCGAGGCTTTGTGCATCTACTGCAGTAAAATAATTTTGGATAGCTGTTTTCAGATTCTCATGAGTATCAGCAAATTCATCCGGAGGAATGATAGCTTCCAGTTCATCACCGAGCAGCCCGATATTCAGCAAAGTCACTGCCCGATAATCACGGATACTGTACATCTTCTCCAGATATTGAGAAATCTCAGGTAAAAGTGGAACCAGTGTTGGGGTAAAAGTAGCCGTTGGTGTAGGCGAAGGAGTTGGAGTAAAAGTTGGCGTGGGTGAGGGGGTTATTGTTGCGGTAGAAGTAGGTGTATTTGTAGCTGTTGGGGTGAGTGTCGGCCCCAACAATTGCCCCGGCCCACAAGCCGCCAGGCTTAGGCTCATCGCGACCAATAAAACGGTGATGAAGTAGAAGATCTTCGACAACTTATACATTGTAAAACTCCTCATATTTCTATACTGTCGCCGTCCGATAAATGGCTGAAAAACTCGTTTGCCGCCTGGTGAAACTAGCATCCTGCACTAATCATCGCGGCCAAGCGACAGCTCGCTTCGAATCGATGTTTGCCTCGAATAATGAATTAGAAACGCACCTTCTACCTTCATGCACAGGGGATACGTTTATCAAGGGCACACTTCTGTTTCAACACTTTCCAAAGACTCTAGCGTTTGGTTATAAGAGTCATTAACCGTATCCCAACAGGTACTGCCTGATCCGCAATTCTTATTGCGTGTTATTAACTCGATATATGAATCGATGGTATCAGCGACCGTTTTTTGCATCGATTCAGGCAACTCACTAATCCTGAACTTTGTCGCAGCCTGGGTCATGGTACCCTTACACATTTGATAAATAAACGAGACATCAACAGGTCCTATGATATTGGGGTTACAGTTAAAACGAAACTCAAGTTTTATCATTTGGACATCAAGGCAGGCTATGCTCTTTGTCGGAATAGGAATTTCTGTAGAAGTGGGCGTGTTAGTAGGTAAAACCGTGGGCGTAAAAGTGCTGGTTGGTTTAGGCGTTAGTGTAGCTGTTGGAGTAGATGTCAATGTAATCGTTGGCGTTGAAGTATAGGTGGAAGTTGGTGTAATTGTTGGCCCAAACACTTGTCCGGGTCCACAACTCGTAAGCAAAATAATTACCATTGCTAAACAAACGAGAACGTTGTGTTTTGAGTTCATTTTCCATTCCTCATTCATAACCGGATATAACAGTGCCCCAATAGGTAAATGATACAAGTGTAGGTAAATCTTCGCTCAAGATATGGTCAAGCAGAGCCAATCCCCAGTGAAATAAACTTTATGGATTGATCCTTGCAGATTGGCTTTATACCCATTTCGAAAAAAGTTATTTAGCTCGACGAAGCTTTTGAACGCCTCCACTTTCCATAGTCAGGGTCATCGTATCACCAGAAATACTGACCTGCATTGCAATCATGCTGTCCCCTTCACCGGGAAAAGAAATGGTCAGTTCCAAGTGGGTATCATCCACAAACCTGTAGCTGGCTTTGTTTCCTGTCATTGGAATCCCACTCTGAAATAATGTCAGGTTGCCATTTTCGAAGAACTCATAACCAAAGCCACCCACCCCCTCGATATGCTCCCATTTGCCAAGGATTGCCTTCTGAGGATCATTTGCCCCACAGGCAGCCAGAAACATGCCAAAGATCACAAATATTGTCAAGCATACTCTCTTCATTTTCTTCTCCTCGTAGTTTGTACTCCAATTCGCAAGCGGTTTCAGTTCCCTAAATTGGCTTGACCTGATCAGGTGAATGAACAATCCTCCAGAACATTGAACCGAAGATCAAACATTTTTTCCTACAAACGGAATAAATTCAACTGAAATACTCCCCATTCTTCTGGAACCAGTTCAAAATCGCCAGGCCGATGAACCCACTTACGATTCCAAAGATATTTCCCGTAAAAATACTGATGAAGCTCACCGCCACATTGATCCCGATCAAAACCATCGTCAGCGTTCGCGCCCACTTCTTCAGCCCCCATAGCCCCCATGCCAGTGCAATCTGTACACCACCCAGGGCAAACAAAAACAATAGGATCCAGGCATCACTTCCGCCAAACGCATTCTCAGAGTTAGAAACTATTGCCGCGATAAAGAGAATCACACCCGCGATACCCTGCAGGATCGCATAAGCCGATAAACACCCGGGCCGCTCACCTTGAACTGAGCGCTGACCGCTACTCAAGTTGGCACGACACTGCTCGCATTCCGAGCGCCACTTAGGCGTCAAATGGCCGCAGGCCGGGCAGGCGATCCTGTCATCCGATGGTGCAGGCGGTTTTGTTTCTGCAGAAGCCGTTGGTGGAACAGACGCGGGTGTGGGCTGGCTCGCCAGTTTCGCCTGGCCAGGTGGCGCAGCCTGGGGCACAGCAGGCGCAGTCTGTGTCGACGCGCCCAGAAAAGAATTGATATCGAGAGCGCATGCAGCGCACAGGGCCCAGTCGGTGCTGTCCTGCTGCACCTGCTGGAGCCAGGCTGCCTCTGCATTCTCGGATGAAAGCCCCGCCAGTACTCCGGCTTGCAGCATGGCATGCGAGGGGGGGCGGTATCCTGCAGTCGCGGCCTTTCGTATATCTGCTGCCGAGACCAGCTTCGCATCCACCGGCAATGGCGCATTGCAAATGTCACAGACTCCCATGCATTCCTCCTGTTTGAACCATGCAAACAGTATAAAAACTTTTGGCTTTCTGGCGTTCCCTATTGGTTCACTTTTTGTCCCAAAAATAACAGGATTGCGGTATACTTTTCGGCAATAAATCCAAAACTCGTCGAAGCCCAACTCCTGCCACTTAGCATTCAATATTGTGGGAAAACATTGTGGTACCTGATTCCCTGTCATTCGACCAATCCGATCAAGAAATCCAATCCTTGCTGGAAGCCGCCCTGTCGCACTACCACGACACCCCCTACCTGTGCGCCAGCCCGTTGGCCGGCTGGCAGGCTGCCCGCCGCCATCCCATCGCCTCATCCGGCGCGCAAGGTCCCGGCCTGGCCCTGCGCGCCCTGCTGGACGAGCTGATCGAAGCCCTCCGCCCGTCCGAACCCTGCGCCACGGATGAAGCCCTGTGGCGGCCCTATCTCCTGCTTGACCGTCTCTACCGCCAGCGCCAGGCTCCCCAGCAGGTCTACCAGGAAGCGCTCAACCTGGGCAAGACCCACTTCTACCGCGAGCGCCAGCGCGCCCTGCAAACCCTGGTCGAGAGCCTGCGCCGCTGGGAGCAGGCCGGCCTGGCCCGAGCCAGTTGGGAAAGCCACCTGCCGCCCGCCACCTACACGCGCCTGTTCGGCGTCGAGGCCCTGATCGAGCAGGCTTTGGGAAACCTGGCTGAAAGCGACCAGCCGCGCCTGCTGCTGCTGGACGGCCTGGGCGGCCTGGGCAAAACTGCCCTGGGACGGCAGGTAGCCCTGCAAGCCATGCAAAAGGGGCTGTTCCAGGAACTGGCCTGGCTAACCGCCGTGCGCGCCATCTTCACCTGGAACGACATCCAGGACCTCGACCGCCCCGCCCTGACCCCGGCCGCCCTGCTCGACCAGTTGGCCGGGGCGCTGGAAGCCCCCGAATGCCAGTCGCTGCCGCTCCCCAGCCAGGTCAAAGCCCTGTGCGCCCGCCTGGAGGCCGCCCCGACCCTGATCGTCCTGGACAACCTGGAGACTGCCGCCGACGTTCACGCCGTGCTGGAAACTCTGGAACAGTTGGCCCGCCCGGCGACCACGCGCGTCCTGCTCACCTCCCGCCGCCGCCTGGAAAACGCCGCCCCGATCCGCGCCTTCCACTTGCAGCCGCTCTCCCGCCCGGCCGCTCTGGCCTTCATGCGCCATTACGCCGCCGAGCGCGGCGAGGGGGAACTGGCCCGAGCCCCCGAGAGCGCCCTGGATTCGATCTACACACTCAGCGGCGGGCACCCCCTGGCGATCAAGCTGGTGGTCGGCCAGGCCAGCGCTCTGCCGCTCGAGGTAGTCTTGAACAGCCTGCAAGCCCCCGACCGCCTCAGCGAAAGTTTCTACACTTTCATTTACTACCATACCTGGACCCTGCTAAGCGAGCCAGCCCGACAGGCCCTGCTCTGTCTGCCCCATCTGGCTCCCCAGGGCGCCGAATGGCCGGAACTACTCGCCGCCAGCGGCCTGTCCAATGATGCGCTATGCCAGGCCATCGAAGAGCTGGTGCGCTTTTCACTGGTCAGCGCCAGCGGTGACGGTCGCAAAAGCTACATCCTGCACCCCCTCACCCGCCATTTCATCCTCTCACAGTTGGTCGGGAAATGGGAACAGGGCAACTCCCACCAGCTATAGCCATGCCAGCCGAACCAGTCCCTGACTTTCACCTGCCTGACCAGGCATTCATCCGTGCCGCCTTCGCCGAGAAAGCCCGCCGCGCCGGGGGCTGGGCGCTCGAATTCACCCAGGCGCACGCCAACCAAACCCACCAGGTGATGTACAAGGCCTCCAGCCTGCTGCAAGCTCTGTCCTCTACCATCGTCTACGGCGGCGACCTGCCCCTGGCGCTGCAATTGGCCTTGCAGCTCAACCCACACATGCAAAGCGCTGGTCTGTGGGCTGAATGGGAGCCTTATTTGGAGAAAGCCCTGGAGCTGGCCCGCGCGAACGAGCGGCAACCTGATGAATTCCACCTGCTGCTGGCCCTGGGCGACGCCCGAGCCCTGCGCGGCGAATGGCAGGCGGCCCTGCCCTACCTGCAAGCTGCCATGCGCCTGGAGGCCACCGGCGGGAGCGATTGGCTGCTGCCCTTCACCCGCTACGCCGAATGCCTGCTCAGCCTGGGTCGCCCTCCCGAGGCGGAATCCATCCTGCAAAACACCATGCAGAAGGCCATCCAGCACAGCGATGCGCACGCTCAGATGATCTTGCTCGGCCAGCTTGCCCGCCTGGCCCAGCCACGCGGCGACTGGGCGCAGGCCGCTGCCCAGCATGAAGAAGCTCTGCGCCTGGCGCGCCAGCTCAGTGATGCCAACCAGGTGCTCTCCAACCTGAATTTCCTGGGCGTCGTCTACCGTGAACTGGGTCAGATGCAGCGCGCCCTCGCCTGCCTGTCCGAGGCCCTTAAGCTATGCCAGCAATTCAACAACCGCTCCGGCGTAGGGGTTGTGCTGGTCAACACTGGTCGCGTCCACCTGGCAAGCGGCGATTTACCTCAAGCGCAAACCGATTTACAAGCCGCCCTGGGCGTGCACCGCTCACTGGGCAATCGCCCCAAGCTGCTCCAGGCTCTGCTCTCCCTGGGCGAGCTTTACACGCAGCTTGGCCATTTCGAGCAAGCCCAGGAATACCTGGACGAAGCCAGCCAAATCGCTGATCTGAGCGCCAACCCACTGCTCCAGGCCCACACCCTGCTGGCTCTGGGCCATTTGCAGCGCGCCCGCGGCGAAACGCATAACGCCCGGCAGACCTATCATCGCTGCCAGGTGCTGTATTTGGAATTAGGGCAAACCTACCTGGCCAGTCAGGCAATCCAACGATTGCAGCAATTGAACGAGGACAGCCCGCCCTAGCCACCCCTGATGGCTGCCTTCGGCACTTATCGTTATACCGTTTCGAATTGAAGGATGCGCAGCTTCTCAGGCTCGGTGCGCGAACTGAGCCCCAGGATTTTGATCCCCACTACCTGCCCATTGGCATCCAGGTCCAGGATCACCCCAGGCTGGACTTCTTCCGATTCAACAATCGCGGCCTCATCCAGCCGGAAGTAGAGCGCATCATTCTCTTTATCGATCTTCAGTTTCATCGCAAAGCCTTTTCCATCCACAGATTGCGCAGATTTCCCAGATCAGAAGAAGCAGCGCAATCTGCATCCTAAAACCATGCACGTTCTTCCGCGGCGCTACACCATACCTTACTTGAGATAGATTTCCGCTTTTTACTGGGGGATGCGCTGAAAACTCCCGGAGATTTGGAATCTCCGGGAGTCTGGGAGGCATGGATGGTGCTCTCAGGTGCAACGCACGAAGAGCACGTGCATCGCACCTGGGCCAGGGAAAAACGCTCACGGATGGCACGGCTCCTTTGGGGGTGGAGGCGGCGAGATAGATTTATCAAGGGTTGCGCGCTGCTTGAGAGTGCACGGCAGGTATAATAAACTATGCAGAAGCAGTTTCAATTACATTGCCTTGCCGGGTTTCAGGAGAACCAGGTGACAATTGATGAGTTTTTCGATGGAAAAGAAGAGCCCAGGCGAATCTTCGATGCGCTGAGAAGCCTGATCGAGGCCTTTGGCTCCGTTGAACTCCAGGTTACAAAGAGCCAGATCGCCTTTCGCCGGCGCAAGGCTTTTGCCTGGACGTGGATGCCCGGCAAATACCTGCGCGGCAAAACGGCCCCGCTGGTGCTCACCCTCTCGTTCCATCATCGGGACGTTTCCCCGCGTTGGAAACAAATTGTCGAGCCAGCCCCGGGCCGGTTCACCCATCACCTGGAGTTGTATTCTGCCAGCGATATCGATGGCGAAGTCCGTAATTGGTTATGGCAGGCATGGATAAGTGCAGTATAGAACAGCAGATGAAACCCAGGCTCAGCCTCTTACCCGTTCTGGGCGCTTGCTTCCTGCTGCTGGCGCTGGCCGGCCTGCAACCAGCCGCTTTCCACACCCCCAACGAAAACCTCTGCGCATCGATCTCTACATCAAGCACGCCATGCACATGCCTGCTTGATGGTTGCCTTCAGCGACTGACCGTTCAGGCCAGTTCGCGCACCTTTTCAGCCAGCCAGACGTTGACCAGCGTTTCCGGCGAGACGCCGCGCGCCTGCGCAATCGCCCGGATTGATTGGCTCAATTCAGGCAGTAAGGCGATCCTTCGATCGTCTGTGCGGTCACGCAGGCAAATCTCGAACTGCGCTTCCTGCGTCAAATCCTCATAATCGGCCGTACTGTGCATCTCCCAAAAAGCCGCAACTTCTTCCAGCGTATCGAATTCCGGGATTGGCTCCCTAATTTTCTTTGCCATACCGCTTGCGCTCCTTACCATCCATATCACGGGCGCTGATGATCAATGCCAGATTACCTCTGGGCTTGAAGATAAAGAAAACCACCAGATAACGCCCGGCCTCCGTTTGCCCATAAGCCGCATACACATTTTCGTCTCTGTTCCGTCTGCCTTTACACACGTAACGAATATGCGGGGCGCTCGCAAAAATCGCCTCGACTTCAATAGTGGAAACACCGTGCTTGCTCGCCAGCTTTTCAACGATATTCTCGAGCCAAACCAACTCTTCGATGCGCATAGGGTGCTCCAAAAACGATTATAGCACCGATCTTTAGCTTCATCGCAAAGCCTTTTCTATCCACAGATTGCGCAGATTTCCCGGATCAGAAAAATCACTGCCCTTTCGCCAGCGCAAGGCTTTTGCCTGGGCGTGGATGCCCCGTTGTTTTCCTGCAAGTTTTCCGCGACGATGCCAGCGGCAGAACGTATACTGTAATGCATGTGGAGAGCCTGTGGGCGCTCGAAAACCCCCACTACTTCCCTTTGGTGTTCAAACCCTAAAAAGGTTATCAGGAGACACATCATGGACGAACAAAAAGTACGCACGGAAGAATTCCAGGTGACCGGCGACAAGCTGGTCTCTAAGATCAAAGAACTGGTGCACCAGGGCAACATCCGCCGCATCGCCATTCGCAACGAAGAAGGGCGCACGCTGGTCGATATCCCCCTGACCCTGGGCGTGGTCGGCACGCTGCTGCTGCCGCAACTGGCCGCCATCGGCGCCATCGCCGCCCTGGTGACCAACTGCACCATCCTGGTCGAAAAAGAAGAGCCAACTCAAGAATCGTAATCAGGATCAAAAAACCTGATCCCGGGCTGGCCGCATTGGGGTACAATAACGCCTGAGGGGCGCGGCGCGTGGCCGCGACCCCAGGAGAACCGGCCATGCCCTCTGCCCGATACCGCTTTCGAAGCGAACCCCTGGAACTGGACGACCAGGCGCGGCAGACCGCGCCTGGTTGTTTCATGCAACTTCCGGATGGTATTGTACACTATGAACTGGCCGGCCCGCCGGACGGGCAGCCGGTCGTGCTGGTGCACGGTTTTTCGGTGCCCTATTTCATCTGGGAGCCGACTTTTGCCGCGCTGTCACAGGCCGGCCTGCGCCTCCTGCGCTACGATCTGTACGGGCGCGGCTTCTCCGACCGCCCAGACCTGGCCTATACCCACGAACTCTACGATCGTCAGCTTACCGGACTGCTGGCAGCTTTGAATATCGACGCGCCCGTCGATCTGATCGGCCTGTCGATGGGCGGCCCGCTGGTTGCCAGTTTCACCAGCCGCCATCCGGAGCGCGTCCGGCGCGTTTGCCTGATCGACCCGGCTGGCTTCCCCCAGGCGCGCCCGGCCCTGTCTGGGCTGATCACCGTCCCCTGGTTAGGCGAATTGCTCATGGACCTGCTCGCCGAGAAGATCCTGGTCGCCGGCCTCAAGGGCGATCTGCACAATCCGCAAGCCTTCCCAGATTACGCAGAAAAATACCGCAGCCAGATGGTCTACCGCGGCTTCCGCCGGGCGCTGCTGTCCACCCTGCGCCATGACGTGCTCGTGGACAATACCCCGTTCTACCAGCACATCGACCGCCTGGGCAAGCCCGTCCTGCTGATTTGGGGGCGCTACGACAGCGTTGTTCCCTTTAAAATCAGTGAGTTAGCCCGCGCCGCCATGCCCCACGCCGTTTTCCACGCCATCGATGACGCCGGGCACATCCCCCACTACGAAAAGCCGCAGATCGTCAACTCCCTGATCCTAGATTTCTTGCGCTGAGATGTCCACATGAAAGCGCTCCTGTTCCGCTACAGCCTGCCCCGCCTGGGCTTTGCCCGGCTGGCCGGCAGATTCTCGCCAGGCGGCTACCTCTCACCGCTCGGCCCGTTGGCTTACACCGATGTTCCGGATCCCAAGCTGCTGGGCGACGATTGGGTCATCCTGCGCACCACCCTGTGCGGCATCTGCGGCAGCGACACCAAGCAGATCTTCCTCGACGCCGAATTCGACAATCCCCTGACTGCCCTGATCTCTTTCCCGCAGGTGCTGGGCCACGAAGCGGTGGGGATTATCGAGCAGGTCGGCCCCGGCGTGCGCCAGCGGCGCGTCGGCGAGCGCGTGGCGCTCAGCCCCTGGCTGCCCTGCGCCCCGCGCGGCATCCAGCCGCCCTGCCCGGCCTGCCAGCGCGGCCAGTATTACGTGTGCGAGAACTTTCTCAAGGGCAATCTGCCGCCCGGCATGCACGCCGGCAACAGCCGGGCAGTCACCGGCGGCTTTGCCCCGTTCATGCCCGCCCACGAATCGATGCTCTTCCCCATCCCCGACGAGCTGAGCTGGGAGCAGGCCGTGCTCTCCGACCCCTTCTCGGTCAGCCTGCACGCCATCCTGAAAGCGCCCCCGCCGCCGGGAGGCCTGGCGCTGGTCTACGGCTGCGGCAGCCTGGGGATACTCTCCATTGCCATCCTGCACGCCGTGTACCCCCAGGCTGCCATCGTGGCCATCGCCCGCCACCCGCTCCAGGAAAAACTGGCCTACGAGTTGGGCGCGGCTCACGTGATTCGCACCCGCCAGCCGGTGGAGATCATCGAGGGCCTGGGCGAATACACCCACACCCCCTTGCAGCGCCCCTGGTACGGCCCGCCCTGGCTGCTGGGCGGCGTGGACGTGATCTACGATACCGTCGGTTCCGCCGAGACTCTGGCGGTGGGCCTGCGCGTGACGCGCCCCGGCGGGAGCATCGTGGTCACCGGCGTTTCCCGCCCGCGGCGCTTCGAGTGGACGCCGCACTATTTCAAAGAGATCAACCTGATCGGCTCGAACGCCTTCGGCCTGGAAGACTTCGAAGGCCAGCGCCGGCATGCTTTCGAGATCTACTTCCACCTGCTGCAAAGCCAGCGCCTGCAGATGCCGTCGCTCATCACCCACCGTTTCACCCTGGCGCAGTACCGCCAGGCTTTGCTGACCAGCGTCGACAAAGATCATTACCACGCCGTCAAAGTCGTCTTCGATTATTCGGATGACCACAAACGGCCCAACCTTCCACTTGCTTGAAAACCAAGGAGTCCCATATGTCCCAAGAATTCGCCCCTGCCCTCGAACAACCCAAGAAATCGAACACCGGCCTGATCATCGGCATCATCGTGGGTGTGCTGGTAGTCTGCCTGTGCTGCTGCCTGCTCGCCTTCGTTGTCCTGCCGGCTATCTTCGGCCCCTCGATCGGCAACGTTTTCTCGAATATTATCGAGGGCCTGGAAGTAGCACCATAACGCCAGTCATAACGCTTCCCCTGCAAGGAGACCACCCTGGAAAACCAGGTCACCGTAATCATCCCCGCCCTGAACGAGGCCGGTAACATCCAGCGCCTGGTCAGCGAAACGCTTGCCACCTTGCCGGTTAGCGTCATCGTTGTCGACAACGGCTCAACCGATACCACTGCCGAGGAGGCCCGCGCTGCGGGCGCCCGGGTAATCTTCGAGCCGCGCCGCGGTTACGGCCAGGCCTGCGCCGCCGGAGTTGCCGCGGCACAAGGCGCCGACATCATCGCCTTCCTGGACGGGGATTACAGCTTTCTCCCCGCCGAACTGCCCGCTTTGCTCGAGCCGCTTTTCACCGGTCAGGCTGACCTGGTGCTCGGCTCGCGCTTCCTGGGGACCATCCTCCGTCAGGCGATGCCCCCTCACCAGCGCTTCGGCAACTGGCTGGTGGCGCGCCTGATGAACGCCCTGTACGGCCTCCAGGTTACCGACCTGGGCCCATACCGGGCCATACGGCGCGCCTTGCTGCTGGACCTGGACATGCGCGAGATGACTTACGGTTGGCCGACCGAAATGATGGTCAAAGCTGCCCGGCGCGGCGTGCGCATCCGCGAAGTGCCGGTCAGCTTCCATCCTCGCCAGGCGGGCAAATCCAAAGTCAGCGGCACGCTGCGCGGCACCCTCCTGGCCGCCTGGTATATCCTGGGAGTCACCTTGCGCTACGCCTGGTTCGCGCCTGCCTCTCGCTGACCTGCTTTTCCCCGCGCGCCTCCCCCGTTTCCCTTCTACTGTCTACCATTTCCCAATTATGGTATCATACCTGCATGCCCACACAGCCCTTCCTGCTTGGCGTCAACTACTGGCCGCGGCGTAAGGCCATGTACTGGTGGTCAGATTTCGACCCTGGCGAGGTTGCCGAAGAGTTCGCCCTGATCCGTGAACTTGGCCTGGACCTGGTGCGCATCTTCCTGCTCTGGGAAGACTGGCAGCCCCAATCCGATAGCGTCAGCATCGCTGCACTGCATGCCCTCGAACAAACCTGCGACATCGCCGCTGGCCTGGGGTTGTCGCTGGACGTGACCTTCTTCACCGGGCATATGAGCGGCCCCTCCTGGGCGCCGCCCTGGATGCTGCATCCCGGCGAGCCCATGCTTCCCGGCGTGCGCCAGGTAGTCAGCGCCGGTCAGGTAGTTGATTGCGGCTACGCCAACCCTTACACTGATCCCACTGTGCTGCGCGCCGAGCGCCTGCTGCTGCACAGCGTTGTATCTACCTTCAAAGATCACCCGGCTATTGGCATTTGGAACCTGGGCAACGAGCCCGATTTATTCGCCTGGCCCCCCAGCGCGGCGCACGGGCACGCCTGGGTGCGTGAGATGGCTACCATCGTCCGAGACCTCGATCCCCACCACCCGGTCACTTGCGGGCTGCACATGCCCGATCTGCTCGGCGATTTCGGCCTGCGCATCCACGATGTTTTTGCTGAAGTCGATCTGCCCGTTATGCACGGCTACCCCATGTACGCCGAGGGTTGGGCGCGTGGCCCCCTGGATCCTGACTTTGTGCCCTTTTTGTGCGCTCTCACCAGCGCCCTGTGCGGTCGCCCCACCCTGATGGAAGAATTTGGCGGGCCCACCACGGCTCCTGGCGAGCCCTCCGCCACCTGGGAATGGCCGGCCTACGGCCAGGCGCACCGCCAGTTTGTGCCTTCCGAAGAGGCCCTGGCCGAATACATCGAACAGGTCTTGCCCGGGTTGGTGGATGTCGGCGCCCTGGGGGCCGTCTTGTGGTGTTTCGCCGACTATGCCACGCACCTGTATAACCGCCCACCTTGCGACCAGGCCCGGCACGAACGCTTCTTCGGCCTGGTACGCCCGGATGGCACCCTGAAGCCCCACGCGGCTGTTTTGCAGCGCTTCGCCGCCAGCCAACCCACCGTACAACCCGCCCGCCGCACTGTTCAACTCGGCGTCAGCCCGGAGGAATACTACCAGGCTGCGCTTTATCACGCCAACCGGTTATACGAAGAATTCCGCAACGCCAATCGATGAGACCCGAGTTACAGGTTTTCGAGATCGCCGAACAGCAGGCCGTTTTGCGCGCCGCCTGCTTCGATCTATCGCAGGCAGCCGTGCACCTGGAAACCAGCCCAGAACTGCTCCGGCGCAGCTTCCACCCCTCCAGCCCCGAGCATTTCCTGCCCCCCGAAACCAACAGCGGCGAGCCCCTGCCGGGCTGGCTGGCGAAACTGCCCGAGGCTGACCGCCCGCGGCTGGCCTGCAACGCCCTGCACACCAACTTCGTGCGCGGCAATGGCTTCGTGGTTATCGATGGCCAATTGATCTGCAAGCCGCCCGGCGCCATCGCCCTGGACGGCCAGGCCTACCAACCCCTGGACGGCGATTACACCGCCCTGGTGCTCTCTCCCGGGCCGCCTGCCCTGTGCAGCCTGCGCATCCGCCGGGGCGCTCTGCTAACCAATCCTGCTCCCCGGCTGGCGATCTCTGGCCCGGCCCTGGCGCGCGCCGGGCGCAATTACGCTCGCAGCATTCCGGTGCGCCTGCCGGGGCAGGGCCAGACCAACGGGAACGAAATCAACTTCTTCCCCGAAATGACACCTGCCGGCGAACTGGTACGCTCATCCTTTACCGCCTTCGGGCTGACCTCCCGGCAAGAGCTGCTGGTGGTTTCGGTGTTTGCCGGCCGGCCTGAGCGCCTGCCTGGGGGGACTGTCGATGTGACCATCTTCCACCCACTTTCCAACGCCGGCCTGACTCTGGTCGAGCTGGGCTATTGGATGCTCAGCCTGGGCGCGGCGCAGGCCATCCTCGCCGGCGGCTCCGGCGACACACAGCAATACGTGCAGGGGCACGGCCTGTGGGCCGCCTTGCCCTATCCCAAGCCTGGACGCGTCCAGGTGGACGGGCACGATGCGCTCGGCCATCTACGCGGCCTGGGCGCAATCCTATCGATCCGGTGACGACATGATCCAAATCCGCCTCGCTTCCGCCTTGGATGCACAAGCCATCGCTGGCCTGTGCGACCAACTGGGCTACCCCACCACGGTGGAACAGGCCCGTCAGCGTCTGGAGGCCCTCCTGCCCCGGCCAGAGCATGCCATTTACGTCGCCCTGGATGCCGCCGGACAGGTTACCGGCTGGATCCACTTGCATGGCACCCACCACCTGCAAGCGGAGCCCTACGCCGAAATCGGCGGCCTGGTTGTCGACGCCGCCCACACCGGGCAGGGTATCGGCGCTCTTCTGGTCCAACAGGGCGAGTCCTGGGTAGTCGCCCAGGGGTATCCCCAACTGCGTGTGCGCAGCAACGTCATCCGTGCTGAGGCGCACAAGTTCTACCTGAAACACGGCTACAGCCTGCACAAATCGCAGCATGTCTTCGCCAAGTCGTTGCGCCCCGCCTGACAGGGCTGCCTGGATCATTACAGTTTCATAAATTCACGCGGGCCGTGTGCTGGCTCACCCCTGGATATGGTATCATTCAAACCAACAACCTTCTGCCAGGCCACGATCCTTCGAATTGTTCAGGGAGATCCTTATGGAAGTCAAGCATGTCGCCCTAACCATCGTAGATATCAGCGGTTATACCCGCTTCCTGGAATGGAATAAAACCAGCCTGCTGCACGCTGAGACCATCATCACCGAACTGCTGGAAGCCGTCATCGACCAGGCCGAGTTCCCACTAAAATTAAACAAACTGGAAGGCGACGCCGCCTTGATGTTTGCAGTTATCCCTGCCGCCGATGATCAACGCGCCGCCGCTGCCCAGGACATCACCCGGCAGGTGCAGCGTTTTCACCAGGCCTTTCAGGCCAAACAGCAAGAAATGGTGGCTGGCGCTCAGTGCCCGTGTGACGCCTGCCAGAACCTCAGCATGCTGCGCCTGAAAGCCTTCCTGCACCTTGGCGAAGTGGTGATCAAGCAAGTGCGCCAGTTCGAAGAACTGGCTGGCAGCGAAGTGATCCTCATCCACCGCCTGCTCAAGAACCACATTCCGGCCCGCGAATACCTGGCCATGACCGAAACCTTCTACCGCGCCGGCGGCGGCATCCCGGATCAGGAAGTTGAGCAGCACGAGGAAGGCTACAGTGATATCGGTTCGGTGCGCCTGTTCCTGTATTATCCTGGCGGCAAAGCGCAGGCCATGCAATCCATCGAAGCGCAAAGCCAGCCATCCGGCCCGCGCCTGAGCAACTGGATGGAGACAACCTGGCACCGCCTCTTCAAGCGCAAGAAAACCTTTCACAATCTCCCCTATTAGCCTCTGCAAGCATGCAAAGGAGAACCATGCACGAATTGATCAAACTCGTATCGAAGAACGCTGGTATCCCCAAAGCCCAGGCCGGAATCGCGGTGGAGTAGCGCATGGCGCAACGTATGTTCCACGGCACGCTGAGGGCCGCCGCCCTGGCCGACCAACTGGCTGCCCGTTTCAACGACCGCCAGCATCGCGTCCACATCTCACAGGCCTCCGGCACCTCTCTGGTGCAGATTGGCAGCAAACACGGAACCCCCGTGACCCTGCACATCGCCGATACCCACGGCGGCGTGCTCGTCACCACGAGCCGCGACCGTAACTGGCTGGATAAAGTTGCCGATGCCAGTGAAATGATCGAGCGCGCCGCCAACGGCAATCCCCTTTCGCTGCTGGCCATGATCCCCGACGCCATCGCAGAGCTGGGACAGGAAAACCTGGCGCCCGAAATCTGGGACGCCATCAACGAACTTTGCAGCCTGAGCCGCGCCCTGGCCGGCGAGCGCAACGCCCCTGGCAACCCGAAAGTGTGCACCTACTGCCAGGTAGCCAACCCGCCTGACGCTGAGCAATGCCTGGCCTGTGGAGCAGCCTTGCCAGTCGACCTGCCGAGACATTGCCCCAAATGCGGGCGGGCGCACACCTCCGACGCCCTCTTCTGCCAGGCCTGCGGCACCCGCCTGGTCACCGGCTGACCCCCGCATGCCCAATCGCTTCTCCCTTCTAACTTCTACTTTCTAATTCCTATCTTTTAACTCCCCAAAATGTCCCACCCGCCCACCCTCCGCCTCGCCGCCATCCAGATGGATGTCCGCCCGGCTCCGACCTACGAGAGGTTGGAGCGCGCCGATCGCCTGGTCGCCCAGGCCGCCGCCCAGGGAGCCCGCCTGGTATTGCTCCCCGAGGTCTTCAACACCGGCTACGCCTACGTCGACGAGAATTTCCAGCGAGCCGAGACTCTGGATGGCCCGACCATCGCCTGGATGCAGGAGACCGCCGCCCGCCTGGACATACACCTGGCAGGCTCCTTGCTGCTCTTCAGCCGCGGCCAGATCCACAACGCCCTGATCCTGGCTGCCCCCAATGGGCGCATCTGGCGCTATGACAAACGCTACCCCTGGGGCTGGGAGCGCGCTTACTCCCGCCCCGGGAGCGACCTCACCATCGCCCATACCGAACTGGGCGACATCGGCCTGCTCATCTGCTGGGACGTGGCCCACGCCCACCTGTGGCAGGGCTACGCCGGGCAGGTACACCTGGTGCTGGTTGCCAGCTGCCCCCCGGATATCGGCCACCCCACTTACCATTTGCCGGATGGCAGGCAGGTGACCTGGGAAGAACTCGGCCCCGTGGCAAAGGTCATCCGCCACAGCCTCCGCCGCATTTTCGGAGACACCATCGAGCAACAAGCCGCTTGGTTAGGCGTTCCACTGGCCATCACCGGCGGCTGTGGTCATTTCCATTCTCCTGTGCCGCGCGGGCGCGCCGCCTTGCTCAGCCTGGCGCTCACCGCTCCCTGGCTGCTGCGCTACCTGCCCCAGGCCGACCACCTCGAATTGTCCTGCCACATCACACCGGCCTGCAAAATCCTGGACGCACACGGCCAGGTTGTGGCAGAATGCACGCAGGAACAGGGCGAGACCTTCATCCTGGCCGAGGTAGAACTGCCGCAGGCCAGGCCGCAGCCAGGAACGCCTCAGCCCAGGCCGCCCGTGCCCTGGATCGCCTACCTGTTCTCGGATGTGCTCTTACCGGCCCTGGTGCGCCCGATTTACCAACATGGCGTGCAGCGCGCCTGGGGACCGTCCTTGCCGTCCCCCGGGCTTGCCAGGAATCGCCGGGCGCTGGCGGCAGGGTTGCTCTTATTGGGTAGCGCTTTCCTCTGGCTGCTCTTGCGCCGGCGCAAATGATCGCGGCGCGGCCAACGGCTTGTTTGCCAACCAGTCCTGTTTCGTTCGATCGGGAGGAAGATTATGCAAATCAATGGTTTACACCTGTTACTGACTTACCAGTGCACCTTCGAGTGCGATCACTGCTTCGTGTGGGGCAGCCCCTTCCAGCAGGGCACCATGACCCTCAGCGATGTGCGCCGCATTCTGCACCCGGCCAAGGATCTCAAAACCGTCGAATGGATTTACTTCGAAGGCGGTGAACCAACCCTCTACTACCCCATCTTGCTGCGCTCCGTGCGCCTGGCCCACGATATGGGCTTCCAGGTCGGGATAGTCTCCAACGCCTATTGGGCAGAGGGCCTGGAGGACGCCCTGGAATGGCTGCGGCCCTTCGCCGGCCTGGTGGATGATTTCTCGGTCAGCAGCGACCTGTACCATTACAGCGAGCAAATCAGCCAGCAATCCCGCCTGGCCGCCGCCGCGGCCGCCCAACTCGGCATCCCGCTCGGCACGCTCAGCATCGCCCAGCCCGAACAGTCCGAGGCTTCCAGCGTTCAGGGCAAGCTGCCCCCCGGCGAGTCGTCCATCATGTACCGCGGGCGCGCCGCAGTCAAGCTCTCCGACCGCATCATCCACCAGCCCTGGAGCAACTTCCAGGAATGTCCGTATGAAGATCTGATCGACCCGGGCCGCCTGCACGTTGACCCCCTCGGCTATCTGCACATGTGCCAGGGCATCACCATCGGCAACATGTTCACCGATCCGCTCTACAAGCTGCTGGAAACTTACGAGCCTGCCGCCCACCCAATTGTGGGCCCGCTTATCGCTGGCGGGCCAGTTGAACTGGCCTACCGCTATGAGGTTCCTCACCAGGATGCCTACGCCGACGCCTGCCACCTGTGTTACGAGACCCGCCGCGCCCTGCGGACGCGCTTCCCCGAAATTCTCGCTCCCGATCAGGTTTACGGCGTTTTCTAGAACGGTCGCCCAAAGATCATTGCTCAGGAAATCGACTATGGCTTATGTGCAACCCGAATCCGGTTTAGATTGGCTCAAAGTTGCCCGCCTGATGCTGCGATCCCGCCGCCTGGATCAGCTCGAAGTTGAGCAGCTTACCCCGCAGGGCAAAGTCAAATACCAGTTTTCCTCCGGCGGGCACGAGTTAGCTCAGGTTCTGCTGGCCCAGGCCCTCGATCACCCCCACGATGCTGCCATGGTGTACTATCGCTCGCGGCCCTTTGCCCTGGCCTGCGGGTTGAGCCTGGTCGACGCCCTGGCAGGTGGCATGGCGCGCCGCGCCGGCCCCAGCCAGGGCCGCGACGTAGGTGTGATGTTCAACCTCCCCGCTCAAAATGGGCGTCCGACGATCTTGCCCGCCTCTGGCGATGTCGGCGCCCAATATACCCCCAGCGTTGGCTGGGCCCAGGCCATCGTCTACCGGGCCCAGGTGCTGGGCCAGGCCGAATGGCAGGGCGCCATCGCCGTGGCGACTGGAGGGGAAGGCAGCACCGCAGCCAATGGATTCTGGGCCGCCCTCAACATCGCCACCACCCAATGCCTGCCCATGCTGTTCTTCATCGAAGACAACAGCTTTGGTTTGTCTGTGCCAGTCGATTTTCAGACCCCCTGTGGGGATATCACCACCAACCTTTCCGGCTACAACAACCTGAAGATCATCGATGGCGATGGCACCGATCCAGCCCAGGCCTGGCAGTGCATTCATGAAGCCGTGACCCACGTACGCAATCAAGCTGGCCCCTGCCTGCTGCGCCTGCGCGTCGTGCGCCTCACCGGTCACACGTTCATCGATGACCAGGCTTACAAAAGTCCGGAAGTGCGCACCGCCGAAGCCGCCCGCGATCCGCTCAAGCACCTGGAGGAGCACCTGCGCGACCAGGGGCTCTCCGCCGAGCAGTGGGCCCAGCTCGATCAGGAAGCACAGACCGAGCTGGCCGAGGCTTTAGCGTCAGCCGAAGCCGCCCCTGAGCCAGACCCATCGCAGGCCACCCGCCACCTGTTCTACGAAGGCACCGCCCCACTCCAGGGCGGCCTGCGCCCCGAAAACGCCCTGATCCCAATCATTGGGGTGGACGGCGTCCGTCCCGTCACACCAACCAGCGCTTCCCCCGGCCCGCGCCTGAACCTGGTCGATGCTGTGCGCCGCACGCTGGAGACCGAGATGCGCCTCAACCCGCGCCTGCTGGTCTTCGGCGAAGACGTGGGCGTGAAAGGCGGCGTGCACGGCGCCACACTGGACATGCAGTCTCACTTCGGCCCCGAGCGCGTCTTCGATACCTCCCTGAACGAAGACGGCATCATCGGCCGCGCTGCCGGCATGGCCCTGGCTGGGCTGCTGCCGGCGCCCGAAATCCAGTTCCGCAAATACGCCGACCCCGCTCACGAACAGCTCAGCGACATCGGCACCATCCGCTGGCGCACGGCCAACCGCTTCGCCGCTCCCGTGGTCGTGCGCATCCCGGTCGGCTTTGGCAAGAAGACCGGCGATCCCTGGCACAGCGTCAGCGGCGAAGCCGTTTACGCCCACCTGCCGGGTTGGCGCATCGCCTACCCCAGCAACGCCGAGGACGCCGTCGGCTTGCTGCGCAGCGCCTTGCGCGGCGATGACCCAACCTTTTTCTTCGAGCACCGCGCCTTGCTCGACACCAGCGAAGCCCGCCGCCCCTATCCCGGCGATGACTACTGCCTGTTCTTTGGGGTCGCCGCCCATCTGCTTGAGGGCGACGCCCTGACCGTGATCACCTGGGGTGCCATGCTGCCGCGCTGCCTGCAAGCTGCCCAGGACTTCCCCGGCCGCATCGATTTGCTCGATCTGCGCACCATCATCCCCTGGGACCAGGCTGCCGTGCTCGAGAGCGTGCGCCGCACTGGCAAGGCCCTGGTGGTGCACGAAGACACTCGCACCGCCGGGTTCGCTGGTGAAATCATCGCCGTCATCGCCGACCAGGCTTTCACCGACCTGGACGCCCCTTTGCAGCGCCTGGCTGTGCCCGACGTGCCCATCCCTTATAACCTGGCCATGATGGACGCCATTCTGCCCACGGTGGAGCGCATCCGGTCACACATGCAGGCGCTCCTGGATTTCTGAACCCTGCGTTCTCCCAGGGTGTATTTCATTATAGATATTTCCGGCTCATCATTTTGTAAGGAGAAACCATGTCTACCCAATCTCTGGTCACGCTCGAGTTCGAGCAGTTCGTCAAAGCGCCGCCTGCCCAGGTCTTCCGCGCCTTCACCAACGCCACCAGCCTGCGCGAATGGATGTGCGATATCGCCACGGTCAGCCCCCAACCCGGAGGGCGCCTGTACCTGGCCTGGAACGCCGGCTTCTACGCCTGCGGAGAATACACGCAACTGGAGGCGGAACACAAAGCGGGACAGGAAGTCCCGATCGCCTTCACCTGGTACGGGCGCAACGAGCCAGCCCAAACCGAAGTAGAGGTGCTGCTGTCAGCGAAAGATGGCGGCACCCAGGTCAAGCTGACTCATCGCGGCCTGGGCGAAGACCAGGCCTGGGACACCGCTCGCCAGGAGATCAAAGAAGGCTGGCAAAGCAGCCTGGAAAACCTGGCCTCGGTGCTCGAAAGCGGCGAGGATTTGCGCTTCACCAACCGCCCGATGCTGGGCGTGCTGCTCAACGACTTCACCCCCGAGCACGCCAAAGAACTGGGCGTACCGGTTACGCAGGGTGTACGCATCGACGATGTCGTTCCCGGCCTGGGAGCGCAGGCAGCCGGCCTGCAATCCAACGATGTCCTGGTGGGCATGGCCGGGCATCCGATCAAAGATTTCCCCGACTTCCCCGTGGCGCTGCGCGGCAAGCGCGCCGGCGACCGGGTCGAGGTGGATTTCTATCGCGGCAGCCAGAAAATGAGCGTGCTCATGGAGCTTTCGCGCCGCCCGCTGCCGGCCATCCCCACCTCAACCAAGGGCTTGGCCTCCGTCCTGCGCCAGCGCTATCTCGATTTGCTAACCGAGATCGATGAGTTCTTTGCCAACGTCAGCGAGGCCCAGGCCGGCTACAAACCTTCCCCCTCCGACTGGAGCGCCAAGGAAGTGCTGGCACACCTGATCCACGGCGAGCGCTTCCAACAGTTCGGCGTTGCCGAACTGGCAACTGGCTTCGAACGCCAGGCGGACGGCTTTGGCGGCAACCTGAACGCTTCAGTGCGTGCCACCGTGGCCGCTTATCCCACGCTGGCCGAACTGCTCGAGGCGCTCAAGCGCTCCTACACCGAGACCGTGGCCCTGTTCGAGGAACTACCTGAGGATTTCGCTGAGAACAAGGGCAGTTTCTGGCGTTTGGCCATCGGCGCTATGGAAGCGCCCTATCACTTCAATTCGCACCTGGAGCAGATGCGCCAGAGCATCCAGGCCGCCGGTCAGGCCTAGCACACTGTCATCTCTCGCAGCAAGACACGCGAGCGGCATTCGCTTGAACAGCGCGGGCTCGCCTCGATAACCGGGGCGCGCCCGCTGCGCCCACAACTTTTATCCTGGGCGATGCCGTCTGGTCAGTTCATCTTCCACCTGCGCCAGGCTGACATCCTTGGCCGCCAGCAGCACCAGCGTGTGGTAAAACAGGTCCGCAACTTCCTCCACCAGACGCTGCTGGCCCTGGCCTTTGGCCGCCAGGATCACCTCCATGGCTTCCTCGCCCACCTTTTTGAGCACTTGATCCTCGCCCGCCGCCAGCAAACTGGCCGTGTACGAACCGGGCCGCGGGTTGAGCTTGCGTTCCAGGATGATTTCGAACAGCTCTGCCAACATCTATACCTCCAATAAGCGGTAGAAACAACTCACCTGCCCGGTATGGCAGGCTGGCCCAGCAGAGATCACCCGCAGCAGCAGTGTATCCGCGTCGCAGTCCACCCAAATCTCCTGAACCGCCAGCCGGTTCCCCGAAGTAGCCCCTTTGCGCCACAACTCCCCCCGGCTGCGGCTCCAGAAGTGCGCCTCGCCGCTCTCCTGGGTGTGCCGCAAAGCCTCGGCGTTCATCCAGGCTACCATCAGCACCTGGCCCGTGCGCACATCCTGCACCACCGCCGGGATCAATCCCTGTGCATCAACCTTCAACTCCATCGATCGCCTCCTCGTTCTATCAGACCGGTCGCACCGGGATGCCGCGCGCCAGCAGGTAAGTTTTCACCTGTCCCACCGTCAGCGTATGGTCGTGGAATAAAGACGCCGCCAGGGCCGCGTCCGCCAGGCCATCTGCCAGCACCTGGGCGAAGTGCTCCAATTTCCCGGCTCCGCCGCTGGCGATCACCGGCACAGGCACTGCCTGCGCCACAGCGGCTGTCAGCGTCAGGTCGTAACCTGCCAGCGTGCCATCCGCATCCATACTGGTTAGCAGGATCTCGCCCGCTCCCAGCGCCACGGCGCGCTGCGCCCATTCCATCGCATCCAGGTTGGTGGGCGTGCGCCCGCCATGCGTAAAAACCTGCCAGCGTCCAGGGCTCTGCCTGCGCGCATCGATGGCGATCACGATGCACTGGCTGCCAAAGCGTTCCGCCGCCGCGCCCAGGATTTCCGGCGCCAGGACTGCCGCCGTATTGATGCTCACCTTGTCCGCGCCGGCCAGCAGCGCCTGGTGAACATCCTCTACGCTGCGGATGCCGCCGCCCACCGTCAGCGGCAGGAACACCTGGTCGGCCACCTGGCGCACCTTTTCGAGGGTGGTGCGCCGGCCCTCCGGGCTGGCCGAGATATCCAGGAAGACCAGCTCGTCGGCGCCCATCTGGTCGTAAGTGAGCGCATTTTCCAGCGGGTCGCCGGCATCGCGCAGGTTGACGAAGTTGACTCCCTTGACCACGCGGCCATCTTTGACGTCCAGGCAAGGGATGATGCGCCTGGCTAACATCGCAGCGCCTCCCGCAGGTCAACCTGCCCCTCGTAAAGCGCCCGGCCGATCACCACTCCGCTCAACCCGGCCTGGCGCGCCGCGTGCACATCCGCCAGCGAGGCCACGCCGCCAGATGCCACCACCTCCAGCCCGCTCGTTTTTGCAAAATCGCGTGTCTGCGCCAGGTTCAGCCCCTGCCCGCCGCCGTCGCGCTGGATATCGGTATAGATGCAGGTGCGCAGGCCCAGGCCGGCGAAGGCGCGCCCGAGTTCACCTGGGCTCACGCTGGCAGGCTCCTGCCAGCCGCGCGTATACACCTGGCCATCGCGCACGTCCACCGCCAGGGCCAGCCGCGCCGCGCCGAAACACTCCAGCGCCCGACGCAGGAACTCGGGCGCTTCGACCGCCAGGCTGCCCACGACCACCCTCCCCACCCCCATCTCCAGGGCGCGCTCGAGTACCTCCATCGAGCGCAGCCCACCGCCAAACTGCACCTGGGCCGCGGGATTCACCCGTGATACTTCACTCAAGATCGCCTGCAGCGCCGCCAGGTTTCCCTGCTGGCTGGCTTTCGTTTCGCCGAAAGCGCCGTCCAGGTTGACCACGTGCAGCCAGCGCGCCCCGGCCTCCAGCCAGCCCCGCGCCACACCTGCCGGGTCATTCCCATAAATCGTCTGCCGCGCCGGGTCGCCCTGCATCAGGCGCACCACCCGCCCGTCGCGCAGGTCGATCGCCGGGTAGATCACAAATTCTACTTTATCCATCAACAACGCTCCACAAAATTGCGTAAGATTTGCAGCCCCACTGCCTGGCTCTTCTCCGGGTGGAACTGCACGCCATACAGGTTGCTGCGCCCCACGATTGAAGCGTACAGGCAGCCATAGTCGGTGTGCGCCAGTACATCGCCAGCCTGTCCCGGGTCGCAGTAGTAGCTGTGGTTGAAGTAAGCATAACTGCCTTCCGGCAGCCCCTGTAACAAAGACGAGTTCTCCTGCACCGCCAAGATCTGATTCCAGCCGGTTTGCGGCACCTTCAAACGCCCTGCCGCGCCAGGCGAACCGGTATCCTCATCGAAGGTAAAGCGCCGCGCCTCACCCGGCAGCAGGCCCAGACCGGGGCAGCCCGGCGCTTCTTCGCTGGCCGCGAACAGGAGCTGCATCCCCAGGCAGATGCCCAGCAAGGGCGTACCGCGTCGCACAAGTTCTTGCAGGACATCTACCAGGCCGCGTTCTTGCAAGCCGCGCATGCCGTCTCCGAAGGCGCCCACCCCGGGCAGCAGCACTTTGCCCGCCTTCCGTAAAACTTCGGCATCTCCGCTCAGGCGCACCCGCGCCCCAGCAGCCGCCAGGGCCTTTTCGACCGAGCGCAGGTTGCCCACGCCATAATCCACCAGGATGACCTCAGGTGCATCCTTCTGCTCAAGCGATAGTCCATTCATCTGATTCACAACCTGCCTTTCGTGCTGGGCAGCGCCTGCCCGCGCCGCGGGTCGATCTGCGTGGCCGCGTCCAAAGCGCGCCCCAGGGCCTTGAACAGCGCTTCCGCCTGGTGGTGGTCGTCCCGCCCGTAGAGCACCCGGGCATGCAGGTTGGCGCGCCCCGTCACCGCCAGCGACTCCAGGAAGTGCGCCACCAGGCTGGTAGGTAACTCCCCAATCATCGGTCCGTGCCAATCCGCCTGCACCACGCTGTAAGGCCGGCCGGAGAGATCGACCGCCACAAATGCCAGGGCTTCATCCATGGGCATGTACGCCGACCCGCTGCGCACGATGCCGCGCCGCTCGCCCAGCGCCTGATCGAAAGCCTGCCCCAACACCAGGGCGCAATCCTCCACCGTGTGGTGCGGGTCGATGTGCAGATCACCCCGCGCCTGCACGTTCAAGTCGAACAGGCCGTGCACTGCCAGGTGACTGAGCATGTGATCCAGAAAGCCGATCCCGGTATCGATCTGCCAATCGCCGCTGCCGTCCAGGTTCAACTGCACGCGCACCTCGGTCTCCGCAGTTTTGCGTTCTATCATCGCTGTGCGCATAACACCTCCACCTTTCTCAGTTCATCCATCAAAGCCTGGCTGTCCTCGGACCGCCCCACGCTGATGCGGATGTGATCGCTCAAGCCCGGCTTGTCGAAGTAACGCACCAGGATGCCCGCCCGCGCCAGGCGTTCTTTGATCTCTCTCGCCGGGAGCCCAACCACCCGGCACAAGATAAAGTTCGCCTGCGAGGGGTAAGGCTGCAGCCAGGGCAGTTCTTGCAACTGTGCCATCAGGCGCTGGCGCTCGGCGATGATGCGCTCGCCGGTCTGCACCAGCTCTGCAGCATGTTGCAAAGAGACTCGCGCTGCGACCGCTGCCGCCACCGAAACGTTGTAAGGCTGTTTGATCTTCCACAGGTGCGGCATCAGGCGGCTGGGGAAAGCGCCATACCCCACCCGTAACCCGGCCAGGCCGGCCCACTTGCTGAACGTGCGCAGCACCACCAGGTTGCCACGCCGCGGCGCTTCCCGTATCCAACTGGCGCTGGGCGCGGCGAACTCGATGTAGGCTTCGTCCAGCACCAGCAGGCAGGGCAAGTCCAACAGGTGCTCGATCTCTTCACTGCGCGTCAGGCTGCCGTCCGGGTTATTAGGCGAAGCCAGGAAGATCAGCTTGGGGCGGTATTGCGCCACAGCCGCCTGGATAGCCGGCAGGTCGATGGTGAATGCCGGATCGCGCTGCAGGTTGATCACCCGCGCCCGGTTGACGTCCCCATCGAAAGCGTACATACCGAAGGTCGGCGGGCAGTTCAAGATCACGTCACCCGGCTCGATCACCGCCCGCAGCAGCAAATCGATCAATTCGTCCGCCCCAGCCCCGGCCAGCAAGTTCTCCACGGGCAGCCCATGATATTCCGCCAACGCCAGGCGCAGCTCGCGGCTCTGTGGATCGGGATAGATATGTGCGAAGGGCATCTCCGCCAGCGCCAGGCGCACGGCGGGCAGCATGCCGTAAGAATTCTCGTTGGCGTCCAGCTTGACCAGCCGCTCGACAGGCAGACCCAACTGTTCAGAAAGCACCTCGAACGGCAGGATCGGCTCGTAGGGCGGCATCTCGCGGATGTGCGGGCGCAATAGTTCGGCCGGGTCAAACATTTTTACCATCCTGGCGCAAGCGCGCCGCCGCGGCGTGCGCCGAGAGCGACTCGGCCTGCGCTACCTCGGCCGCCAGCCGGCTCAACGCCCGGCTGGTATCCGCGTCCAGCGCCACCATGCTGGTGATCTTGACGAAGTCCATCACGTTGAGCGGCGAAGCGAAGCGCGCCGTGCCCCCGGTGGGCATCACGTGGCTGGGCCCGGCAACGTAATCGCCCAACACTTCGCAGGAATGTTCCCCCAGGAACAGGCCGCCGGCGTTGCGCACACGCCCCGCCAGCGTCGCCGGGTCAGCCACCGCCAGGCACAGGTGCTCTGGGGCGTATTCGGAGGCCAGCGCCGCGGCCGTTTCCAGGTCCGGGGTTAGCACGATCCCACCCTGGTGCGCCAGCGAATGGGTGATCACCTCCGCCCGCCCCAGGCCTTCCAACTGGCGCCCCACCTCGACCTGCACCGCCTCGGCCAGGGGCCTATCCGGGGTCAGCAGGATGGCGCTCGCCAGCAGGTCGTGCTCGGCCTGGGCCAGCAGGTCGGCCGCCACCCAGGCGGGGTTCGCCCCGCCATCGGCGATCACCATCGTTTCGGTCGGGCCTGCCAGCCCGTCCAGTCCCACGCTGCCATACACCTGCTGCTTGGCCAGGGTGACAAACAGGTTGCCCGCTCCGACGATCTTATCCAGGCGCGGGATGCTCTCCGTGCCGTAAGCCATGGCGGCAATGGCCTGCGCCCCGCCCACCTGGTAGACCTCCTGCACGCCGCACAGATAAGCCGCCGCCAGGATCAAGGCGCTTGGCGAGCCGCCGCGCCAGGCGGGCGGCGTGCACACGACGATGCGCTCGACCCCGGCCACCTGGGCCGGAATCACCGACATCAGTAGAGATGAAGGCAGGGGCGCCGTCCCGCCCGGCACATACACGCCCACTCGCTCGATCGGCGTGACCCGCTGCCCCACGCGCCCGCCCAGCGCGCCTGTTTCCCAATCGGGCAGCGGCTGTAAAGCGTGGAAAGCGCGGATGCGCTGCGCCGCGGCTGCCATTGCCTGCGCCAACGCCGCCGGTAAGCCGGCATAAGCTCGCTCCAACTCCTCGACGGGCACCAGAAACTGCTCGGGTTCAGCCCGGTCGAGCAGGGCTGTCCAGCGCCGTAAAGCCGCATCCCCTTCCGTGCGCACCGAACTGAGGATTTGCACCACCGCCTGTACCGGCGTGACGCCCTCTCCAAACAGCTCCTGCGTGCGCGCCAGGACCGTCTCTGGATACTCATCTGTGCGCACCGGCAAGCGCCGCAAGATCGTGCGCTGTGCAGTCTTGACATCATAAATCCTCAACATGGGTTCACCTCCAATCGCATCTAAAAACCCGTCTCGGCGGGTGGTTCGTCTGCCAACGCCAGGCTCTGTTCCGCATTCATCGCTTTCTGCCCTTGAATGCCATCCTCCAAAGCCGCCAACAATTCCCGGTAGGCCTGCGGCTCCTCTTCGAAGATGTACAAAACCGGGGCTACCACCACACCGCTGCCGCCGATCTGCCGCAGTTCGGCGATGGCCTGCGCCAGCCGGTCTTTGCGCACCACCAGGTGCACGGCATACCAGTTTCCCCCTTCCCGGGTCACCACCGGGGAAATCGTTGGGCCTTGCAAGCCGCCGATTACCTGCTGCGCAAACATGCGCTCGGCGATGCCAGCGGGCGAATCGCCGCGGATATTGGCGAAAACCGAGACGTTCTCGGCGGCGCGCAGGTAAGCCACGATAAACTCCAGCAACTGGCGCGCCATCGCCAGCACCTCGGTACGGCGTTTCAACGCCGCCCGGTTGGCGATCAGGCAGGCTTGCGAGTGCAAGATCAGGCCGTCTTCGATCCTTTTCAAGCGGTTGTCGCGCAGCGTGGTGCCTGTCGAAACCAGGTCCACGATCACGTCGGCGTAGCCGATCTCCGGGGCGATCTCCAGCGTGCCTTCAGCCGAGATCATGCGCAGGTTAGTAATGCCTCGCTCAACGAAGAAGGCGCTGGTCAGGTTCGGGAACTTCGTCGCCACCCGCAGCGCCTGCCCACGCTTGGCCTGCCAGGCTGCCAGATCGGCCATGCTCCGGGTCGCTTCCCAGCTTTCCGGCACGATCACGTTGAGCTTGCAGTGCCCCACCCCCAGTTCTTTCAACAAAGCCAGCATGTCGCCATTTTCGCCTTTTCGCTCGCAAAATACATCCCAGCCGGTGACGCCGAAATCCACGCTGCCGTCGCGCACGCTGGTGACGATGTCGCCCGGCCGTTGAAACAACACCGCCAGCCCCGGCAGGGCTGGTATGACTGCCCGGTATTGGCGCGGGTTGGGCTTGTACACCTGCAACCCGGCGCGCTCCAGCATCTCCAGCGCCTCTTCAGCCAGGCGGCCCTTGCTGGGCAAGGCCAGGCGGATTTCTTGCCTGGCTTCTTGATCCACTTCTTTCGATAGCATACATACCTCCAGATGGTTAACCAAGAAGCGCTCCCCGGTCAGGGGAGCGCTTTTGCATGAGTACTCTTGAAAACCACGATCAACGTCGCGTTGGTAGGGGAATTCCTCTACTTAAAGCAGCCCTGCCCGGGGGTGATCCGGGAATGTGATGGTGGCTATGATGATGTCGATTACATCGACACAGGGACTGCGCTAAGTCGTTCATACAAGGCGTGATTTTAGCACACTTATCCTGGAAAGACAAGAATTTGACCAGGATTTACCTAAATTCGGCTATGTTTAGCGGTAAACGCCCTCGACCGTGATGGTGCCCTTGCCCAATTCCAGGCGCTTGAGCTTGACCGGCAGGTTCTGAGACTGGCTGAACTGCGCCTCGACCTCGGCAGAAATGGCCTGCATGACGAAGTCCGGCACGCTGGCGCCAGCCACCCCGATCTCCAGGATGTTCACCACCGGTACGCCGTCGCGCACGGTCAAAGTGGCCCGCCCGTAGACCGGTGTGCGCAGGCCGAAGATGTGCGCCAGGCCGCGCCCGGTCACCCCTTTGGCGTCGATCTCCACCTGCGGGTGGCTGAACGGCACCTGGGGGTGGCGCTCCAGGAACCAGGCGATCGCTTCGGCGGCCATCTGCTCGGTGATCACGATCTGGAACGCCTGCCCGCCAGCCTTGCCCGACCACAGCTTCTCGCGGATTTCGGCGATCTGTGGGTCCAGGCGCGCTTCCACTTCGGGCGGCAGCGGCGCCGCCGTGGCCCGCGCCCAGGCCAGGCCGTTGGCCAGCAGCAACCCCAGGGCAATCCACACGTGCAGCCAGCGCCGCAAGCGAGCCAGGAACTTAGCGCCTCTCATCCGCCGCCTCCCAACAAAGACAACACCGCCAGCCCGACCAATAAGGCCAGGATCAGGCAGGCAACGGCCCACAGCGCCATACTGCGGTCATCCTGCAAAGCCGCCATCTTGAGGCTGACCTTGCCGGCAGACGGCGTCTGTTCCCCGGCCCGGAGCGCCCACCACTGCAAGCCAACCAGCGCCGCTACGCCGCCAACCACCAATACACACAGCAGCGCCACCGCAAAAAACGCCAGGGCATCCGCTCTGGGAAAGATTGGCTGCAGCCGGCGCGTGCCGGAAACCAACAGCAGCCACAGCAGTGTATAACTGGTGGCGTTCCATAAAACGCGCATACCCACCGCCAGGCTGTAAGGCCACAACCAGATATTCTTAGCCTCCTCGCTCCGCAAAGCATCATACCTGCCCAGGGCCACCAGCCCTGTCGCCAGGGGATGGATGCCTGCTCCCAGGGCGTTCACGATGAACACCATCCCCCACCATCCGCTATCCGAAGCCAGGCCCACACCCGCATACAGCCAGTTCTCCACGACCGCAAAACCTGCCCCGGCTGTCACGCCTAACAGGAATACCTGCCTTCGGGTGAGCGCCGCCGATTGCGTCCGTGGTCGCAGTACAGGCATCACGAGCAATACGAGCAAGGATTTACAAAACTCCTGCACCAGCGGCGCTACCAGCGCCAGCACGAACATCCCACTCCAGAAACTGGCTGCCAGAGCAGAGGTGTCCAATTTCAGCAAACCCGAATCCAGCAAAGTACTCCAGGCTTCTTCCAGCGTTTCGCCCAGTCCCTGCACCAGGAACAGGAGCGGCAGCGGCAGCAAGATCTCCAAGAAAAACGCCAGCGCTACGGCGAGCAGGCTGGTCAACACAAAGGCCAGCGAGAAATGCTGCCAGGTAAACTCGGAGGCTGGCTGCGCAGACGGTCGCTCCCCATTTGCCGTTTCAGCGCTCGGCTGCATGGGCGGCTCCCCCCGGCGCGTCACCCAGCTCACCGCTGCCAGGGGCGGTAGTGCACCCGCTAACAAGAAGAATGGCGGTAAAAACGCCGCGCCCAATCCAATCTGGCGCGTGATCTCACCGGCCCACAAGGCCAGGCAAAAGCCCAGGCCCAAGATCGCCGCGGATGGCAGCCGCAAGGGACCGGCGGTGCTTTCTTCGGGGGCCTGGCTGGAAAGTCTGTAAAGCAAGAACCCGCCGCCCAGGCCCAAACTGACCAATGCCAGCCAGGCAACACCGAACAATGTGCCGGTCGATCGCTCACCCGAAAAAGCCAGGCTAGGCCAGCAAAAGCACATCGGCGAGATGATACCTCCGGCGAGCATCGCCAGCAGCCCCAGCGTGCGCACCTGGCGCAGCCAGGCCTCGAGTGGGCGTCCCGCCTCGCTCATTCCCACTTCTCCAGGCGCTGGCGCACTTCTCGCGACAGCGCCATGACTTGCTCCAGGCGCCGCTCGATGAAGATCGCCAAGCCGATCAACAGCGCCCCGGCCACGCCGAAGACGATCCAGCGGTTAGCGGAAAGCAGCGGCTCGATCAACTGCCCGGCCACGTCCAGCGTCACACCGCCCACGCCGGCGTACAGGAAGCGCCGCAGGCGCCGGGCGCTGCCCCACCACAGCAGCAGCAATCCTTCCACACCCATCAGCAAAGCGTACCTACCACCTTCTGGGCCAAGGGACTGCCAGAAAGACGAGCCCAGCAGCAGCAGAATCGCCGCCCGGTCGATCCAGCGCGCCAGGGCGCGGCTGCCCTTGCCGCCCGCCGTCCATTCCAGGTAACCCACCCCCAGCAAGTAGATGCCGGCCGGGACGGCGTACCACTGCACCTCGCGCTGGCCCCATACCAGGGACCACTCCAGGCACCAGGCCGCCAGCAGCATCGCCACCGCCCCATAACCCAGCCAGCGCCTGCGTTCAACCAGCGCCGCCGCCAGGTAGAACAGGCCCAGCAAAGCCAGCACGCTCACCAGCATGCCCACCCGTTCCAGGTCTGGCGGGTTGAGCACTGGCAGGGCAAAGATCGCCCGCGCGCCCCAAACGATCACGTTCGGGCCGGTGAGCAGCGCCAGGGCCAGGCTGAGCCAGGAAAGCAGCCAGCCGCCTCGCTGCAGAGGTCGCTCCCAAACTTGTAGATAGCGTTGCCAATCGCCGGCCCACTGGCGTTCGATCACCACGCGGGACAAATAGCCCGGCAGCCCGTAGCCCAGCGCCAGCAGCGCCAGCGCCCAGGGCCAGATGGTGGCTGCCGCGCCGGCCCAAAATAATCCCTGGACCAGCGCCAGCAGACCCAGGATCATCCCCAGGTAAACCAACCCGGAAGATATCCAGGCGCTTGCCAGCACTCCCAGCAGCAGGGCGTGCAGAAGCAGCACCCAGGCGCTTTCCGCGCTGGCTTGCAAAGCAGACAGGTTCAGCGCCAGCATGTCCGCTAACAGCAGCAGGTACAGCGGGCGCGACCAGGGCGGGCTGCGCCGGATGCGGCTGGCAAATTTCCCATCATCCTGCTGAACCGCTTCCCCGAACGGCGCGCCCTCACCCAGGCGGCGCTGGACCGCCAGGCCGGCCAGAGCCGTGATCCAACTGACCGGCGTGAAAGCCAGCGCGATCCACATCCCCGGATGCCTGCCGGCTGCCTGCCCCCACCAGGAAAGGCCAGCCAATATTGCCAGTTGCGCGCTCCCCGCCGCGGCGAACAGCCAGCCGCGCAGCCGGAAGCGATAGGTTGCCTGGGCGTATAATCCACAGGCCAGCGCCAGGCTGAGCGCCAGGCGGCTCGCATTACCAAGGGAAAAGGCCGCGCCCACCGCTGCGCCCAGGTAAATGCCTGTATAAAGCGGGAACGCCCACCAGCGCATCAGGCGCGCCGCCAATGCCCTGGGCCAGTCGAACAAATCATCCCACGGGAAAACTGGCAGGCCTGGCTCACCGCCTGCATCCGGCTGCACTCCCCAACGCCGGTCTACCAATACAGCCAGGCCCAGGCCCAGCAGGATGCCCGGCCACAAAGCCAACCCCAGGTCGCGCCGGGCCACGCCTAATTCGAGCATGCCCAGCCAGTACGGCACCGCCGCCAGGCCCACGACTGGCCATCCCAGCAGCGGCTGCTTCAGCCAGCGCGCCGCCAGGGCATACAGCAGCGCGGCTGCCCCATAGCCGACGATCGCCCCCACCCGCTCCTGGCTGGAAAGCGGCAAACCCAATGCAATTAGAGCGAAAGCTGTCGCCAGAATTGGGGAGGCGTAATCCCATCGCGCCGCCGGTCCCTGGCGCAGTCCGCGCGCCACGCCCAGGTAGATACCACCCAGGGCGATCCACGCCCAGCCAAAGCGCTCGGGCGGCACGTTCCATTCAGCCAGCGCCACCAGCACTGCCCCCGAAAGCGTCGCCGAAGCCGGGTAAATCCACAGCGGCTGGCGGAATAACCCGGTCGAGATCGCCAACACCAGTGTATCCACCAGCAAGGCTGCCAGCAACGCCGTGCGCTGGTGAGCCATCAAGGCCGTGCCCACCGCCAGGCCCACGTACGTGGCCAGGTAAAGCGGCCGGGCGAAAGGCAGGCCGCCAAAGCCGCGCTTGCGCTCGGGCGGCATGTGCGCCACCTGCCATCCCACGGCCAGGGAGCCTACCGACAGCGCCAGCATCAGCCCACCATAGGCGCTGCGCGACGCCTCGGGCTGGAAGCGCGCCAATAGATAAGCGGCCCAGATGAATGCCACGAGCAGCGCCATATACAGGTGGTTCTCCGGATGGCGCCGGGAGGTAGCTGGCCCGCGACTCGCCCCCTGGCGAAGTTGTAACAACACCGCCAGCAGGTAGAAAATCAACCCCAGGCCGAAAGTCAGGCTGGAGACATCTACATCGGGTGTGCCCCACAACAGCCCCACGGGCATCAAGATTTGCGCAACCGCGCAGGCAGGTTGCCCCAGCCTGCGCTCGCCAACACCCAGCCGGGCGTACAATCCCGCCCCAACCAGCAGTTCCACCAGCGCCAGGAGCACCCAGCTCAACCCGTAGCCTGTCACTTCGAAGTGCCTGGCGTGCCAGATGCGCAGCGTGACCAGGTTCCACGGCACGAACAGGAAACACGCCGCCACCCAGGCCAGGCGCTGTGACGCCCCTTTGCGCAGGCGGTAGAGATAGGCAGCACCCGCATACAACCCGAAGGTCGTCAGCGTGCTGGCAATCGACCAGTTCAAGCGCGTCGTCGTGCCTTCCAACAAGACCAGGTTGCGCACCAACGCCAGCAGGATCGCCCCGGCCGAGATCGCCCAGCCCGCCAGGTAGAACGGCTGCCCGAACAGGCGCCAGGCGCGGCGCGCCGTTGCCCGCCAGGCGCCGCGGCCTAATCCACCGCGGCCAAAATACAGCAGCCCGCGCTCGACACCGATGTAGGCCACCGCCAGCAGCGCCGCCAGCAAGGCCGAACGCCCGCTGCCGCGGCTGAATTCCAACGCCACCAGGCCTCCGGCCACCACTCCCAGCCAGGCCGCCAGGTGGGCGTTACGCCCACGCTTGAACAGCCAGGCCAGCCAGCCCATGCCCAGCGCCAGCAGCAGGTTGGCCGCAGCCGCCCATAACAGCGAGGGCCTCTCCGTCTGGGCTACCTGCGCCAGGCTCCAGATGAAAGCTGCCAGGCCGATCCCTTCGACCAGGAAATACAGCGGCGCCAGGAACGCCCGGCGGGTGAGGCGCCGCCGCTCGATCAGGCTGGCAGCCAGCAAATAGGCCAGCGGCACCAGCGCCAGGGCGATGGGCAGGGCCTCCCAGCGCACGTTCAGCCAATCCAGGGCCAACAGCCAGCCAAGCGGGAAAGCCACTCCGCCGGGCAGCAGCCAGCCGCGCCGGTGCTGCACCCAACTGGCGGCGAAATAGAAGCCCGCCGCCAGGCCCAACGTAGCCGCCATCCAGGGTTGGTTGTAATCCCACAGGCCCACCAGGATGCCAATCGCCGCGCTCAAATGACTGGCTACGATCCAGGGACGCGCGTAAACTCGCCGGGAGCGCCGCAGCCAGGCGCCCACCAGCAGAGAAATCCACGCCAGCGCCAGGTAAGCCAGGCCCAGGCGTGCTTCGGACGGCTCTGCCTGCGCCCAATCCCAACCGGCCCAGGCCAGCCCCAGCCACACGATCAGTGGCAGAGCCGCTGACCAATGGTAAACCAGCGCCGTTTTCGCTTCCAGGCGGCGGCGCGCCAGAGAGTCCAGCACCTGCGCTCCCGCTCTGCGCCTGTACAGCAGGAAAGACATCCCCCAACTGCCTCGCTCATGCGCCAGGAGCGCCAGCCAGCCGTTCAACGCCATCCAGTTCCCCAGCACATAGGTCAGCACGTTCTGTTCGAAAGAAAACAGCGGAGGCAGCAGCGCCAGGCCAGCGGTCAACCAGCCTGCGTTCGCCAGGTGCACAGCGTACAGGAACCCCGGCAGCTCCACACCTTGTAGCCGCGCTGCCCCAACCCTGCGCCGGATCAGGATTGACCCGCTCACCTGCACGATCGCCAGGAAGGCCCACACGATGCCTAACTGCGCCAGGGTCGCCTGCTGGCCTCCACCCAGGGCCGTCGAACCGGAGAGCAGCAGCAGGCTGCCGAAGTACACCAGGCCGGGCCGCCGCCACGTCCAGGCGTTGAACAGCACCGCCACTGACAGCAGTGGGTGCACTACCGCCATCGCATCGCCCAGGCCAAGCGCCCACCCGGCAGATACCAGCACAAGGAAGACGCCCGCCCCGGCAAACGTGCGTCCCAGGTAGCGCGGCAGCGCCGGGCCGCTCCTGCGCACCAGCCAGCGCCCGGCTTCAAGGTAAAGCCATCCCAGCAGCGCCAGACCCAGGGCGTGCCAGGCCGCCGGCAGGCCGCGTTGGCTGAGGATCAGGTCTTGCGTGATCAGCGCCGCAACCGGGAAACTGCTCACCGCGGCCAGGCCCACCGTTCGACCTCGTAGGGGCGCAGGGCCGGCGCCCAAAGCCAGGCAGAACAGGATTCCCGCCAGCCACCAGTCCAGGGCCAGCGCCGCCTGGTAAGGCGTGCCCGCAGCGAAACCGCCCAACCACCGGCCCAGCGATAGCAGCGCAATCGTGCCCGCCCCCAACAGGGCCAACCTCCACAACGGAGCTGCGAACAGCGCCGCCCGGCTTGATTCTTCCTCGGCCCGGCGCCGTACAAACTCACCAGCCAATGCCAATACTAGCGCCAGGGCAACCAGCGCCGCCTGCCACACATCCTGGCTCACACCGACCACTTGCAGCCCGGCTGCCAGGCTGCTGCCCGCCGCCAATCCAACCAGGTAAACGAAAAACTCCGCTTGCACAAGCAAAGCCGTCGCCAGATAGGCGCACAGGCAGGTCACAGACGCCAGCAGCCACACCTGCGCCCAGAGGTCGGCCGGGAAACCGCCGGACAGATAAAAGGCATAGAAGTCCAGGGGCACCAGCATCGAAGCCACGGCGCTCAAAGCCACGCCGCCGTTGCGCAGCTTCATGCGCACGCGCACGTACCATCCCAATCCGTAAAAGATGCCGGTGAACACGGCCAGGAAAAGCACCTGCAGCCAGGGTGGGAAGGCCTGCCAGTTCCATACCACCAGGGAAACTGCCGCCGCGAAGAGCAGTCCCGCCCCCAGGAACAGCATGGCGTGCATCGTGCGCTCAGACAGCAGCGTATCCACCACGCGCTCCCAGGTGAGTGGGGGCCGCGGCGGGCGCCGGACAGGCGCGGCGCTGGCTGGAGCACTGGGCGGAGCACCAGGCGGCGCAGCCGCCAGTGTGGTCTCGGGCAGGGGCGCGGCGCGCAAACCCAGGGCAACCTCCAACGACTCCAGGCGCGTTGCCAGCCGGAGGCGCAGGTCAGCATACACCTTTGGGTTGTGCACTCGCCCCTGCTTCTCCAATTCGTCCAGGATCGCGCTTAAATAGCGCCCGGCTTCCAAAGACTGGCGGCTCGGGGCCGGTGCAGGCGTGACCGGTGCATCGCCCAGGCTTTCCTGCAATGCCTCGATTTCATCCTGCGCCTGCTTGCGAAACGCTGCGGCTGCCTCGGCGTCTAGCACGCCAGCTTTCACCCACTGTGGCAGGTTAGAAAGCAAAGTATGGCGCACCGCAATCTGCATGCGCGCCTGGCTGGCTGCCTCGGCCTCCAAAGGCGGCGGGCGCAGCCCTAACGAAACTTCCAGAGCTCGCCGCTGCCGGGCATAGCGCTCCTGGATCTCTTGCTGGAAGCTTTCCTGTGGAAAGCTCCAGGTTTGCAATTCATCGAGCAAGAAATCAACGTGGAAAAGAGTTTCAAGAGCCTGCGCGTCGCCCTGGAAGCCGCACGCCGGGCAGGCTTCCACGGGTGAAAACGGGCTATGAGCGCACTTTGGACAGCGCAACCTCAGACTCCTGGGATAGCTACCGGGGCAGTTTGCCAACCTGGACAAACTGCTTTCAACCTGATCTGATTATAGCAAAGAACAGGCTCTCAAAACCAATCAACTTTGCCGCCGCACGGCCTGCCGCCAGCGCAGCAGTCGCGCCAGCCACAACCGCCGCTGTAGCCTGCCCCACAGTCTAATCGCCCGGCGCTGGTCAGCCGCGCCAGCGCCCTGGGGCGCGTAAATCGAACGCACATACAATGCCACCACCTGCTGCACTTCCCCTGCGCCAGGCGTCGAGATCGCCTGCCAGCGTGGGCTTTGTGAAAGTTGTGCCACCCGGCTCGCCAAAGCGCGCCCAAATTCGCCAGGCGTGGCGCCTGGCACCGACTCTACCTCCAGGCGCTGCCCGTGACGATACAATCGCCGGTACATTGCGAACAGCGCCGCAGGCGGCCCCAGGCGCCGCAGCCACCAGGCCTCACCCAGCAGCAGGAACAGCGGCAGCAGCGCCATGCCGCCCGCGGCTACCCCGGCCCAACCTAACCAGCGCAGCCAGTCTGGCATGTTCAGCTCCGGGCCTGGCAGTTCTGCCTCCTGAAGATCAGGTGGTAAACCCGGGGGCAGGTCATCGGGTCGCTCGAGCGGCGGGCGGCCTCCGGTTGGCTCGAACTCCACCCAGCCGATGTCCGGGAAATAGATCTCCACCCAGGTATGCGCGTCGGCCTCCGTCACCACGAAACGCATTTGCTGCTGATCATAACTGCCCGGGGCGTAGCCCATCACCAGGCGAGCCGGCAGAGCCACCGAGCGCGCCATCACCACCATGGCCGTAGCATAGTAATCACAATATCCACGCTTCAGCTCGAACAAAAAATAATCAACCACATCCCGCTCCGAGGGTGGGGGCGGCACATCCAGCGTGTAAGGATACTGGCGCAGGTAGGACTCCAGGGCTGCAGCGCGGTCGTAAGCCGTAGTCGCATCCGCCGTCACTTCGTGTGCCAGTTCGAACACGCGCGGCGGCAGCTCGCCAGGTAGTTGCAGGTAGCGCTCCAGGACCCACAGCGGATAATCACCGGAGGCGGCTCGCAGTTGTGCCTTTCCCACTTGCAATACCTGTGACTGCACCCTGTAAGAGTTACCACTCGGCAGGCGCTTCAACGTGGCCGCAAAGAAATCCCATTCTTCTGTCTCGGCTGCCGTTTCCGCCTGGCTGGTCGGTCGCCATTCGACCTGGTAATCCTGGTCGACTGACACCAGGCTGCCGGTAAAATATACGCGTCGCCCCTGTTCTTCCAGGGGCCGGACAGTTTGTTCCAGCAACTTGAAACCCGCCGGGATCACCTCACTAACTGGCTGGCGCGTGTTATATTCATTCAGGGTAGTCGGGCTGGTTACCCAACCTCGCCCGGTATATTCATCGTAAGTCCAACCTCGCCAATAATAGCCAGGAACCGGTTGGTCGGGGCGTGCACCTCCAACCTGAACGATCATCACTACCCGCTGATACAGTTCCGGTCCCGAGTAGAGCAGATGGCTGCGCGGCAGTTCGCCCCCAGCGCCGCGGCCTTCATCTGGGCCTTCTCCAGGTTCTTCCACCTTCAAACCCAGCGATTCGCCCATCTGTGTGGTTTCCTGGCTGCGGCTGCGCGCCAGGTCGCGGATGAATGACACCGTCTTCTGAGGTGAAAAATAAGACAACAGCGTCGCGCCCAACACAATCATCACCGTGAACGCCAGAGCCCACAGAGATACATCGAAGTAGATTTCCTCCGAATAATCGATCCCATTGGCAATCCAGCGCCGCTGTCGTCTTCCAAAACTGATCGCCGCCAGCAGCAGTAGTGTACTGGCGAACAGGGGCAATAGCAGAGCCACCTGCGCTCGCGTGTAGGACAAACTGGCGGAGAACAGCACCCCTACGGGTAAGATCGCCATCAGCGCAGATTCACGGCGGCGCACCGCCCACGCCGCCCAGGTCGCGCAGCCCCACAGCGCCAGGCTCCAAACCAACGCCGTGGCAAGCGGGTCGAAAGCCGGCGCTCCGGCCAGGACAGCCCGCGCCCAGGCTGCGCCTCGCCCCAGCAGTTCGACCAATTGCCCGCCAATATCGCCCAGCAGCAGCCTCATCAAATCAGGATCCGGAAGAGGGTCGCCGCGTTGCCGGCTCAGGAACTCCCAGGCATACCGGGTGGTTGCCCAACCCAGAGCGGCCAGGTCTCCACCCAATTTTCCAACATACGTCAGGCACACCGGTGGTCCCAACAAGCTCGCCCACAGCGCCGCCCAGTGCCCGGACAGGCGCGAGCGCGCCAGCAGCCAGCCTGCCAGCAGCGCCAGGAACCACACCGCGCCCAGTGGGGCCTCCTTCAACCCTGGAGCAATCCCCTGCAAGACCAGGCTGACGCTGCCCAGGATAGCAATCAACAAAGAGAATAGCACCAGCGTGCGCACGCCGATCTTACGCACCAGCCATCGCAGCGCCTGCTGCGGCTTTTCGTTCATGACAGCGCTTTCCAACCTTCGCGCGGCGGGTTGATGGCGATGGCCCGTCCGGTAGGCGAAATCCGCCACTCCCACTGCCCTTTGTGTCCAGGCTGGGCTTCCGGCCGGTCCAGCAGGTCAGGCGTAATGCGATGGTGCTGCACACCCCAACGGCTCAACTCCTGTATCACCCCCTCGGGATTCCCCTCGCCCCCGAAAGCCAGCGGATCGAGCAATAGAACCGTAGGCACCGCCCCCTGCCAGAGCAGCGGCAGCAGGCCTTCCAGCCAATCCCCTCGAGCATTGGGCGTGATAATCACCAGGCTGGTGTAACCGCCCAGGGTGGGGCGCAGGCGCGCCAGCATTTCGCCCAGGGAATGTCGAGCAGGCTGCACCAGCGCCAGGGAGCGCAAGATCTCCCAGCGCTGCCCGTCGCCCTCACGCGGCGGCAGCCAGGCCAGCGGCTGGCCGTAAGCTACCATCCCAACCGCTTTCCCCAATCGCAGCCCGCGGTCGGCCAGCGAGGCCGCCAGGATCACCCCATGTTCCTCGGTCGAGCGCGCCCCCAGGCCTGCCTGCACATCCGCCTGCATATCCAGCAAGATCCACCAGTCGCCGGAAGGCGTGCTGTCGAACAGGCGCACGTGCAGTTCGTCCCGTCGCGCAGACGTGCGCCAGTGTACCCAGCGCAGGCTGTCGCCCGGCGCATATTCGCGCACCCCGGCCGCGCTGACCGTGCGCTCAGGCGCGTTAGGACGCGGTCGACCCTCGCCGGCGCGCCCTCCCGGAGCCACTTCGATCTGCGGCAGCGGCACAATCGGCGGCGTGACCATCAAGGTCATCGAGTGTGGATCGTGGATTTCGACCTGGTACAGCCCCAGGGGATCCGCCGTGTGCAAAGTTGTCGGGCCCAACGTAAACAACCCTCGCCGGGTGCAAGGGCGCTGCGTGCGCCACTGGAAAATTGCCGCCCCTCCCACCCCGGTTGCCACATCAGCCGAGTAGCCCGGCAAATTCGAATGGTCCTCCAGCTCGGCCCACAGTGCCGGGAAGGCCGACCCGTTCTCCAGGCTGAAGCGCTCCTCCAATTGGTCGCCCACCTGCGCCCAGCCGAAGCGCATTTCACGCCGCAGGCGCAGCTTCTCCGCCAGGGACTGCGCCCAGCGATGGCTCAACCACCAGGTGCCTGCCAGTCCCAGCAACAAAAAACGCCAGCCCTGGTAATCGTCGAAGACCGCCAGCACCAGCAGTACGATCACCAGGGCAGCCAGCAAACGCGTCTTGGCGCGAATCTGCACGCGGGTTTGCATGCCCGTTACCTGCCCAACTACTTGCCCATCAACTCCTGAAACATCTCCTCCGGCACCTGCACCGCCACCACCTGGCCGCGCACAGTCACGATGCCATTTGCAGACAGGCTTTCCTCCACCACCACTTTGCGCCCCTTGACTTCAGCGATCTTACCGCGCACCTCCAGTGGCGCCCCTAACGGGGTAGGTTTGAGGTAGTCCACGTGCAGCGAGGCCGTCAGGAAGCGCAGCGGCGGGTCGCTGTCCATCGGGCGCTGCTCTGAGCGATAAGCTGCCGCAGCCGCAGTGCCTGTGCCGTGGCAGTCGATCAGCGAAGCCAACAGGCCGCCGTAGACAAAGCCTGGCACCGCGATGTGATAAGGCTTGGGCGTGAACACACACACCGTCTCATCGCCATCCCAATAACTCTTGATCTGGTGACCATGCTGGTTGAGCCGTCCGCAGCCGTAACAATAACTCATCTGGTCCGGGTAATAATCTTGAAATGCCAGGTCTGGCATAGTTCCTCCCGTGCCTCACTCCGTCAAAATGAAGCCAACCTTGCGCTTGATCTCAGCCATTTTGGGCTCGGCTACCGCCCGCGCCCGCTCGGCCCCCAGCGCCAGCAGGCGATCCACTTCGGCCAGGTCAGCTAGCAGTTCATAATAACACTCTCGGATGGGGCGCAGCGCTTCCACCACCACTTCAGCCACTTCCTTTTTGAGCGCCCCGTAACCCTTACCGGCAAAATGCCCCTCGATACTCACCCGGATCTGCCCGGTGAACAGTTCGTAGATCTCCAGCAGGTTGTTGACCCCGGCTTTCTCGGGCGCTTCGCTGAAAGCAATCTCGCGCCCCGAGTCAGTCACGGCGCGCTGGATCACGTAGCGAATCTCGTCCGGCTCGTCGATCAGGCAAACGCCGTGGCCGCGCACCTGCATTTCGCTCTTGCTCATTTTGCGCGCCGGGTCGTTGAAGGCGCGGATGCGCGCCCCGCTGGTTGGGATGACCGCCTGCGGCACCACGAAGGTTTCACCGTACAGATAATTGAAACGTTGGGCGATATCGCGTGCCAGCTCAACGTGCTGCTTCTGATCCTCGCCCACTGGCACTTCCTGGGTGTCGTAGAGCAGAATGTCCGCCGCCTGTAGCACCGGGTAGATCAGCAAGCCGGCATCGACGCTCTGCTGTTGGCTGGCTTTAGCTTTGTACTGAGTCATGCGCTCCAGCCAGCCCACCGGCGTAACGCAGCTCAATACCCAGGCGCACTCAGCGTGAGCGCGTACGTGGCTCTGGATGAAGACCGTACTTTTATATGGATCGATGCCCGTTGCCAGGTAGAGCGCGGCCACTTCCCGCGTGGCGCGCCGCAGCGCATCCGCATCCTGCGGCACCGTGATGGCGTGCAAATCCACAATGCAGAAGTAATTCTCTTTGCGCTCCTGGTCCGCCAGCCACTGGCGAATCGCCCCCAGGTAATTGCCGATATGCAGCGTGCCTGAAGGCTGGATGCCGGAAAAAACCCGGGCGCGTTGAGGTTGCTGTTTTTCCATGCAAGCCACTCCATAACTGCCGTCCGTTGCCTGCGGCTCATCGGCAGATAATCGCGATCGTAAATTAGAACCACACAGGGAGTTTTCCACGAACTACTGCAAGCGCAGCAAAACCTTCCCCTTATTCCACAGATCCTCCAGCCGGTAATAATTTCGCCTGTCAGGGGAAAACAGGTGCACGATCACATCGCCATAATCCAGCAACAGCCAGCCATCCTGCGCCTGCCCCTCGATCCGCCCGCGCAGCCGCAAGCGCTCACGCAGCTTATCCTGCACCTCATCGGCTAGGGCTTGCAGCATACGATCGCTGGTGCCCGAACAAATCACAAAATAGTCAGCGAAATCGGAGAATTCGTGAATATCAAGTAAAAGGATATCCTCTCCCTTCTTCTCCTCCAGAATAGCAACCATTGTACGAGCAATTTCTAATGTATCCAGATATCACCTCACTATGAACCAGTTGGATGGGAAGATCATGAACCAGCCGCCAGGGATGCTGCAAATATCTGCGTGTACACAGCCCCGCCTGGCTGCAAATCACTGCGGTACAGGCGCACTTCCTGGACGCGCGTTGCCCCCAGGAAGCCCACTTTACAGCTATCCAGCACCTGGCTGATCTGGCGCAGGTCGTTCGCCCCCGCATTGCGCGCCACGCGGCCCAAAGTCAGGTGCGGAGAAAATTCGCGTTCTTCACGCGCATAACCCAGGCGCGCCATTTCTGCCTCGATCCCACGTTGCAAAGCGTATAACTCAGGCGGCGCCTCTACCCCGATCCACAACACGCGCGGCCGTCGGTTGGACGGGAATGCTCCCACTTCGCCCACGCTGATTTCAAATGGTGCGTGACGGCCAACCTCCACTTCCAAAACTTTCTTCAGCATTTCCAGATTCGAAACCGATACATTACCCAGGAATTTGATCGTCAGGTGTATATTCTTTACCGGCACCCAGCGCACTGGCGTCTCAGGCAGCCGGGAGCGCAGCTTTTCACTGGCCTCATCCAGATGCTGGTAAATCTCGGGGGATAAGCTGATAGCGATAAAAGAGCGGATCACACTCATCGTAACGACCTATCGTTTCGTATCGGCACACATCCTGATGCTAATCTTGACAGCCTAACTCGCCCTGACTTTGCGGATGGAGGCCTCCACAGCCAGCTTCAGGTCCTGGAAGGCCACCGGCTTGGTCAGGTACATGGATGCGCCTGCCTCCATACCTGTCTTGATATCGGATGGCAGGCTCTTGGCAGATACAATCACCACCGGCACCTCCACCAGGCGCGGGTCCCGGCGCATATACCGCAGCACTTCCAATCCAGATAAATCCGGCATCATCAAATCTAGCACAACCGCTGCCGGCATCGCCTCAGAAATCTGGGCGATCGCCCGCGTGCCGCCGTGCGATTTGATCACGCGGTAACCGCTCAAGCGCATCATCTCAGCGAACATCTCGGCGGTATCAGGCTCATCTTCGACGATCACAATCGTTTGTTGCTTATCCACCATAAGGACCGTTTCTCCAATTCTATAATTGCCTGGCTAAAATACACACTCAACCACGAATATACAAAACATAGCACAAGATCGGCCAGAATGCAAGAGGCAAGATCGCCTCGCCGCCTATTGGGGGCGCTGGCTGGCATATTCTTGCGGCGTATCCAGGTCACGCAGCACCGTATCCGTCTCCACCGGCAGGTAATGGATCTGAGCAGCATTCTGATTGAGAACGTCTCGCAGCGTATGGGGCGGATGCAACGCCAGGACCTTTTCCCACAGACCTCGCTCGATCAACCAGGGATGCCCGCGCCGCATCTGGTAGCTGGGGACAACCAGGGCAGCCCCCGTTTCCTGGTACGCCTGGATGACAGCCTGCACAACTTCCACCTGCACCTGGGGCTGGTCCCCCAGCGCCACCAGCGCTGCCTGTACATCCTCTGGCAAACTCGCCAGGCCGGTTTGCAAGGAAAGCAGCATGTGATCCTCGGCAAAACGCGGGTTGAACACCGTCTGGATGCTGGCCGCGGCCATGCGCAGATCATGCAGAGCGGCTTCCACCTGTTCCCGCGCCCCACCCGTTACCACGCGCACCTCCTCGACGCCCGCCCGTGCCATCACACTTACCACCTGTCCAATGACCGTCCTCCTCCCCCAGGGGAGAGTCATCTTAGGCCTGCCCATGCGCTGAGATAACCCCGCTGCCAGGATCACAGCCCCGATCAATATTCTCCCTGCCTCGCCATCCAAACCCATTCAATCCCACAGCCTGGCGCGCAGTTGTGGGCGCGATAGAATCGCCTCCAACACCCCACCCCCTACTGCCAATGACTTATCAGAGACCAGGCTGCAATAACGCGGATCGTCACGCGGGTCAACATCACCGATCTTCAACCCCTGGTGAACCATCATGCCGTCTCGCAGCAGGCCGCGCAGGACCCCTCGAAATGGGGCTCTTACACTTTCGCCGGCGACCTCTGCCACCAACTGGCCCGCATCCAGGTGATCACCAATCTCCATAAAAGCGCACAGTTCGCCATCCGCCGAGGCGCGCAGCACGCGCTCTTCCCTACGACCATCCACCCCCTCTGGGATGCGCGTGTCGGCTTCCGCCGGGCCCTGCCAGATCACGCGTCCCAGGCTGTGGCCCCGGTTCGTCTCCACCACTGCGTGGCAGTCTTCCCCGGCAGTAAAGCCCGGGCCCAGCCCAATCACCAGGTCCGCCAAATCTAACTGGGGTGCGGCTGGCAGCTTGGTCATACGCCCATCCACCAGCACCAGCGGCGTTCCTGGCGCCAGTTCCGCCCGTAACCCGGCAAACACCTGCGCCTGTGGATCGACCAGGACCGGCACCTGTCCCTGCGCCATCCACTCGAAAGCCTCTCGCAGATTCCCCACCTTCCGGGCGGTAACATCTTCCACCCGCACCTCGCCTTCGAAAACCGCCTCGGCAAACGAGACGCGCCGGCGCACAACCAGCGGCTGAGGCAATTCTGTAACCAGCACGCCCAAACCGGCGCGATGCAAGCGCAGCCCCACGCCGCTTGCCAGGTCCCCGCCGCCGCGCAAAACCACGATCAATGCCATGTGCTTCTCGATCCGCCTGTCCAGCTAACTGATCTTTCCCAATCCCTGCAAAACGCGCTGCGGGATGAGCGGGAAATCATAGAACCACACGCCCGTGGCATCGTGCACTGCCGCGATGATGGCTGGCGCCAGAGGCAAGAAAGGCATCTCGCCCATGCCACGTGCCCCCCACGGGCCGATGGGGTCGGGGTACTCCAGGATCATGGCCTTCACCTGGTCGGGGACATCCAAGACGGTAGGGATCAGATAGGTTGACAGATGCTGCGTCTGGACCACGCCTGCCTCTTCGATGAAATTTTCCAGGATGGTGTAACCAGCCGCCTGCACCACCGCACCCTCGATTTGCCCCTGCACTTGCTGCGGGTTGACCGCCTTGCCGACATCGTTCGTCGAAACCACCTCCACCAGGCGCACGTGCCCGGTCTCGGTATCCACTTCAACCAGCACCGCCTGGGCCACGTAGCCATAGGCGAAGTTCGGCTCCGATTTGCCAGTCTGCGGATCGTAAGGCGTGGTGCGCGGCGGGCGGTAATGATAAGTCGCCACCGCCGGGCGTTCTTCAGCTTCCCATTTTTCCAGGGCAGCTTCCACTGCGCCTTTGACGGAATTGCCCGACATAAAGGTCATGCGCGATGCCGAAACGCTGCCGGAATTATCCGTATAAGCAGTGTCCGAAACGATCAATTCGACCTTCTCCAGGGGCACTCCCGCAGCCTCAGCAGCCATCTGGGCGATAGCGCTGTGCACACCCTGCCCGACTTCCGCGGCTGCATGGTGAATCACCACGCGTTCGATCTCGGCCCCGCCATGAAGTTCGGCCGTTGCGATGCACAATTCCGGCGCGCCAAACGAGAAACCCACGTTCTTGTAAGATGCGGCAAAGCCGATCCCACGCTGGATATGTGCTGGCAGCGCCCCAGGCGCTTCCCCCTTCGTCAGGCTCTTGCCAGGCAAAGCCGCTGTTCGCCGCCATCCGCTCGCGCTTTGTTCCCAACCTGAGGCCAGGGCGCACTGCTCGACCACCTGCGGCAAACTGACCCCCTTGGGAAGCGGCGTGCCTACCGACAGCAAGGAGCCCTCGCGCAGTATGTTGCGCATGCGGATTTCCACCGGGTCCATTCCCAACGCTTCTGCCAGCCGGTTCATTTGCGTCTCCGCCTCGAAAGCGCCCTGCGGCCCGCCGAAGCCGCGGAAGGCCCCGCCGGGGATATTATTAGTATAAACCGCATACGAATCGACTTTCACATTGGGGATTTCATAAGGCCCGGTGCACATCAAGGTGGCGTTTCCCATCACCTTGGTAGAGGTGTAGGCATAAGCCCCACCATCTTCGATCACTTCCACTTCTGCCGCCAGCAGCTTGCCTTCTCGGGTGGCCCCCCAGCGCGTGCGCAGCACGTAGCGATGGCGCTTGTGATGGCCGATGATCGACTCCTCCCGGCTCCAGATGATCTTCACCGGCCGCTGGATGCCGCGCTGGTGCAAACGCCAGGTCGCCAGCGCCAGCACGATCTGCACTGACATGTCCTCACGCCCACCGAAGGCCCCCCCAATGGCTGGGTACTGCACGCGCACCTGCTCCAAAGGCAGGCCCAGGGCGTGAGCGATCTGCTCTTGATCCTCGTGCGTCCACTGCCCGGCCACATTCACCGTCACCCGCCCCTGTTCATCGATATAAGCCAGGCCAGCCTCCGGCTGCAAAAATGCGTGTTCTTGCGCCGGAGTGCGGTACTCGCCTTCGATGATCACGTCTGCCTGGGCGAAAGCTGCTTCCACATCCCCTTTGCGGATGCGATAATGGCAAAAGACATTCGAATCCAGCTCGGGGTGCAGCCGCGGACTACCAGCCTCAAATGCATCCAATACATCGCTTACCACCGGCAGATCTTCGTATTCCACCTCGATCAGGTCGCGCCCCTGGGCAGCCAGCGCCTCCGTCTCGGCCACCACCAGCGCCACCTGGTCGCCGCTGAAACGCACCCGGTCAGCATGCAGCTTGCTCGAACCCGGCCCGCACAACACCGGCTGGTCAGGCATGATCAATCCATACTCGTTCACCGGCACATCCTTGGCTGTGAACACCGCGAGGACGCCCGGGCACGCTTCGGCCTTCGAAGTATCGATCCGTTTGACGATCGCATGCGGGCGTCCGGCGAACAAGATCTTCATGTAGGCCTGGTTGGGCAGGTTAATATCCCCTGGGAACCGCGCCTCACCTTTGACTTTGGCAACCGCATCGATGCGCGGTACAGACTTTCCAATCGTAGGCATAGCATTCTCCGAAATTTGAATTGTTTCTGCAAGCTGGATACGCCGTTCTGGCTGCGTACCCTCTCAGTGATGTCACGCTCCGGGCGTTTCAATCGTGATTTCCTTGATTATACCCTGCATTATCGCCGTCATTTAGCACACAGCCGAAAGCGAACCTGATTAGCGCCAATCAGCACCCCAAACCGGGGATAATCCTGCGAAGTCCAACCAGGATATAGTAAAATGATCTCCTGACATTCCAATATTCATGCTACGGAGGTTTTTCATCATGAAGAAGTTATCCCCCTCGTGGGTCCTGGCCCTTGTAATTTTGATCACCGCCAGCCTGGCCTGCCAGCTCCTCAGCCCCGGCGAACTTGAGCCCACTGTTCCCCCGACCCAGGCCCCCGACTCAACATCCGCGCCCGCGGAACCCACTCAGCCGCCAGAGCCAACCCAGCCGCCCGCCGCGACCCAGACCAGGCCTGAACTCACCGAGCCCACAGTCGCCCCGATCGATTCACCTTTTCCCTTGCCCGATGATGTGCAGAATTTCAATCGGCTCAACGAAGATGCAATTAACTTCCAGACTAACCTGAGTATAGATGAGGTGATCGCTTTCTACCGAGACGCCTTCACCAAACAAGGTTTGAGCGAATATAAACTACTGACCGTCATCGATGAAAAGACTTGCAGCCTGGTTTTCCAGGGAGCAACAAACGGCAAAGAAGTTGTCCTTCAATGCGTTGACCTGGGCAACAACACCACCAACGTGAACGTTCGTTACGAGGATATTTAGCAGGGTATCTCGATCAATCTGTAGTTTGTCCAGGAGCGAACAAATTTCGCAATTGCTCGGCACCTTTGCGGTCTGTGATCGCAAAAATCTCATCCCCAGCATCGAAGGCGATGTTGCCGCGCGGCGCGACCACTTTGCCGTTGCGGATGATCGCCGCAATCACGCAGCTATCCACCAGCCCCAGGTCTTTGAGCGGGATGCCAATGCCCGGCGCGCCTGCTGGAATTTTCTCTTCCACCAGGGAATAGTCGCCCCGGCGCAGCTTCGTCAACGTAACCATATCCCCCAACGACATTTCTTCTTCGATCAGGCTGGCCATCACTGCCGAGTGATTGAGCGCCACATCAACGTGAAACTTCTCATCGAATAGCCAGGCGTTACGCGGGTTGTTGATCCGCGCGATCGTGCGCCGCACCTTGAAGCGTTCGCGGGCCAAAAAACAGATCACCAGGTTATCCTCATCCAAGGATGTACAGGCTGCCAGCACGTTCGCCTGGTGGATACCGGCATGCTCTAATACCTCCAACTCCGTGGCATTGCCCTCGTAGATGATCTCAGTGGGCAGTTCGCGGTGCAAGCGCGAAAGCACTTCGCGGCGGTGCTCCACCACGCGTACCTGGTGGTTTTGCTCGATCAATAAATAGGCCAGTTGTGTTCCGGTACGGCCTCCACCGGCGATCAACACGAACATATCCTATTCCTCCGCCTTTCCAGGTCCCGGTGCGTTGCGCAACTGGCGTTGTAATGCCTCGCTGCCTTCCAGGGTAGCGCTCACCAGGATCAAATCCCCTCGCAGCAGTTCAATATCACAATCGGGCAGCAGCGCCCGCCCGGCGCGCGTCAGTGCTGCCAGGATACAATCCTGCCGAGGTAAAAGTTCCCCCAGGCTGCGCCCGCTCCAGGCCTCTGGTACCGCGAACTCATACAATTCCACCTCGCCGTTACCGGCCGAGAAAACTGTGCGGGTTTGTTGCTGGTATAACAACTCTTCGATCCGTTGCGCGCCCCAACTCGATGCACTTACCATCTGCAAGCCAAAAACTTCTTGCAGCGGTCGCCAGCGCGAGTCGTAGTTGCGCACCGCTACGATTGGCACGCCAAAGATCGTCCGGGCCAGATGCCCGATCACTGCATTGACCGAGTCGCTGCTGGTCACAATGGCTGCCCCGTGTGCATCTTCCATACCTGCCCGCCGGAGCACATCTTGATTCATCACATCCCCCACCACAGTGCGGCCGCGGAAATCGATCGGCAGGTTATGAAAAGCCGCATCGGTTTGATCGATCACGGTGACCGCATGCCCCTTCTGATAAAGCCGGTAAGCCAGTTCCGCCCCGACTCGTCCACATCCAACCACTATCATGTTCATCGCAAACACAACTCCACAATCAACTATTCGACCTGATAAGGCACATCCGTTACGACGATATTACGCTTCAGCAGCAGCGCCCAACGCAGCAACCAGGCTGTATTCATGTGCAAGAAGTTGTAATACCAGTGTTTAGGCACAAACTGCGGCACCACAATCGTGATAATTTCACCCGGCTGGCGCGTATCGGCAATCTCTTCGATATATTTCAGCAGTGGCTCCAGGAACAGGCGGTAAGGCGATTCGAGGACAACCAGGCGGATGCCATTCCCCCAGCGCTCCCACTTCTCGCGCACTTTGTCGGTCTCTTCCGGGTCGATGGACACGTGCAGCACGGTCACATCATCCGAAAGCGCCTGGGCATAATGTAGGGCTACCAGAGAGCCGCGGTGCACGCCGCTTACCGGCACGATCACCCGGTGGCGGCCAACCCGCAGCGGTTCGCCATAATAATCCAATGACAGCGAGCGCGCCAGGCTACGATAATGGCGGTACACAACCAGGAAGAACCCCACCAGCAGAGGGATTACAATCAGGACCACAAAGGCCCCATCCCTGAACTTGGTCACGGCAAACACCATCATTACAATCGCCGTGCACACCGACCCAAAACCGTTGATCACCATTTTCAATTGCCACCTGGCGTCATAGTGCAGCGTCGAACCGCGCTCTTTCCGCTCTTCCCCTTCTTGCAAACGCCCGATCTTGCGCCAGCGCAGCGCCATACCGGCTTGCGATAGCGTGAAAGACAGGAACACGCCGATAGCGTACAGCGGGATCAACGCAGTCACGCTGGCCTGGAAAATCACAATCAAAACCGATGCAAAAAACGCCAGCGCCACGATTCCCCGTGAATACACCAACCGGCTGCCACGGAAGGCGAACTGCCGTGGCAGGAAGCCGTCTGCCGCCAGCAGAGCGCTCAGGCGAGGGTAATCTGCAAACGAAGTGTTTGCTGCCAGCACCAGGATCACAGTCGTTGCTGCGATCATCGCCAGGTAAAAGAACCCGCCCTCAACGTACACGGTGCGAGCCAACTGCGAAATCACCGTTTCCAGCTCAGATGGAAAGGCCTGGATCGGCCCGACCAGGAACGAGATCCCCAGGAACAATGACCCCAGGAGAACCGCCATCCAGATCAGCGTGATGCCTGCATTACGGCTGCGCGGCTCCTTGAATGCAGTGATGCCATTCGAGATAGCCTCCACACCAGTCAAGGCCGCTGTGCCGCTGGAAAAAGCATGCAGGATCAAGAATGGCGTAATCGCTTCCAGGGCGTGCACAGCTTCCGCCTCGGCTGCGCCGCTCACCACGCCCAGGTCGCCCGTGATATACAGATAAATTCCTTTCCCCACCGTAATGAACATCATCACGATGAAAAAATAGGTGGGAAATGCAAAAAACGCCCCCGATTCCTTCACGCCTCGCAGGTTGATCAAAGTGATAAAGGCTACCAGAACCACCGCCAGGATCACCCGGTATTGGTAAAGGGGTTGGAACGCTGAAACGATTTGCGCCACGCCCGACGAGACCGAGACGGCTACCGTCAGGATGTAATCGGTCAGCAAGGCCGCGCCGGCCATTTGTGCAGCCAGGTCTCCCAGGTTATCCCGCGCCACGATATATGCCCCGCCGCCGCCTGGGTAAGCATGGATCGTCTGCTCGTACGAAAGCGCCACGATCGCCAGCAGAATCACGATCGCAATCGCGATCGGGAAAACGTATTGAAAAGCCGCCGTTCCTGCTACCACCAGGATGAACATGATCTCCTGCGTGGCATATGCCGTTGAAGACAGGGCATCGGAGGCGAAGACAGCCAGGCCAATCGCCTTACCGATCGTTTGATGCGGTGCATCCGCCGTTGGCAAGGGTCGTCCAACTAACCAGGAACGCCAGGAGCGCTGCGGCTGGTCTTCCGCTGTGCGCACCATCACGGTCGCCCCATTTTGATCTTTTACTTTTATCATTTCATTAGACCTGCAATTACCATCAAAACATCAAGCGGCGAATCATACATCCGCTTGGTCAAGAAGTCAAGGGCGGGATTATTAATCCGAAATCGCCGGCTGGTTCTGGTGCGAAAGCCAGCGAAAAGCGAACATCCCGAAAAACAACGGCAGCCACAAGCTGATCCCGCGATACGCCAGGGCTACCACCGTGGCCGCGCCCAGCGGGACATTTAGAGAACGCAACCCCAGGGTCAACGCACCTTCCACAAAGCCAATCCCGGCTGGCGTAGGCGATACAATCATGAAAAGATAACCTATACTAAAGCCTGCGATCAAAGTCCCCACCGAAAAGGGCACACGAAATGCTAAAAATACCAGGAATAAGATCGAGATCAACAAGGCTTTGCTGCTCAGGCCCAATGCCATCGGCATCAGCAAATTTTCGGGTTTTTTGCCCAGCAGGCTCAACCCACCAGCAGCCTCTTGGGCGAAAGAGTGGGCGCGCTCCTCTGAGAGGTATTCACGGTGGATAAAGGGCATCAACAACCGGTTGACCAGCCTCGCCATCCAGGCCAGCGCCCGCCCCATCGCCTGTGCTGAACGCATACCCAAATAGATCAGCGCTGCCAGCACCGCTGCCACCATCACCAGGATGCCCGAGGCAATCAGTTCCGTCGCATTCAAGTTGTTTCGCCGGAACAGCACCAACAATCCCAGAAACAGCACGCATAGAAAACCGGAATAATCGAATAGTACTACCAAAACGCCCGCCACGGTTACCCGCGCTGGAGAATAACCCTTACGCCTGGCCTCAGCAATGAAAACCGCCATACCCCCAACACCTCCGCTGGGCGCTACCACGTTGACGAAATTCGCCGCCGCCGCCAGTAAATACAATCGCTCGATACACTCCTCCAATCCAATCGCTCGGTAGACAGCACGATAAGATGCTGCCACATTGAGTATCCACACAGCCTGAATCGCGACTGCCAGGAACAGGTAACGCCAATCTCCCCGCTGTAAGGTTTCAGCAATTGCCTGTACTTCGGCGATATTCACGAATACAAAGACAATACCCAGCATCAAAACCAGGGCGATCAGTAAATTACGCATATCAGCGATTATACCGGATAAAAATGAGGTATCTACTCACAGGGTATCAGGGAGTGGTAGAGCAGGCTTGCCGATCAGGGATTGAAGGGCGTCAAAGGCGTTGCTGCCTTTCAAAGCGGCAGTATCGATGACCGAAGCCAAGGCAGCATAAGCAT